>JAGCDO010000029.1 GCA_017651265.1 Prevotella sp. | reverse complement strand
ATTGTCGTTGGTAAAGTTAATGCTGCCGAATGTGCCCATTTCTTCGGCATAGACGGCCTGGAGACCAGTGCAATTGTAAAAGGCTGATTTGCCCACGGTGGTGAGCGCTGAATAGATGTGGAACTCCGTCAGCTTGGAACAGCCCGAGAAGGCGTACTGCCCGATACTTTTCACATTCGTATAGCCGGAGATCTCCTCCAAGGCCGTGCAGCCGTTGAAGGCATTATCGCCGATGGAGGTGACCTGGCTTGTCATCGTTACCTTCGTCAGCAATACGCAGCCGTTGAAGGCACTCGCGCCGATGGCAGTGACACGCACCGTGCCGTCGAAGTTGATGGTAGAGGGAATGCTTATTTCTCCTGAGTACTTGCCACCGTTATTGGGGGCTACCACTGAGGCGGTTTTGGTACTAGTGTCAATATCATACCAGATAGTGCCCACAAGGTTCACATCACCTGCTTTGATTGTCGTAGTTAACGTTAGCAGGATTGCAACAACGAATAGTTTTCTTAATGGTTTCATTTTCGTAAGTCTTTAGTATTCTGCTGCAAAGATACAATATAATTCTTCAAGTTCCAAATTTGGGGGCGCGTGGCTCGCAAAAAACTGTTAAGAAATCGGAACCATATTGTTAAAAAACACTGAATGACATGATCACTACCAGTGAATGACGTTCCCGCTATCAGAGAATGACGCTCTCACTCACAACAAGCTGGGTCGTTCAAGAAAGATGAGAGACGAAGACAAATCAAGGCGAACGCGAACGAACGAACAGTTTTTTCCTTCGTAAAAAACCGCCCTTAGAATTTATATTATTATGTATAATAATATAAATTTTAGACACCATTCTTTGTAAGCGAACACCAACTGTTCGTTCGTTCGCCTACGTTCAAGGCATTGTGTCTGACGTTAGGTCTTTGGTTAGGTTTATGTTAGGTCTTTGAGGTTCCATTTTCCTCCTAAGTTGCTCGATATAAGGCAATTAGGTTTTTACTACGTTAGGTGTTGAGAAAACCTATGGTTTTACTTTCTAAAACCATAGGTATATATGACAATATTACGCTTGATTACAATCTGCTCTTTTCCGCATTACCAGCACCTGTTCCTTTATATTTCAACGGGGTGACGTTAAAGCGGTAGCGTATCGAGAGTTGGATGCTACGGGAATCGTTGTCTTCCATCTTACGGAACATCATCCTATTGCTGTAAAGCATTACATGGTTGATGCCGCCATTGAAGAGGTCGTTGCCTGTCAGTTTGACATTGAGTCGGCGCAGGAAGAAGTCCTTGCTGATACTGAGCGAGAGCATTGGATTGGTACTGTCAACATAGATGTTTGAACCTGTGTTGCCATGGGTGTGCACGTTGAAGTCTGCTTGCACAAGCCAGTCGTGAGGCAAGGTGACTATGTTGCCCAATTGTAGGGACAGCATAGGCCGATTGAAACTCTTCTGCTCACCCAGAAACTCCGCCTTAAGCCACGGCTTCATCAGTGAGATGTTGTATTGCGGAGTCCATGTGACTTCGTGACCCAATTTGACATTTTTCTGTGCCCCCAGCGTGATCGTAATCCAATCGGCATAATCGTAATTCAAGTAAGTCACGAAATTCACCTTTGAGTCATCTTCAAGACCGCCCGCCGTATAGAGAATAGGGTCAACACAATGGGAGTAATTGGTCATCAGATAGAGCCACTTCCACATCACCATCGCGTTTAGGTTGTGGTACTTAACGGGCTTCAGATAGGGATTACCCGTCTGCTGATTCAAGCGATTCTCGTAGGTAACATCACTACTCAACTGCCAATATGAAGGGCGTGTTATTCGTTTCGCATAACTGAAAGATAGTTGTAGATTCTTGACTGATGTAGAAACAGAAAGGGACGGAAACAGGTCGTTATATATACGGCATTGTTCATCACGGCGAACATCACTTACGAAGTACTCTGACTCCACATGCTCGTAACGCAGACCTGTGGACAGTTGGAAGCGTCCTATACGTTGGCGTAGTTCCATGAAGGGTGCAATATTGCTTTCGTGTTGTTCGTTATTGCTGTTGGCAATGTATCCCTCTTGATTATCAAATCTGCTTTTCCATCGCGTATTGGTATATTCCTCACCTATCTCTATCTGCCCTTTCCACAGCGGATGGGAAACGAATAGTTTCTCAGCAAACAGATTACTACGCGTCAAACTTTCTGTATTCACATCGCGGTCTTCGTACTCAGTACTGAGTTCCTGCTGTTGATTGCAACTCTGCTGTCTGCGGGAAGTGTAATCGGCGTTGAAATCGATAGTAAGTTGTCCCACTTTGCCTGTGTAATAAAGATTAACCTGATGAATGGGGGTATTCTTGTCGCGTCTGACACTGCTGTTTTGCAAATGGTCGTATGCCACTCCATCGGCCAGCAGGTCATCATCATGCTCACTGCGGGTCTTTACGTAGTCATACGTATTCTGGTAGAATCCACCGAAAGAGTGATTATCATTGATTTGGTAGTTGAAACCGAATCGTCCTTCAAGGAAAGGATTGCGAACATTATTCTTCTGCTTATTGTTAATCACCCACAGCGTATCGGCAAAGATGGTCTGTTCGAACTCGCCCTGACTCTTTCTTCTGTTATATGCCCCAAAAAGGTTGGCGAAGAGTTCCAGACCACCCGTGCGATAGGTCAGGTTGATGCGCTCGTTATTGGCATAACCACGTCCACTGCGTGACCACGATGACAATTCCACACCCAATCCTTCGCCTGCCGCCCGTTTGGTGCGAATGATGATGACGGCATTCACCGAAGCGTCGTAGCGGGCTCCAGGATTCTGAATAACCTCCACATTGCGGATAAAGTCCGACTGGATATTACGCAGTTCGTTCAGGTCGGTCAGCTTGCGGTTGTTCAGGTAAATCTGCGGCGCGCCTTTTCCGAGAATCTCATAGCCTTCACCTTTCTTCGAGATGGTAGGCACCCGAGAGAGTACATCTTCGGCGGTTCCCAGTCGTTCCATGACCGTCCCCTCCACATTCATAATCATTACATTTCCTTGTAGCTGTACCTTCGGGCGCTCGCCAGTAACAACAACGCCTTTTATGGTTTGTGATTCTGGCTTAATCTGAACAACTCCCATCTGTTCATTGCTGCACAAGCGATAGATGGTCTTATAGCCTACATAGGAGATGCGAACCAATACCGTAGGTACATCGTAAGGGATAACAAAAACGCCAGCCTCATTGCTCACACCACCACCGATAACAGTTGAGTCAGATGGATGAAGCAGGTAAACATTGGCATAGGGCAAGGGCTGGCGATTCTCATCAATGACACTTCCTGTGAGATGACGTGCAGTCTTATGGGTGCATTCCACATAGATGTCTTTCTTCCCACGCTGAACAATACGGATAGGATAGAAGCCAATGACCTGCATAATGGCATCGGGAACGGATTTGCGCTTGATGTGGGTAGAAACGCGGAAATTCTCCAGTTCGTTGTATAGGAAGCTGATGGTGTAATCTCGTGACAGCTCATTGAGATCACGCAAAGCCTCAGACATAGAGACGTTATCATAGTTGCGTGTAATCATCTGACCCTGAACGTTGATGAAACAGCACAGGGCGATAAGGGTTATCATGAAATGCTTCATCATCTCACAATCAGTTTATCGTTCTCAACAGTCATATTGACATGCTCGAACATGTTCAACTTCTCGATCACTTCCTGAAGGTTGTCTTCTTGTTTCCACACAAAATAGAAACGCAACTGCTTAGTCTGCTCGTTCTGCAGATGCATCTCAAGGTGATGATAGGCTGCAATATCCTTGGCAATGCTATCCAGCGTAACATTATCGAAAACAACAGACTCTGCCTTGGTGATGGTATCGCTCTTAATGGTATCAGTAGGCAAAGCAGATTGATGTGAATCTGTGATTGGTGTCTCCTGAGTCGGGGCTTTTGTATCTACCCCCACAGCGTTGCGCACAAGATGGACAGCTGCAATGGTCATACCAGAAATCATCAGGACACCTATAAACATAGCTGCCACACGAAGCCAGCGACGAGCAGAAGAAGCTGATAATCGCTTCCACTCAACATCGATGGTTTCATCGTCAATCTCGTTTTGAGTATCGAATGCACGCTGGGTCTTTGCCATCAGGGTATAGAGTTCCCGGCACTCTTCATCCGAGAGTATCTCCTGCCACTGCTGGTCGGTGTATGCATGGGGTTGTTCCATCATCTGGAACAACAAATCGGTTTTGTTCATCTTACTAATCTCTTTTAAGGTGTTCACGTAATTGCTGAAGCGCGCGGCGCAAATGCTTATACACGGTGGTCTCACTGACACCGAGGCGAAGGGCAACCTCACGGAATGTGAGATTATCGCGGAAATGCAGTTCAACCACCTCACGACAGACAGGTGGTGTTAACAGACTGATACCCTCTGACAGGGCTTTCAGCTCTTCACGAAACAGGTCGGGCGGAATGATGGTGGTATCAAGGTCGAGGAGATAGAGTCGCTGGACCCGCTCCTGAATCTTTCTGCCACGTATCACGTTCAGGCATCTGTTGCGTACGCTGGTAAGTAGGAACGCTGCTGCCGTTTCCTCATGCAGTTCAGTGGTTGACGAGGTAAGCAACTGAGCGAAGACATCGTGCACAATGTCCTTGCTCTCAGCATCATCGTGCAGAAGCAGGGTGGCCAACCGGTACATCTGCCGGTAATGCTGTCGAAACAGCGTCTCAAGTTCTTGTTTTCTTGTCATCATACACCTATATTACACACGAAAATCGGTTTACTAAACCCTAAACACCAACTTTTTCAAAAAAAGATATCATTGGCAGGTTGCAAAAGTAGTAATTATCTATATACCAAAAGGAATAAACGTCTATTATTTGCATGGAGGAATGTTTTTTTTCAAAAAAGTGGCAAAATGTTTGTGTAGTTCACGAAAAAGTTATAATTTTGCAGCCGAATTAGTAAAAATATGAATATGAGTAAGCAATATGCATCTTTCTATTACTTTTATTTTTACTTTGCAGGACACTGTGAAGCGGGAAGTTGCATGTAATTCAAAATTGAAAATTGAGAATTAAAATTAGATAAGGCTCCGCTTCACAGACAAGTGAAAGCGGAGTTTCTTTTTAATAATATAAAAGATGAAGAGAATTGCCATACAAGGGTTGAACGGATCGTTCCACGATATTGCGGCCCACCAGTATTTCCACGATGAGCAGGTGCAGTTGCTTTGCTGCTCCACCTTCGAACAGGTGTTCGAGAGCCTCAGAAATGACCCTACGGCCATCGGTATGCTGGCCATTGAGAACACCATCGCAGGAAGTCTGCTGCACAACTACGAACTGCTGCGCGACTCAGGTACAACGGTCGTTGGAGAGCACAAACTGCACATCAGTCATTGCATCTGCTGTCTACCGGAAGACGACTGGAGCACGATTACCGAGGTACACTCCCACCCTGTGGCGCTGATGCAGTGCCGTCAGTTCCTCAGCAACCACCCCACCATCAAGAATGTGGAGGCCGAGGACACGGCAGGTAGTGCGAAGATGATTGCTGAGGGGAACCACAAAGGATGGGCAGCCATCTGTCATGCTGATGCTGCCAGACTCTACGGACTGAAAGTGTTAGAGGATCATATCGAGGACAACAAACATAACTTCACCCGTTTCCTTGTGGTGTCAAACCCGAATAAGGCCGACATGCTCCGTCCGCTGACACAGGCGAACAAGTCGAGCATCGTCTTCTCCCTTCCTCACGAAGAGGGCAGTCTGAGTCATGTACTGGCCATCCTCTCCTTCTACAAGATCAACCTGACGAAGATCCAGTCGCTTCCCATCATCGGTAAGGAATGGGAATACCTGTTCTATGTGGATGTGATGTACGACGATTTGACCCGCTACCGCCAGTCGGTTGATGCCATCATCCCACTGACAAGAGACCTGAAAATCTTGGGAGAATACCAAGGAAGCTGAAAACTTTGAACATTTAGATTATGATAGAGCCAGCAAAGAGATTAGGATTAGTGAGTGAATACTATTTCAGTAGGAAGCTGAAAGAGGTGGCACAGATGAATGCAGAGGGCAAGGACATTATCAGTCTGGCCATCGGCAGTCCTGACATGCCACCGTCGCAGCAGACCATCGACAAGTTATGCGAGGTGGCCAACAACCCCAATGCCCACGGCTATCAGCCCACCATGGGAACGCCTGAGCTGCGGAACGCCATGGCCGACTTCTACCATCGCTGGTATGGTGTGGAGCTGAATCCCCAGACTGAGATACAACCGCTCATCGGCAGTAAGGAGGGAATCCTGCATGTAACCCTCGCCTTCGTGAATCCTGGTGAACAGGTATTGGTACCGAATCCCGGCTACCCCACCTACACCTCACTGAGTAAGATTCTGGGAGCAGAGATCGTGAACTACGACCTGATGGAGGACAATGGTTGGCAGCCCGACTTCGAGGCGCTGGAGAAGATGGACCTGAGTAAGGTGAAACTGATGTGGACAAACTATCCCAATATGCCGACAGGCGGTGCAGCGCGGATGGAAACGTACGAACGACTGGTGGCGTTTGCCCGGAAGCATAATATTGTGGTGGTGAACGACAACCCCTACTCTTTCATCCTGAATGAGAAACCGCTGTCGTTGCTGCAGGTGCCGGGAGCCAAGGACTGCTGTATTGAGTTCAACTCCATGAGTAAGAGTCATAACATGCCGGGATGGCGTGTGGGAATGCTGGCCACCAACGCCCAGTTCGTGCAGTGGATCCTGAAGATCAAGAGTAATATCGACAGTGGTACGTTCCGTGGAATCCAGCTGGCAGCAGCAGAGGCATACCGTAACTCTGAGCAATGGCACCGTGAGGCCAATATCGAGACTTACAGTCGGCGTAGGAAATATGCTGAGCAGATCATGGATGTGCTGGGATGTAAGTACGATCCGAACCAGGTGGGTATGTTCCTCTGGGGAAAGATTCCTGAGAATTATACTAATGCAGAGGAACTGACGGAGCGGGTGCTCCATGAAGCTCGTGTGTTCATCACCCCCGGCTTCATCTTCGGTAGCAAGGGAGAGCGCTATATCCGCATCTCGCTCTGCGCAAAAGAAGAGAAACTTGAAGCTGCGCTTCAAAGAATTGAAAAATTGAAAAATTGAAGAATTGAAGTGTTGTACCGATGAAAGATATTGTGATAGCAAATTTGAGTATGGACTTTGCTTTACGCATAGTTAATATGTATAAGTATCTGACTAATGAAAAAGCAGAATACATCATGTCAAAACAGTTATTACGTTGTGGAACTAGCATCGGAGCAAATATAGCGGAGAGTGAGCATGCACAAAGTAAGGCAGATTTCCTTTCAAAGTTATCTATTTCACTTAAAGAAGCAAATGAAACAAAATACTGGATCACTTTGCTTTTTAGGGCTGAATACCTAACAGATGTTGAATTTGAATCTGTAATGAAAGACTTGAGAATAATAATAGGAACATTAGTAAATACGATAAAGAAAACAAAAGAAAACCAGCAAGAATAGATGATGCGAAGAGTTTTCAATTCTTCAATTTTTCAATTCTTCAATTTTAAATAGTTATGGAATTAGAATTAGAACCATTGAGACTACCGAGTGACAACGAACGTCCGTTCGTCATCTCAGGGCCCTGCTCTGCAGAGACGGAAGAACAAGTGATGACCACAGCACGCCAGCTGGCCATGAAAGGCTGCCATAACTTCCGTGCCGGTGTATGGAAACCACGTACCAAGCCAGGCGGCTTCGAAGGTAATGGAGAGAAAGCGCTCCCCTGGATGAAGGCCGTGAAGGAAGAGACGGGTATGCTGGTGGCCACCGAGGTGGCTACCCCGGAGCATGTGGAGCTGTGTTTGAAATACGGTATCGACATCCTGTGGATCGGTGCCCGCACCAGCGCAAACCCCTTCGCCATGCAGGCTATTGCCGACGCCCTGCAGGGTGTTGACATTCCCGTGTTCGTGAAGAATCCTGTGAATCCTGATCTGGAACTGTGGATCGGTGCCCTGGAGCGCATCAACCAGGCTGGTATCAAACGACTGGGTGCCATTCACCGTGGCTTCTCGTCGTACGACAAGAAGATCTACCGCAACATGCCGATGTGGCAGATTCCCATTGAGCTGCGTCGCCGCATTCCCGATCTGCCCATCATCTGCGACCCCAGTCATATCGGCGGTCGTCGTGAACTCATCGCCCCGCTGTGTCAGCAGGCCATGGACTTAGGTTTCGACGGACTGATCGTGGAGAGTCATTGCGATCCTGACAAGGCTTGGAGTGATGCCAAGCAGCAGGTAACACCTGATGTGATCGACTTCATCCTCAGTCTGCTGATTATCCGTGATGAGAACACCACTACCGAGGGCATCACCCAGCTGCGTAAGCAGATCGACGAACTCGACAACGACCTGATGGAACTGCTGTCAAAGCGTATGCGCGTTTGTCGTGAGATCGGTCATTACAAGAAAGAGCATAACATGACCGTGCTGCAGCCCACCCGTTACAACGAGATTCTGAACAAGCGCGGTGCACAGGGAACACTCTGCGGTATGGACAGTGACTTTGTAAAGGTGGTGTTCGAGGCTGTGCACCAGGAGAGTGTGCGACAGCAGATGGAAATAATCAATAAGTAGAAGATGAAAATATTGGTATTAGGCGCAGGGAAGATGGGAAGTTTCTTCATCGACCTGCTGAGTTTCGACCATGAGGTGGCAGTGTTTGAGCGGGATCCCAAACGGATGCGGTTCACCTATAACTGTCAGCGGTTTACACAGCTGGAGGAGATTAGGGAGTTCAAGCCCGAACTGCTCATCAATGCCGTGACACTGAAATATACGATTCCCGTATTCGAACAGGTGATTCCTTATCTGCCCAAGGAGTGTATCATCAGTGATATTGCCAGTGTGAAGACCGACCTGAAGGAGTTCTACGAGAAAACAGGCATGCGGTATGTGTCAACACACCCCATGTTCGGTCCGACATTTGCCAACCTGCAGCAACTCTCTGAGGAGAACGCCATCATCATCAGCGAAGGCGACTACATGGGACGGATCTTCTTCAAGGACTTGTATCAGAAACTCGGACTGAACATCTACGAATATACCTTCGAGGAGCATGACAAGACCGTGGCCTACTCGCTGTCAATCCCGTTTGTATCTACTTTTGTGTTCGCTGCCGTGATGAAACACCAGGATGCGCCGGGAACAACGTTCAAACGACACATGAGGATTGCCAAGGGAGTGCTGAACGAGGACGACTACCTGCTACAGGAAATCCTCTTCAACCCCTACACGAGCGGTCAGGTAGCACAGATACGAACGGAGCTGAAGGAACTCCTGGAGATCATCGACAACAAAGACGCGGAGGGCATGAAGACCTATCTCACGAAGATTCGCAACAATGTCAAACGCGACATACAAATAGAGAAATAACATGCACCTTACTTATCTAATACTTGGAATACTCACCTTTGTGGAACTGAACTGCGAGAATCTCTTTGATGCTCGCAAGGACAGTGTCAAAGATGATACGGAATATACGGCGGAGAGTCTGAGACATTGGACACGTACCCGCTATTGGAACAAGTTGAACAGCATCGCCCAGGAGATTATCTCCTGCGGCGATGACAACAGCGGATGGGCGTTGCCCGACTTAGTGGCGCTCTGCGAAGTGGAGAATGATACGGTGCTCACCGATTTGAGTCGGCGTTCGTTACTACGGAATGCTGGGTATGAGTATGTAATGACCGACAGTCCCGACCAGCGTGGCATTGATGTTGCCTTGTTGTACAGTCCGTTTTCCTTTCGTATGATCAACCACTATTCTCTTCGCATCCCGCCTATAAAAGAGATGCGTCCTACTCGTGACATTCTTTATGCCTGCGGCGAACTGATCAATGGTGATACCCTGCATGTATTTGTGGTTCATGCCCCCAGTAGGTTCGGCGGTGAAAGGACTACCCGTCCGCATCGTCTTGCAGTGGTCAACCGACTATGCCTGGCCATCGACTCCATCCGTTCCAGCTCACCAACGGCAAGTGTCGTGGTGGCAGGCGACTTCAACGATCCCTACGACAGTAAAGCGCTTGGAATCCTTCGCAAGCACCAGCTGATGAATGTCTCGCAAGGAGCACGGGGCAGTCATGGGGCCAAGGGAACCTACAAATACCAAGGACAATGGGAGAGCATCGATCATATCTTCGTGGGAGGAAACATCTTGCATGCTTTCCAACAATGCCGCATCCATGATGTTCCTTTCCTGCTGGAAGAGGATGAGCAATATGGAGGGGTGATGCCCCGAAGGAACTACCGAGGGTATCAATACAACAAGGGCTACAGCGATCATCTGCCGCTTGTAGCCCGGTTTGAGTTATAGTGACGTTATTTCGTTATTACGGTGTCTCTTAAGATCTGAACGATGCGCTCGGCAGTTCGTCCGTCCCAGCGGTCGGGCAGACTGCATTTCTTCCAATTACCGTCAAGCAGGTCGCGCATGGCCTTCTTCAGTTGTTCCGCATCCTCGCCCACCAAGACATTCGAGCCTTGTTTCACGGTCTCAATATGCTCCGTGTAGCTATTCAGCGTGATGCAGGGAACTCCATTGAACGTTGCTTCCTCTGCCACATTTCCACTATCGGTGATGATACCCATGGCATGGGCGGTAAGATAGCCGAACTCCAGGTAGGGCAATGGAGGAACGATCTTAAGTTGACAATTGACAGTGGACAGTTGACAGTTTATTGTTGAAACCACATCGAGGGCTTTTCCTCGGAGGGGGGCGATAACGGGAATGCTTACTTCTTGCTTCTCCCCTACTGTTTCTACCATCGTATCCAGCATCTTTTTCAGGTTCTCTTTGTTTTCCAACAGCGCTTTGCGGTTGATGGTGAAGACGATATACTTACCTTCTTCCAACTGCAAATCGTCCATGATGGCAGGCCGTTGCCAACGGGCATGGTTGAAGCGCAGGTTGTCGAGCAAGATATTCCCCACCCGATAGACCTTGCTCTGCTCGGCTCCCTCACGATTGGTGATACTGCTGTTGCTGACTCCCGCCGTGAAAAGTAAGTCGGAAAGACCATCGATGACCAGTCGGTTCACCTCTTTCGGCATCTTGATGTCGAAACTACGTGTGCCGGCCACCAGATGGGCTAAGACGATACCACGCTTTTTGGTAACAATAGCTGCTGCCATCGTAGAGGCTAAGTCGTCTACCACAACCACCACATCGGCAGGATGCTCTTCCAGATAACGGTCGAAGGCGCCCATCACCTGACCCGTGATCTCGTTCAGACTGGTACTGTCAACACCTAAAAAGACATCCGGACGCGCTATCTGCAGGTCATCAAACAAAGATCCTTCCAAGGTGGGATCCTTCTCTGTACCAGCATATATCAGTTGAAAATCCATATCGTCCGCACCCTGAATGGCACGGATCAGCGGTGCTACCTTGATGAAGTTCGGGCGGGCACCGGCCACAATACATACGTTCATCATCTCGTTTCTATACTTATTGCCACAAAGATAATACAAATTGGAGATAATACAAAAGAAAAGGACAAAAAAACAAAGATCTTCTTTGTTTTGCTCCCGACTTTTCGTATCTTTGTCGGCAAATCGCGCAAAACAAGGAATATGACGCAAAGACTGAAGCTGCCCCTGGGGATGATGATGTTGCTGATAGGTGGAATGACCTATCTGCTGTATCGTCCGCAAACCCTGCTGATGTTCCATGTGACTGATGCTATCGGACTGTCAACAGTCATCAACAGCATGCGCGAGGGTATCAGTTCACAGCTACCGGAATTCATCATTTACAGTCTGCCCGGTGCCCTGTGGGCTGCTGCCTATATCCTGACAACCGAATATTTCCTGTACCGACAGTCAGTTAAGACCCGCATCTTTGTTGCAGGTATCATCCCTATCATCGGTGCTGTATCTGAACTGCTGCAGTTAACAGGACTGCTACCTGGAACGTTTGATGTAGCCGACTTGCTCTGCTACCTCGTCCCTTATCTTCTTTACATGTCTATAATACTAAAAATCAAACGAATATGAGTCTTCAAGAGAAATTCACGAGTAAGCAACTCACCATCATCATCATCGCCATCTGTGCGGTATTCATCTTCTTAGGTATCTTCACGATGGTTATCGGAAACGAAGCTGAAAGCAGTAGTGAGAAATATGTCACTGTTGACAGTAGTGACGACAGCGGCAGCGATGTCGGCGGTAGGAAGTACAAGTTCAGCGACCGTGAGGACCGTTCTGAAGGAGGAGCACAAGAAGACAGTATGACGGTGAACAAGCCCATGGAGGGTGACCCCTATCAGGAGTTGGATGAGCTGATCGGACTGGAATCGGTGAAAGAGGAGGTGCGCTCCCTGGCAAACTTCGTCAAGGTACAGAAGATGCGTGAGGAGAAAGGATTGAAGAGTCCGAAACTGAGCTACCACCTGGTGTTCACCGGTAGTCCTGGTACAGGTAAGACCACAGTGGCACGCATCGTGGCACGAATCTATAAGGACTTAGGAATCTTGAAGAAAGGTCATCTGGTAGAGACCGACCGCTCCGGATTGATTGGGAAATACGTAGGTCAGACTGCCCCTCGGGTGAATGCGGCCTGCGACTCTGCCCTGAACGGTGTGCTGTTCATCGACGAGGCGTATGCGCTGACTCAGAGTGAGAGTTCACAGGATTATGGAGCAGAGGCTGTGGCTACGTTGCTGAAACGTATGGAAGACGACCGTGACAAGTTGGTGGTGATTGTGGCTGGCTACACCAACGAGATGAAGAAGTTCATTGATACGAACCCCGGACTGCAGTCGCGTTTCAACCGTTATATCAACTTCCCCGACTACTCCTCTGGCGAGCTGTATGACATCTTCCGTCTTTACCTGAAGAAGAACGAATATACCATTACCAAGGAAGGTGCCGACTTACTCCATCAAGGCTTGGAACAGGCTGTTCAGCATAAAGACCGCAACTTCGGTAATGCCCGTTATGTGCGTAACCTCTTCGAGAAAGCCATTCAGTGTCAGGCCAACCGACTGTCGAAGACAAAGAATGTCGGCGACGATGAATTGGTTGAACTCACCGCCGCCGACATCAAGTCAGCTTTCCAGGAAATGAAATAGCCTTGGGTTATTCTCCCTTGAAGAGCTCTTTGATACCACCGATGGATCCCATCACGTTAGTAGCCTCGTAAGGCAGATAAACCGTCTTGGTCTTGTCGCCCTTAGCCAGCTCTTCCATCATCTGGATATACTTCTGTGCGAGCAGGTAGTTGGCAGGATTCGTACTCTTGCCCACTGCCTCTGTAATCTTCTCGATAGCGATGGCCTCAGCCTCAGCCTTGCGGATGCGAGCCTGAGCCTCACCTTCAGCATGAAGGATGGCCTGCTGCTTAGAAGCCTCAGCACGGTTGATCATAGCGGTCTTCTCACCTTCTGATGCAAGGATCTCTGCAGCCTTCTCACCTTCTGAGGTAAGGATCTGTGCACGCTTGTTACGCTCTGCCTGCATCTGCTTCTCCATGGCATTGAGAACGGTGCTTGGCGGAATGATATCCTGCAACTCTACGCGGTTCACCTTCACACCCCACTTATCTGTAGCGTCGTCGAGAACGGCACGCAGCTTCGTGTTGATGGTATCACGAGAAGTCAGTGTCTCATCCAGCTCCATCTCACCAATGATGTTACGCAAGGTGGTCTGTGTAAGCTTCTCGATAGCGTTCGGCAGATTCGAAATCTCATACACAGCCTTGAAAGGATCCACAATCTGGAAATACAGCAGGGCGTTGATCTCCATCTGGATATTATCCTTTGTAATCACGTTCTGCGAGGGGAAGTCGTACACCTGCTCACGCAGATCAATACTGTTAGAGTAAGAATAGCGGCCACGGTTCAGCACCACGATCTCCTTGGCACGGTCGATGAACGGGATGATGATGTTAATACCCGGGTTCAGTGTAGCGTAGTACTTACCCAGACGCTCGATAATCTTTGTTTCCGACTGCGGGATAATCACCAGTGCTTTCTTCGCGATGATAACCACCAAGATGACGATGGCTATCAATACATAAGTCATAATGTCTCCTAACATAATTGTAAAGTATTTAAAAGTTAATGATTCCTTTGTTGATTATTCATCCACCTCGACGGTGATGATGATACTTTCACGGTCGACGACACGTACGAATGTGCCTACCGGGATATCGGTGGTAGCATGGGAGATAGCCTTCCATACATCACCATCGATGGCTACACGACCGAAGCCTCCTGCCTCAATGGTTTCCACTACCCTGCCCCTACGTCCGATCAGTGCATCGGCGTTGCTCACACGGTTATCTTCGTTCTTATGCAGATAGCGTAAGGCAAAGGGACGTACGAAATACAAGCTCAGGAGCGTGAAGATGGCAAATACCACGATCTGTCCATAGAAACCCAGTCCGAGCGGATCGCAGATACCTGCAAAGACGGCTCCGATGGAGAAGCAGATGATGAAGAAATCGCCTGCTGTCAGCTCCAGGATGAGGCAGACCACGGCGATTACAGCCCATATCTGCCATAAGTGTTGTGAAAAATACTCAATCATATCCTATTTGTTTTAATGGTTATATCGATAAAATAAAATCGTCCCAATCCTTGGAAGAACCCTTCCTGCCGAACACCTTCTGGTATAGACGACTGCGGGTGGAGGCTACGCTTTCCTTGGAATGTGCCGTGAGTGTGGCAATATCCTTGGGTTGGATGCGTGCTTTGATGAGCAGACTCACGTAGTAGTCTTGCGAGGAGAGCTTGCACAAGCTGTACAGCTTTTCTGTGAACCCTGTGTAGATACCGTCGATCAGTCGGGTCAGCTCTGTCCAGTCGTTCTGGGTCATCATCCTTCCTTTGTCCAAATTGACCTGTATCTGCTGGTAGATATCCGAACTGAAGATCAAGGTCTCGGCCTGCTGTCGTTTCTCCTGTTCAATGATCGCCACCTTATTATTATAATCAAGGCGTGCTTTCTTCTCTTCCAGTTCAAGGCGCAGCACGGAGTTCTCATCATCGAGCTTCTCCAGCATCCGTTCCAGATCGGCAATCTTGTTCTTGTTAAGCTCGATACTCTGTCTGCTCTGTGCCTGGAGGTCTTCCTGAATCGCGCGTACCTTATTTAATCGTTCCTCCAGAAGAAGGATTTTCCTTCGACTGTTCTGCACGGCTACCACGAACAATGCTACGTAGGTTACGGTACACAGCACGATCAGAAACAGCTCTCGTTGGGTCAATATGGTCATCATGTTCTGAATCATAGTGCAAATATAAAACAAAAAAACGAACCCGCCAAAGAAACGGGTTCGCAATAATTCTCAAACGTCTGAACGGTTTGCAAAAGTTCGCAAACTGGCTATTTCTTCAGGAAAAACGCCTGTTTATACGATGTTATTCTTCCGGATATAACGCAATCGTGCCGCTAACGACATCTTGGCAAACTTCCGCCATTCAGTAGCTTTTCCTTCTGTAGATTCCAGATAATGGAGGTCATACATATGAAAATACGCCTCCATCTCGAAGGGATTCAGGTAATAGGCTGCCTGGCGTTGCTTTCGCCAATAGCGCAAGGCCTTGAACGAGTACCATATATACAGCCAGTAGAAACGATACCAAGAGTTTCCCGTGTCCTGTGCCTGTCGAAGATGAATCATCTCATGGTTCTTCAGCGCGTCGTATTTCTTGTTCAGATGAGCAGCCGAAGCCTCCTCCCGTGTGAAGAGTCGACCGAACAGCGTAATGGCCGTATAGCCCTTCCTGCACAGAAAACGGTTCACCGAGGCCGGCATGTCCGTCAGTACTGAGGGACGGGGCGGTGAAATCAGGAGACGGATGAAACCCATAGCGCTCCCCTACCTTATTCTCTTCATTACTTCTTTTTCTTCGTCAGCGACGAGGCCTTGATGGTCTTGGTGGTGGTGGTTGATGTTGGCGTTCCACCAGCAGCTTTGTAATAAGCCAGTGCCTCAGGCATGTGCTTCTGGATATCGGCAATACGCTTCTCGTCAGACGGGTGACTGCTCATCCATGTGGCGGTCTGACTGGAGTTGCCTGCAGCCATACGCTGCCAGAACGAGATGGCCACCTGTGGGTCATAACCTGCCAAAGCGGCAAAGACGAGTCCCATGTAATCGGCCTCACTCTCGTTATCACGCGAG
Source organism: Prevotella sp. (assembly GCA_017651265.1). Lineage (GTDB taxonomy): Bacteria > Bacteroidota > Bacteroidia > Bacteroidales > Bacteroidaceae > Prevotella. Next base: position 121,262 of record JAGCDO010000029.1, on the reverse strand, counting down.
TATTTCAGACTCAGCAGTGACAGTCCTTGGGTAGCCACGGCGGTACCTAATTGTGTTGCCGTCTCTCCTACACCCATGGCTGATGCAATGGCACCACCCAGCTGTATCAGCGTACTGGAGTTGCTCGACTTTGTCATCTGCTCAGCAGAGTGCTTAGCCACAGCGTGAGCAATCTCATGACCGAGCACGATGGCCAATGAGGCTTCGTTCTGCGTCACGGGAAGCAAACCCTCATACACCACGATCTTTCCACCAGGCATACAGAATGCGTTCACCTGATTGTCGGCTACGAGGTTGAACTCCCAAGCGAAGTTATTCACCTCATGAGCAAAGCCATTGGTTCTCAAGTAGTTCTCTACGGCTGTTGCCAAACGCTGACCAACCTTTTTCACCAGAGCTGTGTTCGTGGCGTTGGTGGAAGGCTTGGCCTGCTTCATATACTGTGCATACTGCTGTGAACTAAGACTGAGCATATACTCATCTGTCACGCTCAACTTGTGTTTTCTTCCTGTGACAGGCACCGTACTGGTGGTACCGCAAGATACCAATACCGAAGCTACGATGGCCATCAAAATAAACTTTACTTTATTCATGATCATATAGTTTGAATGGTTAAATAATTGCTATTGTTTCCTGATCAATACAGAGCCTGTGATTCCCGGCTGCCGACTATGCAGTTGAACGGCATAGACACCTGTGGGATGTGAACTGATATTGACGGATGACTGTGTGACACCCTGAGGAAGTGAGAGATTCTGCACCTTGATTCCTGCGGTGGTGAAAATAGATACGGTAACCGATTCCTGCAGGGGCTCGGCAAAGGTAAAGTCAATCTGCTGATCCTTCATGGCAATGCCGACACGTTGCGGCTGTTCCTGTGTAATCTCCTCGATGCCATCCAATCCCAGTAAGTACAGCAGTCCTCTATAGGCATCTATCTCTCCCCAGCCATAACTGTTGTTAGGATACTCCAACGAAGGGTCGTGACGGATGCAGGTCTTGGCAAACACATCTTTGACATCATCAGCAGTAAGGTTCGGACAAGCCTCCAGCCACAGGGCTATGATACCACTGACAATGGGTGTGGACATCGACGTACCAAGATCGGCGTGCCAAGGATAACGGCGATCGTTGAAATCACTATAGGCAATGTCCCAAGTAGTTTCCGTAGGATGCTCCTCACGGTAGAAACTACTGTACGACGAAACCACATTCGTGCCGTTGGCCAACACATCAGGCTTGATACGACCATCAGCCGTAGGTCCGACGCTGGAATAGCCGGCTACCTCGCCGTTCTCTCCCCAGTTGCTTACCACATGTTTTCCCTCATGGTTGTACAGGCCTGTGCGATAGGCAGTGGCTCCCACACAGATCACAGCGGGCGCACTGCCTGGTGAATAGATACAGTGCGAATTGTCACCACTTGTCAGGTTGGGGTTATACGACGGTTTCGACTGAATGGATCCGGCGACAGTATAGAAATCTGCTTCCACCCCTTCGCCCACAATCTCAGCCGACAGGAAATAACCTGAGTAGCCAAACCGTTTCGTGGTCTTGATGGCCACCTCATATACCATGTGGGATTCATCAAAGCTGGAAGGATAGGCGCCAAAGGCGAAATAGTGCTTCTGGCTCAGCAGATCCACGGTATCGCGAAGCACCGAGTCGGGTGCTTCAAGAATACGCTGTGAAGGAACAACGAGCGTGTCACCCCTGGTCTTGCTGGCATACGAAATGAAACGCAAGTCCATAGGACCGTCAGCTACGACCATGAAATAGAAGGTCTTTTCGTAGCGGTTCAGGAAGGTACCCTGCGACTCCTCGTCAGCAGATTTATGGAAATACGAATTGAAATGTCCTTCATTTCCTGCCGAAGCAACGATGATACGACCAGGTCCCGAAAGACTGTCCAACACTTCGTACATCAGTTGGTCGTCGCCATAGAAATCCTGATGCGCCCCTTCGCTGTAGGACACGACACAAGGTTTCCCTTCTCTCTCGGCATAGTCGAGAATATACTTAAAGCCCAAGGCATCGGTAGCAGAAGTGTATTTGTAATAGTCCACGGAATCGATAAACTCCTTGTCAGACTCCACGGTATTGCTCACCAAACAGATATCGCTCTCGAAAGCCACGCCACGGAAAGGGGTGTCGTAACCAGAACCAGCGGCAATGCCTAACGTATGGGTTCCATGACCTTGCTTCAAGCCATCACGGGAATGGGCATAGGCAAGAATCTCCTCCTGAGTGGTGTAGTCGGCTCCAACATACAAGTCGCTGTAGGCTGTATCCACTGAGAGTTGATCCCAGAAACGCTTGATACGGTAGTTCTCCATCTTCGTATCGTAGAAGTTCGGATGCGTCAAATCGAAACCAATATCCTGCACACCCATGATGACACCTTTTCCTGTATAGGCCTGCGGAAGGTTCGTTCCCTCGTACAAAGGATCGATACGCTGGATAATGTGCGTGGTGTCCATCAGAGCCGTTCCACGCTGCCCGGCCTCTATACGAGTCACATGCTTGTTCATCGACAGACTGGCCAAGCGACTCAGCGGAATACTGGCAATATAGATATTACCGAACTGTGCTAACTTCAGACAATGATTCTCTTGTAGCACCTGATCGGCATCCTCGTTGATTCTCACAAAAGCACAAATGGATGAAGAACGGTGATTGCGCGATGGAGCCAGACGGCGCGTGTCCTTATGCTCCATGGCAGCTCGGCGCACCATCGACGACATCTTACTGTAATCTGCTCTTTGTGCCATGACCGTCATGACACTCAAACAGCTGAGTATGATAATGAAACAGATTCTTTTCATTCTACGTGCAAAATAAATGAAAAAAATCGAAACGGCAAAGCAATTAAGGGGAAAAGTGAAAGAGGAAAGGGAAAAACAAAAAAATTTGCTACCGCTATGGCATTGGTTCATGTAACGTTTCACCAATTACCTGTGCGGCAGCAAATTCTCAACTTATTACTTATTACCTTTTATGCATTCAAACCACGGTTGTTCAGCGTGACGTTCAGTAACAGAAGGAACTTCTTGTACTGCTTGTCATCAAGAACGATTCGCATGAAGCGCAGTTCCTTGTCGATGGCGTTCTTCAGCATAGCCTTGCGAGAAGACTGGTTGGCAGCTGCGATACTCATCATATCTACACAGAAAGCATCGTGAATGCTCTGTACAGCCTCCATCTGGTCGCTTGACAGGTTGAGGGCCTCACCCAGTCGGTGGTAGTTCACTTCCATTCTGTAAGCGTCTACGTTCTCTACCTTGTTCAGATTCTCATCCTCTGCGAATGTCATAGTCATGCTCAGCACAGCTACAACGGTTAAAAACAATCTTTTCATTTTCTTTCCTTTCTTTTTTGTTATCCTTAATAATGTTATCCTGTAGCACCATCTCGGTGCTTTTGTCGGGTGCAAAGGTATAGCGTTTTTTTCATCCGTTCATCAAAAAATACCAGCTGTTTGCGCAAACAGTCCACTTTTTTGACGTAAATCAACGGTTTTGATATAGATTAAGAAAACTTTTTAGTAATTTTGCAGGAGAAAATCAATAATAAGATTATGGAAGAAAGAAACAGGAACAAGTACATGGAAGTGGCATACACGCTGTATGCTGCCAACGGAGACGAAAATGAGTTCGTAGAAGAGGCCACCAACGACAGACCATTCCAGTTTATCAGCGGTCTTGGAATCACCCTTGATGACTTTGAGAAACAAGTGATAGGTATCGAAAAGGGCGGGGAGTTTGATTTCAAGCTCTCAAAGGATCAGGCTTATGGCGACTACGAGGACGAGCGCGTAGTGGACCTGGAAAGAGAGATCTTCACCATCAATGGTCATTTCGATCACGATAACGTGTTCGTCGATGCTATCCTTCCCCTTCAGAACGAAGACGGTCAGCGCCTCTTCGGCAAAGTGCTGCAGATTACAGACAGCTTTGTGAAGATCGACCTGAACCATCCGTTAGCAGGTAAGGAACTGCATTTCAAAGGACATATCGTGGAAAACCGCGAGGCAACCAAGGAAGAGATTCAGGCATTGATCAACAGCTTGAGCGGTGAGGGTTGCGGATGCGGATGTGATGAGTGCGGAAGTGATTGCGGTCACGACCACCATCATCATGGAGATGACTGCGGCTGCGGACATTGTCATTAAGCGACAAGTGACAAGTGATAAGTAATAAGTCTAGAGAATAATCTAGACTCAACGAAGTTATAACTAAGACTGGAAGGTGAATACATTTGGAAGGATTTTTAGACTGACAACGTTTGGAGAGAGTCATGGACCGGCTATCGGTGGTGTCATCGACGGCTTTCCTGCCGGTATAGATATCGACATGGACTTTATCCAGCAGGAGCTGAACAGGAGACGCCCCGGACAGAGTCATATCACCACCGACCGTCATGAGGCCGACCGTGTAGAACTGCTGAGCGGTGTCTTCGAGGGGAAGTCAACGGGCTGTCCCATTGGTTTTGTGGTGTTTAACGAGAACCAGCATTCGCAGGACTATGAGAACATGCGTTGCCTGTTCAGACCTTCGCATGCTGATTACACCTATTATAATAAATATGGTATTCGCGACCATCGTGGAGGCGGTCGTTCATCAGCGCGTATCACCATCAGCCGATGCGTGGCTGGCGCGCTGGCCAAGCTGGCCCTCAAACAACTTGGTGTCAGCATACAGGCCTATACATCACAGGTAGGCAGCATCGCCCTCGACAAGGATTATCGGAAATACGACCTCTCCCTGACGGAGTCGAATATCGTGAGATGTCCCGACCAGGAGAAAGCCCAACAAATGGAAGCACTGATCAGTGAGGTGAAGGCAGAAGGCGACACCGTTGGCGGAACCATCACCTGCGTGATCAAAAACTGTCCTGCCGGTCTGGGCGATCCTGAGTTCGGTAAGCTGCACGCGCAGTTGGGCATGGCCATGCTCAGCATCAATGCAGTAAAAGGATTCGAATATGGAGAAGGATTCGATTGCGTACTTACCAGAGGAAGCCAGCAGAACGATCTATTCGTACCTGGTGAGAGCATCTCTACCGCCACCAACCATAGCGGAGGCATTCAGGGAGGTATCAGCAACGGACAGGATATCTATTTCCGAGTAGCATTCAAACCAGTAGCAACGATTCTGAAAGAACAGCAAACGGTCGATCTTGATGGAAACTCCACAACGTTGAAGGCCCGTGGACGGCATGATCCTTGTGTCCTTCCAAGAGCCGTTCCCATCGTTGAATCGATGGCAGCAATGGTGATTCTTGATAGTTTTTTGTTCCAAAAGACCACAAAAGTGTAAATTTTTACGGGTTTTTGGTTAAAAATGTATTAAATACTTGCTACTTTCAGAAAGAGTTCGTATATTTGCACTCGACAAAGCGTTGAGGGTTTGTGAAAATCCCGTTATTGTCAAGTTAAGTCTAGTTTAGTTTTTGTGTTGGTTACCCCCGGCTGTTTGGCCGGGGGATTTTTTTGTCGTTACCAACATACCATAACTACAAAAAAAGAGGTGTTAGTAATCTAACACCCCGATAATTTCCTGGACACTCTTACATCCATGCCTGTCGAGCCAGTCATCTATCCCGTCGCGTACCTTGATGGTAACAGCCGGATCGATGAAGTTCGCAGTACCGATTTCTATCGCCGTAGCACCAGCCATCAAGAACTCAATGGCATCAGTAGCCGTCATAATACCACCAAGACCAATCACAGGTATCTTCACGGCCTTGGCCACCTGCCACACCATGCGCAAAGCCACGGGCTTGACAGCAGGACCGCTCAATCCGCCGGTACCTATACTCAGTTTCGGTTTGCGTTTCTCGATATCGATGGCCATTCCCATCAGCGTATTGATCAAAGATACACTATCTGCTCCCTCTGCCTCAACCGCCTGAGCAATCTCAGCAATATTCGTCACATTAGGCGACAGTTTCACGATGAGCGTCTTGTGATAACGCTTCCTGACGGCTTTCACCACACTGGCAGCCCCCTCGCAGGTAACACCGAAGGCCATACCGCCCTGTTTCACGTTCGGACAGGAGATATTCAGTTCGATGGCGGGAACCTTCTCCAGAGCATCTACACGAGCGGCACATTCAGCATAGTCATCAGGAGACGAGCCACTCACGTTTACAATGATATTCGTGTCGACATCCTTAATCTCCGGATAGATATGCTCACAGAAATAATCCACACCCTTATTCTGCAGTCCTACACAGTTCAGCATACCAGAGGCTGTCTCCACCATACGCGGGTAGTCATTACCCTCACGTGGATGCAGGGTAGTACCCTTCACAATGATGCCACCCAATCCGTCCAAAGGAATGAAGTCGGCAAACTCGGGTCCGTAGCCAAAGGTTCCTGATGCAGTCATCACAGGGTTCTTCAACTGCAGGGAATGGATTTTTACGCTTAAATCAGACATATTTAATTGACGTTATTACGTGATAACTAATACCAAAGCAACTCCTGTATATTGTACACAGGACCATCCTTGCATACACACAGATTTCCCCTAACGGTCTTTTCCACACAGCACAAACAGGCGCCTAAGCCACAAGCCATCAGGTTCTCCAGAGACACCTCACAGTTGGTCTCAGTCTGTTTCGCATAACGTGCCACTGCCTGCATCATCGGCTTAGGACCACAGGCACTGATCCACGCAAAGCGTTCTTTCGTGAGGATAGAGTGGTTCGTAACGAAGCCACGCTCGCCAGCCGAGCCGTCCTCGGTTGTTGTATATACGCTTCCATACTGTTTGAAAGCATCCAACAGCAACAGATCACCACCTGTTCGGGCACCTAATAGGAATGCAGGCTCCATACCGTGCTCCTTGAGCCATTTCCCGTAGTACAACAGGGGAGCCACACCCACGCCGCCGCCTACCAACAGTACGCGCTGCGGGTTGGCAGTTCCAGCATCCTTGGTATTGTCAGGAAGGGTGAAGGTATTGCCCAAGGGGAGTACGCAGTTCAGTGTACTGCCTACCTTCAAATGTGACAGCTGACGGGTGCCGTCGCCAACAACAGCAACCAAAAGCCACAACTGATTGTGGGTTTCATCCACGAAATTGATGGAAATCGGTCGGCGCAGGAAAGTAGAGGGCGACCCATCCACGCGTACCTCAACAAACTGTCCAGGGAACATCTTGGGCAGGGGAGCCTCTTGGGTGAGCTTCAGCAATACATACTTGTCATGTATATGCTCTACGGCCACAACTTGTAGGTCAAGAATATATTTCTCCATATCAAGTGCAAAGGTACGATTAAGCGAGAGAAATACCAAAGAAAAGCTTGTTTTTCTTTGGATTTCCGAGCGAAAGTACCTTCGGCGAAGCCAAAGGTACGATTAAGCGAGAGAACGAGCAAATAACAAGCGATGTAGCGTGCAAAAAAACTATACCTTATTATTTTTTAGGTACGAGCGATTCCCAAGTGCCATCATCAAAGAACACCCGGATTTCAACAATCTCGCGTTTAGGTTTGTCAATATATTTCACTTCGTTTCTCACAGGATTATTAGGTGTACGATATACACCCTGCATGTTTCTACCATCCTGATAGCCTCCAGAGGCCACAGTTGGAGGAGTAGTGAAGTCGAGTTCCTGTTCACGACTGTTCGTGTCGGCAGCTGGAGTTGACTCATTGGCACCATCTTTTTGATCCTCATACATCGGTCCCTTACCAAACATCAGCCAGTCGAGACTGATGGCAGGAATTTTACTCTTGATGGCTTCAACCATATTCAAGGTGGGGCGGGTGCGTTCATTAAAGATGCTACTAAGAGACGCCGGTGCCATCCCAATAAAACTTGCGAACGTTGTCTGAGTCATGTGCTGACTCTCCATAATCTGTCTGATTCTATCCTTCATTGTCTGGTAAGGGTTAAAAAAACGGTCATTTTTGCCAAAATCGATTGACTTTACAAAGGTAAAACAAAATTTTGACCCGTACAACATTTATGAAAAGAAATTTAGAAAAACAACTTTGTTTTTTGATTTATAAATAATTTAGGTGTCTAAACATTGATAGATGGAAACATAAATGTTATCAACAAACGTAAATTTTAGGTATTAAAACACGACAAAGACTTTGTAAAGTGCTTGTTTACAACTATCTGGCCTTAATTTGCTTATCCTATGCTCTCTATAGTACTTTAACGGCGTTTATGCAGTTTTTTACTTATAGAGAAATGTTATCATACTTCCAAATTCCTTGGTTTTTCACAAAAACAACTGATTAGCAAGTGGTTATATGCCCCGCAGGTGGTGTGAATAATAATGTTTTCACAAATCCAAACCCATGCTTTTAGTTATCTAAATGTAATGTATTACAATTGTAAATATCACACAAAAGCAAATTATTCAACTTTGCAAATTTAAATATTGAATCAAAATGTTGTGTTTGTAAATCCAAATATCGGGAAACCGAATGTTAATAATCACTAACACCAAATCTCTCCCCTTCGTTTTTCCTCAAAAATCAAAATCCAGAAGCTTTTCCGCACCACGGCAAGAACAATTCAAAATACGCAAAACTGAGAGGGGTTCAAACACGCGGAAACCTTTGTATTTATCGACTTTTCGGCACAAAAAATCCTCCGCGAAAGGGAGGAAAACAGGAAAAACCAGCGAAAAAAACGGGTCTATTTTAGTAAAAAATGAAGGCGACGAGCTCTTTCAGTAGTTCTCCCACACCAGTATTGGGGTTATCAAGTCCCTTACTTTTGGCATCAATCTCTCTAATTTTATAGATTATCTGCATCACTTTCATCGCCGAGTAATTTCTCATGCCCAAAACATACTCCTTGGCAGCCCATCCATTTCTCAGATCCAACCACCTGGCAACCTCGTTTTCTCCTCTCCCACCAGGTGTATAATACGCGATCATCAAATTCTGGAAAAAAGAAAAGAGCAACGGGATTAACATGAACGCACTACCCGACTTTGGATTGCTGTCAAAATATTTCACAATCCTATTTGCCTTCACTATATCACGGTTCGCAATGGCACTTCGCAACTCATAGCCGTTGAAGTCCTTGCTCACCCCTATCTGCTGTTCCACCACCTCAGGTGTGATTCGCCGATCATTCTCCGGCAGTGCCATCACCACCTTGTCGAGTTCAGAAGTAAGACGACTCAGGTCGGCACCGATATGATCTGCTATCATCAGGGTAGCCTTATTGTCTATCGTGCACTGTTTCGTTTTCAGATAGCCCTCGATGAAGCCCGGCAGTTCATAATCGCGCTTTTTCTTGCTCTCGAACACCACTCCGCACTTCTGAGCTTTAGTCACAACCTTCTTTCTACCGTCAATCGTACCGTTTTTATAGGCCAAAACCAATACGGTGGTAGGCTGTGGCTTCTCGAAATACGCCTCCAGGCGCTCCCAGTTCTTGATATTCTGCGCCTCTTTCACGATCACCACCTGTCGTTCGGCCATCATCGGGAAGCGGCGAGCCATATCAGCCACCTGTCCAGCAGTAACATCAGCCCCAAACACCACGGTCTGATTGAAGTCGCGCTCCTCCTCACGCAGCACATGCTCTGCGATATAGTCGGTTATCCGGTCGATATAGTACGACTCCTCACCCATCAATACATAGACAGGAGCATACTGCCCGGCCTTCAGGTCGTGCATGATTGTCTCGAAAGCGGTTCCACCAGACTTCTTTTCAGCCATTCTTTACTCGTTTACAGAATAAATACCATCTTTACAACTGATACTTTCGCTCGACAAACCATAATAAAACACAGTTTTATTTGGCTTTGTGCTCGCTTAATCACATCTTTACATAAGATACTTCCGCTCGACAAACCATAATAAAACGCAGTTTTATTTGGCTTTGTGCTCGCTTAATCGTATCTTTGCAGACGGTTACGACTGCAAAATTACAAAAATGTATCGATTAAACCTACCATCCTACGAAATAAAAATTGCAGAAAGGCAAGGAAAGCGCATGATTTTCGACGTCTTACGCCGGAAATACGTTGCCCTGACGCCTGAGGAGTGGGTACGCCAGCATTTCGTGCACTACCTCATCGAGCACAAGCAGTATCCTCAAGGACTGCTGGCCAATGAGGTGCAGCTGCAGGTAGGTGACAAGTCGTTACGCTGCGACACCTTATTATATAATAAGGAGACGAAGCCCAGGATGATCATCGAATACAAAGCCCCCACCGTTGCCCTCAGTCAGAAGGTGTTCGACCAGATTACCGTATACAACTACCTGTTACATGTTGACTACCTGATTGTCTCCAACGGTATGCAACACATCTGCTGTCGCCTGGATCACGAACACCAACAATACACCTATCTGGAAGATATTCCCAAGTATCAAGACCTATAGGTTTTCTCCCTTTATGCCCTCTTTGATGTATCCCTCACTATCCATGATATATCAAATAGTATCTCAAATGTATCCATGATACAAAACTGGAGGAATATAATACATACCCAGGACATATATTCCATTTATTATCCATATCTTTGCAATGGAAAAAATGATAACGAGAGTTTTGTCAGTTTTGTTAGGTTTTTGTTTAGTAATGCTTCTATTTATATGAACCAATTACGTAACTACAATAGTTTAGATAGAACAAGTACATAGATTAGTTGAAGTTAGATGTTTTATTCAAAGGGGTTCGAGATGGACCGTAGTTGTTTAAGATTACTAACAAAGAAGTGAGAGGATGCGCCACAAGCACATCCTCTCTCTCGTTATATACCCTTTCAAAACGATGGTGATGGATTATTCCTTGATGGTCACCACGTTGTCGATAACCGTCACCTTATCTTTTTGCTGCAATTTTGCTACTGCCAGCTCCACGGCGCGATCGATGCGTTTTGTACGACGAGCGAATCCCAGCAGTTTGACCGTCAGTCGTTTCAGATCATCCATCGGAATGGAAACAGCTCCTTTCACGTTGTAGAGTACTGCCTTCTGCACCTCTTCCGATGGAATCTCATCGATATCCTTATGCTCATAGCGCCACGGCAGTCTGTATTCCTCCTTCTTCTCCATGACCATTCCTTTCAGCGTAAACGCCTGCGAGGCGATTTTCTTCGCCTCTTCAGATGCAGCCGCCTCCTGCTTGATATTGTTCTTGATGTCATCCAGTCGTTTCAGCAGACGGTCGATGACCTGCTGGTGGTTTCCATACCAGTCAACCGCCCACACCCGCATCACATTCCAACCTAATCCTGTCAGCACCCCAGGCTGCACAATCTCACGGTCGCGAGTGGTCTTGGTATCATAGTAGTTTCGTCCGTCGCACAGGATACCCATCATATACTCATCCTTATTCTCGGGGTTCAGCACCGCCAAGTCGATCTTAAACTGACTCCGGCCTACATGTGTCATCACCTCGTAGCCATGACTGCGCAGTTCCTCTGCAATGATACGCACCAAGTCGTTCTCGGCTGCATCCTGCAGGTTATTGGCTGCCACCATACTCTGTGTCAGGTTCAGTGTACCCTTCCCTGCGTACTCAATGAAGCTCTTCAGTCCTTCCACACCCTTTGCGCTAGAGCGTTTCAGGTCGATCTGCTCAGCCCGCAGCGTGGCAAAGACAATCATCTCATAGCGAGCACGACTCACAGCCACGTTCAGTCGGCGCTCACCGCCTTCGTTGTTCAGCGGTCCGAAGTTCATCGACACCTTTCCATGCTTGTCAGGACCGTATCCCACACTGAATAAGATCACGTCGCGCTCATCACCCTGCACGTTCTCCAGGTTCTTGATGAAGATCGGTTCCTCGCACTGATAAGCCTTCTGCTCCAGCTCCGGATGCTTGGTCAGCTCGTCGATCAAGATATCCTCGATGAGGTTCTGCTGCACCTTACTGAAGCTCACAATACCGATGCTTCGCTTTGAGAGTTCAGGATCCTTCAGTCGTCTCACCACCTCATCCACAATGGCATGAGCCTCAGCGGGATTCGAGCGTGTATGACCCTTGTCATACTCACCCTCTATCTGCACCAGACGCACCTTCGACTGCTGGTCATCCACGCTGGGGAAGGTGCGCAGCTTACTGTCATAATACTGCAAATTCGAGAAGGCTATCAACGACTCATGCTTCGAGCGGTAGTGCCAAGACAGGTAATGACCGGGCATGGAAAGCGTGATACAATCGTCGAGGATACTATCCATATCGTCGATCTCCACCTCATCCTCGTCCACCGACTGCGCTGTGAAGAAGCTTGTAGGCGGCATCTGCTTCGGGTCGCCTACACATATCAGCGCCTTACCGCGGGCAATAGCACCGATGGCCTCACTTGTTGGCATCTGCGACGCCTCATCGAAGATCACCAGGTCGAACTTCTCCCCTCCCATGTCGATATACTGCGCCACACTGATCGGACTCATCAGCATGCACGGACAAAGCTTGGGCAGCAAGGTAGGAATCTGGTCGATAATCTTACGGATACTAACGCCCCTACCGCCATTATTGATGTTCCGTTTCAGAACACCCATCTCAGAATTCGATACGGCAGCCAGCGTCTGCGAGGGAATCCGTGCTGCCAATCGGCAATACAGTTCCTTCTTACTGAGATCCTGGAACGAGTAAGTAAGTTGTTTGTACTTATCCACCAGCTCCTCGAAAATCAGTCCGTTGAACTTCGCCAACGACGGATCCTTATCCACAATATCCATCGTAAGCAAGTGATAGACAGTCTTCTGGAACGCCTGCGACGTTTGCTGTGCATCCGCATGCTGCTGCAGGATATGATCGGGTACACACTTCAATCCCTTGTCCTCCAAAGCCTGTTTGCGCTCAATCCACAAGCACCAGTCCTTGATCTCTCCCAGATGCGTCATCCAGGTGTCTATATGACTGGCTATCTCAGAATGGTAGTTCTGTATAGGCAAATCGAAATCCGTCAGTGGAACCATCTCCTCCTCCAGTGCCAGGAGTTGTTGCAGTTGGGTGGAAACGGTGTTGAACGACTGATTGTAGCTTTGTCTGAACAGATCCCAGCTACCGCCCATTCGCTCCAGCAGCTCATTGCGCACCTCCATCACGTTCCTATCATGCCGCTGGGCATAGTCCATCAGCATCTGCAGCAGTTGTGAGGCTCCTTTCAGCGAAGGCTCAATGATCTGCCATTTCTCTGCATCGCCCTTACCATCAGCCCCAAACAGCGCCGACAGCTGGTCCGATTCCTCCTTCACGCCATTGCGCAGCTCCTGATAATGGGCAATGGTCTTAAGCAATTCGGGCACCTCGTCGAACTTTGCCCCTGCACAGAACTGTCGTATCTGCTTCATAAAGCTCCGCTTGGCAAAGAACTTCGGCAAGAACCACTTTCCCAAGATTTCTGTATGCCTAGCAGATAATGTCTTTGTATCAGCGGTAAGGGCATCCTCCTGACAAGAGGATAGCAGATTGTCTTTCACACTGTCGCGTTCCTTACCCATTTCCAAGGCCTTAATCAACGCCTCATATCGCTGTCGGTTGGCCGCTATGTTCAGCATGTCGGCCGTCATCACCGGAGTCTGCTCCATCATCTTCCCCATGGCATCAGCCATCAGGATATCCCGGTCGTTTGTCCCCACAGCAATGGGCAAGCGCGGCAGTATAGCCGTCAGCTGGTCGTAATCGTTCTTATAGTCTATCAGCAGCGAGCGCAGTCGTGCCACATCCTCCTCACGGAACGTCTTGGGTTCCAAGCCGTTCAACGCATTCTCGGCGGGATGCCCTGTAATCTTGAACACGGTGGCCAGACTTTCTATCTCTTCCACCCACTCGCTGAGTTTCTCTTTGTTGATCTCGCTGACGGGCGGCAGCACCCCTTTCATCTCCTCCTCGCTGATGACCAGATGGCGCGAAATACAGTCGTAGAGTGAGAATCCCGATGACTGCTTCCTGTGCAAGTTCTCTATATAGGTAATCAGCTGCTGCCTATGAGCATACAGCTTTTCCGACGTCGCCTTATATTCCTCTGGTTCCTTGATATGCACCACGTCGAGCGCTTTCTGCATCTGCGTCAGGAAGTGCGTCTTGGTCACCTTATTAGAATGGAGCTCCAAGCAGAACGGATCCAGTCCGATCTTCGTGAGACGTTTCTGCACCACCTCCAACGCCGCCATCTTCTCGGCTACGAAAAGCACCCGTTTGTTCTGGTAGAGCGCATTGGCAATCATGTTCGTAATGGTCTGACTCTTTCCTGTGCCCGGAGGACCGTATAGGATGAAGCTCTTGCCACGCCCGCTCTCGATGACCGCCTCCAGCTGCGAGGAATCCACGTCGATGGGAATGCAATAATCCGACGGCTGACTCTTCTTGTCTGCCTCTCTCGCATCCGCCACCTGGTCAAGGTCTTTCAAGGTTACTCGCCCTTCCATCAGACTCTTCACCACGTCGTTCTCCTTCAGCTTCTTTGCATTGTTGTGTATGTCGTTCCACATCACGAACTTGTTGAACGAGAAAAGTCCTAACAACGACTCCTCCATCACGTTCCAGCGGTGCATGTTCTTCACCCCTTCACGAACGGTGGCAAGAATACGTTTCACATCCACGCCATGGTCGTCTGTGGGAAGGGGATCCAGCACACCCAGATTGATCTTGAACTGCTGTTTCAGCAGCTCTATCAAGGTAGTATTGATGATGGTTTCTTCGTCACGGGTTCGGATGACATAGTTTGTGCCCGACTTCCTCAGGATATCCACCGGCATCAGCAGTACAGGGGCATAGCGGGCCATGATACTCTTGTCGTTCTCGTACCATTTCAGCATACCGATGGCGAGGAACAGTGTGTTCGCACCATTTTCTTCCAACGAGTTCCTGGAGGCACGGTAAACGAATTTCATGGCTGTAGCCAACTCCGTCTCACTGAGATACGACACCAGTCGATGATTCCCCTTCACCTCCTCGCTCACCATTTCCTTCAGGTCGGAAGCCTGCAGATGCGAGTCGTAGATGCTCCCCTCCACAGGATCTATCTGTTTCTTGGGATAAGGCAGCACGGTATAGTCCTCTCCTGCCTGCAGATGGTCTTCCAGTAGGTCGATGTCGAACGATACAAAGGGAATCACCCTGCGCCCCACCTTACAGTTAATGAGGTTATTACGCAGGGAGAAATCCAACAGTTTCCGTTCCCAGATGGTCTGCTTGGTAATCTCGGTCTCAGGTGTATCCAAATGGAGCGCATAGTGATCGGGCATACGAATGGTCGTAGTAGCATTCTCATGCTCCACCCCGTCGTTCGGCAGCACCCACTCGTTCCCGTTCTGGATTCGCTGGGGCAACGGACGGATTCCTCCCAACCGACAGCGATGAACATCCACGAAATACACAAACGAACGCTCGTCATGTATCTTCTGAGAAGCCTGTCCAACCGCATCGTCAAAGGTAACAGCCCCCGACATGGTCATGCAGGTGGTTTCCACCAACACCACATTATTGATTCCGTCGGCCATCTGTTTCAGCAGATACGAGCTGTCGTCGCATACCTCCTGATGATAGAAGGTCTCATCAAGCCAGGCTCCTATAAAGGCATGACCGCGCATCATGACGATGATGGGAAACACGCCGATGGATTCCAGACAGGAGGCGAAGAGCAGGGAGGTATCCAGACAGGTGCCTAACTTCTCTGTCAGCACCTTGTCGGCCAGACGAACCCGCTGACCGCTCGTCTCGAAGCTTGCCGGGGGTTCACAGTAGCTGATGGATTCTGAGCGCAAGGCTTCATAGATAGCGGCCACCTGCAAGCGCACGCGGTTTCTATCTTGTGTCTGATAAGCATCCAGCGAGGAGCTGCCCGTCCACTTCTCCATGAACTGCGAGGCTTTGCTACCTACACGCGACAACAGCGGATGGTTGGGTGTAACGAACGAGGCGAGCAGCTGAGGCATCACATTGTTTCCCGGCCATTGGTCGAAAGGCAGCAGACTGATGTCGTATTCTTCCTGTAACACCTCTTCATCAGCCACGCTCACACTCACGGTGAACTTCGTTTGTATGCTCTCGGTACTATTCACCAAGGCATTCAGTTCAGGCTCAATTTTGAGATTGTTCAGCTGTATGCGCTGTCCCTGTGGGATAAAGTCGAGCACCACCTCGTGCGGTTTTATCTGCTCTCCCCTCACGCTTACCTTTACCTGCCGCCAGTCGGTGGTGTCTTCATTCTCCACCACGCACTGGATGCAGGTCGCTACGCCATTACGCAACATAGCATAGTTCACACACGGCAAATAGTCGAACAACAACTTGCCGCAGCGTTTTCCGTTCCTCAATATCTCGCCTTTCATATGTCTTTCAGCTGTTGATTACTAAAACAGTTACAAAAATAGGAAGAATATTTGGAACAGCCAACATAAAGTATGTTAAAAGCTAAACACAACTATACGAAAGCTACCCGTCCATCGTACAAGATGCCTTCAACGGGAGGTAAGGACGAACGGACAAAGAAATCAACCTAGCGAGTTCTTTCCTTTCGAACTAGTTCCAAAATGGAACACATTGCTTCTTTATTCAATTCTTCACAAGCTTAGTTGATGCTCCCAACCAGCCTAGTTACTGCCTCCAATCAGCCTGGTTTCTATGAGTTATCAGCCTAGTTTCTATGAGAAATCAGCCTAGTTTCTATGAGTAATCACTTGTTATCACAAGATGAAAATAAAAGAATGCTCCGCTATTATGCCTAATCAACTTATTGTCAGCAAGTTGATGGCGGAGCAATTATATTATAAGGTGTGCCATCAGGCTCTCAATCTATTGGTGGTCACACCCTTTTCTGATACATAAGCCCAATAAAATCCTCCGCCACGAATCTTCTGGTAATCATGTAATTACATCGATATGGCGGAGGATTATGGATTACTATCGTATTCATGATGAAGACCATACCCATTGCCAGTTTTATACAGAAGACTTCATGTTACAGTTGAATGATGAAGAGAAACAGAAATCGGTCACTTTTCGTGACCGGTTGGGAGTTTTGAATAAAACTTGGACTGCAGAGATTATTATTGGGCGAGATATTTATCAAACCAATGGGTGATCTCTTGTAGGCGGCGGATACGGTTCTGGGGACGGCCGCTGCGGGAGAGCTCGTGGTTTTCACCCTTGAAGATGACGATACGGGCGGGGATGTCATGATATCTCAGGGCACTGTACATCTGGAGGCCCTCGGGCAATGGCGTGCGGTAGTCTTCGTCGCTATGGATAAAGAGCGTAGGGGTGCGCACCTTGTCGGCATAGGCCAGAGGCGACTGTTTCCAAAGCAGTTCGGAATCATGCCAGATATCGGTGCCGGAATAGCCGTCGACAAAGCTATAACCGATGTCGCTGAGGGCACTGAGCGAGATCCAGTTGGAGATGCTTCGCTGGGAGGCTGCCGCACGGAAACGATTGGTATGCCCGATAATCCAGTTGGTCATCACACCACCATAGGAGCCACCTGTTACGCCAAGACGCTCCGGGTTGATGAAATCCGCCTGCTCGATGGCCGCATCCACGAACGCCATGAGGTCGTCGTAGTCTGGACCTCCGAATCGGCCTTTCAAGTTGGCAAACGCATTGCCATTGGAACTGCTGCCGTGGGGATTGGCAAAGATGACTGCGTAGCCCTGGGCAGCCCAATACTGCATCTCATGGAAAAAGCCGAAACCATAGGCTGATTTGGGGCCACCATGGATATCAAGAATCGTTGGATACTTTTTGCCTGGCACGTAGCCGATGGGAGGCAAGGCAAAACCACGCAGCTCCAGTCCGTCGCTGTTGACATATTTGATCTCCTGAGGATGGGCAATATGATGTGACGCGAAAAGCGATGTGTTGATATCGCTGATACGCTGAGGCGCGTTCTTACCATCGAAGTAGAAGAGTTCCTGACCGTCTTGTCCATAGGCGCCCACCAGCAGGTAACCTTTCTTGTAGGGCAGGTACTCGTCGACATTGAAATCGCCGGGGGTAAGCAACTTCACATTTCCACCTTGGTAAGGCAGGCGGACCAGCACGGAATAGTCGGCCTTGGCGGTCTTGAACACAATGCCCTGCTTCTCGAACAGGATATCCGAACGATTGCCCGACTTCACATCGGATGACGTACCATCGCCAATGGCGTAGAAGTCATTGTCGTAGATATACTGGCTTTCGCCTGTCTTGACATTGATTCGGTAATAAGGTGAGTTGGCCTGGGGGTTCGCTTTATTGCGCTTGCCGACGGAGATGAAGATGTTTTCGCCATCGATAAACGTAGGGGAACCATAACGAACACTATCCCCAACGACGAGTTCACGGGCCTGAAGGGTCTTGGTGTCTATGGCATACAGCTTGTTGCCAAACGTCTTAGGACCTTGTTCACGGGTATCGGTATAGACCAGATAGCGCGCATCTTTACTCAGCGCCAGACTTCCGACACCTGCCAGACTGTCGGTGAGGGCGGTCACCTTGCCGTTGTCTGAATAATAGAGTACCGTGTGGTGGCGTTGGATGTCTCCACGCCCATTTGACCAGAACGGCAGATCTTCAAAGACACGATAGCGCTTATCGGCATCCTGTGCCTTCAGGGAATCAGGCAGCTGAAAGGGCTCTTTCTCCACCTTTTTCGAGGATGTGAAGAAGAAGTGTGTATTGTCGATAAACTTAATCTGACCCGCTTGATAGGGTATGGTGAGCCACTCTCGTGGCCCGCCATAACTCTTGGTCTGCTTGTATAAAACGGTCTTCTTTCCCTCTACCTTTTGGGTGACAATGGCATCGTCGATAATCTCATAGTTGCCGAAGTGCCCGGTATCGGTCAGTCTGACAGCTTTTCCATCGACCAGCTGATAGAGGTCGGAACTATAGCTGTCGGTTTTCACATTGGCCTGGCGGAGGACGAAGAAGATGTCATCACCAATGGTCTTGACTTGCGAGACTGCCTTGATCTTGGCAAAGAAATCGAGACCGACAAGTTGTTTGTCAGACGCCACTTCCTGTGCCGTAGATAGCAGTGGCAAGAGTGCCCATGCGAATATGCTAAATGTATGTTTCTTATTCATTAATGTGCACTGGGATTAACGAGGATTTCATAGGAGGGGAGTGCCCAGCAGTAGGCGGTACGGTCGGCGGGGGTGGCTACGACCACAGTGTTCCACTTGCCATTGGTAGTTGTGGCAGCGGGATGGATAAAGTCTTCTGCGCGACGACTGATGTCGAGGCCACGGAGGCCTTCGCCAAGAAACTCGGCACGGCGCTCATTATAGATGGCTGTCTTCAAGGCTTCGCCAGTAAGCGATTTGACATCGATGATATCGCCTACAGGAATAGAACGACGGCGCACCTGATCCAGCAACTCGGCGGCTTTCTGATAGTTGCCGATGTTGTAGTAGCTCTCAGAGAGGTTCAGCAGTGTCTCGGCATAGCGGAAGATGTGTACCCACTCTACCATCACGGTGTACTCATCGTATTTCTCATACCAGGTTTCGCGGCCCGTGGCTGGGTCGACCTTGATGAACTGGGTACGACTGTCGGTGGCCAGGTGATATTCTGGAATGGTGATGATACCCGTACGGGTGTTGAGGGTGTCGATATAGCCCACTTCGCTGGCGATATAGCTGGCCGGATGGCGCTGTCCCCCTCCTCGCTCGGTGTTGGTGAAGGGCATCGAATAAATGTTTTCTGCCGTGTGGTAGGGGGCATCGAACATCTCGCGGACACTGCTGCTCAGCGAGAATCCCGTCACCTGCTCACCCTCGCTGATGGCTTCCTGCCACTGGCCCTTCGCCATATAGATGCGCTGCAACAGCATGTGGGCGGCTGCCTGTGAGGGGATGGTGGGATCGAACGAGGCGCCCGTGTTGTCGGGCAGGGCTGCAATGACACTGCTGCTCAGGTCGGTGATGATCTGATCGTAGATCTGACCTATCGTCCAAAGTGGCGCATCGTTATAGCCTGGACCCGTAACGGCTTCGGTGTGTACAGGGATAGCCTTTGAATTGGGATCGTAGGCATAGGGCTGCGAATAGACCTGAGCCAGGTAGTACCAACTGATATCACGGATAAAGAGACTGTTGGCAATATACTGCTGACGCTTAGCCTCAGATATGGGCAGGTTGTCGCGCTGCTCCAGTGCCTCTTTCAAGGTGTTGGCTGCATTGATGGCCTGATAGCCTGCCTGGAAGAAACTGGGATTCATCGCACTGTTCTGAGCAACGGTGAAGTTGTAGGTGTCTGAGTGGGCTAGCGTGTTGTTGCCGGTGTTGACTAAGTCATCGCTTCGGTTATCAAAGATGACAGAGATGTTACCACCAGCGAAACTGCTGTTTTTGAAGCGTGTGAAAACACCGGTCATGGTGGCGTCGATCAACTGTTCTGATGCGTAGATGTCGTGTTCTGTGACAGAGAGCTTGGGATTCTTGTCGAGAAAATCGTCTCCGCACGATGTCAATGAGGCTGAAAGCGCAATGCCTAACAGGCCTGATACGATATATTTGTTTGTATTGATAATCATAACGCTCGAATGTTCAAATTGCTTTTAAAATGAAATGTTTGCTCCGAATGTGATGGTGCGTGTAAGAGGAGTGGTGTTGGAATCGATACCCGAACGCAGGTTGGCATCGTTATAATACGAGTTGATCTCGGGGTCGAAGCCAGAATAACCTGTGATACAGAACAAGTTCTGTGCCTGGGCATAGAGACGCACTGAACTGATGCCCAACTCCTTCGGCCAGCGCTTGGTCTTGAAACTGTAGCCGATAGAAAGGCTCTGCAGACGGATGAAGTCGCCCTTCTCAATCAAATCGCTGATGGGGTTGGCTGTACCGTTAGAGTAGTTGTCGTTATAAGAGGCCTTCGCATATTTGGCATGGTCGCCAGACTGCTGCCAGATATGGTCGTACCACTCCTTACAGCCACTCCACATACGACCGTCGGAGAGTGTGGCACGCATCAGATTCAGGATCTTGTTACCACCAGAGAAGTGGAAGTTAACGTTGGCATCCCAGTTCTTATAGCGGATAGAATTGCTCCAACCGCCGTACCAGGTGGGCTTGGTGTTGCCCGCAATCTCGGGCTTCCAGTCACTCAGGGTGTACTTCGACTTGGTTTCGCCATCCAATTCGTAAATCTGGGCGCCGCCCTGACCATACTTGTAGATGAGCAGCTGACGATCGTAACCACCATCTTCGCGCTTGATGAGTACCACGCGACGACCTGTCTGTGGGTCAACACCATCTGTGGGGTATGTGTAGAGCTGTGCCAGAGAATAGCCTTCGGTAGTGATGTTGGAACCACTGATGATATCATCGGCCAGTTCAAGCACCTTGTTCTTGACAAAAGAGATGTTGAATGTTGAGTTCCATGAGAACTTCTTTTTGCGGATGATGTCGCCGCTCACGCTGAGTTCGATACCGGTATTGCGGGTCTTACCAAGGTTGGTGCTGATAGAGGCGCCGACGATACCTGTAGAGTAAGCCTGAGAGGCGTTGAGAATCAGGTCTTTCGACCTGGAATAGAAATAGTCTACATCAACCGTGAGGCGACCCCTGAACAGGGAGGCATTAAAACCGAAGTCGGTTGTTGCTGTCTGCTCCCAACCCAGATTAGGATCGTTGATACCCGAAGAAACGTATGATACAACACCATTGTAGGTTGAGGCTGAATAAACGCTCTTTGAGGCATACCAGTCTACATTGGCATTACCCACGATACCGTAGCTGGCTTTCAACTTGAGGTCGTCGATGATGCCATCCTCGCGCAGACTACGGAAGAACCGCTCGTCGGAGATGCGCCATGCACCGCTGATACCGAAGAAGTTACCCCACTTGCGTCCCAACTTAGACAAACCATCGCGACGCCAGTTGGCTGTCAGGTAGTAACGGCTGTTCCAGTCGTAGGTGAGTCGGCTGATGTAGCTAAACATGCTGCTCTCCAGAATGTTACCAGAACCGCTATAGGTGATATAGGGTGCCTCGACATACATCTGGTCGGGGTTACTTAGTGTGGTGCCGGAGCGTGTGATGGTGTGGCGATTGTTCTCGGAAGCCTCCACACCAACGAGGATGTCGAAGCGATGCTTCTTGAGGTTGAGGTTGTAATCGGCAGTGTTGGTCCATGTCCAACTTCTCAGACTCGATGTACCTGCACTGCTTCTACCGTCGGGATAACCACCGCCATGCAGCGGGGTGCTGAACGATTCGTTCTGAACCAGCGTCCAGTCGATGCCGTAGAGTGATTTCAGGGTGAGGCCTTTCAGTGGGGTGATGTCCACGTAACCGTTGGCCAGAATACGGTGTGTCTTCGACTCACCATACTGTCCGCCGTCAATCAGGCCCATAGCATTGTAGTAGAACACCTCGATGGCATTGTTACCCTTACCCAGGTTCTGTGGTGCCAGTGCCGAAGCATAGGGTGTGCCGTCTTCGTTATATGCTGGCACGTTGGGCAGGTCGACATAGGCCAGACGGGTAAGTCCACCCATAGCGCTGAGCGAGCCGCTTCGCGAATCGTCGGCAGTATGAATCTTACTATAGGTGTAACCAGTGTTGAAGCCCACCTTCACATACTTATTCAGCTTGTAGGTGCCATTGCCCTTGAAAGAGAAACGGTTGTATTTGGCATCGACGGTGATACCTTCCTGAGTGGTATAGCTACTTGACAGATAGTAGGTACCCTTGTCGTTACCGCCCTGCACGTTGAGGTTGTGGTTCTGGGAAATACCTGTGTGGAAAATCAGATCCACCCAGTTGGTGCTTACGATACGGCCCTGACTGTCGGTCATGGTGGCGTAAGGCAGCTTGTTGGGGTCGCCGCCATTGTTCAGCCATCCACGATTCTTGATGTCGGTGAACTCCTGTGCTGTCAGCGGGTCGAGCAGTTTGGTTGCTGAGTTGAAACCGACGTTATAGTCGTAGGTGAGTTTTGTCTTACCGGCATAGCCCGAATTGGTGGTGATGAGCACAACACCCGCTGCTGCTCTCGAACCATACATGGCACTGGCAGCGGCATCTTTCAGGATATCAATCGACTTGATGTCGGCGGGGTTGATATCGGCTACAGGGTTGTAGTCGGTGTTGGATGCGATATCACTGGTGTTGATGGGCACACCGTCAACCACATAGAGAGGGGTGACACTCGAGGTGATAGAAGCCACACCACGGATATTGATGACTGGTGCAGAACCAACCTGTGAGCCTGCTGTGGATACCATCACACCTGCGGCATGACCCTCCAGGAGGTTGTCGATGCTATGACCCGTCACGCCTTCGAGCTTCTCCTTGTTGATGGAAGAGATCGACGAGATGACATCGCGCGACTTGGCTGTACCATATCCTACGACCACCACCTCATTGAGAAGACGACTGTTCTCACGGATATAGATATCCACGGTGGAACTGGCATCGTAAACCTCCAGATCCTGCTGGTTGTATCCTGTATAGGTCACTACCAAGGTGTAGGGTGACTTTCCTTCCAATGTGATAGAGAACTGTCCATCGATATCGGTTACGGCAGCATTGCGCGAACCTTTAACCTGGATGGCGGCACCGATGATAGGCTCGTCGGTACGCTCATCAAGTACCCGACCCTTCAGCACGTCTTGGGCAGACGCGCTGAGGGTGGTGATTAAGCAAAAAATTAATAATACAAGTTTTTTCATATAGTCGTTATCCTATTAAATTTACTTTTTTATTCTTGAGCATTCCACTACGGACGGTAGCGGTTGCTACCTGATACATTCTTTCCGAAGAAAAGGGCATTGGTCAAGATACGGCTGGTGCTGAACCAATAGCCGCGATAGGTGGGCGACTCACTGAAGAGTACTACCGTGCCCTGCCCCAAGTTATCGTAGGCTATGACTGTGGCATCCTTCAACCGTTTCTGATTCTCCTTGGTAAGATAACCACCCAACTGCTTGTCGCCTTTCAGCTGAACCAGTGAGGCAAAACTGCTGGTGGGTCGGGGAAGCACATAGTTGCCCGTCTTCATGGTGTAGATCTCGCGACTGTGTATGCCATAGGCCAGCGGGTTGGTGATGTCAAGGTCGGCAGCGTAGAGTACGCCTCCAATGCGGCTCGGTCCGTTCACCTCGCGCTGCTTCGCATAGTCCAGACGCTGGTATTGGTCGGCATTTGCCTTAGTATCCTTCTTATCGGCAGCCTCTTCTTTCTTCTCGGCCTTTTCAAAGTGTGGTGCCAAATCATTGGCGATGGCCCATTGGGTGGCTCTCTGTGAGGTGATCAGCACACCGCCTTCGCTGACCCATCTGCGCAAACGCTCAACGAACTGCTTGGAGAAGTTCTGATAGGTGCCGTCGACCAAGATGATGGCTGTGTAGCGATTAAGAGGGGTACGATCGGCATAGTCGCTGAAGATCTTTGTCAAGGGGATGTGATGGTGGCTACTCAGCAGATTCCATGTCTCGCCGATGGCCGTCCAGTTGATGCCACCGTTACCGCTTGTGCTGACGAAGGTAGCCACAACGGGTTTCTTAACCTCAATCAAGTTGTCGCTTCCCAGATCGATACCTGCCTGACTCAGACCGGTCTTCAGACTGTAAACCTGTACGTTGGTACCCTCAACGGCCTGACGGATGGTATTGTAAACACTATCTACCGATACCGTCTGATATACCAGCGGAACGAGCAGACTACCTATAGCAGCTTGCTGGATTCCGGCTTCCACAGTCTCAGTAGCAAAAGGCTTATAGGCTGCTTTCACGTAGATACCCTTATCGAGCAGTTCATAGAGCACCTTCGTGGCACGGAAATCCGAAAAGTCGATCAGATATGCATATTCCGACTTGTTGAAGGTAGGTTTCTGAACGGCGGGCACCTCGGTCACCAGCTCGCCAACGCCAGCAGCTGCCGTACGTACGAAGGGCAGACCATATCCATGAGCCGTGCTCCAGGCAGTAATGTCCATAAAGATGCTGTCAACAAACTCTGTATGCTCATCGAAGGCAGCATTTACCAGTCGCCACTGTGCCTGTCCCAGAGGAATCACATAGGCACCGTCGGCCTTGAACTGCTTACCGCCCTGACTGAAGTCCTTCGACAGTTTGTGTACCTCAATCTTATGGCGCAGCAGATTGTCGAGGAAGAGATGGGTGATGCCCTTATCCTCGGCATTGCCAAACACGATGTAGCCCTTGCCGCCCTTGGTGATGGCGCTCTTGAAGAACTCCTGCTGATGACGCAGGAACACGGTCTTCTGATCGGTACCGGCCTTCAGCGCACCAATGGCACTACGGGTATGGTCACGCAGGTTCTTGGCAAATTTGTGAATGCCTAAACTCGACTCCACCTGTACGCCCTGTGAGCTGCCCACCTCGATGGTAGTACCCACGCCACCTTCAAAGTCGGGATAGGTAGAACCATAGATCGGTGAGATGTTATCATAGTTCTCCTTCGTAAAGTAGAGCGAACCGATCTTGTCGAGCTCTGAGCCGAAATACTTGGCCAGGATGACGTTCAACTCAGCATAGGTGCTTTCGGGAACGGTATAGTTCCATGTGCTGCGCTCTGGCGAGGGTTCGAAATAGTAGCTGCTGTTGGAACCCATCTCGTGGTAGTCGATGTATATATTAGGATACCACTGGTGATAGTAAGCGGCACGGGCACGGCTCTCCGGGTGAACCAGCGCAAACCAGTCGCGGTTCAGGTCGGCATAGAAATGATTACCACGCAATGGGGTGAAGCTCTGCGTGTGCTCGATGTCGAGAGCATCGCTCACCGGCGGGATGCTGTGGAACGAGTTGAAATACTGAGCAGCGCGCTCGCGACCGTCGGGGTTCAGTGCTGGTTCTATCAGTATCACGGCATCGTCCAGACGCTTCACGATATCGGCATTCTTGGAGGCTGTGAAATAATAGGCTGCCAGCACGGAGGCATCCGTACCAGCCAGCTCACCGCCATGCACGTTGTAGCCCAGCTGGATAATCACCTTCTGATCGTCGTAATTCGAAGCAAGGGGCTGACTCGGGTCGGTCAGCTTCACATGCTGCTGGCGTATCTGTTCCAGGTTCCTGATGTTGTCGGGAGTAGAGATGTGCAGGATCACATATTCGCGATTCTCGTGAGTATGGCCGATCACCTTGAACTGTGCGCGGTCAGAGAGTTTATCCAACAAACGGAAATACTCAACCACACGATCGTATCTTACAAGAGCCGAACCAATAGGAAATCCGAAGAACTCCTCTGGGGTAGGGATTGACTCGTCGAACTTTTCGTCGCTACCAAAATAGTAGCTTGACTGTGCCTGTGCCACCAGACTGATGAGCACAGCTATCGCTAATGAATAAATTTTCTTACTCATTTCATTGATCTTTAAGAATGAAGATTTAATGCTTTACTTAAGAGCCGTCAGTGCTTTATTGGCTTTCAGGAATCCGTAAGGAGACAGATAGCCCTGTCCCTCTGTCGAGGCCCAATCAACGAATCTGAGCAGCTCCTGATTTTCGGTCTTGATGCTGATACTGCCTGTGGGCAGACCCGTGTGCGGCAGCTTATCAAGATAGTCTGTCAACTGGTCGAGATTACCGATCACCTGTCGCTCCTCGTCGCTGATGCGCCCGTTGCCGTCCAGATCGGTAGCCAATACGGTCAGTCCCTCGATAGGCTGATGGGTGTTGCTGTCATATGCAAGACTGGCCACATTGAAGGCAATAGCATCCTGATGACTCTTCACGGCACTGATCAGATTCTCTTCACTGCCCAGGATCTTCTTACCCTTCACACGGTTGGGGGTGATACTCAAATCCCGAGCCACCAAAGTTGTCGTGATGGCGTGACTACCCGTCAGCGAATAGACGGTGCCCGGCAACTGTTTCTCACCATCCTCCTCATCATCAAGTTCTTCCAGGAGATCACGCTCTACGAAGATTTGATGCATCAGTTTATTACTCAAACCCTTAACCACCTTTTTATTGTGTAGCAGTTCGTTCTCAGAGTTAGCAATGGGTAGGATAGCGAAGCGTCCGATACTATTCACCTCGTCCTGTCCAGAGAGACTCACCGAGGCATCTGCCTTTTCACGAGTGTCCACAACAGTTGCGGTAAACTCTGGATTTACCTTATTATATTCTTTAATGAGTCGTTCCATCATCTGACGAGTGAACTGAGCATCGCTAACATTAATCTGCAGGTTTTGCGCCAGAGACATCATAGGGAGCCACATCAAGCATGTTAACAATACTGCGGTTACCTTACTCTTTGCCTCCTTTACATTCAGAATGACTTTCTTTCTCATAATTTCACACGTTTATTTGTTTAACTTATATCTATGTCGTTTTCGACGGTGCAAAGGTACGGAGGTTTTGAGACACCAGCAATCCCGACATTACGGCATTTCATATACCAAACGTTTGTTACATGCTACTTCTGTGACAGGAAACGAAAACCACAAAAAAGCCCCCTCATGAGAGAGGGGGCTGGAGACATTATTCATTAACTTGAGTTTTATTGCAATTCGGGCCAGTTATCATTCGTCCAGCGGATGGGACGTTGAATCAAGACCGATGCGCCCTGTTGGGCAACGCTGTAGCCATGACAGATAAAGATGTCTTGGTTGTCGAGGTGATACACGGCACAATGACCGGCTGCCTCATAGTTTGTCTTGTCGCCTTCGAGGAAAAGATTACCTCCGCCATAGCGCATGTCGATACCCTTGCGGTCGAGGTATGGACCCTCTACAGATCTGCTGCGGCCCACTGCCACCCGGTAGTTGCTCTTGGAACCCTGACAACAGTAATCCCACGACACAAACAGATAATACCAACCATCGTGCTTGAAGATAAACGGGGCCTCGATGGCGTTAGGTCCTGCGTAATCGGATGTGGGATTCTTGGGAGGATTAGGATTGATGGGCAGAGCAGCCTTGGCATCCTTACTATTCAGATTATACCTACGGGCAATGGTGCGTGGCTTCTCCCCCTTGGCGATATGCATGGTTGTATCCAGGCGTGCCAGTTGAATACCATCCCAGAACGAGCCCCAGACAATCCACGGCTGATCCTGATCATCGATGACGAAGTTAGGATCGATGGCGTTCCAGTTGTCACGATTCTCGCGGGAAGTAACAATACAGCCCTCATCGTTCCAGATGGGATAAGATAGTGAACGGGCAGACAGCAGACCGATGGCCGAACCGTTCCTGCCGAAGGTGGAGCAGCTATAGGCCATCCACCAACGACCACGCCAGCGGATGATATCGGGAGCCCAAACATGTTGTGTGAAGCCCGGTACTGAGTCGTGCGCCCACTGAGGGATAACCGTCATTACCGGCTCCCTCAAGACGGTCCACGATTGACGATCCTTCGATGTCATCTGCTGAATGCCCATTCCTGTAGCAAATAAATAATAAGTACTATCTTCGTAGGCCATGACGGGGTCATGAACCATTGGCGTGTCCGTGGTAAAGGACAAACTCCTCCTGGGATGCTGTTGCCCCTGCACCGTAACCGTGGTACCCAAGACGAACAGCATCAGCGTTATAACTGATGTCCTCATATGACTATTTAGCTATGTATTTCTTACCGTTTCGGATGATAAATCCTTTAGAATTGTTGTTTACGCGACGACCTTGGAGATCGTAGGTTGGGAGTTGAGAGTTGACAGTTGACAGTTGATAGTTATCATCAACAGTCACTCCAACGATGCCTGTGGCCGTTTCGGTTTGGTAGCCCCAGGCGGTCTCGCCAGTATTGGCCGCCACAGCAGTGAACGCAGCCACCTTCGTGTCGGTAGATTCCAAGGTCTGCTCCACCATCACACCATGATAATAGGTATTACCTATCTTCAAGGTGACGTAGGATGTGCCCTCCTCTACCTTCCACGTACCTGTTGTAGCTCCAGCTATGGTGCCATCTGTCTTGAGTTCGATGTCAACAGGCTCTGCTGTCTCTTTCTTGGTATGATCCAACTTGTAGCGATGAATCAGCAACTTGTACTTACCCGCAATATGGTCGGTAGCAATCTGCTGGCTAGTAGCAATATCGGCATTCGTCACCTGCTCGCCAGTATATTCAAAGGGAGCAGCCACCAGCCATCCGTTCTTGCTCTGGAACACCTGATGGACACGCACCTGATGAGCCTCACCCCAGTTCTGGAAACGGGTGTGATAAACCAGATAGGTACGACCGTCTTCGGCGGCGATAATGGAGTTATGCCCTTGCGAGCGCTCGCCATTGTTGCCCCTAGCCGTGTTTCCCCACGACGTATAGGCACCGAAGATGTTGACACCGCGGTTGTTATCGTTCTCCTTCGCACCGAAGTTCACCAGATACGATGTGAATACAGCACTGTTGTTACGCGAGTCGGTATAGGGTCCGTCGGGATTCTCCGAGCGGAACACACGCATCTGGTAACCACCGTTGTTATAGTCGTTGGCCACACCACCGGCAGCCAGTCCGCCATAGGTAACAAACAGGTAGTAATAACCACCAATATACTCAATATAGCTGGCCTCGCCCGATACATAGTATCCACCTGCGATCTTCTTACCGAAGTAAGGATCGATGGTAATACCGTCGCCCGAACCCGTCAGCGTATATTCCACGTCATAGTCGCGCAACCCCGTATTCTCATCCAGTTCCAGCATCCAGATACCACCGCTCCATGAGCCGTACGACATCCACAGCTTGCCCTGC
Organism: Prevotella sp.; assembly: GCA_017651265.1. GTDB lineage: Bacteria > Bacteroidota > Bacteroidia > Bacteroidales > Bacteroidaceae > Prevotella. The sequence goes on along the minus strand of JAGCDO010000029.1, from coordinate 91,673 downwards.
TCGTCGTAGAACACACAGGGGTCGATACAGTTCGGATAGCGAGTGCCCCATCTGCTACCCACCGCATAGCGCTCGGGCAGAGACGACTGTGTGCCGATGACCAGCTCCAGGTCGGAATCCTTATAGGCACTACCGGTATGAAAACCGCTCATCACCACCGGGGCCTGGTACAGATAAGGTCCTTCGATGTTGTCGGCCGTGAGCAGAATGATGCTCGAATACCAGTTGTCGCCATTGACGCTCAGGTACATGCACCACTTGTTCAGAACCTTGTTCCATATCACATCGGGCGCCCACATGTTTCCATCAACACTGTAGCCCGTATTGCCACGCTTCGACCAATTAAACGCATTGAAGTTGAAGTCGTACTCTACTCCACCCTTCTTGATCTTTGTCACCTGCGGTGTGGTGAAGGCGGCGCTGTTAGCTGCATTGTTACTGGAAGATGTAGCCCAGGGAGCCTGAAAAGCCGACCAGCTCATCAAGTCGGCTGTCTTGGCAGCAGCCCGATGGGAACCGAAGATGTAGTACGTCTGGGACACTGGTTCCCACACAATGCTCGGGTCGTGTACGCTGACGCGATTCAGCATGTAGGCCATTGCACTCATAGGAACCAGTGCAGACAGTAGTATATTCAGATACCTTTTCATTGTCAACTTTCAACTGTCAACTATCAATTATCAACTATTCAAATACTAGGTGTCCACCCTCAGTAGTGAAGCGGAAACGGAAGTTACTGCCGTCGATAGGACTCAGACCGATGTAATCCTGATAATAGGTTATACCGTCGTTGCCTACCATAACGCACTTGACGTCGGCAGATGATCCGTTGTTGGTTACCGATACGGTAACAACTGCATCGTCCATAGCAGAGAGCCATGCGCCCCAGTCGCTCTGTCCGCCACTTGGCGTACAAGCATCGTAGCTATCGCCCCAGCCGTAGTTATCGGCACGGAGAACAGCATACTCACTATTGTCCTCACGGGTAAGAACAACGAGGAAGTTATTCCAGTTGTTAGCGCCGTTGGTGAAGTTCTTGAAGCGAGTGGTGTAGGTCTTACCTGCAGGAACCTTGATGTCCTGAGAGTGAGCGGCCCACCAGCCTGTAGAGTTGTCCTCTTCGCCCAGCACCTCGTCGAACTCAAGATGACAGCCGTCAACGGTATAGCGGAAGTAGAAGTCGTTAGGATCAACAGTGTTGATGCCTTTGTACTCCTGCAGATAGGTATTACCGTCGTTGCCAACCATCACCGCCTTGACATCGGCAGTGCCATCGCCATTGTTCGTTATATAAGTGGTTACCTTGGCACCATCCATGGCAGCGAGCCATGCGCCCCAGTCAGACTGGCCACCGCTGAGCTCCAGATTGGCATTTCCGTCATAACCTGCACCCCAACCATAGTTGTCAGCACGTACCACTGCATACTCCGAGTTATCGGCCTTGCAGAGAACAATCACGAAGTTGTTCCAGTTGTTAGCACCAGAGGTGTAGTTGGTGAAGGTAGAAACAAAGGTCTCGTTTGGTCCAACCTTGATGTTCTCAGAGTGAGCGCCCCACCAACCGGTAGAGTTATCGGTAGCACCAATTGAAGTGTAAAGCTTGTCAACCACCTCGAACTCTGCTGTTCCGATGACCGGTGCAGCGGCAGCCTCGCCCTTGAAGGTCTTGGCATAGGCAGCAATGAGGGTCTTCTTACCCAGTGAGTTCATATTAGGAACAGCCTGGAAGGTAAGGTCAGCATACTTAACAACTGCTGAAACCTCCTGCTCAAACTGGATCGTAGCGGTTACATTGGCAAAGGCATCCTCTAATGATGTGCCCTGGAGCACCTTCTTAGGTACGCCGTTGAGTGTCATAGATAGTGGCTGCTTGTCTTCTTTTGAAGTGAATCCGCCGATGGGTTCAACAGTAGAACCCAGGAAGTTGATGTAAGAACCCTCGGGAACGAGGAAGCAGCGGATGGTTGTGTTCGAAACATCGGCATTGAGGTTGACCAGCGACGACTTCTGTGTATAGGTCTTTGTGATCGTTCCGTTGGTCATGGTAACCACCAGTCCGCCTTCCGTGCGGTCAACGGTCAGTGTCACCTTACCGCCCAACTTGTCAACACCCGTGTCGGTATCGGTCTGGAATTCCAGATCGCTCGCAGCCAGACTGCGGTCGATATAATCACCCCACTCAGAGTTTCCGCTGGGCTGAAAGTCGTAGCGGATAGCTCCATACTCCTTATAGTTAGCAGCGCCGCGATCTTCGTCGTTACAGATAATCATGGCGAAGTTCTTATACGTATTCGTGGCACTGGGATTGATGTTCAGATTGAACTGTGCAATCCACTTCTCGCCTTCGCGAACCTGATAATACTTAGAGAACTGTGCCCACCATCCCGTACTGAAGTCGGTAGCACCGATGGTATAGACATCCTCTTGCATGCCTTCGATGATCTCATCGCCGCCCTGGTTCTTTGCCTTCTCAGCAGCAATGGAGTCAGCCTTTGACGACAGCCAGTCGGGAGAGTTAATGCCGAACAGGTCACCGCCCTCACAGCTCGTCAGAGCCATTAGCCCTAAGGCGGCTGAACAAAGGACAGTTGCTAATTTATTGTATTTCATAATTGTATCTTTTTTACTATGTTACTATTATACTTACTTACCTTTGTTTAGAGGCCCACAACGGGGTGTACGGGTCCGTAAAGCTTGTCGGCATTGCTGGTACTGTTGTTAGCCGAGTTGCCCACAAGGTTGGGGTTGTCGTTCAGTGTTCCCTGATAGATGGGGAAGAACTCATGACCCTGGATCCATGTGTCGTAAGAGCTCTTCAGCTCGGTATCGCCGGCAGCGATTCCACTATAGCTTACAGCCTCCTTCACTCTTGACCTGTCGTTGGTGCGACGGAAGGTTCCGTGCTCCTTGAGCTGCTGCAGACGACCGTTGTCGTAGAAGAATCCCCAACGGATGAGGTCAAAGCCACGTCCGTACTCACAGCCGAATTCCTTCGGACGCTCCACGTTGGCAATCTGCTCGAACAGCTTATCCTTACTATTGAAATCGGCGAGCTTCAGACTAGCCAAGCCTGCACGATTACGCACCTGGTTGATCCAGTCGATAGCCTGCTGGGTAGGACCGTTGATCTCGTTCTCACACTCGGCGGCACGGAGCAGTACATCGCTGTAGCGCATGAGACGAAGGTTGATACCGCAATGCAGACCCGTCACCACCTTGTCGTAGATACCTGTGCGGAAATTGGTGTTCTTGGCCACGGGCAGTCCTCCGTAGTTGTTATTGGTAACAACAGGTGCATCGGCTGTCATCGGAGTAGCGTAGCACACATTACCATATTCAAATCCGTCCCAGTCGGTCTCGTAGGTACCGATGGTCCAGTAGAGACGTGGGTCAAGTGTTCCATTGGTGGTCTTTTCTGCCTTGAACAGGTTGTAGAGCCAAGGAGAAGCAGAGAGGTCAGCCCATCCACCGAAGTCGCCAGGACCGAAGTTACTCTCGATAGCATGTCCCTGAGTAGCATTCGGACTGGTGTTCACAGGTGTCCACTCATCGTCGGTACCCTGTGTACCAAAGTCCAGATACTGAACCTCGAACAAGCTCTCGTCGTTATTCTCGTAGGCAGCTCCCTCACGGAAGTTATCGCCATAGTTAGCCATCAGCTTATAGCTGCCATACTGACCATTGATGATGTTCCTCAGAACGGCCAGTGCATCGCTGTACTTGTGGCGCATCATCAGGGCGCGAGCATAGAAACCTGCTGCAGCACCACTGGTGGCACGACCCTTTGCCCACTCACCGCCAGCATCACGACTGGGCAGCAGTGTCATAGCCTCGGCAAAGTCTTTCTCCACCTGGTCCCAAACCTCATCGTAGGTGCTGTTGGTGCCATAAAGACCATCGAGGGTAGAATAAGTGGCATAATCGGTAATCAGAATGGGATTCTGATAGTAACCAGCCAGGTTATAGTAAGCCAGACCGCGCAGGAACAGCATCTGTCCCTTGATGCGCCTCATCTGTTCGTTGAGTGCGCTATTGTCTTCGCCACAACGGGAAAGGGTGAAGTTCGTTACGTTGATGGTATAGTACCAGTCACGCCAAGACCACTGTCCGATCTCATCGGTGAAAGCAACATTCAGATCATCGAAAGGCATGTACCAAACTTGTGAGGAGTTCCATACCTCATCACCACGACAAACATCGAGCATATAGCCTACACGGGCATAAGTACCTTCCATACGGATATGGTTGTAGGCTGCAATCACGTTCTCCTCAAGATCATCAGCTGAGAAGCCGAAGGTAGCTGCTGTCTGCTGGTTAGGATTCGTTACATCCAGCTCACTGTCGCAAGAAGAAAGCGTAGCGACACCCATCAGAACAGCTAAGGAAATTTTATATAGTTTCATAATTGTCAATTTATATTTTTATGCAATGTACCTTATATATTATAATGATGCATTAGAAGGTGAAGTTCAGACCCACCATGAAGCTTCGTGCGGTTGGGTAAGAACAGAAGTTATAACCCGGAGTGAACGTTCCGCCTGCATAGTCAACATTGTAACCCTTGTAACCGGTGAAGGTATAGAGGTTCTGGGCAGATACGTAAACACGTACACCTGATACATAGTTGCCGAACCACTTGTTGGGAAGGTTACATCCCAGCTCGATGTTGGCAATCTTCCAATAGGCAGCATTCTGAATCTGACGGTCGCAGAACAAATCGTTCCAAGCCAGTGTAGCGCTGTTTGACAGATAGGTGCGGGGGATATTGGAAACGTATGTGCCGCCATCCCACTGATTAGCATCCAGCACAGCCACGTCCTTGTTGCCGTATCCGTAGCTTGAATTCAGCGTGTTATAGAGGTAGTCGGATACATGGAATCCCAGTGCACCGAATGTAGAAATACTCAGATCGAAGATGCTGTACTCCAGATGGGCACTCAGACCGAAGTTCACTTTAGGCAGACCGCTGCCGAGAACTGTCTGGTCGTCACCGTTGATCTGACCGTCGCCGTTGACGTCACGATAGTAGCAGTCGCCTACCTGTGCGCCGGGCTGATACTCGTCGAGACCCTGGGCCTGTGCCAAAGCGTTCAGCTCGTCGAGCTGTGCCTGCGTGCGGATGATGCCCTGATAGTCCCAACCGTAGAACTTACCCACTTCCTTACCGATCTCGGTGATGTAAGCACCACTAATATACTTATCTGTACCGAAGCCGAGAGAGGTCACCTTATTCTTCAGTGTACTGAGGTTGGCGCTGATCTCATGCTTCAGGGCATGGTCGCGGTTGCGATAGGTAAGAGAGAACTCCAGACCGCTGTTCTCCATAGAAGCAGCATTCATGGTTACTGATGTGTTGGCCACACCTGCGCTGGCAGGAACAGGAACGCCGTAGAGCAGATCCTCCGACTTGTTCTTATACCACTCAGCCGTAAACTCAATGCGGTTGTTGAAGAACGCCAGGTCAAGACCCACGTTCATGGTCTTTCTCTTTTCCCATGAGAGGTTCTCGTTCACGAAGTTGGAAACGGCAGAACCAGTAACAGCCTGATTACCGAAGCTGTAGGTCATGTTGTTACGAGCCATGGTAGCCTGGATGGCATAGTCGCCTACGGCTGCCTCGTAACCGAGCTCACCATAGCTGGCACGCAGCTTGAACAGATTCACGATGTTGCGGTCGATGGGGAAGAAGGCTTCCTTATCGAAACGCCAACCGAGAGAAACTGATGTGAAGGTGTCCCAGCGGATATCCTTGGACAAGCGGGAGCTACCGTCACGACGAACGATACCAGAAACGAGGTACTTACCGTCGAAGTCGTAGTTCAAACGTGCAAGATATGAAGCCAAGGTATGCTTGTATTCATAGCTGTCGGCCATCCAGTCGCTGGCGTTCTGCAGCTGCAGGAAGTAAGGCTCAGAGAGGTTGATGCCGGTAGCCGACAGGGTATTGGTGTTCTCCTGCTCGAAGGTCTGACCTACCACGAGGTTAGCATGGTGCAAACCAAGGGTTCCGTCGTAAGTCAGGGTGTTCTCAATCAAGGCATCCGTGTACTTGCGGTGTCCCTTGCTAAGACGCTCGTTCTCCTTGGCAAGATATACACGGTTACTCTGAATCCATGCGGGAATCCAAGTCTTGTCATTGCAAGATGTCGTACTATAAGAAAGGTTGATCTTATAGTTGAGCTTATGATTATCGCTCTTGATGCCAACCATGTTGAACAGATCAACATCGGCTGAAGCTGTACCTACGAAACGGTCAACGATGGTGTTTCTGGTCAGCATCTTGTTAACGAGCAGCGGGTTCATAGCAGAGATGTCACCATGAATGGTATCATAGTACACACCGTAGCCATAAGCGTCGTACTTGTAAGCACTGGCAGAACCAACCATATCGTCGAGAACCCATGTAGAGGGGTCGTAAGCCTTGATGGTGGGCTGCATGTTCAGCACACCGCTGAGCACATTACCCAAGTTACCATACAGACCCTGGACATACTCGTTGGCGTTGGAAACAGCCAAGTTGTCCTGGTTGGAGTGAGAATATACCAGACTGGTGCGGAACTTCACGAACTTGATGTCCATGGTGTTGTTCACACGGGCAGTGTAACGCTCGAAGTTAGGACCTGCACCTTCCAAGGTACCCTTCTGCTTGAAGTAGTCGAGACTTATATTATAGGTATTATTAACACCACCACCGCTCAGGTTAACACTGTGGTTCTGACGGATACCTGTCTTGAAGGCCTCATCGAGCCAGTTGGTATCGGTATTGTCGCGGAAGTGATAGTAACCGTCGCTACCCAGTGTGTATCCACCGGGAGCGGGAATACCTGCATTGGTTGCTGCAATGCCGAGATACCTGCTGTACTGTTCAGCATTCATCAGGTCGTAAACACCTGTCTGAATCTTGTCCATACCGAAGTATCCCTTGTAGTCAACCTTCAGCGGCTGGTCTTTCTTTCCACCCTTGGTGGTGATGATAACCACACCGTTAGCTGCACGTGAACCGTAGATGGCACCTGCAGAAGCATCCTTCAACACCTGAATGGTCTCGATGTCGTTCGGTGAGAAGTCGCGGATGGATGTTCCCATGGGAACACCGTCGATCACGTACAATGGAGCTGTGCTACCGAAGGAGCCGATACCACGGATACGTACTGCCGGGTCGGCACCGGGCTGACCGTCAGAGGTAATCTGCACACCAGCCACCTTACCTTCGAGCATAGAAGAAATGTTTGAGTGAGATACGCGCTTCAGTTCATCAGCATTGACGATGGATACTGAACCGGTAAGGTCGGCCTTCTTCTGAACACCGTAACCTACCACTACCACCTGGTCAAGCACCTGAGCATCGCTCTCCAATTGAATCTGTTCAATGATCGCGCGCCCGTTAATGGCGATCTCACGATCCTTGAAACCTACGTAGCTTACCACGAGTGTACCATTGGCTGGTGCATCGATAGTAAAATTACCATCAATGTCGGTGATAACACCCGACTGAGTCCCCTTCAACTGTACAGTAGCACCAATGAGCGGTTCGCCATCTTGGTCTACAACCTGGCCAGTGACCTTGATTGTCTGAGATTGCGTGACAGATGCCATGACGGAGGTGGGACAGCAAGTGATACCTCCCATAACACCTAAGGTCAGCAACACAGAAAATAATAGTTGTTTTCTCATGTTAATTGTTTTAAATTTAGGAGTTTTTAGATTAGTAATACAATTATCTGTCAGCAAAAGTAGTGGAATTGCTAACACGCAAGGTGGATAAAATGATAATAAAGGTGGACAAAAATAAATTATTGTCAGTTTGTACTCTTTTTGTTCATTTTGTGTTCTTCACCCTTCTCCATATGCTCTTCACGCATGTAGGTACTTGGACTGCTCCCATAATGACGGGTAAAGCAACGGGTGAAATATTTGGGATCGTTGAATCCCACCGCATAGGCTATCTCGGTGATATTCCTGTCGGCATAGTTCTCCATGATCAGTTTCCTGGCAATGCTCAGACGGTAGTTACGGATGAACTGACCCGTACTTACTCCCGTCTCGGCATTCAGTCGTTTAGACACCAGACTCTTGCTCATGCCCAAGGCGTCGGCAAAGGCGGTGATGTCGAAATCGCTGTTCATGTAGTTCTGTTCCATGATCTCGGTGGCGCGTTCCATGAAAGGAACATTCTTCTGCGTCACTTCCTGCTTGTCGGCTTCCACGCTTCGGTGGAAACTCTTTTCCAGCCGTTCATGGTTGTCGAGGATATTCTGGATTCGTAACTGGAGGTGTGTGGAATCGTCGGTCTCCTCCAACGCCTTACGGATGGGTTTCAACAGTTTCTCTGCCTCCTGCTTCCGCCATGCCTCCAAGCGCATGCGGTACAGTCGGATACCCACACCAATGGCCAGCAGGATCAACAGCAGGGTGAACCACCAGCTCTTCCAGAAATAGGGCGCCACCTCCACACGAATGGAGATCACGTGCCGCTCATCTTCATCAGCTTCTGCGGTATAGGCCACCTCAAAGACATAGCTGCCGGGCTTCAGACTCGTATAGCGTACCGAGTGCTCACCGGGCTTCAAGGTGTTCCATTCCTCCTCGAAACCTCTCATCCTGTAGCTGTAATGCCCTTGCACCTCCCTGCCGTAGGTCAGCGCTGAGAAATCAATGGAGAACGACTTGTTCGACTCATGCAGTCGGATGATGCTGGCTAAGGAGATATCCGCGTCGATAATCTTACTGCTGGCGGCTGTGATCACCTGGTTATCCACCATCAAACGGGTAAAGGTGAGGTGTATGGGACTATCATCATCCATGTTCTCCCCCCTGATTTCCGTCAGACCGTCAACACTGCCCAGGTAGATATAGCCATCGGTTCCCTTCACGGCAGAATTCCAATAGAACCGCTGAGAATGTAATCCGTCGCGTTCCCCATAATTAATAAAGGTACGCGTGCGAGGGTTATACACCGACAGTCCGTTATCTGTCGTAATCCACAATCTTCCCTGAATATCCTCCACGATTCCTTTCACGGCATTGTTCGCCAAGCCGTCATCGGCTGTCAGATTCTCAAAATGCTCCTCTCCGCTCTTCTTGTCAACCACCCTGCGGTACAGACCGTAGCCGTTGGAACCCAGCCACAGCGTACCGTCCTTGGTTTCACAGAAGCAGCTGATCTTATCAATGACGGGAGATTCCGGATGGTCGAGCTTATTACTCAGCTTCCTGGACTTAAATGCGCCGTCTTTGGTGCGCGGTGAACGGAGGTCGATGATACATACACCCGAGATACAGCCCATCCACAGGAAACCATCCTTATCCACGTGCGCTCCAATACAGCCGCGTACACTTCGGTTCTCCGGGAAAGGATCTTCCAGCGTTCCCTTACGAAGGTCGTAGAAGAAAATACCGTCGTTGGAGCCCACCCATAGTCCATCGTTATACTTATCGTAAGCCAAGGAACCGATATATGAGGTAAGGGAAGTCATGGAAGGCGGCATACTGACGGGATGCACCTGACTATGTTCTTCCAGGGAGATATAGTTCAGTCCTCCACCCCACGTGCCAATCCATAATCGTCCATGTCCATCCGCTTCCAGTACCGACACTGAGTTATGCGACAAGGGTGAGTTCGAGGTGGTCCAATGACTGAAGGTGTCGCCTGTTCCCTTGCGGTTCAAGCCGCCTTCAACCGTACCAGCCCAAAGTGTACCGTCGGCTTCTACATACATCGCATTGACAGGATTGTGCGAGAGAGAGCCAGGATGACCATCCTCGTGGATATAGTTACGGAGCATGAGCGGACGGGGAGACAGCTTGACGATACCTGCTGTTTCCGTACCGATCCATATCTGACCGTAACGAATCATCAGACAGTGGACAAAATCACTCGGCATAGGAATGCCATTGGTGGCGGTGTTCCAATGACTGAAGGTGCCGTTCTGCTCATCCAGGATATTCATTCCTCGAAGCGTACCCACCAGCAAACGACCTTCGGGCGTGGTGGCCAGCGCAGTAGCATAGTCGTGCGACAAAGAATGTGCATCGGCAGTATGATGGTATTCGGTCATGGCACCCGAATACGTGTCATAGGCAAACAAACCTATATTGGTGGATATCCACACGGTACTGCCACGTTTCAGCATATCGGTGACGTACGCGCCCTGCAGACGTTTCATCACGGGAGCAATATCCCTGAGCACCAGCTTACCGTTCTCTTCAATCAGACGGTACAGTCCGTTCTCCACATTGATCCATACCGTACCGTTATGGTCGATATCAACCAGACTCACTTCCGGGGTATTACCACGGTAACGGCATTTACTGATATGATCCACGCTGCCGTTCTCCTTGAAGGTGTAGCGGAAAATACTGTCGCGTGTAAGGTGCCATAAACTTCCCTTCGTATCACAATACACCTTCACCGAAGGACGTTTCAGCAGTTCGCCGATATCACCTTTTCCATATTTAGGTATCGTACTACCCATGGTTCGCATGTCCACCACGGTGGTCTGCTCGTCGAAGGCCACCCACAACCGGTGGTGCCCATCTTCGGCAAAGCCCTGACAGGAATTGCTTGAGCTACCTGCCTGGCGATCCAGTACGGGCATGGTGAACGAATAACCGTCATAGCGAACGGCTCCACCTCCATAGGTGGATATCCATATAAAGCCCTGACTGTCGGCAAAGATTTGGTTTACATGCAGATGGGGCAGACCCGCTGAGAGATCCAGGCAGGTCATGTTATACCGTTCGGTGAGCACGTTTTGTGCCATCGAACCACTCACAAAGAATGCGAGCAAACACCCAATCAGTCGTAAGATACCGTTCAAATCCTTTAGTAGTTTGCTGCAAAGATAATACAAAAAAACGAAACTACCAAACCTGTTAATACAGGAAGTTGCTTGTGAGCAGATTTAAGGTTCCCATGATGGCGCCTAAAAGGGCACCGAGCCACACAATGGCCTTGAGTTCTTTGTCCATCACCTCCAGGATCAGATGTTCCGCCTCGGCCATCTCCATTTCGTTGATTCGGTTCTCGATCATCTTACTGATATTGATGGCATGGAGAATGCGGGGCAGACGTTCGGTGATGACGTGCTGGTATAAAGAGATGATCGATGATTTCAGCTGGGCTATCTGCTCTTCCTTATCCTCCAGCAACTCACTCATCGTACAGTCGAGGAGTCGCTGGCGTTCCTTCTGAATCATCCCTCCCACCATCTCTGCAGAGTTGTCGCGCAGCATCTCGTTGATGTTCTTGGCCAATGCCTGTTCCACAGGTGCCGCCAAGGAATTGATGAAGTCGGAGGCATGTTTCTTCGAAGAATTACCGAAGATCCGTCCGATGCCCCTACTGATCATATCGCCGAAGCCCCCACCCTTACCGATACCGTTCTCGCTGAGTGCATCGCCTATATGACTGCCGAAGTGCTGCATCTTCTGCATCACATGGTCAACGGCCAAGTGAGCAATCTTACCACCCACCTCCGAATCAGCCATCTTCTTGGAGATCAGCGTGGTGAGTTGTCCTTGCATGTCGGTTGAGATACTTTCTATCTCCTCGTCGGAAAGGAAGCGTTTCAGGAACGATCTCAGTGTTTCGTCACTCTTCCTCTGCGTATCGAAGAAACGGTCGAAGGTAGCAGAGAGCTTCTCCATCATCTCCTCCGAGAGTAAGTTCCTTTCCATCACCTCCTGATTCATCAGGTTCTCGCTGATGGCCCCGCCAACAGCCCCTGCTATCCTACCCTTCTCCTTGGGGATGATACCAGGTGTAAAAGGCAATTTCCGACCAAACAGGTATTTAGCCTGATGTGGTCGGAAAAGCATACGTATGGCGATGTCATTGGTGATATAGCCAATGACACCGCCGATAAGGGGATCTGCGAGATAAGTAAAAACCATAGGCTATTCTCACCTCTTGCTTCTTACCTCTTGCTTCTAAACTGGAATGTCCTTGTTCACGTTCTTGCAGCCGAGGAGGGCGTAGTAGAACATGTAGGCCATACCCAGCAGGTAGATGAAGTAGCTCGGCATGTAACCCATGATGTCGGCGAAGAAGTTCTGCACAACAGGCAGCACACCACCGCCAACCACCATCATCATGAAGATACCGGAAGCCTGGGCAGTATATTTGCCAAGACCTTCAGTAGCCAGGTTAAAGATGGAAGCCCACATCACAGAAGTACAGAGTCCGCAGAGCACGAGCAGCAGAGCGCTTACCGGTACCACCACCGTTGAGAACGATCCCTCAAGGATAGAGAACAACGGCATGGAAACAGTCACTGATTTCGGGGTGAGCATAGCGGCAATGATCAGGATCATACCGATGGTTGTTGTAGTAAGCATCAGCTGACGAGACGACACCTTTCCGGCAATCACGCTGGAGCACAGACGACCGATCAACATCAGCAGCCAGTACATAGCAGCCACAGCACCACCAATGGTAGCAGCATTCAGCACAGCTTCGGGGTTCACCCAAGCACCGTTGGCAGTGGTGTCAGAGAGGTAGAAGTTCAGACCGCCAGGGATACCCACCTCTACGCCTACATAGACGAAGATGGCAATCACGCCTAACAAGCAGTGACGGAACGACCAGGGTGAGTGTTCAAACACGGTATCTGCCGTTACCTTACCCATCTCAGGATCCTGGATGGGGATGAACAGCAAGATCACGAAGGCGGCAGCAAAGACGGTCATGGCAATATACATCACCAGGTTCACGTCGGCCATCTTCGTACTGGCTGTAACAGTACCAATCAGTGCACCAACCAACATCGGGGTAAGCGTACCGGCCAATGAGTTCAGTGTACCACCAATCATGTTCAGCTGGTTACCACGGTTACCACCACCGCCCAAGAGGTTCAGCATCGGGTTCACCACGGTGTTCAGGATACATACGGAGAATCCTGAGATAAAGGCACCTAACAGGTAGATGCAGAAGCCGGGGATACCGCTGGAATGACCAGAGAGGTACTGAATCAGTACGCCGAAGAAGCCCACGGCAATACCGATGAGGGCAGTTTTCTTGTAACCCACCTTGGTGAGCATCTTACCTGCGGGGATTCCCATGAACAGGTAAGCAAAGAAGTTCATGAAGTTACCCATGATACCCAGCACGTTAGAACCACCGATTTCAGGCTGGTTCTTCCAGATCACACCGATAGGAGCGCCCAGATTCGTTACGAACGAGATCATGGCATACAGGAAGAACATCGTTACGATGGCGATGATGCTTCCATTCTGTTTGTTAGTTTGACTCATAGTTGTATTGTTTTAGTTTGATAATTAATCTTCTGCTGATGCCTCAGGCACATCCTCTGTCTGCTTTTTGCGGATGGAGCGCTTGCGCTTGGGCTTATCGTCAACGGGCTTGTCGAGTTTCACGCCAGCCAACTCCGGATCGATCATGATTCGTCCGCAGTACTCGCATACGATAATCTTCTTGTGCATCTTGATGTCGAGCTGACGCTGTGGCGGAATCTTGTTGAAGCAGCCACCGCAAGCATCACGCTGCACATACACGATACCCAGTCCGTTACGGGCATTCTTACGGATACGCTTGTAGCTGGTGAGCAGACGCTCTTCGATCTTCAGCTCCAGTTCCTTAGCCTTCTCCTTGAGCTTCTCCTCCTCTGCACGGGTCTCACCCATGATCTCGTCGAGCTCACTCTTCTTCTCCTCGAGGGCAATCTGACGGTCCTTGATCAGCTCTTCAGCCTGCTCCAGGTCCTTGTTACGATCTTCCACTTTCACGCCAGCCTCGCGGATCTTCTTGTTACAGAGCTCAATCTCCAGCTCCTGGAACTCAATCTCCTTGCTCAGCGTGTCGTACTCACGGTTGTTCTTCACGTCGTTCAGCTGACTCTTGTAGCGTTCCACGCTTGCCTTGGCGTCTTCAATCTCACCCTTCTTCTGGATGATAGCCTGCTGGAAGTCTTCTATCTCGCCCTTGATCTTCTCCACACGGGTATTCAGACCGGCGATTTCGTCTTCCAGGTCCTGTACTTCAAGAGGCAGCTCACCTCTCAGGGCCTTCTTCTCGTCAATTGCCGACAAGGTTGTCTGCAACTGGTAAAGTGTTTTCAGTTTCTCTTCAACTGACAAGTCTGTTGGATCTTTCTTTGCCATAAATCGGAGCCCCCCTCTTATCCCCCCAACAGGGGGAGGCCGCAAACAGGGGCACGGGCCGTTGTTGTTATTATTTTTTTTCCTCGAAAACTTCCTTCGTCCTTCGTCCTTCCTCCAGAAGACTCCTTCGTCCTTCGTCCTTCCTCGTCAAACGTAAACAATCGGATTCGTCATCACCTCCGTGAGGAAGCAGGGAACGCCTGGACATTCCCTTTCGATGATCTCCTTGAAGAGCTCACTGGTGTACTGCTCGCTCTGGTAGTGACCGATGACGGCAATCTGTATCTGTTGCTCATGACCGAAGTAATCATGGTAGTGCATCTCGCCGGTAACAAAGGCATCTGCACCCTCGGCAATAGCATCGTCCAGCAGGAATGCTCCTGCCCCACCGCAGATTGCCACCTTTTTGATGGGGCGCTGCAACAGCTGGTTGGCCTGAATGCAATCCACGCCGAAGCGTTGCTTCACCATGGCAAGGAAATCGCTGGCCGACATCGGCTCTCTCAGCTCGCCTATCACACCACTGGCACCTTGCACATCACCCACGGACTTCTCAGGACCGAAGAACCTTGGTTCCTGCAGACCCATCTTCTCCGCAATCTTGTAGTTCACGCCACCTAAGGCATTGTCTAAATTGGTGTGCATCGACACCACCGTGATATCGTGCTTGATAGCCTTCACCACCGCCCGCTGCACATCATCCTTGCCCGTAATTTTCTTCAGGGCATGGAACAGCAGGGGATGATGACTCACGATCAGGTTGCAGCCTAACGCCACAGCCTCATCCACCACCTTTTCGGTCACGTCTAGACACAACAATGCCCCTGATACCTCCTGCGTCTCTGTCAATCCAACTTGCAGACCGGCATTGTCGAATCCTTCCTGCAAGGGCAGAGGCGCGAAACGTTCAAGGGCATTCACCACTTCCTTTATGTTCACGCTTTTCAATTTTTCAAGTCTCGCTTGCGCTCAACTGTTTCCTCGATTCATTTTCTTGTGCAAAAGTACGAAGAATTCCTGAACTCTCCTTCCTTCGCTCCTTTTTTTTTATATTTGTTAACGAAACTTTTCTCTCTCTCTTTCTTTGGCGCTTTCTATTCCCACGTTGGGAATAAAATGTTCCCACGTTGGGAACAACTAGTTATACGGCAGGAAACTCTGTTTTGTGTTCATCCGTATTTGCAATTCAAATGAATAAATGAAATAATTTTGTGTTTTGCCCAAGACCTAACAGTTTCACGGAAGGAATTACCTGTATATAGGTGTTTCACGCGTTTTTGACACCCTAAAGACCTACCATAACACCTAACAAAGAGGTAACATAAGACCTAACATGTAACCTAACCACTGGCGAATCACATGCCTCTTGCTTAACTTCGTTGACTTTTGCCTCTAAAATGTTAGGTCTTATGTTAGGTGTTATGTTAGGTGTTTGTTACCTCTTACGTTAGGTCTTTTAGCACCCATTTTGCTTCTAAGTCATTTATAATAAAGCAATTAGCCTTTCCCAATGTTAGGTCTTGAGGAAAAAGCGAAAATTCTAAAAAAATGAAGGGCAACATCTGCATGATGCTGCTTGGCATAAATTTTCTATAATTCATAACTGCTGGGTAAGGAATTCGTCTAATTCGTAGAGAAAGAAAATAGAATTTTTACCCCAACATCTAACCCAAAATGCCTGAAAGCCCCTGCTGTAAAGGGTTTGAGGAGGGTTAGATGATATCTAAACATCTAACCAACATCTAACCCAGATATACCTTATGCAACCTTTTGGTGTGCAATTTTGTAATATGAGATGTTTTTGCGTAATACATGCTCAAACCCCATTTCCCGCATGGTTACGCCTTCATGCTTTGCGCCTGTAAAGTTACAACAAAAATCTGAGGCGACCAAAAATCAACCCCTCGTAGCGTGCAAAAATCCGTTAACAAACCACCCCTTTCCTGTTAAAAAACACTGAACGCCGTAAACGCTCCCAGCGTTTGACGTTCCCGCTATCAGCGTTTGACGTTCCGGCTATAGGCGTTTGACGTTCCGGCTATAGGCGTTCGAGGCACTTTTTACCAGAAACTGCCATAGTTTCTAACGCAAATTGCCATAGTTTTCTAAATTTCCCCTTCCTCGTAACATCGTAGTTACGTAATTACGTAATAACGTTATAACGACGATTCTGACTCTGACGGGAGATGAACGGGATATGTAGGTTAGATGTAGGTTAGATGTTCAGCCATCATCTAACCCGCCTCAATTTCTTTGCGCATCGATATTTCAAGCATCTTGGGTTAGATGTTGACCAATTTTCGACCAATGAGCATTATTATTTTAAATGACGCCACAAAGATAGTAGTTTTCGTGCGAAAACAAGTCTTCTAACGCTCCCTAACCAGCCTAGTTAGTGCCTCCAACCAGCCTAGTTTCTATGAGTTATCAGCCTAGTTTCTATGAGTAACTAGCCTAGTTGAAGAGCGTTATTAGCCTTGTTATCGCCAGATGAAAATAAAAGAATGCTCCGCTATTATGCCTAATCAACTTATGGTCAACAAGTTGATGGCGGAGCAATTATATTATAAGGTGTGTTATCATGCTCCCAAACTATTGGTGGTCATATCCTTTTCTGATACATAAGTACATTATAATTCTCCGCCACGAACCTTCAGGTAATCATGCAATTACATTGATATGGCGGAGAATTATGGATTAGAAATACCCGCGGGTGGCCTCGATCCTCGTCTCGATGTCATCGCGCAGTTTGGGGAAGAAATCGATGCCTGTAAGCTGCTCGATCTCATCTACGTTCGTGGCGTTTTTGAACAGACTGCGACTGTTGTGACTGCTGTTCTCGTAGATGAAGCCGATGGCCTTAGGACCGTCTTGCAAGCAGAGTATCACCTTAAAGAAACGTTTGGGAACCACTACCTTCCGTCGCCCGATGGTGCGGTGCTGCGAATCATCGAGAATCGGACCGCAGACAATATACACATCCCCGTATTTCCTTGCCCAACGCCTGCAGGCCATTTCAAGATCGTTCCAAGCCCCTTCGTTCAGGGCATGCACCTGCGGACAGATATTCGTAAAAAGGAACGTTTCGTTCATCGCCTTACGATCCCATTTGTTATCACCCGCTGGACACATATGTCCACGGTCGAAACCCGAATTGAAATAATCTTCATCGGTTACACGAGGAGTAGGCGCATCAGTATCCTCATGGAACTCCTCATGATGGCGTTCCACTGAGCCGCTGGTGTGTTCCTTGGTGAGATGCCACGCCACCCAGTTGGGAATATTCGTCTTGGTGTTATAGCTCACGATATAGCCCGTGCGCTTCAGGATCACCTCTGGAACGCCATTCATCTTGGCAGGCTGTTCCATCGGATTGTTGTTGGCTTTCTGTACCTTCTTAGTCTTGCCGTCCTTCGTGTCGGTTGTCTGTGCATAGAACGACTCCGGGAGCCCCTTCGGGTTCTCGTTTCCCTTGCATGCCACGAGCAACAAGCTCAGGCATACTATCATCCAATAGCTTTTTTTCATATCGAGTGCGAATATACGACTTTCCCGTGAAAGCACAAAAAAATCGGATGGAAAAATCCATCCGATCTAATAATATTTGAATCGCCTACGGCGAGAAATTGAACAAATCTAACACAAAATTTTACAAATCTGATGTTTAATTTTGTTCCAAATTTGATAAATTTCCACGCGAAGCGTGTTAATTACAATAATCACACTATGGCAAGATGTATTCTTGTGACTTGCTCATCAGCTCGTTGGCCTCTTTCCAGCTATTCTTGATAGCCTTCACCATTTTCTGCATTGTCTTTTTCATTTTCTTTCCTTTCCTACATTAAACATCTAAATAATCAACAACAATCTTTTTACCTTACTACACCTATTGTAGCATTTGTTATCCTTTATCTATAGCAACGGATCTCTCCGTTTGTGAGTGCAAAGGTACGACTATCTGCAATACCCCACAACAATTAGCGCCATTTCTGGTTGGAAACGGCTGTTTTTTTGACTTTCATCAACGCACTTGACGCAAATCAATGACGGGGGAAAACACCTGCTGTGCTGACGCGGATTCGGGTGTTATGACCGTTGTTATAGAAGGTGGCTGAAAAACGACCGTCGGCATCGAGCGTCGCATTGGGATTCCAATAAAGCGTACGACGGCGGTCAGACTGTGGTAAACGTGCCTTGCTGTAGTCGGGATGGTAGAAAGAATCCGGGAAATACATTCCATGCAACACGATACGGCGGTCGCGATAGGTGTAGCGTTTGGAATGATCAGGCATCAGGACGAAGTCGAGCGTGACATCAGCCAGCGACACCGATTGCTCCTGCTGCTTTTCTTCGTTGCGCAGCTCGAAATCGGTAAACAAACGAATTTCTTTCTGACGGTTCAGACGCAGGTTACTAGCCACATTGAAGCCACTACGGAAAGCTGTTGTCTCTACTGTCTCGTCAGGCTTGAACGTACGGTAGAAGGTATAGGGAACCTGCTGGTTATCGCTCATACGAGCCTCAACATTGAAGCTGCGGTATTTGTTGAAGTTTCCCACCAGGAGCATGCTTACCTGAATGGGGAACCGACGGAAATTCAGCTTCCCGAACGACAATCCGTAGTCGGTGGCCAGGTTGTACAGCTCGTAGGCATCATACACATAGGCAGGCTTGGTGTAATCGATGGAATGGCGCCCACGTCGGCGATGCCCTTTCACCTCCACTTCCTGCAGCTGCGCATCGAACTTGGAAAGACGGGTGGTATCGGTCAACAGCTTGGAATCGTCCCCTGAGAAATCAACTTTCTCGTCGGGGATATGACACTGGTAGAAGTTGTACTTACGGGCAAAGATGGGATAGAACAGATCTCTCTTGACATAGAAATCGGGCCATTCATCCTCGTTGATCATTCCCTTCAGCTCCCATTCACGGTGTCTCTCCTCGTTGATGCCGATCTTATGCGCCGACAGGAACAGGATGCCATCGCCATAGAAAGGTGGTACGTTGAAGGAGAAACGACCGCCGTTGGTGGTTTCCATATCGATGTTCGCGATATTTTCGCCCAATATGAGTTCGCCATTCAGTATCACCTCGTAGGGCAAAGGACGGTTATCATCGCCAAAGAAAGGATCATGGGCACTTTTTGGATTGGCGGTCTGCTCTACAGCGCCCACCTCTTCTATCTCTACCGAGCCGTTGGTACTGGCTGCCTCGGCCTCCATATCCTCCTCAATCAAACTGCGCAGTCCCATTGAGTCGGCCGTCTCCTCATCCGAGTCGCAATAGCCAAAGATACCTGTAAGCCAATAGCCCACTTCGCATTCGCGGATATCATCAAAATCAATGGTCTTATACACAGCACCTTCCACACTCATGGTCTGCTCCGGCTGATAGCGCAGGGGAACATCGGCTGTGATCTCGTTATAGTCGTAACGCCGCCAACCCTGTACCAGCATCAGTAGATCGAGGGCCTGACGATGTTCTGTATCATCGGCCTCGAAATAATAATCGGGATAGGCAATGAAGCCTTGCAGATCGCTACTGAGCAGGAGGTCGGTCATCATATTCCCCGTATCGAATGTAGGATCATCCGTAGAGCCGTCGCGCACGCTGATGGAGATATGCTTCGCCTCGGCAGGAGCCTGGAATTGCAGGGTGATGGGCGCAAAAGGCTGATAGTTGTCTTCCACCCCACTCACCGTAATGGGCTGCAGGTTGTAGTCGTGATGGTTGACAAAGAACAGGCGGTCGGCCAAGGGCTGACCGTTTTCATCCACAATGAGCAGGTCGCAAACGCCTGTGGGGATGTTAGAGGTGTCGATACGATAGGTACCACCACCTGAAAGTTTCTGGAAATGCTTCAGTACCCCACGACAAAGCACCGCCATTCCGTAGGCGCTGCCTGACAGTCCTCTAAATGCCACCTGTGCTGTGATGGCATCGCCCTGGGAATCCACATGAAGGGCACAACCTGCCTGCTCGGTCTTGGGCAGACTGAAGGTGTAGTCTTTATCATGATAGTTGAAACGAACCTTCACATCATCATTGTCGGGCACATCCAAAGAGAACACGCCTCGCCCCTGATACAAGGTACTGATGGGGGTCTTCCTGTTTCCCACTTGCAGCGTACCTTGGATATCCACACATTCACCTTCTTCGGTCAGCGCCTCGAATGCCACATTACAGCGTGTTCCTGCAATGAGATGACCGCCTTCGGGGTAGAAGTTCACGGAAAGCCGTTCCTTGAGTTCTTTCTCCATGCGGGTCTTCGGTCGGCTCACGATGTATTTCTGAAGGTAGTCGCCAGTAGAGTCAGGACGTTCATATACCGGGACCACCCTACTATAGATGGTTCCGTACTGACGGAAGAAATCGTGGGCCATCTGACGGTTGTAGAACTGCTCACGATCCTTACGGTCGTAAGGGTGCTCAGTAACACAGAAATTCAGCATCCAACGGGTATAGGCCCTCAGTTCGTAATAGCCGGAATAAAGTGAGTCGCGCAAGGCGAAGTTCCCATCGCCATGACCGTCAGGAGAGACGATCAGACTCTGTCGTTCAACAACCAAGCCATCGGGTGAGACCAGTTCCACATACACAATACGACTCATGTCGGTGTAGTCGAGGTTATCGGCTCTTACCACATAACTCTTGTACCAGATGGTGTCGCCTTTATAATAGCAGGTGTTGTCGAGATGAAGATATACCTTTTCCTGTACAGGTGCATCTTTCAGCACACCTGCAATACTATCGAGTCTTGTCTGCGCCATGGCTGTCATACCGACAAGAATCATCAGGAATGTAACGACTTTCTTCATTCTCTTCAGCTTTCGCGCTACAAAGATACATTTTTTTGACATTCTTCTATCCTATTGAAACAAAAAATCGCAAAACTATCTGCGTTTTCGTATATTTTTCGTACATTTGTCATCGAAAACGACGATCAAAAAGACATGAACGAAGGATATCCGGAAAACAACCTTGTTCTCCCTGCCGAATGGGAACCGCAATGGGGTGTTCAGCTGACATGGCCGCATGAGGACTCCGATTGGAAGCCGTATCTGAAGGAGATTACGGCCACCTATATCGAGATGGCGCGTGCCATTACGCGCTACGAGATGCTGCTGCTGGTGGCTCCGGATGTCGAATTAGTACGCCAACAACTCGCTGATGCAAAGATAGATTTGCAAAAGGTGGTGTTCCACCAGTGTCCCACCAATGATACCTGGGCACGCGACCATGGGTTTATTTCTTGTGGAATGAGGAATGTGGAATGTGGAATGAGGAATGTGGAATGTGGAATGAAGTTACTTGATTTCCAATTCAACGGCTGGGGCAAGAAGTTCGAGGCAGAAAAGGACAATGCCATCAACAAAAGCCTATACCCCAAACTGTCAACTGTCAACTATCAATTATCAACTTACGAAAATCATCTCGACTTCGTACTCGAGGGTGGTAGCATTGAGAGTGATGGGAAGGGAACCATTTTCACCACCACCGATTGTCTGCTGGCTCCTAACCGTAACCAACCGCTCACACAACAGGAGATTGAAGAGGAACTGAAACGCAGGCTCCATGCAGAACGCGTTCTCTGGATTGATTACGGACATCTTGAAGGCGACGACACCGATGGTCATATCGATACGCTGGTACGCATAGCACCTGACGATACCTTATTATATATAGGTTGTGACGATGAAACGGATCCACACTATGAGGATTTGAAGAAAATGGAGCAACAGCTCACCACCTTCCGTACCAAAGAGGACAAGTCCTATCGGTTGTTCAAGCTGCCCATGCCTAACCCGATATATGAAGGAGGAGAGAGGAGAGAGGAGAGCGTCTGCCGGCCACTTATGCGAATTTCTTGGTCATCAACGGGGCCGTGCTTGTTCCCATCTATCAACAGCCCGAGAATGACAAGGAGGCCATCCGAATCATCCAGGAAGCTTTTCCCGATCGTGAAATGATCCCCATCGACAGTAGGACCATCATCCGGCAGCATGGCTCCATCCATTGCTGCACGATGCAATTTCCAAAGTGCCAAGTAACAAGAGATAAGTAACAAGTATGATAAGAATGAAGATAAAGTTCTCTTATCATTCGAACCATTCGTATAATTCGTAGAGAAAAGATCATATGCGCGAACTGAAAATTGGATTCCTGCAACAGCATAATGTTGCGGACAGAATGGACAACATGAAACGCCTGGCGGAAGGCATTACCGATCTGGCCAAGCGGGGTGCTGAACTGATTGTGCTGCAGGAACTGCACAACGGACTCTACTTCTGTCAGACTGAAGAGGTGGAGAACTTCGACCAGGCGGAACCCATTCCGGGACCGTCAACAGCGTTCTACGGTGAACTGGCAAAACAGCTGGGGGTGGTCATCGTGACTTCCCTGTTCGAGAAAAGGACCACAGGACTGTATCATAACACTGCCGTGGTCATCGAGAAAGACGGGAGTATCGCCGGGAAATACCGTAAGATGCATATTCCTGATGATCCTGCTTACTACGAGAAGTTCTATTTCGCTCCGGGCGACCTGGGTTTCCATCCCATAGATACCAGTGTGGGACGATTGGGCGTGCTGGTGTGCTGGGATCAGTGGTATCCCGAGGCAGCTCGCTTGATGGCGCTGCAAGGAGCCGAGATACTGATCTACCCCACTGCCATTGGCTATGCTGCCAACGATGATGAGGCGGAGCAGCAACGACAAAGGGAGGCCTGGACAACCGTGATGCGCGGTCATGCGGTGGCCAACGGACTGCCTGTGATTGCCGTGAACCGCGTGGGCTTTGAGGAGGATCCTTCACAGCAGACTGATGGAATACAGTTCTGGGGCAGCAGCTTCGTGGCAGGACCGCAGGGTGAACTGATCTACCGCGCTTCTGACAACGAGGAGGAGAGCATCATCGTGGAGATTGATATGGAACACAATGAACTGGTGAGAAGATGGTGGCCGTTCTTGCGCGACCGTCGTATCGATGCCTACAACGATATCCTGAAACGGTTTATTGACGAGGATTAACGCGCGAAGTGAGGGAGGTTACCCAGAAGGTAACGGAACTTGACACGATGACGATAATGAAGAAGGTACGGTAACCCCATGACATCTGCAGGGTTCCCGCTATCATGGTGGGCAGCATCATCGACAAGGCCATGAACGACTTCGCGATGGTGCGATGGATATTATCTGCCGAACGACTACTGAACACGTTCAGGCAATGTAGGTAGAAGATGATGCCGAAGCCATAGCCGAACTGCTCGACGAACACACAGATGCTGATGAGTGTCAGACTGTCGGGCAAAGCATAGCTCAGAAAGACATACAACAAATCGGGGATGGTCATAGCACTGGCCATCCACCATTTCCAATAGTCGGCTCCGTCACGATGAATCGCCTTCGATCCAAGGACACCGCCTAACGACAAGCCGATGATACCCACTGTTCCCATGACCAGACCATACTCCTGGGGCGCTAAGCCCAGACCTCCGTTCTGCATGGGGTCGAGCAGGAACAAAAGTGTCATCTTCCCCAATAGGGCCTCTGGCAGACGGTAGAGTAACAGGAAGAGGAGAATCATGGTAATGAGCGGTTTCTGCAAGAAGGTTTTCCACCCACTCTTCGTCTCTTCCCAAACATCCTGAAAGCGGATGATCTGACGGGATGAGGGGGTTTCTTCTGGCTGCTGGTAGAGATGGTATAAGAACAGCAGGAGGAAAAGACCGGCCACGATGTAGAACACCAAACTCCAGGAATAGCGGATATTGTTCCGATAGAACACCTGCATGTTACCGGCCAACATCACCAACACACCTTGTCCTACAGCCATCGCTACCTTTTGCGACAGCTGGCGCACCAACTCAGCCCGATGAACGGTCTTACCGATTCGCTGCTTCCTATAGAGATGATCGGCAGCCTCATTATGGGTGGCACAGGCAAAGGCAATGAGCCAGAGCAGGAACAAGGTGCCCTGCAGCCAGAACTGTGCCTGAATGGTGAAGGCCACTCCGCCGAAACCGGCACCTAACAGCAATTCCGTCAGGTAAATCCACCAACGATGGGAATGGGTAGTGGTGACGAACGACTTCCACAAGGGTTTGATGACCCAAGGCAGATAGAACCAAGCCACATAGAACGTGATGGCCGCATTGCTCAGTCCTAACTGCTTGTATAGGATAACGGCAAGCGACATCACGGTAACCTGCGCCAACCCTTTCGCAAAATACAGCGAAGGCAGCCAGCAAGGCAAACTACGTTCTATGGTCGGTTTGTTTGTCAATTCTTCAATCCTTCAATTCTTCAATTCTTCAATCCTTCAATTCTTCAATTCTTCAATCCTTCAATTCTTCAATCCTTCTTCTTTCCAAATTCCGGATCAATCTTGATGAACATACATACAAGGAATGTGGCCAGACAGCAGATGATGGTCCATACAAAGAAATGACGGTAGCCTAACATCTCCTGCAGCCAACCTGCAGCCATGCCCGGTAACATCATACCCAAGGCCATGAAGCCCGTACAGATGGCGTAATGGGATGTCTTGTGCTCTCCTTCCGAGAAATAAATCAAGTAGAGCATGTAGGCCGTGAAGCCGAATCCGTAGCCGAACTGTTCGATGAACACGCAGATGTTCACGGCCAACAGACTTGCTGGCTGTACGTAGCTCAGATAGACATATACCAGATCGGGTAAGGTGATGGCACACACCATAGGCCAAAGCCATTTCTTCAATCCGCCGCGAGACGCAGCAATACCACCTAAGATACCACCAATGGTGAGTCCGATAATACCCACTGTACCATAGGCCCAACCCACTTGCTCAGTTGTCAATGCCAAACCGCCTTTCTCAGTAGGGTCGAGCATGAACGGACTGATCAGCTTTACCAGCTGTGCCTCAGGCAAACGGTAGAGCAACATGAAGAGAATGGCTGTGAGTGCATGCTTCTTCTGGAAGAAGGTCTTGAACGTCATGAAGAACTCACTGACAATATTCTTGGCCGTTACATTCTCCACGGGATGGTCGCTTGCGGGTTTCGGTAACACCCATGCATGGTAGATGCCTACCAACAGGAAGAATACCGAGAGGACACCGAACACCACCACCCAAGAGAACGGGATATCACCCGTTGAATCCTCCAGATGACCGGCCAGGATGACGAGCAGACCTTGTCCGGCCACCGTGGCTATTCGGTAGAAGGTACTGCGGATGCCCACGAACAGCGACTGCTCATGATCACTCAGTCCGTGCATATAGAAACCATCGGCAGCAATGTCATGGGTAGCCGAGGTAAAGGCCACCAGCCAGAAGGCGGCTAAGGTGAGTCGGAAGAAAAGTGAGGTGGGCACCGCAAAGGCGATACAGGCAAAACCAACGGCAATGATGAGCTGCATGGTAACAGTCCACCAACGCTTCGTCTTGACCAGATCCACAAACGGACTCCAGAACGGCTTGATGACCCATGGCAGGTAAAGCCATCCGGTATAAAGGGCAATATCCGTATTAGAGATACCCAGTTTCTTATACATAATCACCGCGATGGTCATCACGGCCACATAAGGCAATCCTTCAGCGAAATAGAGCGTGGGAATCCATGCCCAAGGACTCTTCGCCTGTAACTGTTCTTCTTTCTTCATATCTAGTTTATTAGTAAATTCTCTTCACCTCAGCGCCCTGATAGTAGTGCAACAGGATCTCGTCGTAACGATACCCTTTCTCACCCATCACGGCAGCACCTATCTGACACAGACCAACGCCATGGCCCCAGCCTGCACCTTTCAGCACGAACTTCTGCGGGACACCTTGAACGATATCCAACGCCTCCACCTCGAAGGCACTGCTATACAGATGTGTCTCACTCAGCGTACGACGGATTTCCAATTCCTTTCCGATGGTGAACTGGCGTTCCTTACCCACAATCCTGAGCTTCCATATCCTACCGCTCTTACCACGCTCCAGGGGCTCCAGCGCAAGAATCTGTCCGAAGGACATCTTCAACTTACGCTCGATAAGCTCACGTAGCTGCTCTTGCGTGTATTCCACCTGCCAACGATAGAAATCGGATGTCTCCTGATCGTAGTCGTTCAGCACCTGACTCAGGATATGCTTGTCGTGTGTGTGACAGAAAGGATCACCATCGGGCGTGGCGGCATCGGGCACAGAGACGAGATAGGGCTTCGGCGTATCTTCCCAGCAGTATTGGAACTCCTCGGTGACACCACCGCAGCACTTACTGAAGCGGGCGTCACAGATCTCGCCATCATACATCAGAATCTGTCCGCGGGTGGCCTTGACAGCTTCCACCACATGGATATTATCGGCTTTCGTGATACCTTGGTAGCGCTGACAATGGTCATCGGCGCATACATCAAAGATGGTATGGTCGTCACGATCGTACCAGCGTATCAGCTCATCATCTTTCTTCACGAACGAGAAGAAGCCGTTACCGCCAGACGACTGACTCTGCCGTTTCTCCATCTGGGCCAACAGCCAACTGCGGGAGATAACGGCATGGGCCTTGAGGAATTCCAACGATGAGGTGGCTTTCATCTCACTGGAGATGACACTGGTGAGATAGCTTTCCACCGGCAGTTCATTGATGGCGCATATCTTACCCTCCTCCACCACCAGACGTAAGGTGCCGAGGAAGGTTTGTGTCTCCTTACGCTCCCAGTGGAAGTTCACACCGATGGTCACATCCTTCATGGAGAAAGAGGCATCTTTGGTCTGAGGAATGAACGTCAGTTCACGATACTGGTTACCGTTCCATAGGATTCCTCCCTCGGAGAATGCCACCTCCTGCTCACCTTCAATCAGTGCGCCTTTGGCGGTGTAAGCCTTGTTCAACGAGAACAGGATGCGCTCAGCACTCACAATACCCACCTGTACGGTGGGTTCTGCTTTCCATGAAGTCTTGGACAAAGCCGACTGATGTTGCTCACTGTATCGGATATGCTCCAAGACTTGCTGCACCTCTTCTTCAGTCATACTCACCTCGCGCAGGATATCCACCGCTTTCTCTGGTGTAATCTTCTCAAAATCTTCCGGGCGAGGCGTGATGATCATTCCTGACATATCCAAAGCCCCAGGACTCACCAGAAGCTGAGCTTCACCCGTTGCTGCGTAACACTCAGGACGGTGTTTCTTTCTCAGGAATACTACCGACAGATAGTCATCTCCCTGTCGCCAAGCCACGATATTCATCATGGGTTCCTCCTTGCTTGAGGGCTGGGATGCGTTGACCGCTTGAAGGGAATCATAGATGATACGGAACAACTGCTCGTCGCTCTTGGCTGTCTTACTCTTAATGACCAGTGCAGGAGCAGGATAATCATTGATATAGGCTATCTGCTCATCCTCGCTGAGCGAATAGACGGTAGTCAGGTTCCTTGCATACCGCTGCCAGCTGGCTTGCAGGGGCAAGAGTCCACTTGTTCCTGCCTGGAAATGCATGTGGTCGGGAGCACTGGCTCCACACTTCGGACCGTTATAGAATACCATCAGTTCAGGATATTGATCCAGCAGACGGTGGATCTCGCCATAATAATCCTTGATGCGCTGCGGCTGGTGTTTCTTCTGCGGAATGGTAAAATGAACCGGAAGGATTGGATAGGGGTTGACGAGAAGATGGAAACGACCGTCAACATCCTTCGACATCTGCTCGGCAGGACGGTTCTTGTCGCAGAGGAAGCAAGGACGTTCCGCCAAGGTCTTGGCATCGATCTTTGCTCCTGTGGACACGATCCTTGCAGGATTGAACTGTACCAGCATGTTCTGGTCGCCTACGGCTAAGTCGCGTGACTTGACATTCTTCAGGAGATGATAGTTCTGACGCGCCAGTTCCCAGGTCTCGAGCTGTCGGTTGAAGAAACGTGTCAGGGCACTCCCCTCAGAAGTGATACCCTTTCCGGCATTCAACTGCTGACGAGCCATGATTTCCATGGTACGCAAACGGTCTTTGTACAGGTTGTTGGCATTGACCTTCTCTACACTCAGGGCAGCATCACTGTTTCCACCCCAACGACGACAGAGGTACAACTCATGATAGATTCTTCCGATACGATACCGCCTACTGAAAGCCAGTCCTGCAGCATAGTCCTCTCCATAACTGGTGTTTGGGAACTGTATATGGCGCAGCAGAGGTGTGAAGAACGCACGGGGCGCGCCTAAGCCATTGATGCGCAAGGCATTGTTCATTCCGTTCTCATCGGTCCACTCCGCATGACTGATCAGTCCGGGCGGCAAGGTATTGAGGTCAAAGTCGCACATCCGGTAGCTGCCCACAATCATCGCGGCCTTCTGCTTATAGAAAGCCTGCACAATCTGATGTAAGGTATCAGGAGATGAATACAAGTCGTCACTGTCCAGCTGCACGGCAAAACGTCCGCAGTGCTCATCGTTGATGGCCAGATTCCAGCAGCCGCCTATACCTAAGTCGTGTCGTGTCGGTTTCAACACAACAAGTTGACCATTGGCCGTTGACTGTTGACTGCTATGAAGGATCTCTCCCGTTTTGTCGGTAGAGTGGTTATCTACTACAATAACGTTAAAGGGGAAGGTAGTTTTTTGCGCCAAAGCGCTCTTTACTGCATCGGCAATCGTCTTCTCACGGTTAAAGACTGGGATAATAACCGATGCCTCCACCTCGAATTTCTGTTCGTTGAAGTCGGGCGCAACATAATCAGCAGGGCCCACCAATGCTCCTATCTCCTTGAGATGAGCCGTAACGGCCTTTTCCATCTCTATCTGCACCTCACGGTTGGCAGGATTCACATAGTCGAACTGCTTCTCTCCACTGGTACGAAGATCGCTTTCCTCCTCGGTATATAAATACTCATTCAGGTGAAAGAGCGAGCCCTTCCTACTGAGGAACAAGCGGAGGTCGTATAGGGCAGCATATTGATAGTTCAGCGTTGGGGCAGCTTGTGATATGTAGTCGTGCAGACCATCAGCACGGATGAGCAGCACACTACCGAAGTCGAAATCGTCGCGCACACTACCCAGCTGATAATCAATCACAGGATGTTTCACCGTTGTTCCATTCTCCACCGAATAGCGGTCGGCATACACCCACATGGCCTCTGTCTCCACGGCCACCCTTAGTAAACGCCGCAAAGCCCCATAACCAAAGGTTAGGGGCGTTGCTTTCAGATACAGGAGGACATAGTCGACTGTAGCCTTCTCTTCAATCTCGGCCAGCGTCTCTGATGACATGAGTCGTTCTGTCACCTCTCCGTCCAACAGATGCACCTTATGGATGAAACGGCTTTCCTTGAGTTGCTGCAACGTGGAGGTCATCTGAGCCTCATCGCCGAACAGGAAAGCATCTATCTTTTCTCTCATGATGATAATCTATTTCACTTTCTCCCCGCAAATGTAACGAAAATCTGCTGAACAGCCAAATAAATCGAGAGATTTTTACATTGTCTTACCAGTCTTCGTCGTCATTGCCTACGATGCCGTTCTTCAAGGCCTCCCCCACCTTGTCGATAATGGCGTTGGAATAGGCATGGGTCATGACAAGTGCCTTAGCACATGTGCGCTTCTGGGCATCCTTTTCTACGAAGGGGTAGTGACGGGCTATCTCCCACTGGTCATCGTACAGGAATGCATTGGTCTTGTCGTCCTTCTTTCGTTTAGCGTCTCCGTAGGTCCTCTCATCAGGTTCCACCAGACTGAGCCATCCGCCGCTAATATCGGTAAGGATGTCATAATTCTGTACCGTGTAGGTGACACGTACCCTACCCTCTTTGATGTCAAGACGAATGACGGGTGTGATGCTGACTGAGTACTTGTTCAGTGTTCCCATATGACGGGCAATGTCGAGGATGGTGGAAGAGATGATGATACATCCTGCTTCCTTGTCGTTCAGGGTGATGGCCTGCTTGTCCTTGAAGGTGGCTGTTGCCCAGTAGTTCAGCGCCACATACAGCTGTTCCTTTGTCTTGCCTGGCGCCTGGATTACCTCCTGATACGTCAGACTCTGATTCTTATCGAGCGTTAAACCCTCTGCCAGATTCTTGGCTGCCTCAAGCCACTTGTCACCATAGCGTTCCTTGGCATATTTCTCCAAATCGGCTGACTTCATCACCTGTGCCTGAGCACTCAACGTGGTCATCATAGTGACTACTGCTATCATAAATAACTTTTTCATTATTCCTTGAATTTATAGTTGTTATTGTTTGTTGATGCAAAGTTACGGTATATCCCCATACCAAACAAATAATTCTCGATTATTTATGAATATTATTGCGACACCACAAAGAATTTGCGACAGATGGTTTTGATGCTCTCCAAATCTGTCGTAATCTATTATACGAATCGATCGTTTTCTTCACAACTTAACGAATCACAATCTGTCGGACACCTATATATAGACACCGCCTGTAGTGGGTTACTTCACAGGGAAGGTAAAATAGGTATCGGGAAATGGTTCATCCTTCAGCGTGAAATGCCACCACTCGGTGTCTAAAGGTTTGAAACCGTGGCGGAGCATGGCTTGACGGAGAATCATGCGGTTACGGAACTGCTCGGCAGTGATAGAGCGTCCAGCAGGACTCTTGCTGTTATCACCCGTGTATTCACCTGTTTCAGGATTTCCACAGAAGTCGGGATGACTCTCTGGTCCGAACCAGTCGAACGTGCCTCCCATATCCAATTCCTTCTCCGTCGCCATATCAAATAGGGTAAGGTCAACCGTGGAGCCTCTTGAATGTCCGCTTTTGGCCATGATATACTCTTGATCGAAGAGTACACTCTTGTCGAGGTCGGGATAGAAGTAGTTTTTCATCAACGTATCAGGAACATTGGCTGCCCAAC
Organism: Prevotella sp.; assembly: GCA_017651265.1. GTDB lineage: Bacteria > Bacteroidota > Bacteroidia > Bacteroidales > Bacteroidaceae > Prevotella. The sequence goes on along the minus strand of JAGCDO010000029.1, from coordinate 60,730 downwards.
GTACGAAATGATCCACCCCCTTCTGCGGACGATAAGCGTCATAAATCTTCAGTCGGTAACCTTGTGCCTTCACATCGTCGCTCACGGCTCGAAGACACTCGGCAGCCTGTCGGGTAATCAGTGCTACCGGCTCCTCATAGCCATCGATACGCTCCCCTACGAAGTTATATGTTCCGTAATAGCGTATCTCCAGAATGGCATCGGGAATAGCTTCGGCCAAGGCTACGAACTGACTTCTGTCGTCATTTACCTTGACCATTGTGCTTAACTTACTGCTCGATGCGCAGGAAGTCATTACGGCGACTATAACCATCATCAACATCTTTTTCATTTTTCCTTGAATTTATAGTTGTTATTGTTTGTTGATGCAAAGTTATGACATCAAATTATTGTAAAAAAGAATCTTGAACTTTTTCTGACAATATTGTTGCGACAACACACGGTATTTGCGACACATTAGGCACATGCCCTCATTTCTTGTCGCGACAAGGTAAAAAAAGGATAAGATAACGAAACAATAGCATCCCGAAGACTACTATATAACAAAAAAACGAGGCACAACAGCGATTCTTAATGATCGGCCTGTTGTACCCCGTCGCTAACCCTATAAACCGAGGAATTTTATATGTGTTGTCTCGGATGTGGTTTATTTATCCATCTTTAATCCGAAACGAAGTATCTTGACAAACGCCCTGTTAAGAGCAGATATACATCTTATGATTACCTCTGGTATAACGAACCGCTTCATGGCGGTTTTGATGATGCAAAGGTACGGGTGCGTTTCATAGTTAGCAACTTTTTCGTTCTTTTTCCATCAACCTTGTTGCGACAAATGCTCAAAATTGCGACAAATCGGCCTCATGCCCTTCAAATTTGTCGCACTCTACATCCGAAATAGGCCAAATACGACAATTTGACTCCCTGTTTTTCCAAAAAGACAACAAATGAAAGGATTTCGTGTTAATTAGTTGTCAAATTGCGGAAAAAATTATCTCCTTCGGAATATTTTTCGTACCTTTGCACGGATTAAGAGGATTCTATTAGTAAATATCCATAAAACTACCATAAACAAAAAATGAAGAAGAAACTGAATAAAGTGCTGGTACTCGGCTCTGGCGCTTTGAAAATCGGACAAGCAGGCGAGTTCGACTACTCTGGCTCGCAAGCGCTCAAGGCATTACGTGAAGAAGGAATCCGTTCGGTGCTGGTTAACCCGAACATCGCTACCATCCAGACATCGGAAGGTATCGCCGACAAGGTGTATTTCCAACCCGTGAACACCCATTTCGTGACGGAGATTATTAAAAAGGAGCGCCCTGACGGCATTCTGTTGGCATTTGGTGGACAGACGGCCTTGAACTGCGGTACTGAACTTTATCAGAAAGGTATTCTTAAGGAATATGGCGTGGAGGTGCTGGGAACCTCTGTCGAGGCGATCATGAACACTGAGGACCGCGACCTCTTCGTGAAGAAGTTGGGCGAGGTTGAACTTAAGGTTCCTATTAGTCATGCCGTGGAAAACATGGAAGATGCCCTGAAGGCTGCCCGTGAAATCGGTTTCCCCATCATGATCCGCTCGGCCTACGCACTCGGTGGACTGGGTTCTGGTATTTGCCCCAACGAGAAGGCATTCATTGAACTGGCAGAAAGTGCTTTCACCTTCGCTCCTCAGATTCTTGTTGAAGAGAGTCTGAAAGGCTGGAAGGAGATAGAGTTCGAGTGCATCCGCGACGCAAACGACCGTTGCTTCACCGTGGCCTCTATGGAGAACTTCGACCCGCTGGGTATCCATACAGGAGAGTCGATCGTGGTTGCCCCCACCTGTTCACTTACCGACGAGCAGGTGAAGATGTTGCAGGAAATCACCATCAAGTGCGTCAAGCACCTTGGTATTGTGGGTGAGTGTAACATCCAGTTCGCTTTCAATGCCCAGACAAACGACTACCGTATCATCGAGATCAACGCCCGGCTGAGTCGTTCTTCGGCTTTGGCTTCAAAGGCTACAGGTTATCCTCTGGCATTTGTTGCTGCGAAGATCGCCCTCGGCTATACACTCGACCAGATTGGTGAGATGGGTACAACATCTTCTGCATACGTTGCCCCGCAGCTCGATTATATGATCTGTAAGATTCCACGCTGGGACCTCACGAAGTTTGCTGGTGTATCCCGTCTGATCGGCTCGTCCATGAAGTCGGTTGGCGAAATCATGTCCATCGGTCGTTCCTTCGAGGAGATGATCCAGAAAGGACTGCGTATGATTGGTCAGGGCATGCATGGCTTCGTGGGAAATGACCATACTAAGTTCGATAACCTCGACGATGCGTTACAGAACCCCACCGACCTGCGTATCTTTGCCATTGCACAGGCATTGGAAGAGGGATATAGCGTTGAGCGTATCGAGGAGCTGACCAAGATCGACGTGTGGTTCCTGGAGCGTCTGAAGCACATCGTTGACTTGAAGCATGAGTTGCAGAAATATAATAAGCTTGAGGAACTGTCTGATGAACTGTTGCTCGAGGTGAAACGTGCCGGCTTCTCCGACTTCCAGATTGCCCGCTTCGTACTGAAGACGAAGGAGGGGAACATGGAGAAAGAGAATCTGGAGGTACGCCGCTATCGTAAGCAGAAAGGTATCGTACCCAGTGTGAAGCGCATTCCCACCGTGGCCAGCGAGAATCCGGAACTGACGAACTATCTGTATTTCACCTATACGCATATCCCTGCGTTCCAAGATGAGTTCACTTGTAAGAATAGTAATAAAGAAAAATATGTGGCCAAGCACGACATCGATTATTATAAGAATGAGAAATCGGTGGTTGTATTGGGATCAGGTGCTTACCGCATCGGCTCCTCTGTGGAGTTCGACTGGTGTTCGGTGAATGCCATTAACACCGCCCGCAAGCTGGGGTATAAGTCGATCATGATCAACTACAACCCCGAGACGGTGTCCACCGACTACGATATGTGCGACCGTCTGTACTTCGACGAGCTGTCATTGGAGCGCGTGCTCGACGTGATTGACCTCGAAGAGCCCCGCGGCGTGATTGTCAGCGTGGGCGGACAGATCCCCAATAACCTTGCCATGAAACTCTACCGACAGGGTGTTCCCGTATTGGGTACCTCGCCGGTGAATATCGACCGTGCAGAGAACCGCGACAAGTTCTCGGCCATGCTTGATAAGTTAGGTATCGACCAGCCCGCATGGCGCGCGCTGACATCTTTTGAAGATGTGAAGGAGTTTGTTGACGAGGTGGGCTATCCTGTATTGGTACGTCCGTCGTACGTGCTTTCAGGTGCAGCCATGAACGTTTGCTATGATGATGAGGAACTGCACCGCTTCCTGAATATGGCTACCGAGGTGTCGAAGGAATTCCCCGTAGTGGTATCACAGTTCATGCAGGATACCAAGGAGATTGAGTTTGATGCCGTTGCCGACAAGGGTGAGGTGGTGGAATATGCCATCTCAGAACATGTGGAATACGCTGGTGTACACTCTGGCGATGCCACCATGGTATTCCCTGCTCAGCACATCTACTTCTCTACCATCCGACAGATCAAGAAGATTGCCCGCAAGATTGCGAAGGAGCTGAACATCAGCGGTCCGTTCAATATCCAGTTCCTGGCTAAGAACCGTCAGGTACGCGTTATTGAGTGTAACCTCCGCGCCAGTCGTTCATTCCCCTTCGTGTCGAAGATCCTGAAGCGCAACTTCATCGAAACGGCTACGAAGATCATGCTCGATGCTCCCTATTCGAAGCCCGACAGGAGCGAGTTCGACATCGACCGCATTGGCGTGAAAGCCAGTCAGTTCTCGTTCGCCCGTCTGCAGAACGCCGATCCCGTACTGGGTGTAGATATGTCATCCACCGGTGAAGTAGGCTGCCTGGGTGATGATCTGAACGAAGCGCTGCTCAACGCACTCATCGCCACTGGCTATAGAATTCCGAAGAAGAGCGTACTGATCTCTTCTGGTGGTGTGAAAGGAAAGGTTGATCTGCTGGAGCCGGTTCGCGAACTGGCCAAGAACGGATACGATATCTATGCTACAGGCGGAACGGCCAAGTTCTTCAACGATAATGGTGTGAAGGCCACGGTTGTGTCATGGCCCGATGAGGATGGTGAGAACAACGTGATGGACATGATTGCCGACCACCAGTTCGAACTGATCATCAACGTACCGAAGAACCACACGAAGCGTGAGCTGACCAATGGTTACCGCATCCGTCGTGGCGCCATCGACCACAACATTCCGCTGATGACCAATACCCGTCTGGCCAAGGCCTTCATCCAGGCATTCTGCGACCTGAAACTGGAGGATATCAAGGTGAAGAGCTGGCAGGAGTACAATAATTAGTTGATAGTTGACAGTTGATAGTTGACAATTGGGAGGTGAGAAGAAAGAGTTACTAGGACTGTCACTGCACGAGTTGAAAGAGGTGGCGACAAGTCTGGGAATGCCTGCCTTCACGGGCAGTCAGATGGCGAAGTGGCTCTATACACAGCATGTGACCAGCATCGACGACATGACAAACCTCTCTAAGGCAAACCGCGAACGACTGAAAGAGCAGTACGTCATCGGATGCATGCCTCCCGCTGATTGTCAGGAGTCGAAAGACGGAACGAAGAAATACCTCTTCCCCGTAGGTGGCAACAACCACAGCGAACCGAAGTATGTGGAGACCGTCTATATACCAGATGGTGAAAGGGCCACGCTCTGCGTGAGTAGCCAGATCGGTTGTAAGATGAACTGTCTGTTCTGTCAGACCGGTAAGCAGGGATTCGAAGGAAATCTCTCAGCAGCTGACATCCTTAACCAGATCTACTCCCTACCCGAGCGCGACACACTCACCAACATCGTGTTCATGGGACAAGGAGAGCCGATGGATAACCTCGACAACGTGCTGCGAGCTACGGAGATCCTGACAGCCGACTACGGCTATGCCTGGAGTCCGAAACGTATCACGGTGAGCAGTGTCGGCATCAAGAACAAACTGAAACGGTTCCTGGATGAGAGCGACTGTCATGTGGCCATCAGTCTTCACTCTCCCCTGCCCGACCAACGAGCACAGCTGATGCCTGCCGAACGGGGCATGGGCATTCAGGAGGTGATCGACTTGCTGCGCAACTACGACTTCAGTCATCAGCGCCGACTATCATTCGAATACATCGTCTTCAGCGGTGTGAATGATTCCGAGAAACATGCACGGGCTATCATCCAACTGCTCAAAGGACTGGAGTGCAGGATCAACCTGATTCGTTTTCACCAGATACCTGGTGTGGATCTGAAAGGAACCAATGATCAGAAGGTGGAGGCGTTTCGTGACTACCTCACGCAACATGGGGTGTTCACCACCATCCGGGCCAGCAGAGGACAGGATATCTTTGCTGCCTGCGGACTCCTCTCCACGGCGAAAAAGAAAAGTGTTGGAACATGAGGAACCTGTGTCTGCTCGTTCTCCTCTTCCTGCTCGTCTCTTGCAGCGACAGGAGTCATCGCCTCCCCAGAAGCAGTGGAAGTCCTTACTACGTAATAGTGGAGAACGACTGCGACAGTTTGGTGTTCCATGCCCTCGATACTGATGTGGCAGGACTTCCCCAACGGGAACCGTCGTTCGACGTCTTTGAAATAACGGATAACTTTCCCGAGTACACCCTGTGCAGGAGCATCGTTCGGGTGAAGATCGATCCGAAATACGAGAAGGCGCAGATCATATATGCCAAAAATGTGGATGCCAAGCCACAGATGCTGATCAACGTTGTCGCGCCATCGGCAGAAACACTCAGAAGGGCCATGCCGGTAATAGGTACCCAACTGCGTAGTATGCTTAACCGAGCCGAAATGAATACAGCCATTACCTACTTAATGGCGCATCATCAGGACAAGGCACAGAAAAGAATCCGTCAGGCATTCAACGCAGAGATCTGCATCCCAGAGGGACTGACTGCCAGTAAGCAGGGAGAAGCATTCCTATGGTTCTCCAACCAGCAGGCACAGGGCATGCAGAACATCTGTCTCTATCAGTATCCTGCCAAACGACTTGACATGGAAGAGTGGATAGTGAAGCGTGACAGTATCATGAAGGTGAATATACCTGGTGAGGAGCAAGGGATGTATATGACCACCGTACGGAACGGTCTCTCGCAGGAACGAATAAAGGTAAAGGACCAAGAAAGACTCGTCCTTCGCGGTCTGTGGGAGATGAAGAACGACATGATGGGCGGTCCGCTGGTGGCTCACGCTGTTTACGACACCGCCCATGCAACAGTGATCGTGGCCGAGGCGTTCGTCTTTGCCCCGGAGTCGAAGAAGAGAAACAAAATCAGGCAGTTGGAAGCTGCACTCTATACATTAAAAATTCAGAACAATGGAAAATAGGAAAATTCGCGTGGCCATCACGCACGGTGATACCAACGGAATCGGCTATGAACTGATATTCAAGACGTTCGCCGATCCTACCATACTTGAATTGTGCACCCCTATCATCTACGGTTCGCCCAAGGTGGCCGCCTACCACCGTAATGTTCTAGGCATCCAGGCAAACTTCACCATTATCAATAAGGCAGAAGATGCACACGACGGAAAGGTGAACCTCCTCACCACCTTCGATGATGAGATCAAGGTGGACATGGGAGAACAGTCGGACGAGGCCGGCACAGCGGCGCTGAAAGCCTTGAAGCGTGCCGTTGACGACCATGCCAAAGGGTTGTTCGACGTGCTCGTCACAGCACCGGTGAACCCATCAAGCATCAAGAACAACGCGTTTCCGTTTACCAGTCAGACCGACTATATAGAGCGTACTGCAGGTAATGGACAGAAGGCTCTCACCATTCTGGTGAACGAGCACCTTCGCGTAGCCATGGCCACCCGCCCCCTGCCTGTTAAGGATATTGCCGGTTCTATCACAAAGGAGACGGTGGTTGAGAAAGCCAGGGTGTTGTTCAATACCCTGAAGCGTGATTTCATCATCACCAACCCTCGTATTGCCATCCTCGCCCTGAACCCCTGTAACACCAAAGAGGCTCCTGCAGGAAAAGAGGAACAGGAGATCATTATCCCCGCCATTGCTGATCTGGAAGCAAAAGGTATTCAGGCCTTTGGTCCCTACCCTGCCGATACCTTCTTCGGTAACGGAATGTATGAAGCATTCGACGGTGTGCTGGCTATGTACCATGATCAGGGACTTGCTCCGTTCAGAACCATCGATATGGGCGAAGGAGTATGCTATACCGCTGGTCTGCCCATTATCCGGACAAGTCCTGCAGCCGACTACGACATCTCTTTGGCAGGAAAGGGTCTGACGGATGAGACATCCTTCCGTCATGCCATCTACCTGGCTATCGATATCGCCCGTCGCCGTCATGTTTCCGACACATCCAGTGCCAACCCACTGCCCAAGCTCTATCATGAGAAGCGCGATGACAGCGAGAAGGTACGGTTCGCCATCCCCAAGGCCAAGACAGAGAAGAACTAATACACCTACCTGACCTGTGGCTGACAAAAAGAACAAGTATCAGAATATTTTCTTCATCTTCGGCATTGTCGTGCTCGCCATCATGGTGACACAGCTCGACTTCGCCGAGGTATGGAAAGGTTTACGCCATGCCGGCTACTGGTTTTTCGCCGTGGTAGCCCTATGGGCTGTGCTTTATATCTTCAATACGGCAGCCTGGTATATTATCATCAAGAGTCAGGAGAACAACGACCTTCCTGCCAATGCCGTCAAACACACGCCCGTATCGTTCTGGTGGCTGTACAAGATCACCATCTCGGGGTTTGCGCTGAACTATGCTACACCCGGCGGACTGATGGGTGGAGAGCCTTACCGTATCATGGAGCTGTCACCCAAGATCGGGACGGAACGTGCTTCCTCATCCGTCATCCTCTACGTGATGACCCATATCTTCAGTCATCTATGGTTCTGGCTACTCGCCACCTTATTATATATAATAACACAGCCCATGAACGTATTCATGGGAATGGTACTGGGACTGATAACCTTGTTCTGTCTTGTCGGCATCTGGTTCTTCCTGAAAGGTTACAAGAAAGGATTGGCGCTCAGACTGATGAACATCCTCCGTCATATCCCCGGCGCGAAGAAATGGGCACGCGGATTCATCGAAACGCACAAGGAACAGCTCGATAATGTGGACTGCCAGATTGCGGCCCTGCACAACCAGAACCCGCGCACCTTCCTGGGGGCTGTATTACTGGAACTGGCCTGTAGGGTGGTGTCATCACTCGAGATCTTGTTCATCCTGATGGTGCTCATGCCCAGTGTGAACTTCATCCAGTGCATCCTCATCCTCGCCTTTACCAGTCTGTTTGCCAATATGCTCTTCTTCATGCCCCTGCAGTTAGGCGGCAGGGAAGGCGGTTTCCTGATGTCGGTTAACGGACTTGGTATGACGGCCAGTGCAGGAATCTTTGTGGCACTGATTGTCAGGGTGCGTGAACTGATCTGGACAGCCATCGGTCTGCTATTGATCAAAGTCGGCAGGAGCAAACAATCTAAAAACAAAAATTAACTGCCATTTTTGCAGTTTTATGAAATAATATGCGTAATTTTGTCAGCGATTATGAATACGTCTGAACTACAGAGAATCAAACAGCGGTACAACATCGTGGGTAACAGTCCTGGGTTGAACCGCGCACTCGATGTCGCCCTTCAGGTGGCACCGACTGACCTCAGCGTACTCATCGTCGGAGAGAGCGGTGTGGGAAAGGAAATCCTCCCCCGCGTCATCCACGACAATTCCCCCCGCCGTCGCGAAAAGTATTTCGCCATCAACTGCGGCTCTATTCCCGAAGGAACGATCGACAGCGAGCTGTTCGGTCATGAGAAAGGCTCCTTCACTGGTGCCATCGGCGAGAGCGAAGGTTATTTCGGCGTGGCCGACAAAGGAACCATCTTCCTCGATGAGGTGGGAGAAATGCCTATGGCCACCCAAGCCCGTCTGCTCCGCGTCTTGGAGAACGGCGAGTATATCCGTGTGGGCGGCACTCAGATCCGCAAGACCAATGTCAGAGTGGTAGCTGCCACGAACGTGAATATCCAGAAGGCCATCAGCGAAGGACGGTTCCGTGAGGACCTCTACTACCGTCTGAACCAAGTGCCCATCCAGATGCCACCATTGCGCGAGAGGGGCGAAGACATCATCCTGCTGTTCCGTCTCTTTGCCCTGCAGATGGCCGAGAAATACCGTCTGCCAAAGATTACGCTCAACGAAGAGGCTCGTCAGATGATGCTGCACTACAAATGGCCGGGAAATGTCAGACAACTGAAGAACATCACCGAGCAGATGTCGGTACTGAGTCAGGAGCGCGAGATTACCGCTGAGGCACTCAACCACTTCATCCCCCATGACACCGAGAGCACCATGCTGGCCACCATCCCCTCGAGTGGCGGAAGGCACAGCTATGAGAACGAGCGCGAAGCACTCTATCAGGTATTGCAGAAACTGGGAGGTGAATTGTCTGACCTGCGTCGTGATATGAACAATCTCCGTAAGCAGCTCGACGATGCCCGCAATGCCAGTTTCATCCCCTCACCCTCTGCGGTGCAGAAGATTCCCACCATCATCGAATCGCAGTCGCATATCGATTCCTACGACGAGTCGCTGAAGACTGAAGATGCTGTGGCTGAGGAGATCAAGACAGAACCCGAAACTCTCAACCTGGAGAATATCGGTAGGCAGATGGTAGAGAAAGCCTTGGAACGTAACAAGGGAAACAGGAAGAAGGCCGCTGCCGAACTGGGCATCTCCGACCGCACCCTCTACCGCCGCATCAAGCAATACGGTCTGGAGTGCATCATGCTCATCCTTTGCGTAGGATCGCTGTTGTTCTCATCGTGCGCCTTCAAGGGCTACTCCTTCTCGGGTGCCAGCATCGACTACAACGAGACCAAGACCATCACGATCGCCGATTTCCCCATCCGCTCCAACTATGTCTGGGGCCCCATGGCCGGTATCTTCAACAACCGGCTCAAGGATGAGTTCTCCAATCACACCAAACTGCAACAGGTGAAGAAGAACGGCGACCTGGTCATCGAAGGTGAGATCGCCCGCTATGAACAGCGAAATAAGTCGGTCACCGCAGAAGGTCATTCTGCCATGACTGAACTCACCATGACTGTTAACGTGAGGTTCACCAACAATAAGAACCACACGAAGGATTTTGAACAGCAGTTCAGTTCCAGCAAATCGTACGAGACCACCCAAAGCCTCAACAGCGTTCAGGAGGAACTCGTTACACAAATGTCGAAAGATATCGTAGATCAAATATTCAACGCAACAGTAGCAGACTGGTAATGGATTTAGAACACCTCATTAAACATCCCGAGTTGCTCGACAAGGAAACGCTATACGACCTGCGTTCCCTGCTGGCTATGTATCCGTACTACCAGACGGCACGACTGCTCATGCTCCAGAACCTGTACCTGTTGCACGACCCTACCTTCGATGAGGAGCTCAGAAGGGCCGCCATCTATATCACCGACCGTAAGACGATCTTCAACCTCGTGGAGGCTGGTCACTACAAGATTCATTCCCGCAACAACACCCATGCAAGCACCAGCGCCGATAGTCAGACATCTACCGAAGAGCGCGAGAACCGTACGATATCCCTTATCGATCGCTTCCTCGATACGCTACCGGTCGTTGACGAACAGACATCGGGCAAGAGCAAGCGCAAGCCCACTCCTGCCGATGCAGCCGTTGACTATGTGGCCTACCTCCTTGAGACGGAAGAAGAGAACCAGAATCAGGTTGAACAACCAAGCATGCGGGGACAGGATTTGATCGATAATTTCATAAATAATGAAGGTGGGAAAATAGAACTTAAAGAAAATTTAGAATTCTCACCGCAAATCGAAGAAGAAGAAATAATTGCAGAAAATTCTACCGATGAAGGCTATTTTACCGAAACTTTAGCCCGAATTTACATAAAACAAGGTAGATATTCAAAGGCTTTGGAAATTATTAAGCGTTTAAATTTGATTTATCCAAAAAAAAATGCTTACTTTGCAGACCAAATTCGTTTCTTAGAGAAATTGATTATAAATAATAACAAAAATATGTAAAAGAAAATGACAAGCATTTACACATTATTCGTCGTATTGATTGTCCTGGCTGCACTGCTCATGATTGGCATCGTGCTTATCCAGGAATCCAAGGGTGGCGGTTTGGCCGCCGACTTCGCATCAAGCAATGCCATCATGGGTGTTCGCAAGACCACTGATGTCATTGAAAAGGCCACATGGACACTTGCTGCCGCCATGGTAGTACTTAGCGTCCTTTGTGCTTACGTTGCTCCTACAGCTACCTCTTCTCAGAGCGTGCTCGAGAATGTTGCTACAGAGCAGCCGCAGACCAATCCGAACAACCTCCCGGGCTTCGGTGCCAGTCAGACTCAGCAAGCTGCACCTGCAGCTAACGATGCTAAGCAAGCTGCTCCTGCTGCTCCTGCTAAGGAAGCTGCACCCGCTGCACCTGCAAAGAAATAAATAGAAAAAATAGCGGGATTTATTTGGCCATCTCAAATAAATCCCGTATCTTTGCACCCGCTAAACGCCCAAAGGCTCTTCGTTCATCGAAGTAAGGCGGTACATGGTGCCCGTAGTTCAGTTGGTTAGAGCGTCAGATTGTGGTTCTGAATGTCGTGGGTTCGAGTCCCACCGGGCACCCTCGAAAGAGACATCGCCGAAAGGCAATGTCTTTTTTGTGAGAGGACTTAAAAGAGACATCGCCGAAAGGCAATGTCTTTTTTGTGAGAGGACTTAAAAGAGACATCGCCGAAAGGCAATGTCTTTTTTTTGTGAGAAGTACTAAAAGCACAAAAAAGAGACACCGCTCGGCGATGTCTCTTTTTTGTTTTCAAGGCATATCATATAAGAAATGTAAACTATTGTATTGCTTCGAGAAGCTGTGCGCAGATACTCTTCATACCGTTGATGGAGGGATGGCCATTCTGCTTCTCGATGTCGTGTAGTTCAATGAGCTGCACGTTGTAGTGTTTGCACACCTCACGCATCGACTCGTTGATCGGCTCCCTTAGCTCAGAGTTCAGAAGTGAATAGATCGTGGCTTGGGGATAGCGTTTCTTCAACATGTCGAACAGACATGCGAGTGCCGGACGGAAGTTCTTACAGTCATCCTTGGTCCAATCAGCATACTGATACTCGCCTACGGGTGAGTTGGCCCATGCGTCGTTGGTGCCGCCAAACACGAAAATGATATCAGGATTGCCCAAACTATCTACACGCGAAATAAAGTTGTTACGCGAAGAGTCCATACGACCGTAGCCTGTACCGCAGATAGTAGTACCGCCCCATGAGTCGTTCTTCTCCAAAGTGTAACCCTTAGCCTTGATGTAAAGACTCCACCATGTCTGCTCCACCTCTACAACATCGTTTCTGTCGTTTGGATAGAACGGAGCGTAATGAGAGGGGCCCACGCCCTTGAAGGTTGAATACGAGTCGCCCAGGATGGACACTTTCTTTGTCTGTGCTGATGCTGCTACTGCTACAACAGCCATCAGCGTAAGGATAATGATTTTCTTCATGGTTGAACAATAAAACAATTGATGGTGCAAAAATACGAAAAAGTTTTGATAATCATTCATACTTTCACATATTTATCTACAAACAAAGAGACATCACCGAATCGGCGATGTCTCTTTGTTTGTGACTATTGCTCGTCTTGCCTAACAAACTTGAATGATTATTATTTCTTTACTCCTTTGATAGTGGCATACGATGGTTTTTTCCTGAAGACCTCCACATCGCTGAAACCTGCCTGTTCCAGCATGTCCTTCAGCAGCTCGGGGGAATAAACGGTCATTCCTTCAACGACATTCGTCCACACCGAATCGCCCTCAATCACTTCAAGCATGATGGCAAACTGACCGCCAGACTTCAGTACGCGCTTCACTTCTTGGAAGCACTTTGGCAGATCTGGCAAGAAATAAACAGTCTCTACGGCAGTCACCACATCAAACATCTGATCCTTCCAGGGCAGACTGTCGGCAGACCCTTGTTCCACAAACACCTGACTGCCCAGCAAATCCTTGTTCACTTTCTTCGCCTTGGCGACACTTGCTTCAGAAATGTCTATGCCATAAACCTTACCTTTAGGACTTCTTAAGAGCATACGTTTCAGGGTGGCACCGCCGCCACAACCAATATCCAGCATTGTCATCCCTTCATGAAACACGATTTGGTCAAGTCCCCAGTTGGTGAGCGGTGCATGACCGAAATTCATGAACCGTAGCATGCAGCGCCCCAGAAATCCTTCAGGACGGGCACACTGACTGAAAAAATCCTTGAGAATATTCTTCATACCTTTATTATAAATAGTTGATCATCTGCAATACGCTATTTGAACGATGCAAAGGTAGTTCTTATTAGTATAACTGACAATACTTAAAAATCGGTAATTTATGATGTCTGTGCAACCCGCACCAAAGAAAAGCTCCCCTAAGTCAAGTACTTGGGGGAGCTTCTATTATACTAACATGTCAAACGCTATTTCAACTGTTTACCGTCAGAGAAAGCGTTACCTACGGTTGTTCCAAGCTGAATGTAGGTGTGATGAACAGGATCGAAGGTAATCAGTTCCATTTGGGCTACATCAGGCTTACCATCCTCAGCCAGATATTTCTCGTCGCATAGAATGTTCACGATTTCCGCTACGAGATAATAGCCAGTCTCACTTTCATCTATCTTCTGCTTCACACGGCATTCCAATGTCATCGGGAACTCCTTGAATACAGGTGCGTTCATATGGGGAGCCTTCTCGATTGTCCAGCCCGTCTTCTGCATCTTGTCAGGTGTGTTCCTACCGCTTACGATGCCCACATAGTCTGAAGCAAGCATCGTCTTGGCTGTAGCAAAGGTTACAGTGAACTCAGGATTAACGGCAAGGTTATCCGTCGTAGCATGTGAACCCAGTGAGATCATGATCTCATGCATATCCCACTGACCGCCCCAAGCCGCATTCATGGCATTGGGCTTACCTTCCTTATCATAAGTGCCGATAATCAGCACGGGTTGTGGCAATAGCCACGCTGTTGATTTGAAACTTTTCATAATTGTATGATTAATGGATACCTAACTTGTATTTCATTCGTCTTTATCAGATTCTTTACACTCCCTCATTTGTTAAAACTCTCGTTTACTTTCTGCAAAGTCTCGTGGACCAAACACTCTTACAGGTGTCTGAGAATCTCGTCAGCCTTAGTTTCTTGCATCTTCATGATGACGAACCAACGTTTGCCCACTTGCGAAACATGGTAGCATTGATGCTATTAACACGATAGCCCACGGAGAGGATTGCATCAAGATTATAGAATTTGGTCTTGTAGATTTTGCCATCAGTGGCAGTATATTCCAAAATGGAATAAACTGATGCTTCATCTAACTCTCCACTCTTGAAAATGTTGTTCAGATGTTTAGAGATGGCAGGCTGCTTAACTCCGAATAAGATGGCAATCTGCTGCTGCGTAAGCCACACGGATTCGTTCGCCATTCTTACCTCAAGATGGATGGCATCATTTGGCTGATAGAGTACAATCTCGTTATCTTGCATTGATAATGATTTATTGGCAGACATCTTTCTATATTATTTAAATTGAAAGCCTATATTATTAATGTATTTTGCTGCAAATATACTAAATCTTCCGTAAATATAAAAATGTATAGCTAATTTTGGTTCAACCGACATTTCAAGTGACACACCAATTCGGAATAAGATTAGTTATAATGCCAATTACAATGAAAGATGCGGCTCACGCCACATCTTTCAGACTATGATCTAAACTTTTCACCTTCCAAGTACTTTATAAGTGGTGACGTTGACGTTCAACTGAAGTCGAAGTCGGTGACATAATGATCGAAAGTCAGATCATCGGTACTGCCGAAATGTGACAGAATAGCCATGATGTCTTCCTGCTGACGGGGTGAGAGCAGATTCTCGCCATGATGATACCGGTAATAAGGACCACAACCACTACTGAAGTAGTTCATCACACATTCGCGGGCTTCTGCCTTCAGGTGGCGGGGCACATTCTTGTAAAGCTGACTGAAACCCCAGGCTTTCTGTACAGGCTTCGTATCGCGGAAATGCTGGCATTGACCACTTGCCCATGCTGCCGGGTAGATGGCAGGACCATGAAGTCGCACTTCGGGTTGAAGCCGATAAGCTTGATAATGCATGCACCGTTCGCACTGCTGACAGTTGTTATTGAAACAAAGTTCATATCCATTAGGGATATTTTCTAATTTTAGTTGTTTTTCCATAAGACCTAACATTGAATTTTGATAACTTATTGAATTTAAATGCGTTAACTTAAATAGTATACTTTAAACACCTAACAAAAACCTAACATAAACCTAACAAAAAGGTAACATAAGACCTAACATTTTAGTTTATGCAGCCCGTAAAGGGATGACTTTATAGAAGGGTACATTGCTATGATCTGACGACTCATAGCCGAGGGTAGTCATGACATGCCCTACACGGATCTTGTTACCATGATTGATATCCACTGAAGGGTATTCCTTCTGGATGTGACTCAGCAGCATCTTCGTGTTCATCAGCTTAGCAACCTCGCCCTCCTTGGGCTTGCGGAAGCATATTTCAACCATCTCTCCGATATCTTTCTGATGCATATAATTATGGTTCATCTGCTGAATGCGTGCCACTTCATCATTCGTGAACCAATAAGGCGTCTTTGCCACTGTCAGTTCATACACCACCTGCGCATACAGTTGTCCATAATCAATCTCACCCGTATTGTCAATATACTGACCTTCGGGAATCTGCAGACAGATATATCGACGACTACCTGTGGGATCAGTCAGCGGATGAGGATTGTTAGTCGTTGCCACGAATGAGGCGAAACGCGGACGATCTTCTTGTGAGGCCCCATAGATAGGTCGGCCGTTCACCTTACTCTTCGAGAGCGTCTGCTTCAAGGCAGCATGCTGACTGGGACGAATGGCATCCAGCTCATCCAGGTTCACCAAGAGATTGTTCGTCAGAGCCATTTCCTTATCGAACTTGTTCGACAGGTTCAGATGGTCAAGATAGTATTCCCGTAAATCGGCAGGCAGCAGTCGGTGGAAGAAGGTAGTCTTACCACATCCCTGAGCACCAATCAAGGTAGGTACACACTCATTACCATGAAGGGTATCCATCTGAAGCCAGTGCGCCACAGCAGACAACAGCCAGGTGGAAAGATAGCCCTGTTGCTCTGAAGTAATGCCGGGCAGACGACTGAACAGCTGTGCGATATGGTTCTTTCCGTCCCATTGGGGCAGTTGTTTCAGGTAGTCGCCAACAGGGTTATACACAGGTACATCCTCAGAGTAAACGAACTCCATGATTTCCGTCTTCGGACTACCTTTTTCGCATACCTGCTCCTTCTTGGCACGACGGATGATGCTGTTGATCGCCTCTTGAGTCAGCGGGCGCCAGGTTAGCGAATCAGGATGGGTTGCAAACTCTACCTTCCCGTTCAGCACATTGCGACGGAAACAGTAGTTTTCATTGAGGAACTGCTCAACTACGAGCGTTGTCTCCAAGAGAGGAGACATAGGTTCTCCATTGATCATTGTTTTTTGGGTCATTGAATAAAGATTATTAAGTTTAGGCGGGATTGGCATATGGGTGTTTCTCATAGCGTCGAGCCTTTCAAATTTCGCAGTGCAAAGGTACAAAATTTTTGCGCGATTTCCAAATTTTTAGCTGGGAAAATGATGATTATTTTGTAAAACAAACCGAAAACTTTTACTAGATCAAAATGTTAGGTGTCATGTTAGGTCTTTGTTAGGTCTTATGTTAGGTCTTATGTTAGGTCTTTAAGACCTGTTTTTGAAGCTAAATTACTCATAATCAAACAACTAAGTTTTTTTAATGTTAGGTCTTTCGAAATGATGCAAAATTGTAGAAATTTATGAAGTAAATTTGTAGCAAAATTTTACAGAAGTCGATAAAAATATTCCCACGTTGGGAATAAAATGTTCCCAGCATGGGAATAAAGTGTTCCCAACGTGGGAATAAAATGTTCCCAACGTGGGAATAAAGTGTTCCCAACGTGGGAATAAAGTGTTCCCAACGTGGGAATAATCTTAATTCGACAACTTGGTGGCAGAATAACCGATTCCGGTAATCGAGTTGATGACTTCCTCGTCGGTCACTGAACCTTCTATCGCGGCAGTTCCTGCTGTAAGATCAACTTCAACGCTGGTAACGCCCTCCAACTGCTGGAGCGCTTTCTCCACATTGGCACGACAGTGATTACACATCATGCCCTCCACTTTGAATAGTCTTTTTTCCATTGTATGATTGTTTTTAGTAGGTATCAAGCGTTTGATGAGCGCATACACAAGTAAGGCGCCGAGCACGATGCTGCATACGACATTGAAGAATGCAGGCGCCTCATGACAGCAGGCGTGCGATTGCGTCAAGTGCGAGGTAAACCATTCCCGCGGCAACAGGTAGTCGATACCCAAGCCGAACACGATGGCCCCAAGTGTGATGGAGAGCAGGTAGAGCCATAGGGTTCTCTTGCCCAGTACCTTACGGATGACCAATATGGAAGCCATGTTACAAGCCGGACCAGCCATGAGTAGCACGAGAGCCGCTCCTGGAGTGATTCCCTTGAGCATCAAAGCAACGGCAATGGGAATAGATCCTGTGGCGCATACATACATCGGTATGGAGATGGCAATCATCAAGAGCATCCCGATTATTGGTGTATCGGCAAAGCGCAGGAAGAAATCATCAGGTACAAGAACCGTAATCAGCGCTGCAATAATGAGTCCCATCACAAGCCAGCGCCCGATATCCTGCACCATATCCACATAGCCATAGCGCAAGGCAACCAGCAGTCGTTGACCGAATGACAGCTTTTCTGTTGGCTGCTCCGTCTGCTGAGTCATGTTTTCCGACGGTTGATGGCGGTTTGCCATATTCACCATCTCACCCCCCACGAGGGAAGTAACCAGCGCGGCCACTGGTCGGAGGATGGCAAAGGGAACACCAAGTAATGAGGCTGTGGCAAGAATGGAATCCACGCCTGTTTGCGGTGTAGCGATCAGAAACGAGGTGGTAGCCCCCTTCGAAGCCCCCTCCTTGCGTAAAGACATGGCCGTGGGAATCACGCCGCAAGAACAAAGCGGCAGCGGTACACCAATCATCGCAGCCCACAATACCGACCGGAAATCATTTCCTCCCAGATAACGCCGATAGAGCACTGCCGGCACAAAAGCGTGCAGCAGTCCTGCGAAGCCGAATCCCAGAAGCAGATACGGCGACATCTGATTGATTAGCGCCCAAATCTCCTGCATATCATCCGTTCATATCATTGTTCTTCCTGTTCCCTGATTACTACAGAGGGAGGACATTCGTACATCACCTTGGCATGGTTGGTACGAATAAGCTCATGGTTGATGCACTCGCCTGTAACACGATCTATCGTGTCGCGATAAACCTCTCCGTTGCGATAGACATTTTCTCCTTCACGAGAGAAGAATTCGTTCTCCGCATGAATATGGTAGGTATGAGGCAGTGCTTCTTCTGCCCGCAGCTCACCACACAGATACTCATCATCCACCCACAGTCGTAACTGATAGGTATTGGAAGTATTGTTCTTTACCCGGTAATCAATGTAGTTGTATGAAATACTCGTGCCCGTGCCGAAAGGAATCTGTCTGCCGAAGTCGGGAAAGAGATCCAGTCCGTCGTGATGATGATGCTCGGTGATGGTCAGATCGCTATGCAGCACCATCCAGTGAATCAGGTTCGACAGTTGGCATAA
Organism: Prevotella sp.; assembly: GCA_017651265.1. Lineage (GTDB taxonomy): Bacteria > Bacteroidota > Bacteroidia > Bacteroidales > Bacteroidaceae > Prevotella. The sequence continues at coordinate 41,910 of JAGCDO010000029.1, read as the reverse complement.
GCCGCCACCGATACCCTGTGCCGGCTGACCTTTAGCAATGGTGAGTCCTTCCTTATAGCCTTTCTTCTTCGTAGTTCGGCCTACCTGTTTCCACACAGAGAAGGTCTCGCCAGGATGAATGAGCAGTCCGTCGATATGCTTAACCGCCAGAGCCAGGTTCGTAGCCTTATTCTCCTGCAGCTGCATGTTGACATTTCCCAGTCGGCGGCGGATCAGGGAGTTATGCCGATAAACCAGAACGGGCAAAGCAGTATCGGTACGCTCTTTGGCGAAAAGCGTATGCTGAAACGTGTCCTTCAGGCACCGTTTCATAATCTCCTTCTCCATCGACAGGCGATAGGTGAAAGGACAAATCTCGCAGAACATTTTCCTTTTCATGTGGACAAAGGTACGATTAAACAAGCAAAAAAGCAAAAAGAAAATCGATTTTCTTTTTGCTTGAATAGTATATTTACTACATTCGCTGACGCTCTGCCTGCCCTGCACCTGTTCCCTTATATTTGCTCTTCTGAGCGTTGAAGGTGTAGCGGATAGAGATATCCAAACGGTGGTTACGGCTTCGTGTTTTCTGTACAGTGTAGAAGAAGCCACAATCATGAGCCATATCCTGTACGCTACGCTGGAACACATCGCTGATGCTGGCACGCAGGCACAGGGCATCGTTCTTCAGCCAGCATTTCTGTACCACAAAACCAAGGTTGTATGAAGGCGAGAGAATACGGTAGTTCAGTACATCACCCTTGGTCTGAATGTTAGCGTTAGCTTCCAACTGCCAGCTGTGCTTAAAGCGGAAGGTGTTGTTCAGGTCGAAGAAGAAGATGGGCTTGGTGAAGGTCACATCCGTCTTGCCTGTGGCGCTACGAGGATTGTCGAATGTCTGACGAATGACATTCTGCGATATGTACTATTTCGTAAACGACCCTATCTCTATCAGATTTCCATCTGGGTCGGCAACGTAACAAGTACGCTGACCCCAAGGCTCTGTGGTGGGAGGAAGAACGGAGGCGGCACCATTCGTGAGCGCATGCTGGTATTCCTTATCGACATCAGCGAAGGTGGGCACGTCGAATGCCAATTCTACAGTACCATTGAACCCCTCGGGATATTGAAATTTCCGAGAGACCATCTGCTCGAAAGCGTCACGCGGGAAGAGGATAATGCGCATGTTGCCCAGCATCATCTCCACGTTAGGTTGAATGCCATCCCAATCGGTGGTAAAACCAAAAGCTTTTGTATAGAAATCAACAGTAGCCTTATTGTTGCTAGTAAATAGACCGATGGTGTTGAATTTGAATCTTTCTTTCATATCATTCATTGTTTAAGTTCAAAAAAATAGAAGTCCGTCCAGCCTGTGTTCTCAGCGTAGAGGTGCTGCTGGCCGCAATACTCGAAGCCGAGACGTTCGTAGAGTTTGTGGGCGGGTGTGTTCGAGGCAAGGGCATCAAGACGAATGGTCTGCATGCCTTTACTTTTTGCCATACGGATAGCCTCGTTAACCATCTCAGAGCCGATGCCTTTGCCTTGGCTGTCAGGACTGACGGCAAGGATATGAATCACAGCCACCTTTTCGTCGGGCACCTTCAGTGTCCAATTTATCGCGTGATAATCCTCACCCTGATACATCGTCACAGCCATAGCCGCAATGATTTCTCCACCTTCTTTATAAACATACATGCTTCCTTCATCAATATAGGCTCTGATGCCTTCTTCTGTCGGGTGCTTACCTTTACTCCATCGGGCATAAACCGCCATCTCCGGTGTACGTGCTGTCACATCGTCATAAAAAGCTATGACGGATTCATATTCTTGTATTGTTGCTAATTCTATTTTCATTTCCTTTTCATCGTCATTTGTTTTTCCTTTGCCATCTTCTCAGCAAAGGCTTCTTCACCATGCTCGTGTATATAATGGATACATGCCGTCCTATCACTATTGAACAAGAAAGCAAAAATCTTACCGACAAAGTTGTTGTGGATCTTACATTCTTTCACATCCTTGTCGCACTCGGCGCAAGTGTGAAAGCCTTTCTCTTGGCAACATTTGCGGATTTTACACCTTTGAAACCCCTTGGAAAGGGGTTGGCCTAAGCCAGGGTTATCTTCCTCTGAGGGTTGACATCCTGCACATTGTTCATTGAGAAACTTTTTGCATGCACCGCAATATAAACCACATGCGGCAATCTGCCGGGAATTGTTCGTCACATCTTTCATTGTGTAACTCATTTTGTCCTGACCGCCCCCCAATATATGGGACGACCAGGACGGATTATTACTCTATTGGTATCTGAATTACCGAGAGCCATTTCTCTGGGTCTTTCTGGTTCCATACTCCATCGATGTAGCATGTGCGGTGCTGACCTACAGGCTTATAGCCCTGTTCGTCGATGTAGCGGAAGGCCTCGATGAACGACTCGTAGAACCGTTCGTAGGGGCCGACGTGCTTCATGCAAAGTGCTTTTGGCACGGCGGGCAGGCGCTTGAACTGGATGATGGCACTATCCTGCCCCATCTCCTCTACCTGTTCGCAATACTCTATGTCAGCGTTCGTAGGTTTGTACTCCATGTCGTGCTCTATCGTAAAGCAATAGCCTGGCGAAGGACACTTGCAGCCGAGGCGTTGCATCTCAGGGGCGATTGTGTTGACGCACATCGGACCGATGGCCGCATAGTCGGGCAGGATTTCACGATGACTTGCCACGATAATCTCGGGCAGTGTTTGAATACTGAATTTTTCCATTGTCTTCATTTCTTTGCGAGCGTTCCTCATCTTAAGCAGACGGTTGCGGCGAGCTATCAATTGCCGTAATACTACCTCCGTTTCCTTAATCTTCTCAGTCAGTTGGCGGATACTGGGAGTACATGAATGCGAATGGCACAAATCCTTGATCTCATCCAAAGAGAAACCGAGTTGCTGCAAGTCGCGGATGGTCTGCAAGGTCTGCATCTGTCCTACGGTATAGTAACGGTAACCTGTCCGCTCGTCCACCTCGTCAGGTGTCAGCAGTCCTTTCTGCTCGTAGTGACGCAGGGTCTTGACCGTTACCTGCATCAGCTGTGAGAACTCTCCGATCTTTAACTTCGTTTTATAACTCATAATCGCGCGATGATTCTGAAGATAGTTTCAAAATCAGGTGCAAAGATAATGCCTGCCCTTAGGGACGAGTCAAGAGAAATGAAGAAATTAACATGGATTTAACATTATCCCGTTGTTCTATCATCGTCTAGGTCAACGTATGCATATCTTATTGTGCTAACAATTGCCTGGCAATATTTGCTATGACTGTCTCAGATGATGAGTGCGTGGTGAAAATGGCGATAATGGCATGGCTTCCATTAGGCATGAAAATGATACCTGCATCGTTCATGTCTTGCTCTCCTTTAGATGATGGGAATCCCGTACCTGTCTTATGTACGATACGGGCATCTACGGGTATCGCAGCAGGGATTCGTTTCAGTCCCGTTGAGCAGTTCACCATCGCCTTCCAGATGAACGTCAGATATGGGTTGTCATTTTTATGCTGATAAAACCACCCGAACAAACGAACTATTTCGGCGGGGGTGGAATTGTTTTCGATGGCCTTTGCCGGATTCTTGTGCATCTGTTCCTCTGTCATGCGGATATGAATATCGTGGAATCCAAGTTTTCTCATGCATTTCTCTATTGATTGGGGCTTGCCGCAAAACTTGAAAAGGAGTTCGCTGGCATTGTTGTCGCTCTGTCCAAGAGACAATTCCAGCAGTTCCGCATACGAAAAGGCCTTTTTGCCTTCAAATAGCTTTAGCATTGGCGACCAGGTGTCTTGCATCAGGTCTGCTTTATCAACAACGATTGTGTCATCAAGATCCAATCCTTTCCGACTCAGGTAATTGGCAACGTATAACGCTTGCGGGAACTTCATCACACTATGCATCGCAAAACGCTCGTTTTCGTTAATACCAACAATAGATCCATTTCGCATGATGCACGCACCATATCTGGTACTGTCGCTTATTGGCTTCGCCTTCGTCCGACACGACTCGGCCATCTCCGAGCGAGCTCGGATAGCTCTCGCTGCTCCGTCCGTTGGCTCTTGCGCCCAGCATGATGCAACAACGAATGCAAAAACTATTGTTACTATCTTTCTCATATCGTATTACTAATTGCTGTTGTTCATACGCTCCTGTTCGGCTTTACCAGCACCAGTGCCCTTATACTTGCTCTTCTGGGCGTTGAAGGTGTAGCGGATAGAGATATCCAAACGGTGGCTACGGCTTCGTGATTTCTGCACAGTATAGAAGAAACCACAATCATGAGCCATATCCTGTACGCTACGCTGGAACACATCGCTGATGCTGGCACGCAGGCACAGGGCATCGTTCTTCAGCCAGCACTTCTGTACCACAAAACGGATGTCGTATGAGGGCGAGAGAATACGGTAGTTCAGTACATCACCCTTGGTCTGGATGTTGGCATTGGCCTCCAACTGCCAGCTGTGCTTAAATCGGAAGGTGTTGTTCAGGTCGAAGAAGAAGATGGGCTTGGTGAAGACGACATCCGTCTTTCCTGTGGCACTCCGGGGATCGTCGAATGTCATCGTATTCCAGAACTTCTGTCCGCCAATCGTCCAGCTTGGGCTATATACGCCCCAAGTAGGATTAGCCGAAAGGAAGATGGCCAGATTGCGAACGGGATCAGGTAGATTGGCCTGCTTCAGCAGCATGATACCCTCGTTGTTATAGGCCATCGGTACCTGTGTAATGGTGTTATCGCGACGTTCGTAAGCAGCAAACAGGTTGATCCACTTCCAACGGGCATTGATGCTCACCTCCTGCATGATAGCATTCTTTAGTTTCGAGTCGCCCTGCGATAGGGTAAACGAGTTCATATAGTAAATATGGTCGCTTAGTACGCTGTAGTTAGGACGCACGGTTTTCATGGTATAACTCAGCGAGGTCTGGATGGCTCCAAACTGCTTTGACCATGTGATATTGGGGAAAAACTCGTCCTGATAGCGCGCTATATTGTTCTCGGCATCCAGGTTGTCCATATAGTCGAAACCTACATGCTCGTAACGCAGTCCGGCGCTTACAGTTCCATATTTCTCCAAGTTGGCATTATAAACCGCAAAGGCAGCCACGTTGTTCTCCTCTACATCCATATCAGTAGAGGGGAGAGGATAGTTGGTAATCGACGTACTGCTCTGACGCTTTACAAAACTCATCTCTGATCCTGTCTGTAACTGTCCTTTCCATACAGGATAACTCAGCACCAGTTTGGTAGCCCAGAGTCGCGACCATATATGCGAGTTCTGTTGCATGGTCTGGGTTTCTGGCAAATACACATTTATCTGGTTATCGTCATTCTCCTTATCCGTCAGGAAATCCACATTTAGGTCGATGTTCAGTTTACCCACCTGACCGTTATAATAGGCATTGCCTTGCCAGTTATAGGGGTAGCGTGTATGACCACCCTGATGCGAAAGGTCGCGGCCTGTGAGATTGTTTTCAGTATCCACCCACATGTCATTATACGTTTTAAACTGGTTGTGGCGCTCCACTCTGGCACCCAACGAGTGCTTGTCGTTAATCTGCCAGTTAAAGCCCAGGTTGTAGTTCAGGCCCTCTCCGTGCCAGTCGTTACGCATGTGGCTGTTCTGAAGAATATTCCTGATACCTTCATCGGCCTGGAGAAATGTAGATTGCGTAATATGCAGGTCGTTAGGACTATCCCACGTCCAATAGTTCACCATACCAAATAGGTCCAGGTTGTTGTGGCGATAACGCAGGTTCAGTGTGGTGCTGGGGTCACTGAAGCCAAACGCCAGATCCTGGTTGTTAGCAGCCATCAAGTCGAAGCCGAAACCAGTTCCCTCACGGCGAACGGTCTTGATACGTACCACTGCCGAAATGGTTGCATCGTACTGCGCACCAGGATTGGTAATCACCTCTACGCTCTGAATCTCCTCCGAACGCAGTCGTTTCAGTTCGTCCTTATCCTGCATCTTGCGACCATTGATATAGACGACAGGTGTGCCTTTGCCCAGCACTTCGAGTTCTTCGCCCTTCAACGTCATTCCTGGTACCTTGGCCAGCATTTCCTTAGCAGTACCCGAATGGCCTAAGACGGTACCTTGAATGGTGGTAATCATCGAGTTGCCTGTCAGTTTGGTTTTAGGCATCTGGCCCTTCACCACGATCTCATTCAGCATTGTCTGATCTTGCTCCATCTGGACGGTTCCTATTTCCGAACCCATTACGTCAACATACTTGATACGGTAACCGATGCACGAGAATCGCAGAATGCAGCAGGCGTCAGTTGTGTTAATCTGGAAACATCCATCCACATCGCTCGTTGCACCTTGTATATAAGTAGAGTCGGCCGTAAGCAGGGCCACACTTACAAATGGCAAGGGCTCACCCTGCTCGTTAATTACTCGTCCACCTACATCCTCAGTCATAGCCTCGGCTGTTAAACACATCATCATTGTAGCAATCAAAGCTACCATTTTCAAACTGATCTTTTTCATTTTACTAATTATTAAATGTTTTGCCAGTTTGATGCCACACAAGCATAAAAAAGATGCAATCCACCCCATTTCTGGGATGAATTGCAACTTTTTGTGACGAATGGTTTGAGTAAGCGAGTGTAAAGCCGAATATATTCGAGCTTAACCGAGCGTGAAAACCTTCGAGCGAAGCTCAATGGTTTGATTAAGCGAGTGTAAAGCCGAATATATTCGAGCTTAACCGAGCGTGAAAACCTTCGAGCGAAGCTCAATGGTTTGATTAAGCGAGTGTAAAGCCGAATAAATTCGAGCTTAACCGAATCGAATTCGAGGTTGTATTTCGTTTATTTGTTATACTAACCTCATTCCCTATTATTCAATTACGAAACTTCTTGGATAAAAATCGCTATAGAAGCGACCGTCGGTGGCGGTGAACTTCAAGACGCAGTAGTTAGGATCGGTCACACCACCAGGATAGTACTGCTCGTCACCATCGTGCCAGATCATCTCTTTTGAGGCTGCATCCGTCAGCACCTCCATCGTGCCTCGCAGCATCATACCCTTGAAACCTTCGGCATCGCAGAAGTAGATGCAGGCCTTGGGGTTGGCCTTGTAATGGGCTACGCGGAGGGAGAAGGTGTTGGTGGTAAAGTAGAAGGTTTTGATACCCTCGCGCTTTCGAGGTGCCAGCATGGCTTTGGTCCAAGGAAAACCTTCTTGGTCTACTGATGAGATGTAAGCGATGGGCTGATTGTCGGCCATCTGTGCAATGAGTTTTTTAACACCTGCCAAAGCGGGGTTAACATTCATGACTTCATCGTTACTAACATCCAACGTTTGGCGCCAACGCTTCAACTGGGGAAAGTACGATTTCATCATGCCAATATATTCCTCTTTGGTAATCGGCTTTTCCAAGCCTTCATTAACGGCGTTCACAAATTGGGCGCAATGCTCAATCATCTCGTCCATCGTATAGTCCTGCAAAAACTTGCCATCCTTGTAGCAGTACATGCAGTAATCTTCGTTCTTGCTTCCGTCGGCATCGGTGCCGAGAACATCATTTGTGAGCGGCATGCCGCAGCTCTGACAGAATCTTTGTTCCATTTTATCTTTATTTGTTAATTTCTAATCTCAATACTCTGATTGGCCTGTTCTCACCTTGATATTGTGTCGCATCGATGCAGGTTTCACCTGTTGGAACAAAACCACACTTCTCCATCACTCGGCCTGAGGCGGGGTTATCCACAAAGTGACCGCTAATGAGCGATTTGATATCAGTAGTTTCTCGGATGTGGTCTAACATCAGCTGCAATGCTTCTGTACAGATACCATGATTCCAATAGGGCTTTGCCACCCAATAGCCGATGAGCGGTTCACCCTCGCGGGCCGGCAGGTTACACTCGCACGAAGGACCGTAGCCCATAGCACCTATTGCCTCACCAGTTTCTTTCAGCTCGATAGCCCATGTGTGCAACGCATCTTTAAATACTGTGCGGATAATCTCCAGACTCTCTTCCACACTCTTATGTGGTGCCCATCCAGCGCGAGGGCCGACGTCCGGATCAGAAGCCCATTTGAATAGCGTCTCCGCGTCGCTATCTCGCCAAGGGCGCAATATAATACGATCATTTTCCATATTTGTTTTATTTGAATTTCCCACTAAGAATCCTTTTGCGAAGACACTTTACAGCGGGTTTGTAATAATCTATCTCCATCGCTTCAAGGGTGCGTTTCAACTCATCCATCAGTTCTGGATAAAAACCGCACATACGATAAGCGAGCTTCATGCAGAGCGTTTGGATTCCAGGGAACTCCTCAATGCTGACCATGTGCTCGTAGCAGAAGTCTAGGAAATCAGTCCGCAAATCATCCTCGTCCATCTTCAATCGTTCGATGATGTTCAGCGTCAGCCTCCTCACGGACGAGTTCTCCGTCTGCATGGCCTGGTCAATCAGTTCATTGCGTATCACCTGCAATTCTGGCAACTCATTGTCCTTGGCTTTAGTCAGTCCCCACAAGGCACTCCTCGCCACGCGATAGTCCGAATCGAACACATATCGTCGTGCAAAGCCGAGGAAATCGCCTGTAGCCCTGACTTCCCGATATATGTCTTGCGCGCCACCCTCGCTAAACGTTTGACTTAGTATCTCGCTTGTTATCGCCATATCAAATAATTAAGTCTTTCTATTGCTTTACGACACTTCTGTTTATCTTTCTCGGTGATTTCCAGACACTTCGCTGTACTGGTTGACGATGCTGTCTAGTTCCGTGCCTGTCACTGCCGACGTACCGACTATCACAGCCTCATCGTCTAATATGTCCTGACAGGTCTGGCTGATGGTCTCTGTCAGATGCATGTAATTGGCATTAAACTGTTCCAGATCGTCGCTGACGGCAACATCACAGAAACTGAGCCCGCCCTTTACGTTTTCCACTATCATGTTGATGGCCATACGGTCATATTTGTATAGTTTCCCGTTATGCGGCAACATGTAAAACTCCTCTATCCCTGATGCAGCCTTGCCGATGCACCAGCAGAGCAGCATGTTGAATTTCATACCACGCCGCCGACTCACCTTGCAGAGCCGCGTCACGTCGAAGGTCTTTGTTAATGTCACCATCGGCATGGGCGACTTCATCCACAGCTCGAAGGCGATGGCCCGATTCGTTTCTTTGGGATTGATTTCCTTTTTCATCTTTTAATTATAATACCTTCTTTACACCAGGAATCAGCCGCAGCAGCCAGGTAAACCCGAACGATGCGATGGTGATGACAACTCCGATGAACATGAACTTGCCGAATGCACCCATCCAGATGCCATCAACCGCATGCTGCAGAATGAGCATCAACAGTAGATGAAAGATGTAGGCTCCGTAAGCTTGAGATGCACACCACTTCCAGAACTTGTTGTTCCAATTTCCACATTCACGGAACAGCCACAGCAAACCGAAACAAATGAACACACAGAGTAACGACTCGTAGATGCCGAACCACTGAGCAACAAAGGCGTTCCACTCACCGCCATCGCGCAAATAGATGCCTAATGCCAACAGGCATCCTATCGCTAACGACAAGACTCCCGTGGTGTTGCTCATCTTGACAAGCCAATTGAAACGACGCGCAAGAACACCAATGACAAACATCATGACGTATTGCAGATAATGGGCAGGCTCCATCGGCAAAGGGATGATGCCGAAAGGCCATATCCAATGATCCTGCGGACTGACCAAACGTATCAGATAACTGCCAATACCCATGATGCCACCGAATATCAGCAAGCCAATGATGGTAGGTCTCGATGAGCACTCGCCATTGATGGGCTTACAAAACTGTCGTATCAAGGCATAGAGAAGACAGAACACAAGCAGACTTTCAATATACCACATGTGGCCAATCTCTAATTTACCTGACAGCACACCCAGCAATCCGCCCATCACTAACAGGGGAATGCCCAAGCGTATCAGTTTCTTTTGGACAAATACCGAGGCTCCTTGCTTATCGTAACTTGTGGGAACAAAATAGCCCGATATCAGGAAGAACAAGCCCATGAAGAAGGCGGCATTTACTGAGAAGAAATGCCAAATCCAAGGCATCACCTCAGCAGGATTACTGGGGGTATAGGCCCAGCCTCCACCATCACCGTATGCCTGTCCAGCATGGTGGAATATCACCAGCGCCGTCAGACATACCTTCAGATTGTCCAGATAAAAAAGTCGTTTCTTATTCATTTATTTCATCCATCACCTTTCATCCATCACCTTTCAGATATTCCATAATACCCTTGCGATAGAGTTCTGCAGGATCGCTGATGCCGAAGTTTGACAAACGGTCGAATATCCGGCAGAACGTCTGCACATCGGCCTCGCCGAAAGCATGGTAATCGGCTGTCTTACGGCCAGCAATCTTGCAGTTGTACCAACAAGCCAGACTCTCGAAGGCGCTCCAGGGAACATAGGTCAGGTCACGGTCAGAATCAAGTTTCCGCGTGTATTCCTTGAATTCCTCCACGATGGGGTCGATGCTGTCCTGCATCAGGAAGATGCCAAACTCATGGCTGAACATCGCCAGTTGGTAGTCGATATTCTGATTGTACCATACAGTGTTGGTACTGTCGTTCAGATTGTTGTACGAGGGACCTTTCTGGCCAGCACGATACAGCAGCCAGTGATAATCGCCCCGATGCCAAGTATATCCCGTCACTCGTTCCCAGTCCCTGACGAATGACTGCCCCTGCATCTTCTGGCTCAGCAGTTGCTGGCGCTCCTCCATTTCAGCCTTCACTTGAGGATAGACATTTTTGAGATAATTGTCATAGTTTTCCACATACACGTTGGCGATAGTTGTAGGAATGGCCATTTCATTGGCAGGCGCCCCCATCCTTATCGCTTCTTCGCGATAGTCATCCATGATGGTTTTGAGTTCGTCAGCATTAGAAAATGTTTCTTGAGCGACCTTAAAAAAGAACCAGGAATAAGGAGCATTCTCACCTTGTCCGAAGGTCAGATACTCTTTGTATTTCTGTAATGTGTCAATCGCTGCCTTTGGAAGCGAATTACCATATTTCGCAGCATAGGCCGGGTCAGAGAATCCCAGTTCTGCAAGTGTGTAGAGATGCGTCACATAGTTTACCTCCGGGCGAATCTCTATCAGTATCTGGATATCCTCCGTTGAGAATCGGATCTTTTCTTGAATCAGTTCCGTCAACGTGTAGCATTTCTGAAACAGTTCATCCTTATACGGAATACCAAACTTATCCATGATGAGCATCAGGTAAAGACCAGAGGCATAATAACAGGAATTACTGTCGAGATTGGTCATCCAGTCTGTGTCTGTTATACCTTGCTCACGCGCCAAACAGTATTCGATGTATCGTGCGGAACCTTCCACTGTCTCAATGATGGGGTAGAATTCTATGATATCAAGCCCTAATCTGTCTTTGACGGTTTTGAGTCGCTCATCGCGAATGGAAAAGAAATCTGAGAGAATATGGCGGACTTCATGGATGCCGGATGCCTCGTATGCTTTCTTGAGGAGAGCGTTCTCTTTCGAAAGCATGTCGCGATACCACTCATAATTCCGTCTGAGGGTCTTTAGAGAGTCGCTTGAAATAAAGTTTTCTGGAGTGGATGCCAACATCTTGTTCCAGAAATCCGTGTGCTTGTACTGGAATCCATGGAAGCACTCATGCATCAGCATGGCATACCATTCCTCGTATGTCTTTACACTTGGAACAGCCTGTATGGTTATCTCAGGCGAACTGCACTCCATCCGAGCCAGCGTATCGTCTTCTGCCTGATTCAAATGCATGCGGAAAGGACCGTCCTCGTAATAGTTCATTTCCATGCTATAGGCAGGATCATTGTATGTCGGCCAGATTTTCTCATCTATCAGTTCCTTAAGTTCGTCCACATGTGCCAACACCTGTTCTTTCGATAGCTTATTGCTGTCGTTTATTGGTGTTTGCGCCTGATGGGGAATGGCTCCAGCAATCAGAAACGCCAAGATTAAAAACAAGTGTTTCATTTATGAACCTTTTTATTCTTCATATCCTAATTGTCCTGGCAGACGGAGTTTTTCCTTCTGCGGGAAGGTTGCCTCGTAAGCCTCGAAGGCCTCCGGATTCGCATCTGCCACGAAATAGCCCTTGGGAGGACAATAGGTTCCCTCGCGATGGCCCCAATAGCCAGGTATCAGTTCCTGGGCAAGGAAATAAGGCACATCAGACTCTCTTGGCTCTGCATGATAGTGGATCTTCAGTTTGCAGGCCAAGTCGAAGCCTGCATGCTTGTAGAATTCGATGTTACCCTCCATCTGTAGCAGACCGATTCCCATCTCCTTAGCCTTCTTTAGCGCATATTGTAGCAATTTGAGTCCATAACCTTTGCGTTTATAGTCGGGATGGATGCTGATGGGGCCGAAAGTCCATGAAGGAAAGACGCTACCATCATCAAGAACGATTTCTGCCTTCGAAAACATCACATGGCCGATGATACGCCCATCCTCCTCCATCACTAAGTCAAGCTCCGGAATGAAATCGGGATTATTTCTATACTGATTAAGTACATAGTGCTCAGTGCACCCTGGGCGATAAACATTCCAGAACGATTCACGTGTCAGGTTCTCTACCTCACGCCAGTCTTGCGGTTTTTCCAATCTGATATTCATTGTTGCTTCTTTTTTATTGGACGTTGCAAAGATACAAATAGTTGCGGAATAAACCAAATTTACATACGGGCCTTCTGCTTGTCGCCAGCTCCGGAGCCACGATACTTTGAGCGTGCCTCGTTGAACTTCCACGTCACATCGAGTACGAAGGTGCGGCGGGCGGGGTTGTGTACGATAAGGTCTCGATAGCCGTAGACGATAGCATCGGTTTTATTGGTGTTAAAGACATCGTAGCATCGCAAATCGGCAGTCAGTGTGCCAAGGCGATGCAGGTTGATATCCTTCTGCACTCCGAGGTTGCCAACGAAGCGTGGCTTGGTCATGTGGAAGTTGTTGTACTCACCCTTCGTAGCCCACTCCATGTCTGCATTCAAACGTAAGTCATGAGGCAGTTCGATGGTATTTCTCCAAGAGTTGTTAAACCAAGGCTGGTTTAGCTTGATCATTTCACCAGCGGCGGTAGGAGAAACATAGTTCTGGAACATGGCCACGACAGACCATGTGGGATGCCACGAACAGTTGAAAGTTGAAAGTCGAAAGATGAAAGTTGGCTGTGCGGAAGCGATAACAGTAAGGCGGTCGTAATCCTTCTGACTGTTGATGGGACGCACGAGGCTGACGAGTGGATCGGTGGAGCCAGGGTAAGGCTCTGTAGACATCGTTTCAGCGTCCTTCACACGACCATAATTCAGTGTGAGATTCATCCACTTGTAGGCAGCATTCATCACAAGACTGTTTGTGTAGGTCGGTTTCAGATAGGGGTTGCCACTCTGGTAGGTATATCTATTAATGTAGACCGTGGAACTGGTGAGGTTGGAATAGTTCGGACGTTCGATGTCATGTCGATAGGACAGTGAGAGTTGCACCTTGCCTATAGGAGCTGAGATGACGGCTGATGGGAACCAGTCACCATAGTCGCGGCACACCTCCTCCTCTTTCTTTCCGAAGTTGAAATAGTCGTTCGTCAGGTGTTCATAGCGCAAGCCAACCTGTGCGAACACCTTGCCGAAAGAGCGACCATACTCAGCAAAGACTGCGCTGGATTTCTCATTGATTTCCGTGTCCGTAGTCTTCACAGGTACGGCATCGGTGGCATAGAAGTCGTAGGCATCTGTACGGTGGTTGTAGCTGTACTCGCCTCCGATGGACAGGTTGCCTTTCCAGACAGGATACCCGAAAATGAGCTTCGATGCCCAGAAGTTGTTGCGGCTAATGGTGTTGCTCTCTATGCTGCGGTTCGTAGGACTACCACCAGCCTCTGTCGTCACCTCCTTCGTGTTGCCTGGTGACTGCGTGTCATCGAACAAGCCGTCGATGTTCAGGTCAACACTCAGTTGCCCCAATTTGCCATTGTAGTAGGCATTGAAGATGTGCTTCTTGAACTCGTCCTCCTGAGTGATGTTACTCTCAGAGCGTTCTGAAAAGACACCATTCTCGTAGTTGTCGGTAAAGAACATGCTACTGTATTTGCCATTCGGATGGCGGTCGTATTTATAGTATGCGCCAAAGCTGTGGTTTTCATTTACCATGTAGTTCACTTGCAACTGCGGCGACCAGCCTTTCCAGATGTTCTTCGACTCCTGAGTACTGACGCCCTCAATTATGTCTGGTCCTGCAAAATAGGTGATGGTGTTTTCCTGCAACGACTTGCCATGGCCATAGCGGCCAGCCCAGAACGAGGCAGTAATGTCAAGACCGCCTGTGCGGTAGTTCACATCCAGATTATTCGTCAGTGTGTGTCCATACTGGTACATGCCGTCCACATAATCCTGAAAACTGAAACCCTCGCCTTTCGCTTTTTTTAGCGTGATACGGACTACGGCTTTTGTAGCAGCGGCATAGCGGGCACCGGGATTCTGCACTACATCGACATGGAGAATCTGGTCGGAGCGCAGACGAGAGAGTTCCTTCACATCCTGTACACGGCGTCCGTTGATATACACCTCGGCATCGCCACGGCCCAGCACCTTCACGCCACCGTCGCGCTCTGCTTCGAGCGACGGAATCTTCGACAAGGCATCGCTCACCGTCCCTGCTTTTTCCAGAATCGTTCCTGCCACCGTCGTTCGCATGGCGTCGCCTTTGGCATGCGTCTTGGGCAACTGGCTCTTCACCACCACCTCGCTAAGCAACTGCGTGTCCTCCTTCATTTGGATGGTTAGGCCCTCACCCGCGTTTATATACAAAGTCTGATAGCCCACACTGCTCACCTTGAACACACCATTGCTAACATTCGTCACAATCTTGAACATGCCCTGCTCGTCGGTCATTGCACCCTGTACGAACGCTGAGTCGGGCAGCGACAGCAGCACCACATTCACAAAAGGCATCGGCTCACCCTTCTCGTCAATCACCCGTCCGCCCCAGTCCTGTGTCTTAGCTTGGGCTGTCATTGTC
Source organism: Prevotella sp. (assembly GCA_017651265.1). GTDB lineage: Bacteria > Bacteroidota > Bacteroidia > Bacteroidales > Bacteroidaceae > Prevotella. The sequence continues at coordinate 26,863 of JAGCDO010000029.1, read as the reverse complement.
ATCACTATTGCAGCCATCAGCGCTGCGAATCTCAAATAATTCATTGTTTTCATATTTGTCTTTATTTCTCAATTCTTGATATCCACGCCACCAAGGAAATTGCTGGCGACGATATGGATGGTTGGGGCCTTCTTGTCAGCGGTATGTAAGACATGATTACCAACACCGCCGATGAAGCTACGGCTCTTCACATCGATATTGACGTGAGTGGGCACAAACAGCTCGATGCCGCCACAGAACGTATGGATGTCGATCTCCTCATCTTCTGTGATGACAGCCTCGCGCAGATCCATTCGGATGCCGCCGCAGAAAGCATCGAGACGGGCACCATGGAACGTCTCGCCGCGATAGACGTACTCGTCACCGCCGTAGTGCACTGAGCAACAGATGCGCTTGCCGTCTTCGCCGATGGGTAAGGGGCGCTGTAGCCACTGATCGGGGTCGCGACGGTAGCTTTCGATGATCAGATGTACACCCACATATAATAATATGAAGATACAAAAATACATGGTCCATGGGCCTTCCGACATCGTTTCAAACCAACTCCAATGGAGAATACCCCACAACGTAGCGAGTTTCAACAGACCGGCTACAACAAAAAGAATACCGATAACCGTTCTTGGTTTCATGTTCGTTTTCATTTCTCTATTCAGTTTATTTTATGATTTCTGAGTGCAAAGGTAGGCTTCATGATTTATCCTTCCAAATATCTGGGATATACTGCATGAGTTTGTGACGAACGGTCAAGAATATGGGACAAAATGTATAAAAAGTGACGAGCGGGAGCAAATTTTCCACTTTTTTCACTTCACTTTTCATTTATATATTGTAACTTTGTGGATTGAAGCTGCGAACCTGCTCACGCTCGACCAATCATGCGAGCATATTGGCACTCATGTAATCGCAGTTTTGCCGACATATGAACAATAGTCACAAAGAAACCATCAGCATTCGTTTCATCAGTACAGCTTTCATGATTCTGGCGATTGCCATCTTCAAGCCCTTCGGACTCGAAGCTGGGCAATGGCAATCCTATCTTCATCTGCTATGTCTTTTTGTGTTGGGCTTATTCAGCTGTTTCATAACAGAGGTCATTCTGCGATACACGGTACACATGCCTCGCTCCTATGAACGTGGCATCAACTATATCATCAGTCGCAATCTGCGCTTTCAGCTCATCAATACTCCCTTAGTGGCACTGTTTATCTGCCTTTATCGCCACTTTATGATGAGCAGTCTTGTGGAGAGTAATCAGTTCTCGCTGAGCAACTATCTTGAAACACTGGCAATTATTGCCTTCCTTTCCTTCGCTATCGGACTCTACTGGCGCTTCAAGTTCCGTAACAAGTATCTGGCGATGGAATTGGAAGAAACTAAACTGCTGAACGAAGAACTGAAGAAGAAGCAAGAGCCGGAGCTGTTTTTGCCGCACGAAGTAGAGAAGGCTAACGAGAAACCACTCCAGCAGGAGCTAAAACTCACCGGCACAACCAACGAATCTGTGACGATCCAGATCTCCTACCTATTATTTATTGAGGCCGTTGGCAACTATGTCAAGATCTGCCATCTGCGCGACGGACAGGTTCGTACAGACATGCTTCGTGCCACTATGAAACAGATGGAGGAAACGCTGAAGGACTATCCGATGATTGTCCGCTGCCATCGCGCCTTCCTGGCAAACCTTGGTCAGGTAGAGCAAATCATCTCACATTCCGGCTCCACCCAGTTGCTCATCAAGTACTGCCACGAATCACTCCCCGTCTCGCGTAGCAACATGGCACAAATCAAGGATGCAATAAAGCAAGGGTAGATCATTCATTTAACCTATTATCTTCCCATGCTTTCAGAAAAACATGATGATGCAGTTATACCTTTATTTATTGGAACGCGAAAGTTTAAAGTGGAACGGTTTGTTGAAATGCCGACGGGAGTAGTAGGTTACCGACGGATTCTTCAGATCCATCACCATCGTCCAGGCTGTACCTAAGAAACCCTCTTTCTGTGATTGCGACACATCCTCGATGGCCTTGGTGAGTTGCTTCTCACTCATCACACCACCCGACTTACTATACTGGTCGCAAAGACGGTCGTAGCGGTCATCACCCTCAACCAGTCCTACATTATGCTTCTCCTCGCATAGATAATGGTTGGTCACGGCCGGCGATTCTGTCACTACCATCTTGTTATTCACATATTCCACCACCACACTTCTTCCTGAAGCATCAGCAATGGCATAGTGATGAGCAGAACCGATGTCAGAGTGCATGTCTATCCTGCCCAGCAGTTCCAACGCCTCGTGTACGTTGGCTGCATTCTTCAGCATATAGTTTATGGCCGTCGTTGTGGTAAGGTCGGGCTTACGGGTGCGCTGATGCGTCTCTATCGAGTCGCCTGCCATCAGATCGGCAATGGCAAGACCTTTCTCATTGATACCGTCGAGCGCGAAGAACAAACCCGTGAGACACATATATTGGTTTTTGAATCCCTCCGGTTTGAAGTCATCACCGAATCCGTAGAACTCCACATTAAATGTAGTGATCGACTCGTAGCCTTGCTTGGGAATCGTGTGAAGCACAATACCTGTTGCAGAAGGGAAGTCAAAGTTACGCCCCATCAGGACATTGCCCTTAGGCGTTTTGGCAGTAATGGCCGAGCAGCCGTAGCCATTGGCTGAGGTCTTCACCTCCGGCTTGTAATGACCTCTCGAGAGGAACTCCATGGCATAGCCTGCCAGCTGGTCGGCATTCTCAAAGCCGCCCCGTTCTATCAGACCAGCAAACCCGTCGTCGCCCTCGTACTCCATATAGTACAGACCTTCATCGAGCTTCTCGCACGACATGGCTCCTTTTACCAGCGGTCCGAACTCTATCCACATCAACACTCCGGCTACAACAACCAATCCCAACACGCTAAACAACGCAATCTTTAATACTTTCTTCATTGTTTTTTTATCAGTAATGAATATTTGACGCTACAAAAGTACAAAGAGTTGCGGAATCTTCCAAAAAAACACTCATTTTTAGGTATTGCGCACTTCCTTTTTTCGCCATACCTTTGCACCGTGCTTTTTAAAGTCTTTTTTAGTCATATAATAATAATGAATGCAACGATTGTAGTTTATGGTTCCTCAACTGGAACCTGCGAGGCTATCGCAGAGAAGATAGCTCAGAAGTTAGGTTGTGAGGTCATCAACGTGCAAGACCTCACAACCGACGTGGTAAGTAACAACAAAAACCTCATTCTCGGCACCTCAACATGGGGTGCAGGAGAACTGCAGGATGACTGGTACGACGGTCTGAGGGTGCTGCAGGATGCTGATCTTTCCGATAAGACCATCGCCCTGTTTGGCTGCGGCGACTGTGAGTCGTATAGCGACACCTTCGTGGGTGGTATCGGTGAATTATATAATGGTATTAAGGAGAGCGGCGCCACCTTCATCGGTTCCGTGGAGACATACGGCTATACCTTCGACGATTCGGAAGCTATTGTTGACGGAAAGTTCATCGGCCTGCCTCTCGATGATGTGAACGAGGATGACAAGACCGATTCACGCATCGATGCCTGGATTGCCGCCATCACCCCAGCTTTGTAAACACAGACAGTAGTTCATATAGTATTTGTTTAGTTTTTGCCGGTGGTTGGTCATAACGATCAGCCACCATTTTAAAGAATCAAAAAAAAAGAATGAAAAAGATTGTATTAATGATGTTTGCCGGATTGTTCGCCATGAATGTGATGGCAGAGAATGTAAAGTTCACGATTAGTAACATGCACTGCGAGAATTGTGCAAAACGAGTTGAAAACGCACTGAAGGCCAATGAGGCAGTTAGTGAAGTGAAGGTAAATCTGGAGAGTCAGTCGGTATGCGTTAGCTATGATGCGAAGAAAACAAACGTAGAGGCTATTCAGAAAACACTTACCGCAGCCAACTTCCAGGCAGAGATTGCCAAGCCTTCAAGTGCTTCATCGTAAATTTGCAACCTGGTTGCATACCTTTTCCCTTACCTTTGCACCCAGATTAGAAGATTTAAAAGATATATGGCAGACAAGATTAAAAAATCGTACAAGTTCAGCAAACATTTCTACGACGACGCTATCACACAGGGCAAATGGTGGAGTCGTCTGTATTTCAACCTGCTCTGGGGCGGTGTCGATGATAATGAGATAGCCCGAAGGGTTCTTTCGTGGATTCCTGATGATTTCTCAGGAAAGCTACTTGATGTTCCCGTTGGCACAGCCGTGTTTACCACTGCGAAATACCAACGCATGACGCAGGCCGACATTACTTGTCTTGATTACAGTCAAGACATGCTCGAACAGGCAGAACAAAGATTCCGCGAGGCGGGCATTACTCATATCAAGACCGTACAGGGCGACGTGGGGGCTCTGCCCTATGCCGACGAAACGTTCGACAAGGTGCTCTGCATGAATGGACTCCATGTTTTTCCCGATAAGGATAAGGCGTATGCCGAGATCCGCCGGACGTTGAAGCCAGGTGGCGGACTATTAGCTTGTTTCTATATTGCTGGTGAACAGAAGGTGGCCGATTGGCTCGCCAAGACTGTCATGACGCGCATGGGGTGGTTCACACCACCATTTGACACGGCAGATGACGTGCGCAGCCGACTGGAGCCGTATTACGACATTCTCGACTTCCATATTGAGGGAGCCATGCTGTATTTCAGGGCTCGTCGTAAAGTATAGGACTAATTGTTTGGTTCTTCAGGTATTTCTTCGTATCTTTGCACTGCATGTACAATGCATGGTAACATTGTCGAAGTATGATAACAACACTGGTTATTGGCTTATTGATTCCGTTGCTGGGTACCATGCTCGGCTCTGCCTTCGTCTTCCTGATGAAGGACGATATGCCTTTGCGCCTACAGAAATCATTGTTAGGGTTTGCATCAGGCGTGATGGTAGCCGCCTCTGTCTGGTCGTTGCTCATCCCTGCCATGGAGATGGAAGAGGCGAAAGGAGCGTGGTCGGTCATGCCTGCAGCCATCGGCTTCCTGTTGGGAATGGGGTTCCTGCTACTTATCGATGAACTTACGCCCCACCTGCATATCGGTACCGATAAGCCTGAAGGAATGCGCTCACACCTCTCCAAGACCGCCATGCTGGCCTTGGCTGTAACCATTCATAACCTACCCGAAGGAATGGCCGTCGGCATAGTGTTTGCAGGAGCAGAAAACGGATTGTCGAACATCTCGTTGGCCAGTGCTATTGCCGTATCATTGGGTATTGCTATCCAGAATGTGCCCGAGGGTGCCATTATCTCCATGCCCATGCGGGCAGCAGGCAATTCCAGATGGAAGTCGTTTTTCATAGGTTCTCTCAGCGGAGCCGTAGAGCCCATCGGAGCCTTGTCCGTTTTGTTACTCGCCTCGCTGCTCATGCCCATTCTCCCCTACATGCTCACCTTCGCCGCAGGAGCCATGTTCTACGTAGTTGTCGAGGAACTCATTCCCGAAGCCTCCAGCGGTCAGCACTCCAACCTCAGCACCATCGGCTTCGCCATCGGCTTTGTCCTCATGATGGTACTCGACGTGGTTCTAGGGTAATTGTTCTTTCTTTTGATACGCCAGTCTCTCGTCTCTCGATGCCAAATAAATGATGCCACAATAAGTGAAGCCATGCTTCAGGATGTTATGCTGCATAATAAGGTTGTCTCTGTGCGTATCAATACGGATATTCCTCTCCTTTGAAAAGCAGAAATCCATGATGCTCTTGAAGATTCCATGCACATTCGGAACACTGGCAATCCGATGAATTACATGATACGGAAGGGTATCATCTATCCACGCCCCCTCGTAAATTCTCGCATAGGTAGGCTCCGGCGACAGCAGGAACGCAAAGTAAGCTACTATCCTACCTTCCTCTTCCATCACAAAGCCCCCATGTTTCTCCATATCAGATGCAATAACCGCCTCCGACGGATAGCCATCAGCCCATTGATGTCTGTTGCCCGACTGTCGCATGATGGCCTTAGCCTCTTCCATCACCTGCATAATATCGGACATGTCCGTAGCTTTCGCCTCTCTGATAGTCCTTTTCAATCTTCAGTTTCCGTATTCGGCGGTAAATTAATTATTAGGTTATTGCATAGGACCAAAAGGACCGGGGAAACCGCCGCCAAATCCAGGGAACGACATCTTCCTCTCGACCAATTCCTGTACTCGAGGTTCCCAGTCGCGGTCGAAGCGCTCTATATTTTTGTCCAGGAAGGCCAGTCGGTCAGATAACCATTGTTTCAGAATCTTGATCTCCTCATCGTAGCTACTTACCCTGTAGGCCGCAAACATTCCGATGGCATCAAACTGGAAACCACCGCCTCCCTGCTGGAAGTCACCCATTGGAAAACCACCCATGGGGAAACCGCCCATCGGGAAGCCACCTTGCGGGAATCCACCCTGTGGTAATTCACCTTGTGGGAAACCACCTTGTGGAAATCCGCCCATCGGGAAACCGCCTTGCGGGAAGCCACCTTGTGGGAATCCACCCATAGGGAATCCACCCATAGGGAATCCACCTTGCGGACTTTGACTACGCATCTGTTCAAACTGTTTCTGCATCTCCTCCATTTGCTTCTGCTGCTCAGCCAGTTGCTGTTTACGTTCTTCGCTTACCAGCAGTTCAGGGAATGTCTCAAAGTGATGATCAACACTTTTCGCCAGAAGATGTGCATGATTGTCGATATACTGAAAGAGTCGTTGGTTGCTCAGCACATCCTTACGCAGCTGGAAGTAACGTTCTTTCACGGCACGACGGAAGGCAGGATCCTGCAATAACCGTTGCCAGAAAGCAGGCGTCGGGTTGGTGTTTCCTCCTTCAAAGCACCATGCTTCCAGGTTGTTTGCATTACAGAAGTTACAGTTACCGTAAGCCAGATTGTAGTCCCATACCGGACCCGCACACAGTTTTCCTCCGCTGCCGTCGGCATGCAGTTTCTCTTTGTAGAAGTAAGCACTACGCTTATAGCCGTCGGCATTCAGACTCAGTTCTGAATGGATGAAATAGTCAACAAACGACGGTACATCGATATAGCGGGCATATCCTTTCTTGGGATCAGCAAAGTAGTCAGATTGTATCACCTGTTCCACAGTATCCACATAATTCTGTATATATGCCAGTTGCTCAGGCTGCAGGTTCTCTTTCTTGGGATAGATAATCGACCATGTAATCTGACTGTTCATGATGCCGTCGCCGATGCCCGGTATCTTCGACGCAAAGGTTACATCATCCTCATCGTACGCATCGATACGAAGCATGTAACCACCTGTCAGCTCTCGTCCGCTCACATCACTCTTCTTCAGCTTACTGATCGGAACACGTTCCTCTCCCCTTTTGATAGCCTCAGCAAGGATATAGATGCCGCGGTATTCGCCATCCAACATCAGTTCACACATCACGGTACGCGGACCCCAATGCCCCATATCGCGCCACAGCTGGAAAGCCAGCGGATCGCGCATCATGGAAATATCATTATAAGGAGCCAGTAATACCCATTTGCTATGAGCAGGCAGTCCCAACAGACTCACCACGCTGTCTTTACCATTCTCGTTACGGGTCTCGATTGTATATTTCTTCTGATTGAAGCTGAGTGAACTATTGCCGCGCAACTTTATTCCGATGGCACCCTCGTAACCAACAGTTTTCATCATAGCCCCCACCTTCTCCCGCGCATTCAGTGGTGTCTGCGTGGTAATGGTAATCAGCGGAAGTGAATCCTCAGATGGTGCCTGTACGTCAGTCATCGTTGCTGCAAGAGCAGCACGGTCGTTATTCATGTCGAGTGACATGGAATCATCAGACGACAGAAGAAACGATAAGATAGTTATAAATAGAACAGTTTTCATGAACAAATGTACATTCTTTGTTAATCCGGATGCAAAAGTACAAATAAATCATCAAACAAACACTATTTTTACCGAAAAAAGTAAATATTGTAAAAAAACACTTCTCAAAGTTGTGTTTCTCGAATATTTATACTAACTTTGGCACCGTTTTACAAACAGCTCCCTACAAATGAGTGATTTTACAAACGATTTACTAACCTCCTTCGCCCCCATCACCTTGGAGCAGATGAGCGGAGTGAAGTTGATGAACAGGACAGACACGAAGTTTGTGACCAATACCGAAAAGTTATGTCAGCTGCTGCAGTTGGCAGAGAACGACTATTTCGTGCAGGACATCAACGGCGAACGCAACATGGAGTACGACACCACCTATTTCGACACCACGGCGTTCGATATGTTCTACCAGCACCAATGGGGTCACACCAACCGTCAGAAGATCCGTTTCCGCACATATGTCAGCTCCCACCTGCAGTTCATGGAGGTGAAGACCAAGGATAACCACGGGCGTACCAAGAAGAAGCGCATCAAGGTATCCGACATGGATGTGCTCGACGAAGAGAAGCGGACTTTCCTTTCCAAGCATCTGCGTTACGATGCCGAATCGCTGATACCAGCCATCAACAATAATTTCCGTCGCATCACCTTGGTGAACAAAGGTCATACGGAACGCCTTACCATCGACAGCTCACTGCGTTTCAACAACATCGTGAGCGGTGTGAAACGCGACATGGGAGAACTGGTCATCATCGAGCTGAAGCGCGACGGACGAGTGTTCTCACCAGTATTAGAGATGCTACGCCAACTGCATATCCATCCACACGGGTTCTCCAAGTACAGCATGGGGTCAGCACTGACCAATCCCGAGCTTCAGGTAAACCGTTTCAAGAGCAAGCTCATCGAAGTGAACAAGCTTGTCAACATTGAATAGATCATGAGTATAATAAATAAAAACCTAAAGTATGTTTAAAGAATTGTTTTCTGCAGGATTTGGTGATACCCTCATACGGTTCGCCATTTGTTTTGTTGCTAACTGGCTGATTGTCAACTTTCTGTATTACAAAAAAAGCCATCGCCGCGATTTCTTCTTCACGTTTATCATCATCTCAGTAGCTATCTACTTCCTTGTTTACCTTATGATGGGCATGGATCGCGGAAAGGCTACGATGGGTGTGGGATTAGGACTCTTCGGCATCTTCAGTATCATGCGTTACCGTACCGACTCTATGCCGGTGCGTGAGATGACTTACCTGTTTGTGGTTATCTGTCTCTCGGTGGTACATGCCATGGCCTCCTCACTCGGCGTAGATGCCAATGGCGTCCTAGTTGGTACACCGTTGATGGAGCTGATTGTCATTGACATCATCACCATCCTTGCTATCATCATCTTCGAGAAGAAATACACGGTAAAAGCTACAAAGCTTATCCAGTACGACCGCATTGAACTTGTAAAGCCCGAAAAACGGGCTGAGCTCATTGCCGACATCGAGAATCGCTTAGGCATCAAGGTGCTCCATGTAGAGGTGGGTGGTATCGACTTCCTCCGCGACATGGCCATGCTGAAGGTCACGTACGACCACGAGGACAGCAATGATGTGGATAACATGGTAAAGATTAAGAAATCAGATTATGAAGACGCATAGAACTATTCTGGCTATGCTCATGTTCGTGATGAGTATGCCTCTTTTCGCTCAAGGTGATGACACAGGTCTGTGGGGCGAACTGAACGTTGAAAAGAAGCTCAACAAGCGTTGGACAGCAGGTCTGGGTGCCGAATATCGCAGTCGCGACGACATGAAGACCAACGACCGCTTCAGTGTGGGCGCTGACGTGAGTTATAAGATCAACAACTGGCTGAAGGCCTCTACTGGCTACTGGCTCCTTGACGACCATCGTTACAAGGTAAATGATAGCGGAAAGAAGTACGCCGATTACTGGGGACTGCGTCATCGTGTACACGTATCGCTCACCGCCTCACAGTCGTTTGGCAAGTTCACGGTATCGCTGCGCGAACGCTGGCAATACACCTACCGTCCTGAGAAGACTGTGCAGCGCTACAAGACGAAAGATGATTCTGAAGCTGATGAGCACACCTATAGCGGAAAGGGAAAGAACGTCTGGCGCAACCGCTTACAGGTAAAATACAAGGCCACCAGCGTGTTCCGCCCTTATGTCAGAGCAGAATCATATGTGGGTAAAGGACTTGAAAAGATGCGTTATGCAGCAGGTACCGAGATTCGTATCAACAAACATCACTCATTCGATGTGAAGTACCTGTATCAGCATCTGTACGATGATGAAGATAACGAAGGCGACCGCCACATCCTCGGTCTTGGATATACACTTTCGCTATAGCTGAAACAATTAAATATGAATAACAAGACTGTTCTGACTTTCGTGCTTCTGCTGTGTACCATCATCGCAAAGGCTCAGTATCAACAAGTGAACGATATTCCTTATACGGAATCAACGAATGCATACGCTAAGGAACGTTGCAAGCTCGACGTGTACTACCCGACCGACCAAAAGGATGCACCGGTGGTGGTATGGTTCCATGGGGGCGGACTGGAAGGTGGTAGTAAATATATTGATCAGGAGCTGCGGAACAGCGGCTATGTGGTGGTTGCCCCAAACTACCGTCTGCTGCCCAAGGCTACGATCGACGAGTGCATTGACGATGCGGCGGCTGCTGTGGCTTGGACGTACAAGAACATTGAGAAATACGGAGGAAGCAAGCGCAAGATATTCGTGGCGGGGCACTCTGCAGGTGGCTACCTACTGGACATGATCGGACTTGACAAGAAATGGCTGGCTAAGTATGGGGTGGACGCAGATTCTCTGGCTGCCCTGTTCCCCTTTAGCGGTCAGTGTGTTACCCACTACAATGTGAGGAAACTGCAAGGAATCGGTCCGCTGCAAGCCACCATCGACCAGTATGCGCCACTTACCTTTGTCCGAGCTGATGCGCCGCCAATCATCATCATTTCGGGTGATAGGGAACAGGAACTTTATGGACGTTATGAAGAACAGGCTTACTTCTGGCGCATGCTGAAATTGGTAGGGCACAAGGATGTGAGCATCTACGAGATGCAGGGTTATGATCATGGGGCCATGCCGCATCCTGCCTATCATATCCTGAAAGAGCAGATCAAGCGACTCACCGCACCGAAGTAATACCCCTACCCTACGGCGCTAATTAACGGCGTTGCTGTTGAGCCACGTCAATTTTCTCCATACTCCCTCCAGCGGACCGCGTGGATGGGTGCTGAACCAATAACGGCAGAAAAGGTATTGGCAGATAACCATGCTCAGACCGATGAGAACGGCGTATGTAATGCCTACAAGTCGATAGCATTCAAGACCGTAGCCACTGAAGATGAAACTGCCGATGATAGACTGGAGAAGATAGTTGGTAAGACTCATACGACCGAATATACACAAATGGTGTAGCACGCTGCGTACGCCCTTGAAAGCATACCATGCAGAGACAACACCCGAAACAATCATCAACAGGATGAAAAGGCTATATATCGGTTTGAGCCACATCTCAAGTACACCAAAGTCAACAAAGCTCAAGGCGATGACAAGCGTTGCTGATATACAAAGGATGATATGCCATATCTGCTGATTCTTTCCTTCGTTATAGAACAGCCTCTGGCGCCCTAACTGCATACCTAAGATAAAGAGACAGAGAAGCTGCGTTAGTCGTCCGCTAAAGACATTGAACCGCAGGTTCAGCTCGAAGCCGTAGCGCAGGTTGTTCACAGCATTCTCCCAGAACGTACCATGCTCATGCAAGGCAATGGTCTTGTTGTATATTTCGAAGAGCGTGGAATGGTCGATGGTGGTACCTGTGATGAGACAGTACAGCTCGACGGGTTGGATGGCCAGCAGGCCAATGATGCACCACACGGCTTCCGATGGCAGGTAGCTGATGGGGATGAGCAACAAGCCATAGACGGCATAGAGCATCAGGATATCGCCATCGTAGAAAGCCACGTTGATAAGACCGAATACGAAGAGTAAGCACATGCGCCATGCAAAGCGACCAGAGAACGAACGACCTTTCTGCTGCTGGTTGTCGTTCATGATGAAAAAACTGAGTCCGAAGAGCATAGCAAAAATACCGTACATCTTACCTGAAAGGAGCCATGCCAGCACATCCCCCACTGTCTTATCGCATGCCAGTGTATGAACGATGGGATCCTGCGTAAAGATGTCGAAGTGCTCCACGGAGTGATAGAGGATGATGCCCGCCACGGCAATGCCTCGCAAGGCATCGGCCACATCGATTCGGGTATTAGCTAAACCTCGTGTATGATATTTCGTTGAAATCATCTATAAGCTATAAAACATGTTATAAACACACTTGAGTTGCAAAAATACGTCATTTTCAGCAATTATCCATATCTTGACGGGCATAATTAAGTTTATTTTTGTATCTTCGCAACAAAAATCTTACTTCACGTTGTAACAAACCTGGAAGAAGTCACGTTTGTACTGATAGAAGGAGCTACTTCATCATTAAAAACTTAAAATTAAAAATGCAGTCATGAAAAAACTATTGAAAGAAAACAGTCCTTTGAGGACGATGAAGAGGTTGGCCGTTTGCGCCATATTGATGATCGTGTGTGCCAATGCTTCTGCACAAAACAAGGATTTTGAGAAGCTGGCCAAGATCGATGGTGTCGAGTATGAACACCTCACCAAAGACATGATTTGTGAAGCCGTCCAGAAGAAGCAGGATCTTCTCAATGAAGTTGAAGTCAACGGAATGACCTTAGACAAGGCAGAGATCATGAATAACATTGCGAAGATACTCAATATGGATGATTTACAGGTCTTTTCCTGTAAAGAAGAGAAAGCCGTTGAACCATTGAAGAAGTCGGTCCAGGAAATCCTGAAAGGGGACGGATGGGAATCGATCCTTGACATCAAGGGCGAAGATGGTCAGATTGTGAAGATCTATCAGAACAAGACAGATGACAAGCAAACCAGTGTGATCTTCGGTTCAGATAAGGGAGATACGACATTGATGGTCATTGAGGGACCGCTCGGCATCCTACAAATGATGCAGCAGTTTCAGGGAATAGTAGAAGGCATAGAATAGACCGATAAGGAGTAATCCTCATGGATGCACGGGAGTTCAAGCAACGGTTCATGCCCTACCACAGACTGCTCTATCGGGTGGCCTACCGTATGACAGAGAATGCGCAGGATGCCGAAGACCTGCTTCAGGATACCTACTTGAAGCTGTGGCAGAAGCGCAATGATCTGAAGGAGGAGGCAATGAACGAGGCTTATCTCATAACCATGATGCGACACCTGTTTTATGACCAGCAACGACTGAAGCATATCGACACTTCCAAAGTTCTCGAGGAGGTGGCCGAACCACCGGATGAACAGAGCCTTGACCGTCAGATCGATTCCCACGACGAGGCATCAAAGATGGAAGGACTCATCCAACAGCTTCCAGAAAGAGACGGGAAGATCATCCGGATGCACCTGATGGAAGAACGCTCATATGAAGAGATAGAACAAGACACCGGTCTCTCACAGGGAAATATCCGCATCATCGTGATGCGAACGAAAAAGAAACTCAAAGAACAATTTATACATCTCACGAAGACATGGACGAACTGAATATGAAAGAATTAGAGCGAATACCTATTCCAGAAGGACTGGAGGAACGGCTCTCGAAAAAGATCGATGAATGGGAAAGGGAGGAGAAACAAACCGCCCGTCATATACGACTGCCGAGAGCGCTACGTTATACGGTCATTGCTGCCAGCTTTGCCCTGATTGCAGGCGTGGGATTCCATTGGTATAGTCGTGATCAATACGTGAACCGTGCTGAACAAGACACCTATCAGGATCCCGTACTGGCACAAAAGGAGGCTGAACGCGCATTCAATCTGTTGGCACTCAACCTGAACAAGGGAATGCAACAGCTGGAGAAGGCAAAGGCCCTTAGTGACAAGACGGAACGTACATTAAACGAACAATTAAAAGCATTGAAATAACATGAAAAAGATAATGATTAAAACCATCCTCTGTGCAGTGATGGCACTCACCACTCTCAATGCCCATGCACAGGTAAAGGCATTCGAGAAATACTCTGACATGAACGGCATCACCTATGTATATATCTCCAAGGCCATGCTTTCGGCGATATCCAGCAAACTGAACTCGATGCCTTCCATGCCCAACGTAAACGCGCAGGCCCTGGCCAGTAAGATGTCAGGCATTCAACTCATCCATGCAGAAAAGAACAACATGCGTGCGAAACTGAGAAGTGAGGTGCAGAGCATCGTAAAACAAAACAAGTATGAGTTGCTGATGCAGGTCAAAGAAGACAACAACAAGGCCGATATCTACCAGAACATTGGTCCGCAGCAATCAGCAGTCGTCATGCTGGTGGAGGAGAATGATGGCGTTACAGCCGTTGTTTTCTCCGGCAAGTTCACCACAGAGGATGTGATGAAGATGGTTAAGAAATAAATTTGTACACCATGAACAAAACAGTATTGATTACAGGAGCCACAAGCGGCATTGGTCTGGCTTGTGCAAGAAAGTTCGCTGAGAATGGCGACAGACTGATTCTCACGGGTAGAAACGAACAGCGACTGAAGGAAATCTGTCAGGAACTGACTGGGAAAGGTGCGGAGGTGCTGACTCTGGTGTTCGACGTAAGAGACCGCGAGAAGGCCAAGCAGTGTCTGGATGGATTACCAGCAGAATGGCAGGATATTGATGTCCTGGTGAACAATGCAGGACTCGCCCTGGGCTTGGAGCCTGAGTATGAGGGCAGCTTCGATGACTGGGATACGATGATCGATACAAACATCAAAGGACTGCTCACCATCACACGTCTGATTGTGCCTAAGATGGTGAAGCGCAACAGCGGTCATATCATCAACATCGGTTCCGTTGCCGGTGATGCTGCTTACGCAGGAGGTAACGTGTATTGTGCCACCAAGGCTGCCGTGAAGGCACTGAGCGACGGTCTTCGCATTGATGTAGCTCCCACTGCTGTACGAGTAACGAACCTGAAACCCGGTCTGGTGGAGACGAACTTCAGTAACACACGATTCCATGGCGACAACGACCGTGCCGCCAATGTGTATAAGGGAATCAAGCCGCTAACAGGGGATGATATTGCCGATGTAGCCGTGTATGCTGCCAATGCACCTGCCCACGTGCAGATTGCCGAGGTGCTCATCCTGGCTACCCATCAAGCCAGCGGTAGTGTGATCGTCAGGAAATAATTACTGCATATCGTACACCACCTGCATGATCTTCTTGCCTATAGCATCGGCGGCCTCCATAGTGGAAGCTTCGCTATAGACACGGATGATAGGCTCGGTGTTGCTCTTACGGAGGTGTACCCATTGGTCGGGGAAGTCGATCTTCACACCATCGATATCGTTCACGGTAACGCCTTCCTGACCGGAATACATCTCCTTTACCTTCACCAGAATAGCATCTACATCGGTAGAAGGTGTGAGGTCGATGCGGTTCTTGGCAATGAAATAGTTGGGGAAGGTGGCACGCAGCTCAGATACCTTACAGCCTTTCTGTGCCAGGGATGAGAGAAACAGGGCGATACCTACGAGGGCATCACGACCGTAATGACTCTCAGGATAGATCACACCGCCATTGCCTTCGCCACCGATAACAGCACCCACCTCTTTCATCTTGGTGGTGACATTCACCTCGCCTACGGCTGCGGCAGCGTATGTACCGCTGTATTTCTCGGTGACATCACGCAAAGCTCTCGTCGAACTGAGGTTGGAGACTGTTGATAGTTGACAGTTAACAGTTGACAGTTTGGTATTAGAAAGGACGTAATCGGCTACGCTGACAAGGGTGTATTCCTCGCCAAACATGGTACCGTCTTCCGAGATAAAGGCCAAACGGTCAACATCGGGATCCACCACAATACCTAAATCGAACCCACCCTGGCGCATCTTGTCCATGATGCCTGTAAGGTTCTTCTCCAGTGGCTCAGGGTTATGAGCGAAGTCACCATTGGGCTCCCCGTTCAGGATCTCATAGTCAACACCCAATGCCTGGAACAGTTCAGGAAGGATAACACCTCCCACACTGTTGATAGTATCGGCACAAACGCGGAATTTAGCCTTCTTGATGGCTGGAACATCCACCAGCTTCAGGTCGAGCACGCTGTCGATATGTCGTTTATTGAATGTGTTATCTTCGGTATAATGACCTAAATGGTCCACATCAGCATACTGGAAATCCTCAGCCTCAGCAATAGCCAACACCTCATTGCCCTCTTCCTTGTTCAGGAATTCACCTTCGCTGTTGAGCAGTTTCAAAGCGTTCCACTGACGGGGGTTATGACTGGCGGTGATGATGATACCGCCATCAGCACCACTCATGCGGACAGCCAACTCTGTTGTAGGCGTAGTAGCCAGTCCGATATTGATCACATCAAAGCCGTAGCCCATCAAGGTGCCGCACACCACGTTCTTCACCATCTCGCCAGAGATGCGGGCGTCGCGACCCACCACGATGGTCTTCTTACCTCTTGCTTCTTGCTTCTTGCTTCTTGGGTCTATAAATGTGGCGTACGCCGTTACGAACTTGACAATGTCTAATGGGTTCAGGGTATTACCAGTGGGTCCGCCGATGGTTCCGCGGATGCCAGATATGGATTTGATTAAAGTCATGGTTTATCTTCCTTTTTGGTATGTAATCTCATAATAACAGGGATAGACACCTGTCACAGCCGACTGATGTCCCTGTGAATGTGGCACGATGATGTTCACCTTGGCGATCTCATCCTCTTCCTTCTCCAGTCGTCCCACATTGATGTAGAGAAGCGGCACCAGCCAACCAGCGGGTACAGAGGCGCTCTGATACTGTGTGAACATCACACCCTCCACAAACGAAGCCGTGAAGGAGTCGCTGGTACGCGTTACATTCATCTTATCCACCAGGTACGACAATTTCATCACCTCGTTGGTAAGGATGAGCGAATCGGTCAGGATATTATACTCCTTGAAGCGGCAGAGTACGCTGGTCGTCTCACCATTAGCAATGGGAGAGCCACAGCCCTTGCGAACGATCTGGAGGTAAACACCGGTGTTGTCGAAGAGCACGTACTCGTTCTTGTTGACATCCGTGGTGTAGTTCTGTGCCTTGAAGGTAGCCTCACTGATCACATTGATCTTCTTTTCGGTGAGGAACTTCCGTATGGCGTCACGTTCCTTCTCGGTCTGCTCGGCATAGGTCTCGTAATGACTGCAACTGCTCACGAGCAGAAGGGCAACCAACGAGAACACTGCTATAATCGTTCTTTTCATCTTCATTTTTGTTTATTCGCGAATTCGTCCGCAAAGGTAAGGATAAAAAATGAGAAACGAGGAAGGAGATACAAGAAATTAGGATTACTTAATAAATCCCTCACCCTTCCAGTTCCCTAATAGCCTGTTGTGCAATCTTCTCTGCTTCCTCCATTGAGCAGTTCAACCTACCGCCAGAAGCATTCAAGTGTCCACCGCCATTGAAATAAGTTTCTGCTACCTTGGTACACGAGAAATCATCCACGCTGCGCAAACTCACCCAGATCAGGTTGTCACGTTCGGTATCTTCACGGAGAGAGATGCTCAGTTTCATTCCCTTAATCTGCAGCGGCATGTTCACCAGTCCTTCAGCGTCACCTTTCAGATAGTGGAAGCGTTTCAGATCGCGGCGTGTCAAACAGAAGTACGAGGCATGTTTCTCGGGAATCACATTCAGCTTCTGGTACAGCACATAGCCAATCAGACGGAGACGCCATTCGCTATAGTTGTTATACACATTCCTGAAGATCTTGTCCTTGTCGAACCCTTTGGTGAGCAGCTGACTGATGATGAAATAGATTTCCGGACGGTTGGAGTTGTAGGTAAAACCACCCGTATCGGTCATCATGCCACAGTAGATGGGAACGGCTATCTTACGCGTCATCTCCTCGAAGCCCCCCAGCTGCCAGATTACCCTGAAGAGCAGTTCGCTAGTGCTGCTCATCTCCGGATGAGAAATGCATAGAACGGTATCGATGGTAGGATCGGGGTGATGGTCAATCATGACCTTCTTGGCCGACGAGGCCGCCATCACCTCCCCCATCTTCTCCATACGCTCCGGACGGTTGAAGTCGAGACAGAACACCAGATCGGCCTGGGCGAAGGCTGTCTCCACTTGCTCCGGATGCTTGTCGTAGCGCACGATACGCTCCGTGCCCGGCATCCACTGTAGGAAGTCGGGGTACTTATCCGGTACGGCAATCATCGGATCCTTGTCGTGCATCCTGAGATACTCAGCCAAGGCCAGACAAGAGCCGATAGCGTCACCGTCGGGGTTCTGATGACAGCATACCATGATGTGTTCAGCCGCAGCTATCAGTTGCCGCATCTGCTCACATTGCGTTGCAGAAAGAATCTCTATCTCCAATTGTCAATTGTCAATTATCAATTATCAATTCAGCGAAGCTTAGAACAGCTTTGCTGGATATACGCCCTCATCAACCAACTGCTGGATACGGTCAACCGTTGTCTGACGGTCGGCAGCATAGGTAACGCCAAACCACTTGCTCGTGGTGTCGAGCACCTTCACTGTGGCAGTCTTCTCGTTGATGAGCTTGTTCACCATCAGCGGGATAAAGAACTCGGCCTTGAGATTCGTCATATTCTTTGGATCACTGAGGAACTCCTTGAAATAAGCCTCAGAGTACTCGAAATAGTCGGGTGTGAATCCCCACATATTCATGGATACAGGCGTCACATCATCCACCGTTACCCACTTGCCTTCCTCATCCTTGTAGCGAATCGGCTCATTAGCAGCACCCGCATTAGAGCCATCCTCGGCGCAACGCACAATCTCCGTACGCTCCACAACGGTTGTGAGGTGATCCTGGTCATCCTTTGAACAGATGCCACGAGCCACAGTACCATTCTCTGACAAGGTGTTTCCCACACGGAAGCCCACCATGGCATACTGGTTACGTGCGCCCTCGGGCAGCTCACTCAGGTATTTACCGATGACCATAAAGGCATCACGGTTATAGAAATCATCGCAGTTAATGACCAGGAAGGGTTCCTTAATCACATCCTTGCCCATGAGCACTGCATGGTTGGTTCCCCATGGCTTGACACGTCCTTCAGGAACGCTGAATCCCTCGGGCAGCGCATCCAATCCCTGGAAGCACAGCTCACAGGGAATCTTATCCTCATATTTTGACAGGATTTGCGTACGGAACTGCTCTTCGAAGTCCTTGCGGATGACCCATACCACCTTACCGAATCCGGCCTGGATGGCGTCGTAGATACTATAGTCCATGATGGTCTCGCCGTTTGGTCCCAGACCATCGAGCTGCTTCAGTCCGCCATAACGGCTTCCCATGCCAGCAGCGAGCAAAAAAAGAGTAGGTTTCATCTTCTTCTATTGTTTATCTATTGTATTGTTGCTGCAAAAGTAATACATTTTGGGCAGAATCTGCCATCGCCGTTCCGAATTAACATTCATTAGAATGGATATCCCACAGCGATATGCAAGGCCTGTCCGTCACCAAAGCGGCGTATATTATAGAATCCGCTCTTTCCTGTGTCATAGGGCACGTGCAGACCGATACCCCAGTCGAGACGGAGCACGAGGAAATCGAGGTCATAACGCAAGCCGATACCCGTACCCAATGCCATCTGACGATAGAACCGGTCGAACTTAAAGGCAGATCCATCCATAGCGGCATCGGTGGCGGCATCCCCGTAGTGCTCCTTCATGGTCCACACATTTCCTCCATCGAGGAAGATGGCACCATACAATCCATTGAACAGTCGGGTGCGGTATTCGAGGTTCCCCAGCAGTTTCACATCACCGTTCTGGAACAGATACGAGAAGCCAGCCTCCTCCATCGGTTTGAAGTTACCTGGTCCGATACTTCTCACGGTGAAGGCACGGATGCTGTTGGCACCTCCCACATAGAACATCTCGCTGAACGGCGCCTTACTGCTGTTACCATAGGCATAGATCACACCCGCATTGAGATGCCCCACCAACTGCGAGGTACTACTCAATCGCCAACGCTTGGTGAAATCGGTCTCAATCTTCACAAACTGCGAATAAGGATTGTTGAACATCTCCTTGTCCTCGGTGTTCCATTTCTTGCCGAAGGCCATATAAGCCAGCGACGAGAGGTTTCCGGCTTCTGAGACCGTTGTTTCCCATGTTATAGGATTGTGCAGGGATGGCGGACTGACATAATAAAAGGTGTAACGCATCTTGGGGATGAACACATCATGCATCGTCGCGGTGAGGTAAGGATTACTGCTGACAATGCTGTCGAAGCCATGGGTGGTATGTACCAGGTGCTGGTAGGTGATGGTCAGCGGACTCAGTTCATGACGACGGTTCTGTGCTTTCTGCCAACGGTAGGTCCATTCACCACTGAAGTTCACCATCTTGAAATAGCTGGGACGGTTCAGGGTGTTTCGCGACATCTTGGCAAGAGTTGACGGTGTACTGTAGTATCGCTGCACAGGACGGCGGTGCGTTCGCTGGTGGTGCATGGTGGTGTCTCTCAGAGCCGCTTCCCTTCTCCTGCTGGCCTGCTGCTCCAGCCACTCACGCCAAGGTAATACGATACGAGGGAACTCCAGTGAGGCACTGATACCATACTCGTATGAATTCAACCGCTTACTACCATAACTGCCTTGTGCCCGCTGCCATTCGTAAGAGCCGTGCAGGTTGATGTCCAGCAGTTCTCCACCTCTGAAGGCGTTACGCTTGGTGAAACCTAACACCAACTCAGGACCGAACCTACCTGATGTCTTGTTCTTCAGGTTTGTCTCAATATAACTGTCGTACGGTTTATCGAGCACGCAGTTCAGATTCAAGTCAAGGGTGTCCTGATGAGAGGTGAAAGCTGTATCCCGGGGTGTGAAAGTGAAGTCGACCATACCAAAGATACCCGTACTGTTGATCTTCGCCACCGACTCCAAGTATTTGTCATAGCTGTACGGCTGACCGTGCCGCAACTTCATGTTGTTCATGATGACGCTCAGACGTACCGGCGGACGACGGCCATGGAAACGCACCTTGAAGGAGCGACGCCCCATGGAGTCGGTCAGCTCCTGCATGAACTGTCGGCGTAAGTCGATGGTCACCTTACCTATATACCACTTATGCGTTGCCTCTTCAGGGAGATCATCGGCAGCCTGCAAACGCAGCTGTACCTTACCTGGAACGGCGAGTGTGTCAGCCAGATACGAGGCGTAGCCGTTCTGGAAATAGAAATAGCCGTTGTTACGGAAGAGGTTGGTGATACGAGTACGCTCTGCATCAAGGGCAGGAACGGTAAAAGCATCACCAGTACGGATCATGGCCTCGTTCATGGTGGCGCTAATCAGACTGTCAGCTCCTTCAGGGAAGTTCACATAGTCGATGCTGTCAACTGTGAACAGATGACCCATCTTCACCGTATAGCCGATCTTAGCTTTCTTGGGGTTCCGACGAGGGATAGTGTCGTAGGAGACGGAACCGCGGAAGTAGCCGTACTTACGTAATACCGACTGAGCCACGGAGGCACGCAAGGCGGGATTCACCCAACTCATCAGCACGGGCTGCTTACCGAACGACTTCGTCATCCACTTGGCAAAACCGCTTTCTTTGTCATTGAAGGCATTCCATATCCATAAGCCGTAAGGGAACGGGGTACGATAGTAGCTGCTGCCGAACAGGGCTCCGTTAGGTGCCGTGGCCAGCGCCGCCTCCACCTCCACCTGCGTATCGATGAAATTGGAATTGCGCTCGTAGTCCTGGTAATCAATCTTGGTAAGACCCACAAACAGCTGATCACCCTCGGGCACTCCCTTGGTGGTGGAGCAAGAGAAACATACCCAGGAACAGAGGAACATCGTCAAAAGAGTGATCCCCGTAGATACCTTATTATATATGTTGCGTCTATTATCCATGATCGTCAACCTTTCATTGTTTGTATTCCACCGCTTTCACAGTGATGGAGTCAGGAATGTTAACCTTTTCCGTCGGAACCAGATCAGGAATCTCCTGCGTGTCGCTCTTGAAACGGAAGATATCCTTGAAATGCTGCAATGTACGGCGCCAGATGAAACCACCACCGTATTCCTGTGTATAGCCCTCCAACCAGTCGTAACTGTTGTTGTCGAAGAACAGTTTCACATACTTGTTCGCCGTGTCATCCAAACGATATTCGAGGGTGACATTGTCGAAGAACGACTCGTTGCCATAGGCATTCTGTGCACCTGTCGACACCTTTCCACCCACCGATATCTTCACACGGTTATTCCAGAACCGCTTAGCGAAACGGAACGAGTAGTCGGTATGCATCGTACCAGAGGCATCAGTGGCATTATCCAGACCGATGGAGAGGTCGAGCGTGCGCAGGGCATTTCCTGTGATATTGTTGATCTCGTTCTCGAGGAAACTGCTCAGGGCACCATTCATCGAGAATCCGCTGGTGTTTCCATCGGCCAGATACATACCCGTGGTGAGCATCGTTACCGCCAGCTTACCCCGCTGTTCCACACTCATCTGCTGCAACTCATTATGCAGCGCCATATCCTCCGGTGCATCGAGTGTGAACTCCAGTCCCATGTCGTTCAGCGTCTTGGTGATAATCACGCCACATTCGAAGTTCACGCCGCGCCCCACCCCATTGGCATTCGACACCGTAGCCTTGGTCTTCTCCGTGGCCGTGATATTCAGCGTAGGATTCATCGGGTCGCCCGTGAACTCAATATAGCTTCCATCCTGAATGGTGAAGGTCTTCAACGGGATGATGGGCAGCGAGTATTTCATCTCACCGTTATCCAACGTATAACGCCCCGTCAGACGGAGGTTATCTGCCGTATTATACTGCATGCGCAGGTTTCCGCCACCCATCAGGTCGATATAGTTCGAGTGGTCGGCATTCAGGTAAGCCATGATATGGGCTCCCTTAGCCACAGCCATGGTCAGATCCATGCGGAAACCGTTCAGTGGCGGACGGTTTACAATGGTTTCTGTGGTATCGGTGAAATCGGTGAACTTCACCAGCTCATCCAACTGGTTATCAGTAGTCAATGGAGAATCGCGCAGCACATAACTTAGGTCTGTAGTGCCCAGCACATCGAGTCTTCCCCGCATGATCAAGTTGTCAAGTCTACCGTTCATCGTACCGTAGAAGTTTACGAACGCCCTACCGAAAGCCACGCTGTTAGGCTGCTCCTTGGCGTTGATGATCTCGTAGTTGTCGGCCCGCATCCGCACATCCATCATGATACGTTCCAGATTAGAGAAATCGATGCTACCCGCGATGTTCAGCGGGTTCTCGTTATGGGCGTACATCTCGAAGTTTTCCAGGAGCAGATGACTGCCTACGATACGTACCGGGTCGTTACTAAAGCGGAGGTCCATACCATAGGGTACACTCACCAGATGACAGGAGTCGAGGAACACTTCTCCATCCACTCTTGGTCTGTCAAGCGAGCCTTTGACTGTCAGTTCGCCTTCGCCATAGCCCTTGAAACCGAACAGCTGATCGGGAATAAAACCGTTGACGAGCGAGATCGGCAATCGGGCAAGGTTCACCACCAGATCCATGTTTTCCTTTCCCTTTGGCTGGTAAGTACCTGAGATCGTACCTACCTCATTACCTTCCACGGCCAGTGTTCCATCCACAAAGTGCGAGCCATCGTCCATCGGCATATAGACGAACTCCGTTCCCAGGTTACCCATCCTACTGCCTTCGTAGTACAAGCCGTTACCTTCCATCGAGGATGACACGGTAAAGTGATCACCATCCTGCACGTAGTGGAAGTCGCCATTGAGGAATCCCTTGATATCAGGCATGTAAGGAATGACCGATACCAGCTCTTCGAGATTCAATTTGTTCAGTGATACGGTAATATCCTGCAGGGCTTCCAGGTTCTCGTCGTTGGAATAGACCTTCAAACCTGTACCGTCGTCTGCCAGTATCTCCAGCTGCGCCGACACCCGTCGGTTATCCGCCAGATACACATAGTTATCGTCGTTGATGCGTGCCGGTCGGTAAGCAATCACAGCATCCTTTGAGAGTAGGTGCAGTCGGATGCCGTTATCCTCCATCGCAGCCTCAGCACCAAGGCGCACACCCAGCTTATCGTTGGAATCGTAATACCGTAGGTTCACGCCGGCACCTTTCTCCAACAGGTAACCATCGAACAAGGTGTTGAAAACAAACTGCGGATTCTTGGTGTTGTTGCGCACCTGACCGTTAAAGGTGATATTCGTACTGTCTGACACGAAGTTCAGACGCACTGTATCCAACTGTACGCTATCGGCCATGAGCGTCAGGATCTTCATCTGTCCGTTCAGTCCCTCCTGTGGAGAGGTAACCATATCGATGTCGGCCTTCGCAAACGAATAGCCTTCACGTTCCAGCATTCGTACAAAGAAGTTATCATTCCCAGTATGCAGTCGGATACGTGCCGTGGGGAACTTCCGTCGCAGTGCCATCTGGTCAATATGTTTCTCCTTAGTCTGCTTACTCAGCTCTGTCATCAGCTGGTCACCCACCTTCATCAACTGCTTATAACCACCTTTCGCATCCATGTCAAGATGGAAATCGCCGCAGTCAACCACCGCATGAGTGGTATCCCGACGTGTCAGCACATCCAGTACCACATCATCAGGACGATATACCTCCCTACTGTCTCGCACGGTGATGTCAGAAGCCATTCCCTGCACCTGGTAGAAGTCGTTCATGTCGGTAGCCACATCGAAGTGTCCACACATCGTTACCGTCATCGGTTCATCGGTAAGATGCAGTTTATAAAGGTCGGCATGCAGCACATCAGCAGCTATCGTGGCCTTGATATTCTTCTTGTTGGTGAGTGCATCAACGGTGAACTGTCCTTTCAGTAACGGATTGTTCGAATCTATATCAGCCTTCATCCTACCGTTCTTCACCATGGCCGTGGCATTCATTCCATCCAGGTTATACTGTCCATACTGGAATTTCTTGATGCGTGCCTTAGCCTGCAGGTTTGTCTTGGGTGAGAAGAAATCAGTACCCTGTCCTTTCAGGTCGATATCACCGGTAAAGGCCCCCATCTCATACCCCGGCAGGAAATGACCGATGTGAAGATTGTTCACCGTCATGTTTGTCTGATACCTCATGGTCTTCGTGTCGAAATCTGCCTTTCCCTTCACGCTACCCATCCCTTCCGTGGCGGTGAAGTCGGCCATATACCTATTACCGTCAGCCTTGAACTTTCCCTTTACACCGATACCCTGCGGTATGCGGATTCCTTCCATCGTCTTCGGATCGACTAACGACGTCAGGAAGTTGATGTTATATGTCTTGGCGTCAAGGGTGACATCTGCCACCATCTTATCAGGATCAGTGGGATTCATCACATAGCCCCGTGCATTGATATTAAAGGCGGAGGGCAGTTTAGCGTTCAGTCCGGTGAACTCAATACGGTTCATATTACCAGAAAGAACGGTCTTCACGGTTAGCGGCTGGTTCGGCCACTGACGGACGAACTTGGTAGGCATACCACCTAAGAAGCGCATGATGTCCTGTTTCCCCAAGGAGCCGTCGGCCGTAACGTGAATCTTTCCAGGCTGCTGGTCGGCAAAGGCGTTCTGATCCATCACCACATGCGCATCCAGACTCGATTCCGGTGTGCGCAGTTTCAGATCAGGCAAATAGAACTTCTTGTCGTCCATGGCAAACCCGCCCTTCAGTTCCGTCACCTCCAATCCGCTCTGCTCCTTCAAGGAACAAGAGCGCACGTTAAGACTAAGCTTGGGGGAGCTATAGGAAAGGGAGTCAACACCCAACTGGATATCCCGTACATTCAAGTGGTTGTAGTCAAGACCTTTCACCTTGGGTGCGAAACGATCATCATAAGCCAAGGCACCATCGTTCCAATCGAGTCGTTTCACCTTATACTCACCCTTGTACAGATCGAAGAATCCTTCTTTGGCCTCTACCTTTCCCAGATGAGCCGCCACCTGTAAGGTGTCGTTCGGCATGCGTACGGTTACATCACTTCGGTCGATATTCAGTTGGTCGACACTGATCTTCCAGAAGTTCTCACTCTTCGTCGTATCGGGAGGAACGGTATCACTCAGCTGCACATCTATCTTCGCGTCGGCCAACTGAGCCTCGTTGACACGAAGGAGCTGTCCTTTCAGGTCGATACCATGACTAGCAAGGTGCATATTGCCCACCTTACCTTTCACCCTGGCCTCAGGAACAAAATGGGTGGTATTGAAAGTCAGGTCGGTGAAATCCAAGGCATCTATCTCCACCTGTTTCTTCAGCAAGGGCCACAACTGCACGTTGACCACCAGCTTGCGCACATCGGCCACCGTATCTTTCTGCTCAGGAAGAGAGTCGTTGGGCTGCAGCACACGCAGTCCTTCCACGCCGAGGTTCAGCGGGAACTCCAGGTTCACACGCTCCACAGTGATCTCCATACCGGTCTTCTCTGAGGCAACACGAGCCACCTGCTTCACTGCCCAGTTCTGTACAGGGGGCAAGTAAAGCAGTACGGCCAATAGTACAATCAGCAGAATAGGAATGGCGACGGCCAGGGCCGTCCATTTCAACGCTTTCTTCATTTCGGTGCCTCTTCTTCACCTTATTGACGGCAAAGATACGAATAATTCGATTAAGTGAGAAGAAAACGAGAGAATTATATCCAATAAGTCAGCAAATAATTGCAAAAATAGGGATTAAAATGATAATAATAGGGAAATTCCTATACAACTAAATGTATTATTTTAGATATTTGCACCCGAATAACGCTAATCAGCCTTGTAGGATTTCCCACGTTGGGAACAGTTTATTCCCACGTTGGGAACAAATTGTATTATGACAAGAAACTATCTTCACTGTGTTCCGGCGAATATGTAATTCGGCTCCACAAAATGAAAGAATTTTTGTGTTTTTCCCAAGACCTAACATAAAACTCTTGAAACACCGATAAACAAAGGGT
>JAGCDO010000028.1 GCA_017651265.1 Prevotella sp. | reverse complement strand
GATTCTTATAAAAAGAAACGGCAACCGCTTCTCGTACTACTTCTCTGTCTATGTAAGCATTTCAAAGATCTATCTAAACTCCCGCAACTCGTAAAAAATAGTGCGAAAGCGGATGCAAAGGTACACAATTTCTGCGAACCTGCAAAATAAATTGCAACTTTTTTCACTTGCAGACGAAGATTTTCGAAAAAGAGGACAAAAGGGAAGAAAAGAAAAATGCCTTTACCTTATTATTATATAATATAAAGGCGCTTTTACCTTCAAATTATTAACGATGCAATGTCCTTTCCATACGAAGAAGCCCCTCCTCGAGGATCTTCCTCGGACAAGCAATATTAATCCTAATGAACGAACCTTTGTTCTCCCCATATATCGCCCCGTCGTTCATCCACACACCATGACGGTAGAGTTTATTCACAATCTCTGTAGATGATTTGCCCAAGGAAGAGCAGTCAACCCACACCAGATAAGTCCCCTCCAATTTAACCACCTCCAAAGAAGGGAAGTGCTTACTGAAGAAGTCGCACAAGAACCGGTAATTCGCAAAGAGATACGTATTCAGTTGTCTCAGCCACTTTGCCCCCTCCTCGGTATAGGCAGCCTCAGTAGCAATGACCCCGAAGGGATTCACATCGCACACCTCATGGATATTGATAGCGCGATCGATTCTTTCCCGCTTCGTCCGATCCTTCACAATAATATTTGCAATCTGCAGTCCGGCGATATTGAAAGCCTTCGTCGGTGCCACGCAGGTAGCACTGTTCTTCAGGAAATCATCCGACAGTGAAGCAAAGGGAGTATACTCATTTCCAGGCATCACCAGTTCACAATGAATCTCATCAGAGATGACGAAAACGTTGTGTTTCCGGCAAATCTCCCCCATGCGCAGCAGTTCTTCTTTCTTCCACACACGTCCTGCCGGATTATGAGGATTACAAAGCAAGAAGATGCGCACCCGACTGTCGGCACACTTCTTTTCAAAGTCATCCCAATCAACAACATAGGTGTTGTTCTGGTAAATCAAATGATTCTCCTCTACTATACACCCTTGGTTGCGGATGCTCGAGAAGAAGCAATTGTACACAGGTGTCTGCACGAGGACCTTATCACCCGGTAAGGTCAATCCCCGCACGATGGCCGAAATAGCAGGTACGACGCCCGATGTATAGATTATATCCGATGGCTTTACCCCTTGTAACCCATGCCGGTCCTTAAACCATCTGATTACCGATTCATAATAGCTATCCGGCACATGGGTATAGCCGAACACCCCATGGTCCACACGTTGCTGAAGCGCTTCCGTAATCTGGGGAAGCACCCGAAAATCCATGTCGGCCACCCAGAGAGGAATGATATCATCCTGAGTAGCTTCATCCCATTTCACACTATTTGTATGACGGCGGGGTATGATTTCATCAAAGTTATAGATCATAGCAGGTTTATTATAGATTACTTACAACGCGCCTCAATCAGGCAGTCGGCTGGCGGCAGGATATTCTCATCGATGGTGATGCTACCTATGGAGTCGGCCACCACATGACCGGTACGCGGGTTCTTGATATTGGTTATCGTTCCGATGATGGACGCATTCACCTCAGAATCCTCGAACATCCTGTCGCACGCAGCATCAAAGGTACAGTCCTCCATAACCAGTCCTTTTACATAGCACAATGGCTGTTCACCACCGATATGGCAACGCACCAGTTTCAAGTTCTCGGAATGCCACCCCAGATACTCCCCATCGATCACACTATCATAGATCACCACGTTCTTGCACTCCCAGAAAGAATCCTTGGTTGTGATCTTGGCATGGTGTACCTCTACGTTCTCACAATACTGGAACACATATTTCGAATCGCTCTCCAATCCGTCAACAAATACATCCTTGCAGAACATGAACGGATAAGTACCCTCATGCAGTTTTACATTACTGATCTTCAGTCCCTGAACACGCCAGAAAGTCTCATCAGCATCATTGATGGTCACGTTCTCCAGTTCCAGATTCTTCATCTCCCTGAAGAACTTCGGTCCGTCGATGATGCAATCCTGCATCTTCATATCATTACTATACCAGATGGCCGACCGGGATCCTACTTCGAAATAGCTATTCGTAATGCGTGAGCCGTTAACATGCCACAAGGGATACTTCCCGATGAAGTGGCAATGATCGATCTCCAAGTTGGAGCAGCATTTAATGCCCGATTCCCCTTCCGTGATGGTTACATTCTCCAACCGCGTGTCATGGATAGCAAACAACGGGCGCTCACCTCCATATTGTTGATCTTTTAACAGTTTCATTTTTTTACAATCATATTGTTATGTTTCGGGGACAAAGATACAAAAGAAAAACGAGAAAACATGAACTATAACCCAGCAATCCTCACTTTTTTCGTATAAACAACGAAATTATAAGCACAAAAAATGTGAAAACTGACTAACTTTAAAATAGTTTTTATACTTTTGCATCAAATTAAGAAACAAAACTCAAAAGAAATTTTAAAAATGGGTAAGACAAATGTGAAGCCTGCTGAGGGAAAGCTTGGAATCCTCGTAGTAGGCTGTGGAGCAGTTTCCACAACATTCATGACAGGTGTGCTGATGACTCGCAAGGGTTTGGCTAAGCCTGTCGGTTCCATGACACAGTATGATAAGATCCGTATCGGTAAAGGCGACGACAAGAAGTATGTGCCTTACAACGAGATCGTATCTCTCGCCAATCTCGACGACATCGTTTTCGGCTGCTGGGATGTCTATCCCCAGAACGCCTATCAGGCAGCCATGTATGCTGAAGTCCTCAAGGAGAAGGACATCGAGCCTGTTCGTGACGAGTTGGAGAAGATCGTCCCCATGAAAGCTGCTTTCGACAAGAACTATGCCAAGCGACTAGACGGAGATAACGTAAAACAGTGCAAGAACCGCTGGGACATGATGGAACAGGTTCGCGAGGACATCCGTTCGTTCAAGGAGAAGAACGGCTGTGCCCGTATCGTTGTGCTGTGGGCAGCTTCCACCGAGATTTATGTTCCCGTTGACGAGAAGGTTCACTATAAGCTCGCCGACCTCGAAGCAGCCATGAAGGCTGACGACCGTGAGCATATTGCCCCGTCTATGTGCTATGCCTATGCAGCACTGGTTGAGGGTGCTCCCTTCATCATGGGTGCTCCTAACACCACTGTTGACTTCCCCGCTATGTGGGAGTTGGCTGAGAAGACCAAGATGCCTATTGCCGGTAAGGACTTCAAGACCGGTCAGACATTGGTGAAGAGTGGTTTCGCCCCGATCATCGGAACCCGTTGCCTGGGTCTTAGCGGTTGGTTCTCTACCAATATCTTAGGTAACCGCGACGGTCTGGTGCTCGATGAGCCTGCAAACTTCCGCACCAAGGAAGTGTCAAAGCTCTCTACTTTGGAGACCATCCTGAAGCCCGAGATCCAGCCCGACCTCTACGGACATGGCAACGACGAGGATACCCAGTATTATCATAAGGTACGTATCAACTACTACCCGCCACGCAACGACAACAAGGAAGGTTGGGACAACATCGATATCTTCGGATGGATGGGCTATCCCATGCAGATCAAGATCAACTTCCTCTGCCGCGACAGTATCCTTGCTGCTCCGCTCTGTCTCGACCTCTGTCTGCTGAGCGACCTTGCCGCACGTGCCGGTCGTTACGGTACCCAGCGTTTCCTGAGCTTCTTCCTGAAGAGTCCGATGCACGACTACACCCAAGGTGAGGAAGCAGTTAACCACCTCTATCAGCAATACACCATGCTGAAGAATGCCATCCGTGAGATGGGCGGTTACGAGCCAGATGAAGAAATCGATTAAGACATTAGAGAAATACCAAAGCAAGACAGCAGTGAGAATCATACTCTCGCTGCTGTTTTTAACATTGGCGGCTGTGTTCGTCATTGTGCTCCTCCCTTTGGTCCCATCCTCCGAAGAGCAACTAAAAGGCAGCATCGCCCGATTGGAGTATGACACCTATTATGAGGTGAGCATCGACGGACAGCCCGCTTTCTACCTGAACAACTACGATAACTGGACCACCTGTCGCCTTTCCACCGACGCCAATGCCATCCCCAAGAATTCCAAGGTGGTGCATGGCACTTGGATTCGCCGCACATTCACCCCTTTGTGTCGTGGACGACTCTTAACCGAGGGTACCAACCCCAAGCAGTGGGAGCGCACGGAGAATGCGAAGATACGCGAAACCATGATGCAGCAACGACCTGTTGTTGAACAACGCATCACCGTTCTCAAGAAAAGGATTGAAGAGCTGCAGTATTTCCTGCGGGTGCATAAAGTCATGGACGAGGGTTACAATGATATAGCCGATTATGAAAGTGCCGCCAAAGCCGACTTGGAGCAGACGCAGAAGGTACTCACGATTCTTTCTGACACCAATAGTTTTGACAAGATGCGGGTGCGGTTCATACAGGAATACACCTTGTTGACCGATGACTCCGTTGCTAATAGGAGACGGTCGGCCTGTCATATCCTGGAGATGGATGCGCAGCGCAACACTTGTGTGGTGCAGACCCGCAAACACAGGAAGACACGAGGGGCACGGGCAGTGTATGATAATAGTCAGTCGGAAGCCTTCCGTCTTACGGCCGACTCCCTGCTGCATCAGAACACCGATACGGTGAATGTGTTCCTGGCCATGAACGACAGTACCTATCATGGAGAAACCAACCGCTTGTGGATTCCTGAAGGGCACGGTGTCATGGAAGATACTGAAGGTAGGACCTACGACGGCATGTGGCACGAAGGGAAACGCAACGGCTTCGGCATTCTGTTAGATGCCAACGGTATGGTTCGCATCGGCGAATGGAAAGACAATGTCTATCAGGGCGAGCGCCCTATCTACACCACGGAGCATATTTATGGTATTGACATCTCCCGCTATCAGCACGACTTCGGAAAGAAACACTATAGTATCGACTGGAGTAAGATACGCATCTCGCATTTAGGTTCGAAGAGTAACAAACGTATTACGGGAACGGTTGACTACCCCGTTTCCTTCTGTTACATCAAGAGTACCGAAGGTACCACCATTACCAATAAGTATTTCGTCAACGACTACAAGAATGCCCGTAATCACGGTATTCGTTGTGGAGCCTATCATTTCTTCTCTACCCGCACCAGCGGTACCCAACAAGCCAACTATTTCATCCAGAACACCCTCTTCCATCCGGGCGATCTTCCCCCAGTGCTCGATGTGGAGCCTTCGGCTGCCCTCATCAAAGAGATGGGAGGAACAGAGGTGCTGTTGAACCGCATCCGTGTTTGGATGAAAGCGGTGGAGAACCACCTTGGCGTGAAGCCCATCCTGTATGTCAGTCAGAACTTCATCAACAAATACCTGGCCGATGCCGACGATATCAAGGAAGAGTATCAGGTATGGATTGCCCGCTACGGGGAGTATAAGCCAGATGTAAAACTGGCCATCTGGCAGCTCAGTCCAGATGGCCATGTAAATGGTATTCACGGTGAGGTTGACATCAATATCTTCAACGGCTACCGCGACCGCTTCGACGAATTCCTCGAGCGAAGCTGTTTGAGATAGTAACAACTGTCAATTGTCAATTGTCAACTGTCAACTATCAACTATTCTTCCGGTGCCTGATCGATAAGTTCCATGAACTCGTCGAGTTTCGGAGTGATAATAATCTGGGTACGACGGTTACGCTGCTTACCTACTTCGGTATTATTGCTGGCCAGCGGGTTATATTCACCACGTCCACCTGCCGTCAACCGTTTCGGATCAACTCCGTAGTTGTTCTGCAGATACTGTACAACGCTGGAAGCACGCAGACAAGAGAGGTCCCAGTTGTTTCGGATATTCTCACGAGAGATAGGCACATTGTCGGTGTTTCCTTCTACCAGTACATCATAATCCTTATAGTCCATGATGATCTTGGCAATCTTCGAGAGTGTCTCAGCTGCACGGTCATTGATTTCATACGATCCGCTCTTGTAGAGCATGTTGTCGGCCAGCGAGATATACACCACGCCCTTCAGCACCTGCACATCCACCTCTTTCAGCTCTTCCTTTGTAAGCGAGCGGGTAAGGTTATTGGTGAGCACCATGTTCAGGGAGTCACTCTTCGACTTCAACTCGGTAAGATGACGGATATACTGATTACTTTCGTTGATCTGATCCACCAGTTTCTCGATAGACACGTTGTTCTGGTTCGCATTCGTCAGACTCTTATCAAGCGAACGCTGCAGGGCGGCATATGCCCTCTTCTGCTGGGCCAGCTGCTCCTCGAGGGAGGTAACACGGGCATTGGCTCCTGCCAATTGCTCTTTCACTACCTGATAGTTCGTATTCAGTTCCTTGTTCTCGTTCTGCAGGTTCTGGTTATCCAGTCGGCAGTTCTCCAGATCTTTCTTACTGGCGCAGCTGCTGGCAAGTAACACCACAGCAGTAGCTGTCATCCAAACAATACTTTTTTTCATCTTTTATTTCCTTTCTTTTATTAATTATTCTACGTTCAATAACGCTTTCGCACTGCAATTATAGTGCAAAATCATGAATAAAACGGCAAGAATCCGCATATTGTTGCTTTAGTTTATGGAAATTTAACCACCACTTGTCGTGCCTTATTGTATATTAACTTCTCGTAGCGATATATAGAAACTCTTTAACTGCGCCGAAGATCCTTTCGCATTATTCTGTTTTTCTTTCTCTACGAATTGCACGAATTATCGGAGCAGTGAGTGCAATGCCAAATGCATTTGGGCATTGCCGAGTCGTGACGATAATCGCTGAAGGCAATTAGGCGAATTACATCCCCCTAATAATCCACTCTCTGAAAAAAGGATCTTCCAACTCGTAGCGATTTGTATAAATGACATAGCCATCTTTCTGTAACCGCTTTAGGGCACTGTAAACAGTGCTCGTTCGGTGCTCTCCTGTTTGTAACATCCCGTCTTTTGCGAGTCGTTGCAATATCCATTTGTTGGTTCGGTTGAAGTTCATCCACAAACGCTCATAGTCATGTCCGTGGGTGGTAACTATATAATCGATGGCTGTTCCTATGACATCTTCCTTTTCCGGTTGCAGAACACCAATATTCCATACATTGGCAGCCAATTGTTGAGAATAATAGGGGTGACAAAAAGTATAATCCAGAATACGGTCAGCAATCTCGTTACTATTGTTAGGGAAGCATTCCTTTAGGCGCTCTGACAGATATTTGTGAAAATCCTCCCGTGGCAATTTGCCAAGACGCATGAGTTCTCCAAAATGATAAAACGGTGACTTCTTCTTCTCGAAAATGTCTGTCATCATGCTTTCTTGACTTCCCAACAGGATATAGTTGATGTTTTTCTGATTCTGCATGATGGCTCGCAGCTTCTTGTCTAAGCGTGGGTCTAGGTCGAGAATCTCCTGGAACTCATCAAGCACGACAATAATTCTATCCTGCTGAGAATGAGTCTTCTCGATGAGGTCCATCACATCTTCAAGGAGTACCGATGCATCCACTCCTGGTTGGAAAGAAACATCCAACGTCCCTGTAATCGCATTTGTTGTTATTGTGGGGATAATTCTGAAGTGCGAGATCAGATGACGTATGCGCTCTATTGGATGCACCTTAAAGAACTCTCTTAGCAGTTTTGCCGACAAATCGGCAACGGAAGTTACCTGTTGCAGGTTTACCGTAATGCTTTTGCGACCGCTCTGTTTTACAGCCTTCGCAACCACACTACTCTTGCCGAATCGACGGGGACTGATCAGGATAAGATGGTTCGCACTGTCAACGAAACGACTGATATATGCCACCTCTTCAACTCTATCAGTGAAGTATTCTTCCTCGACGATAGTTCCGAATTTAAAGGGATTCTTCATATTACGACTTTTTTCGTTACGACTTTTTTCGTAGTCGTTGGCAAAGATACATATTTCTACTATAACATCCAAATATTTCCATTGTTTTTTACATCTCTTTCAAAGACTTTAGCCATCTAAGCCTTGGTTAATCCACTGTGTGAAATCATTGTTATATGCTGTGTGTTGATGGAGTTAAGCAACCCTGAGTTTATTTGGAAATGGCCATGGCGAGGAATTTTACACCAATGTGAACTTTTTCGATAAGCCAAATGAGCCATTCAAGCTTGCTTAGAAATGGTCATGGCGAGAAAAAGTCTAACGAAGTGAACTTTTGTGAACTTTTTCCTCGCGTTTTATTTGGAACTTTCATTGGTCGTTTCTATCTTTGCACGATTTATGTAATGATATGAAGCGTATAACCTATATCACCATCATGCTTAGCTTGCCACATTTATTTTGTATTGTGCTAGCTTAATCGTACATTGGCTTTGCTGAAGATACTTTCGCTCGACAATAAAAATAAATACAAATTTATTTTGTATTGTGCTCGCTTAATCGTATCTTTGCAGCATCATTACGCAATTTGCGTTACGCAATTTGCGTAATAAACATAAACTGCATGATATGAACAAGATAGAAAATCCTTTCCTCGTTTATGGCTATGAGGGGCCAACCTATTTCTGCGACAGACAGAAAGAAACTGATGATGTTATTTCTGCATTGACCAATGGATGCAATCTAACATTGATGAGTCCGCGGCGCTATGGGAAGACAGGGCTTATCCATAATGTTTTCCATCGACTAAAAGAACAGGATAAAAATATATCTTGTTTCTATGTAGATATCTATGCAACAAATACGCTGAGTGATTTTGTGCGTGTATTAGGTAAGTCCGTCGTTGGTAAGTTGGATACGCCATTGCAGAAGGCAGAAGGACTTATAAGTAAGTTCTTTAGGAATAGTCAGATTACCATGTCACAAGATCCTTTAACGGGTCTTCCACAACTTGGACTCGCGTTTAATCCCCAACAAGCAGAACAGACGCTCGAAGAAATCTTCGCATATCTTTCGCATACAAACCGATCTTGTTTCATTGCCATTGACGAGTTCCAGCAAATTGCAGAGTATCCGGAGAAGAACGTGGAAGCCTTGTTGCGGACTTATGTCCAGCAATTGCATCAAGTACATTTCATATTTGCTGGAAGCAAGATGCATATGATGTCTGAAATGTTCGATTCCCCCAAGCATCCATTCTATAAGAGTACGGAAAAACTGTATCTTGATGTAATCCGGGAAGCTGATTACTATGAGTTCGCTGCTGAAAAGATGAAGGAAAAGAGTATCGTATTATCTGCTGAGGCTTTTCATCAGATATATAGTATGGTGGATGGCGTTACCTGGTTTGTGCAGTCTGTTCTGAATCGACTTTATCGGTTTGAACCTGGCGTGATTACAGATGTTGAGCTCCGTCAGGCTGTTGGTCAGATTATTTCCACTGAGGAGGAAAACTATAAACGAATATTCCACCTTCTTACTCAGAACCAGACACAGTTGCTAAAAGCAATTGCCATGGAAGGTTTAGTTAAGGAACCTCTTTCTGGACTTTTCCTGCGGACACATCATTTAAAGTCGTCAAGTAGTGTGCAGAGGGCATTACAGTTCCTAACAGAAAAAGAGTATGTTTACCAAACTGGAGACGGATTCATTGTATATGACCGCTTTTTCAGCATGTGGTTAAGAAATAAAGATTAAGATTTCTGGCCATCATACAAGTTATATATACGAATGTGAACTTTTTCGATAAGCCAAATGAGCCATTCAAGCTTGCTTAGAAATGGCCATGGCGAGATAAAGTCTAACCCATGTGAACTTTTTCGATAAGCCAAATGAGCCATTCAAGCTTGCTTAGAAATGGCCATGGCGAGATAAAGTCTAACCCATGTGAACTTTTTCGATAAGCCAAATGAGCCATTCAAGTTTACTTGAAAATGGCCATGGCGAGGAAAAGTCTAACGATGTGAACTTTTGTGAACTTTTTTCTCGCGAATTATTTGGAACTTTCATTGGTAGTATCTATATTTGCATCGGTTATAAATAATGACAGGGACCTGATACCTGTCACAACCGATCTCTATGGTCGCAGAGTGCAAGGCACGCCAAAGAAAGGAGTGTATATACAAAACGGAAAAAAATATGTGGTAAGATAATGCCACCCTTTTCCCCTCCATGAGGAGGGGAATGAGAAATAAGTGCTGAATTAGCAATTATTAACTATTTCAGAAGCAAGGTTTCGCAATCTTCGTGTTTAGAATTAAGAGAATTGTAAACCATATAGAAAACAAATAAAACTACAACAATGATGAAAAAGGTGTTTGTAATTTCGTTATTATTAGGCTTTGCCCTGGTGAGCTGTAATAGCGATCCAGAGGAAAACATCGGGGAACAGCCTAACCAGCCCAACCAGACAGAGGAATCTGTCAAGAACGATGATCAGAAAGAGGAAATGGAGGAGCTGGAATCCTTGATACTTACCCGTGCTCAGATGAATCAGGTAAGTGTGAGCAACGACTTTGCATTCCG
>JAGCDO010000027.1 GCA_017651265.1 Prevotella sp. | reverse complement strand
GGCTTCGTACCGTACACCCAAGACGGATGTGAGCACGTCCGATTACGGGGGTATGCGCTTCAGTACTCGTAACTCAACGAGCATCAACCGTAAGAAATACATCGATACCGACGTGATTCCAAATGTTCACCACAACTGGCTATATGGAACAGAGGTTGGCGCATACTGGAATGGGTTGAAAGTGCAGTCGGAATGGATCGGTACGCATGTATCGGTTCCTGGCGAGGGCTACAACTTCGGTGGTTACTACGTTCAGGTGGGCTATGCTCTCTTCGGCGGTCATCAGCATTTCAACGTTGCTGAGGGTGAGTTCACCTCTATCGCTCCGGGAAAGAAATGGGGTGATGTGGAGCTGAACCTGCGCTACGACTATCTCGACCTGAACCACCGCGATGTATATGGCGGATCGGGCGAGAACTATACCGCTGGTTTGAACTTCTACCTGGGCAACTCGGTCAAGATGGCCATCAACTACATGTATTCCTGCAACGACCGCTATGCTAACGGTAAGGGAAAACTGGTTATCGGACATGACGCTACCGGTAAGCCTACAGCCGACTTCACCAAAGCGGTTGAGCCGAAAGGTAAGGGCGGCGTGAGCTACAACAGTATAGCCGTTCGTTTCGAGGTTGACTTCTAAAGTCATAAGTAATCATATTATTGAACCTTCAAAAATATAGAACGATGAAGACAATGAAATATATATTCATGCTGACCGTCATGGCATTGATGGCTGCATGTATGGAAGACGAAGTCTATGAAGGACCGTCAAGCATCGACTCGGTGGCATCAAGCATCGCTGCTCCTACATCTACCGACAACGTGACCGTTACCGCTGTAGTCTCTGGTCTGCAGGCTGTTCGCACCGCCACACTGTCCTATAGCATCAACGGCGGAAGCTTCAACGAGGTGGCCATGAGCGGAAACGGAAACACTTTCACGGGTGTGATTCCTGCTCAGGAAGACGGCACTAAGGTGAAATACTTCGTGACGGTGGTCAACGAGGCTGGTTTCTCTACTGATTCTCCTGAACGCGAATACCAGGTGGGTGATCCCCCAACCGACTTTACCCAGCTGCGCTTGAATGAGCTCTTCGGTGCTGCTGATACTGATGAGGGTAAGTTCATTGAACTGTATAACATGGGTGACTTCCCCATCAAGCTCAAAGGGGTTTCGCTGAAGAAAGACGGTAAGGATACTTGGATGGGTATTGACGGTGAGGTGATTCCTGCTCATGGCTGCTGGGCCATCATTGGTGCCAAGGGTACCACGGAACGTGGCTTCTCAAGCGGTTTCTCGAACAAGAAGTCGGTATTGGTGGAACTCTTTGATCCCGACGGCAAACCACTGGATAAGTTCCAGCGTGGTGAAGAGGATACAGGCTGGGGTAATCAGTCATTGGATAAGGTGTCTGGTTCCTGGAGTCGTGTTCCCGACGGAACAGGTAAGTGGATGGAAACAGATCCTACCTGTGGAGAACTGAATGCCAAGACCGGTACCGAGGATGAGACGGTGGTACAATGAAGATGAGAGATAAGAGATTTGAGAAATAATCATACATTCCTAACAATAATTATTTAAACGATCAGTTATCAATAATGGAAAAAGAGAAAATGAAAATCGGTGAAATCTCAAAGCCACGCTTTGAGTTCCGCAGTTTTGGTCGCTGCTTCTGTGATGCAGCCAAGCGCATGGCCCGACTGAGTGTACCAGTACCTGAAAAGGTTTGGGAACGCCATAGCACCGAGACCTACATCGTTAGTCGTACCAATGATGTGAACAACACGAAGATTCGCGACGGGAAGATGGATATCAAGACCTTCGTGCAGAGTGTTGACGGACTGGAACAATGGAACCCGCTGATGAAGGGTGAGTTCCCCATCGCTAAGGAGGTGCTCGAGAATGACGTCTTCCCTGCCTTCAAGGTGGAAGGAATGCCTAAGCTCGATAAGCCGACCTACACTTTGGAGGAGTTCCTCGCCATGATCAACGAGCATCCTGACCTCCAGGCTGTGAAAGTGGAGAAGGTGCGCTTTGGCTACATGGTGAACGATACTATCTGTGAAACAGGTGATGTATATATCAATGGGGCCTTGGTGAAGACCATCAACTCTGAATCCACGGAGATTGAGGACATCAAGAAGACCATCGCCGATGTGGGTCTTGAGGGTGTGGAGAACATCAACTACCTGCAGGCCATCAAGAGAGTGATTGGTATGATCAATAAACCTTTAGCAAACTAAGATTATGGCACAGGAAATAGAACGTAAGTTTCTGGTGAAAGGAGACTTCAAGAGCGAGGCTTTCAAGAGTACCCGCATCACACAGGGTTACCTGAGTTCGGTACCTGAACGCACCGTTCGTGTCAGGGTAAAGGGCGACAAGGGTTTCATCACCATCAAAGGTATTGGTAATGAGAGTGGTGCTAGTCGTTTCGAGTGGGAAAAGGAGATTCCTGTGGATGAGGTGCGCGACTTACTGAAGATCTGCGAGCCGGGTGTCATCGACAAGACCCGCTATCTGGTAAAGAACGGTGACCTCACCTTCGAAGTGGATGAGTTCTACGGCGACAACGACGGTCTGACCGTTGCTGAGATTGAGCTGCCCGACGAGGATACACAGTTCAACCGTCCTGCATGGCTGGGAGAGGAAGTAACGGGCGATGTCCGTTTCTACAACTCCATGCTCATGAAGAATCCCTATAAGAACTGGAAGTAACCTTCTTCATGTCAGAGTGTGCTCCCTTAGGGGAGCCACTCTTCAATCCTTCAACATATCATGAACAACGAAAACAAACCTACTCCGGTATTCGATCCGCTCGATATGAATAACTACCGTATCGAGAAACTGCCGAAGATGAAGAAATCAGGATTCGAGCGGGTACTCCAGCGTATCGGGGCTCCCTTGGCTATCCTGGCCTTCATCCTACTCTACTGGGTGGTTGACATCCCGTTCGTTAACCGGATCGATACCAATAAGGAGACCACTACCCTCACCTCTTCGGCCGTGAAACGCTATGACCAGCTGGCGGAAACTGCCATGCAGCAGCTAACGGCCGAACAGACAGAGAAGACCGTTACCCCACAGATTGAGGAACAGGTGGAGGATGCTGCCCATAACAAGTTTATTCGCATTAACTATGCCATGCTGGCTATCTTCGTGGCAGCCATCATTCTTTGGATTTCAGAGGCTATACCCAATTACCTTACCTCGCTGTTGGTTATCTTGGGTATCGTACTGACCAATATCACGACCGACAAGACGGCTTATGCCCAGTTGGGACATCCCGTCATGTGGCTGAACATCCTGTCGTTCATCCTGGCCAGTATGCTGGTGAAGACACAGGTGGCCAAACGCTTTGCCCTGTGGTTCGTCCTGAAGTTCGGACGGAATGCAGGAGGCATCATGATCAGCTTTATCATCATCAACCTCGTCTTGTCGGCTTTCATCTCCGCCACAACGGCCAAGGCGGCCATCTTATTACCTATCTTCATGGTGGTGGCAGCCATCTATGGAGCCACAGGTGGGGAACACAGGAACAATTTCGGGCGAAACCTCATCCTGCAGAACCTCTTCCAGATCAACTTAGGTGCCAACGCTTTCCTCACCGGATCAGGAGCTACCTTGTTGGCTGGATCACTTATTGCAGGAGCCATGGGTATAGGTTCTTTCAGTTATCAGGACTGGTTCAAAGCGGCCTTCCCGATGAATGTATTACTCATTCTGATTGCATGGTTTGTGGGTACGAAGATCTTCTTCCCGCTGAAAAAAGAGGAACGTGTGCCGCAGATTGCCGGTGGTATGGAACGACTCCGTGAGGAACTGAACAAATTAGGTAAGATGAAACCCGAGGAATGGAAGTCGGTGGCCATCTTCATGGTTGTTCTCATTCTTTGGGCAACCGACAAGCAGCACGGAATCAACCAGACGGCCGTGGCCTTCATGGGAGCTGTCGTTGCCCTACTACCAGGTATCGGTGTGGTGAAATGGAACGATGTGGATATTCCTTGGCATCTGCTGCTCTTCTCTGCCGGTGCCTATACCTTAGGTGCAGGACTCGATGCTACTGGTCTTCCGGGGACACTCATCGATGCGTTGTTCAGTAATATCGGTATCACGCAGGAGACACCTTTCTGGGTACTCTACCTGATACTGACTGCCGGTATGTTGCTATTCTCTCTGGTGTTCCAGTCGAAAACCATGCTGACACTGATCTTCGTGCCCATCGCCATCGGTGTAGCCCAGAAGAACGGGTATGCCATCATGAGTCTGGCCTTCCCCGTAGCCATGCTGGTAGGTCATGTCTATGTATTGCCTTTCAACAGTAAGCCTGCCGCCCTGCTCTACACAACAAACCAGTACAGCTGGAGCGACACGTTCAAGTTCGGCATCACCATGATGTTCATCAGCTGGCTCATGATCATCCTCTGGGGTGAGACCGTGTTGAAATGGTTCGGCTACACCAACGGTGTCTTCTAAGATTGTTTCATGAATAAAAACCGTAGTATATGATTGATATTCTTCCGAAAATACACGACCGTAATACATTGGAGTTCAAGGTAGGCTACAAGGCACCTGATGGTACTGCCTATCACGACTTCGAGATGAACACATGGATATTCATCCCGGAAACGCTCGATGTGAACAAGCATACCTATCTGAAGGAGAATTTCTATCGTGACATCCTGTCGTACATACGGTTGATTACCCCCTACTATCAGCTGGAGGAGCTGGCTTCCACAACCAGTCTGCCTTATCAACGACTCAGTAATGCGTGCCTGTCACTTTCTCCGCAATCAGCGGAAAAAGAAAAGGAGCAGGAGGATTACGAGCGTGAAATCAAGATGTTTGCCTCGATCTTCAAAAGCAGCATCCGCGATAC
This sequence comes from Prevotella sp., assembly GCA_017651265.1. Lineage (GTDB taxonomy): Bacteria > Bacteroidota > Bacteroidia > Bacteroidales > Bacteroidaceae > Prevotella. The sequence goes on along the minus strand of JAGCDO010000027.1, from coordinate 66,881 downwards.
GTTCCGAGCCGCCATCAGTAGCAAACAACCGATTGACCAGGAGCAGTGCAGGAAAACGCTGGGGAGTATTGCCCAGATCTTCAGGAACTACCGTTCGTTGGGCGAGCAGATGGAAAAGAAAGGCACGCCCAAAGAACTGATGCTCTATTTCCGCTATGGAGATGAGTTCCTGTCGAACGTGGTGGAGCAGCATGTCTTCAGGATGATCCAACATCTCCGTAAGCATGACTCCCAAGGCTACGAGGCATTGAAGTCGGATCTCCAGCAGTTGCTTGACAGTGAGCACGACTACCGGTTGCAGGCAGGATACCTCTGTGTGCAGGAAGGTTCTGCTGAAGATAATACCGAGTTTGTGTATCATGCAGGAAAGCTGAAGAAATACATTGAGAGTAATCTCTACCTGCCTACTCATAAACGGAGGAATGCCGTATTCCTGGAGCAGGTGGTATTCAGTCTGGCGGCTGGTCTTTCCATGATCTTCGCCACCGTCATCTCTTTCGCTTTCCAGCAGACATACGGTAACTTCACGCTACCCTTCTTCATTGCGCTGGTCATCAGTTACATGTTCAAGGACCGTATCAAGGAACTGGTTCGTGTGTATTTCGCCACCCGACTGAGCAGTCGTCTGTTCGACTATAAGACGGAGATCCGTGTTGGCTTCTTAAAAGTTGGTTGGTGTAAAGAAGGATTCGATTTCATGAATCCCGAAAAGATCACTCAACTGGTCAGGAAAATGCGCAACCGTCACTCCCCCTTGGTGATTGGAAGAGGTGTGGAAGAACAGGTCATTCAATTCCGTAAGAAAATCCACCTGAACAGAAAGGCCATCAGTAAGCTATCTCCCTACCCGCTGAGCGGCATCAATGATATTGTGCGTTACAACCTTTCGGAGTTCATGCGGAAGATGGATAATCCAAAGGTTCCCCTATGTGCCAATCAGGGAAACGGACAGTATAATCCTGTGGAGGGACGCAAGGTGTATTACCTGAACTTCATCATCCAGCTGAAATATGAAGAGGCCACCCGTTATCGCCGTTACCGCATCTGCCTGAGCAGAAAGGGCATACACGACATAGAAGGAATATAAAGATATGAAAAAGATCATCCCTGTCATCTTGCTGTGCATCTTGCTGCTGACAGCATGTGAGAACAATCATTCCGTCAATATCCTGATTGCCAACACCGCCAATCAGTCATTCAGGCAACGGGAGATTATTATACCTCTCGACACCATCTGTATGTGGCTGGAGCTAACCGCCCAGGATACGCTCATCTTGCTAAATGAAAAGAATGAGTCACAGGATTTTCGATTTATCAAAGGACGTTCGGCCATTGCCTTCATCGTTCCCGTTATCCAAAGTCAGTCGCAGAAGAACTACACAATCAACAAGTCACACACTCGTCTTGGGGAGAACATCCTGGCTTTCCGTAAAAAGAAGATCAGGATTGTCCTGCAATAGAGGGCTTCTCGTCAAGAAGGAACTCTTCCGCCTGTTGGAGAGAATTGAGTTTCCCTACATCAATCATCCGTAGGTTGTCTGCCACATATCCGAAAAGAGGATGTGTGGCACAAGCGTTTAGGTAGAAGTCGATGATGGGGAAACGGTCGGGCCATTGATCCATAAGTGGGAACAAGGCAGGACTAAACACATGAATACCTGAAAAAGCCAGCATCTGCAAGGATTGCAGTTCATCTTTCACCCAGTCGTGCGGAGACTTCACCTCACCCGTTTCCTTGTTCGTCCACCCCACTAACCGGTATTCCTCATCAAAGAGCAGGTAGCGTTTCGTCTGTCGTTCACTAACCAACAGCGTAGCCTCAGCTCCGGAAGCGCAAGCATGATCATAGAAGGCGGTCAGATCCACATTACTGAGGATATCCACATTATGAATAAGCACTGGTGAGTAAGGATCGAACAAATCCCTTGCCTTCTTGATGCCACCACCGGTTTCCAGCAGCTGTTCGGTCTCATCAGAAATCCTGATATCCAGTCCGAAGTGCTCATTCTCTTCCAGATAGTCGATAATCTGTTGGGCAAAATGGTGCACGTTGACGACAATACGCTGGAATCCCGCTTCCTTCAAGCGAAGAATGACATGTTTGATGAGCGGTTCCCCACCAATCCTCACCAATGCTTTGGGCATGGTGTCCGTAAGCGGTTTGAGTCGTGTGCCCAATCCCGCTGCAAATATCATGGCCTGTCTTATAGATTGTTCTTCCATCACCTTTTAATCTTATAACGCAACAACGGTTTTGTTTCCATCGTACTTCACCGTCTGATTCTTCCCATTCACCACCTGTACCACAAAGCTACGAGAGCGTGGCATGGAGTCAAACTGTCCCTGTCGTTCGTCGATGGTCAGCTGCTGCTGACTGTCATCCCACCGGAAGGTAATACGCGAGCATTTACCCTGTTCATACGCATTCGTATGACCGTCGTCTTCATAAAGGGTAAAGACGGCGTCAGAACCCGGATAGATACGAATCTCAAGCGGTGTATGCAGTGTCTTGGCAGCTATCAGCGGATCAACGGCTAAGGGCAAAATACTTCCTCCCTTCACAAACACAGGGATTCTTGATTTGTCAACTGCAGTAGTAACCGTCTTACCTCCCTCCATCTTCTTTCCTGTGTAATAATCATACCAGCCTTGAGAATGAACGGGAAGGTAAGTCTTCCAAGAAGTAACACCTGGTTCGGTAACAGGACTCACCAGTAACGACTGTCCGAACATGTACTCATATTTCTGCAGCAAGGCCTCCTGATCATGGGGGAAATCAAAGATGAACGGTCGCATCAAGGTAGAGCCATCAAACGAAACGGCTGCTGCACCACTATAGATATACGACTGCAGGCGGTAGCGTTCAGAGAGGCAGGAAGCAATGATATTCTGTGCCTCCTTCCCATATTTCCACGGCTCTGTCTCACTCATATAGCCATGAACACGCATCAGGGGCAGGAAGACACTTGTCTCTATCCACCGCAACATCCGCTCGATATATTCCTGGTTGGTGTATTGATTATTCGGACGGAAGAAACCACCCGCATCGTATGTCCACCAAGGAACACCAGCTGCCTGCAGACCCATTCCTGCTGTCAGTTGTCGGCGTAATGTCTCCCAGTCGTTTCCTACGTCACCCGACCATAATGCCGTACCATAGCGCTGGATTCCTGTATATCCGCAACGGGTAAGAATCATCGGACGTTGTTCCGGTCGGTCTTTGCGTAATCCCTCATAAACGGTTTTGTTCACCAGCAGCGGATAGATATTCCTCACATCCTCACCTGCCCATCGACCATTGTTTACCCGTCGGCCAACAAGATCATCATTCTCTGGCTCTGTAGCATCCTGCCACCAAGCGTCAATGCCCAAGGGGAGGAGTCGCTGACTGAAGTTCTGCCAATAGGCCTGAGCAGCTTCAGGAGAGAAGAAATCAATCCAGTCGGTATTAGGGATGTAATAGCCTTTTCGCAACATTTCCTTACCCACCTCGGAGTTCTTGTCAATCTTCGACCACACGCTGAGCATCAGTTTGACACCTTGGTGATGCAGACTATCAGTCAACTCTTTCGGGTTGGGGTAATGATCCTCGTCGAACTGCATGGCATTCCAACCATACTTACCCCAATACTGCCAGTCTTGTACAATCACATCCAATGGCAGGTTTTCCTGTCGGAATCTTGCTACTGTCTGCAAAATCTCATCCTGTGAATGGAATCGTTCCCGACAATGGATATAACCAGTAGCCCATCGTGGCATAAGTGGTGCATGACCGGTAAGATCACGATAGGAAGCAATAATCTCGTCGGCAGTACCGACAAAGATGGTATAGTCAACCGCCGTAGCTTTAGGAGAATGGAATACCGTTTCATCCTTCACCTTACCATAATATACTACAGGCTCATCTCCTCTGGAGAGCTCTGCGTAAAGGGTATGCTTCCCTTTCTTCAGATGAACGATGGCAGAAGCTGTTGGCGGAAGCCATGTGTTCTGCAGGTCGATAACCGTTTCCCCATCTATCTGCAGATGATGCCGGCGAGCCATCTTCTGACCCACATCCAGCAGCAGCGAATAGTCACCTTCTTTATCCACGTTAATGGTAGCCTGGAAGACATTCCGCTGGCGCACCTCTCTCCTTGTTCCTTCAGTTGAGGTTACATTCACCACCTCCCTATTGCCTTCTCCTTCTTGTTTTGTCAACGCCACATATTGGTTACTGGGATTGAAATCTGTTAATCCATAGTTGTTCCACAGTATGCCATAGCCCTTACTGGAAAGCATCATGGGAACAGATATCTGCGTATTCACCTGCGTCAGTCTACGGGTAAGTCCGCGAATATTACTATATCCATCCTGGAACTGCCCGAGTCCGTAAAGGCACTCATCTTTCGGTGAGGCAATGACAAGTGTAGCCTCCCCATTCACCAATTCGTGTCTGAGGGCTTTGAACACGGTTTTCCCATTCTTATCCTTCACCACCACCCGCTGACGTTTCTTATCCACGTCAACACGGATGTCGGCATTCACTTCCTCATGCTTCACATAAACCCAGTCGGGTAAGTTGTTATCCTCTCCTTCTGCATATTGTATGCGTACAGCATTCTTAGCTACTGTTTTAACGGTTAGCGTTCCTTTAGCAAAAGAAGCCGTAACCATACCCATATTAAGGATTAAGGACAAAACAAAAATGATCAGTTTCTTGTAAGATTTCATATACTTAAGCAGTTTATTGCCTGCAAAGGTACGGATAAACGAGAACAAATCAAAGAAAAAAACTTAGTTTTTCTTTCAAAACAAACATGGTTTGTATCAAAAAATGACACCTCATGTTACATCGAAAAAAAAAGACAGTCTTAGATAACACCTAATTCGTTAAAAATTCTATCTTTGCAAAACCCATTGAAAAATAGAACCCGATTAATAACTAAAAACTATTGTAGCATGAAGAAATTATTGTTTGCCTTACCCCTTCTGCTCCTTTGGAGCTGCAGTAAGGAAGCCAATAATCCCGTACTGACCATCGAAGGCGGTCAGATTCAGGGCGTGTTGGCAGAGAATCCTGGTGTGTACGTTTATCGTGGTATCCCTTATGCAGCACCTCCAATTGGTGAACTGCGTTGGAAGGAGCCTCAGCCTGTGGTGGCTTGGGACAGCATTCGCATCTGCGACAAGTTCGGTCATCCTGGCTATCAAGCCGTTCATTACCCTGGTTTCTATGCTTCTGAGTGGGGCTACGGCGACGAATCTCCTTACAGTGAGGACTGTCTTTACCTGAATGTCTGGACAAAGGCACCTGGTGATGTGAACAAGAAACTGCCTGTAGCTTTGTGGATCCACGGTGGTGGCTACCGTGAAGGCTGGGGTTCAGAGCCCGAGTTCGACGGTCAGGAGTGGGCTTCGAAGGATGTCGTGCTCGTATCCATCAACTACCGTCTGGGCGTCTTTGGTTTCTTCACCTATCCGGAGTTGTCGAAGGAAAGTCCTAATAACGTTTCCGGCAACTACGGTATCCTCGACCAGATCCAGTCGCTTAAGTGGATTAAGAACAATATCGCCCAGTTTGGCGGCGACCCCGATAACGTAACCATCTTCGGTCAGAGTGCCGGTGCTGGTAGTGTAAAGACCCTTTGCGAGTCGCCCTTGGCCCGTGGTCTGTTCCACAAGGCTGTTATCATGAGTGGTGGAGGTATCAATGTTCCTGCCAAGGAAGGCGAGGAAGCCAAGCCAGCCACTCCTATGAACCGTTTCTTCACTTACAATCCTTCTCTTCAGGAATCAGAAGCCAATACTAAGAAAGTGATGGACTGGGCCGGTCTTACCGATTTGGAGAAGCTGCGTGCTGCATCAACAGAGACCATGTATACAGTGGCCGACCTCTATAATGCTGTTACCAAGAACGATGTGTATCTCATTAACCGTCCTATCGTTGACGGCTATGTGAGTCTGAAGAGTTTCGACGAGGCTGCCCGCGCCGGTTCACTGGCAGATGTACCTTATATGATTGGTTACACCCTGAATGACATGGGTGATATGGCAGCTGGCATTGCTGAGTTCTGTAAGGTTCGCGAGAGTCAGGGCGGTAAGGCCTGGGCTTATGAGTTTGCCCGCCCGTTACCCGATGATGGCAAGCATCCTGAGATCACATCCCGTCTGAAAGGTGCATTCCACTCTTCCGATCTCTGGTTTGTGTTCAAGAGTCTGAAGCACTGCTGGCGCCCGTGGACACAAGGCGACTGGGATCTGGCTGAGAAGATGCTCACTGCTTGGACGAACTTCGCTAAGTACAGTAATCCGAATGGTAAGGAAGATGGTGAATGGACCCCCTGTACCGCAGCGAACCCGAACTTCATGCTTTTCCGATTGGACGAGAATAATGTAGAAAACTCTCAGATGGGTGTGCCCATCAAGCCGTAAGGCATCGAAACGCCAAAAACTAAGATCAGCCGAATTTTCATTCGGCTGATCTTCTTTATTCTCCAATCGTTCATCTTTCAACTCGTTTCTTTCCATCCTTGATATAGATACCAGGTTGCAACTGCTTCCCATTGACACGACTGCCATTGAGATCATACACTTGCTGATCTGAAGGATGATCGCTATTCACCTCTTGGATACCTGTTCCTACACAAGTAACATGGAACGATGTGGTAACGGTATTACCCAGGAAATCGGTATAACTGATGACCACATCACCTTCCCCTTCATCATTCACCTTGATCTTTCCATCCTTGAAGGTGATGAAATCAGGAAGGGTAATCTGCGCCTCGTTCATCACATCTTCGGTATGCTTATCAGCAAAAGTGGCTGTAATTTTAAGGACTCGTGAGCTTCCTTTCGATGGCGAGAAGTCTTTGATTTCATTCAGTCCTGTAACTTGGAAGAACTTCTTCAGGTTATCATTCATCTCATAGTCGGCATCAACTTTCGTTTCACGTCCCATCACCTTCAGTGCCTCATAGGCATAACGTTTACCAAAGGTACGGTAGCCTGCGGCAGAGAAATGCCACTGATCCATGTTATTGCCAGGAATGCCGTTTGAATAAACAATATACGAAGTGGGTACTACTGACGGCATCTTGGCCACCACGGTATTGTGCAGGTAGCAGCCTCCACCTTGATCTTGTCGTAAGGTTTCGCCTACGAACAAAGGTACATCCTTAGCATCCAGACCCAATTCAGCCAGAATACCCTCATAGATACCCTTCACCTTCTGTGGCCAATCAGACTGACCATTGTTCGAGCAGCCCTGGTGGAGCAGGATTCCCTTGATCACCCCCACTTCCTGAGCCTTCTTGCCCATGTCAACCAGTCGTCTGTAGGGATCACTTCCATAGGCAATGATCCTTTCTTTCTGCCATCCATCAGCACTTTTAAGGAGATCGCCTATCTTATCCGACATGAAACCCTCGATGGCAATGCCACCAATGGCCACATCAACCACACCCACTCTGACATTTGCTGGCAAAGCAGCCACCATCGTACGTCCGAAATAGTCGGCCATACCCAATCCTCCCCAAGGACTGACGATGGGACACGTTGCTGTGTACCATTCGCCCATCGTCCGTTTGGGAGAGTTGAAATTGGTGGTTGCCAGCATCTGAAAGCGCGGGTCGACATATTGTTTGTCGACACTTTGCGGCTGAGCATTACCTTCCATATTCGACTGTCCGAAGCACAGATAGATATAGAAATTCGGATCCACGTCAGCCTTGACACCGACAACAAGGGTGGTGAGTAGCACCCCCATAATAAATAGCTTTTTCATTTCCTTATTTCTTCGTCCTTACTGCATTGAGGAAGTTCACCATCTTCTGCAGGTTCTCCTCGGCATACATACCCATACCATGTCCACCTTCCGGCACGAAGGTAGCTTCGGTCTTCACGCCTGCAGCCTTCAGCAGTTCATAGAACTCCTTTCCTTGACAGCAAGGTACCACATTGTCCTTCTCACCATGGAAGATGATGATAGGCGGATTGTTCTTGTTTACATAGTTGGTAGCACTCAGACTGCGGTACTTGTCAGGTTCCTCAGCCAGCTTTGATCCCAACAGAACATCCTCAGGACTGTTAGCGCCCATACTCATAGATTCACCGCAGTCCATATTAGTAAGGTCAACCGGTCCCGACCAGTCGCAAGCGGCATTCACCGTACTGGGTTGTCCTGTATAGCGTCCTAATGATCCTTCAAGGTCGATGTCAACAGTACCCACCTTTGTCTGCTTGATACCACTTGTCGTTGCTGCTGTGGAAGAGAGATGACCGCCACTGCTGAATCCGCTGGTAGCGATGAACGAAGGGTCGAAGTGATACACAGCAGCCTCAGCACGTACGAAACGGATCACGGCACGGATATCATGAATCTGTGCAGGCCACTTGGCATCACCGCTGGAACGGTGGTTTGGACATACCACGGCATAACCAGCCTTGAGCAGTGCATTGACAATTGTACCTAAGTCGGCTGCCCCCTTACTGTTGTTACTGAACCAGGCACTACCATAGATATGGATGACCACGGGATAAGAAGCCTGCTTCTTCTTAGGCAGATAGATATCACAGGTGTGATAAGCCTTGCCATCACCCACATAGTTCACATCTTTCCACTCCTGAGAAGTTTCCAACTTGACCTGCTGAGCCTGGAAGCCACCAAAGCCTCCGAAGCCGCCACCAGGACGACCGCCACCGGGCTGTGCTTCCATTGCGAGTGCACAGCCGAAAAGCATAACAGATAATAAGATCTTTTTCATTGTTTGTAATATTGATAATAATAAGTAATAAATTAGTTTTTACTTTCGAGTATTTGCGTGATCTCTTGTTCACGATGACAAATACGCACCTCCACCCCATATTTACGATGGATATGTTCTGCCAGATGTTGGGCGCAATAGACAGAACGGTGCTGTCCGCCTGTGCAGCCAAACGAGAACATCAGAGAGGTAAAACCACGCTGGATATACCGTGCCACATGATGATCAGCCAGTTTATATACGCTATCGAGGAATGTTAGTATCTCTCCATCATCCTCCAGGAATCGGATCACGGGTTCATCCAGTCCTGTAAGCTTCTTATACGGCTCATATCGACCTGGATTATGCGTACTTCTGCAGTCGAATACATATCCTCCGCCATTGCCGCTCTCATCCTCAGGAATGCCCTTGCGGTAGGAGAAACTAAACACGCGCACCACCAGCGGACCTTTATTGTCATATTTCGAATAGGTGGCAGGACCATCCATGGGATGCGCCTGATAGACATTACTTTCAGTAGTCTTATAGCCATCAGCCCTGCTCAATGCCGGTTCCTCAATCTGTGCAAACTGTGGCAGTTCCGTCAGTCGCCTCAGCATATCCATCATATAAGGATACTGTTGCAGCAGGTGGGTTGTGAACGGAGATATCTGTGAATCTGTCACGCCCAGCAGTTCACGCAGGTTTTGAATAGCTGGAGGGATACTGTCAATGAAATGCTTCTTCCGTTCGAAGTAGCCGCGGAAGCCATAAGCCCCTAAAACCTGAAGTGTACGGAAGAGGACGAAGAGAGATAGCTGATCAACAAAGTGTCGCTTCGACGGAACCTCTACATAGTTCCTCAACGACTGATAGTACTCATAGATCAGTTCGCGACGCAGCTTATTCGGATACTTGGCTGATGCCTGCCACAGGAACGAAGCCAGATCATAGTAGAATGGACCCTTCCGTCCTCCCTGGAAATCAATGAAGTAAGGTTTCTGTACCCCATCTTTATCTTCCACCAGCATCACATTCCTTGCCTGGAAATCGCGGTAGAGGAAACTCTCTCCCGGTTCCGAAGTAAGATCCTTGGCCAGCAGACGGAAGTTCGCCTCCAGTTTCAGTTCATGGAAATCGAGGTCAGTTGGCTTGAGAAAGCAGTATTTGAAGTAGTTCAAGTCGAACAACACACTCTCTGTATCAAACACCGGTTGCGGATAGCAATTACTCCAATCGAGTCCTCTGGCGCCCCTCATCTGGATATTCGGAAGTTCGCGAACCACTTTCTTAAGCAATTCCTTTTCCCGTTGGTTATATCTTCCTCCAGCTTCCCTGCCACCTTTGACAGCTTCGAAGAGAGAGAGAGTTCCCAAATCCTCCTGCAGGTATCTCAATTCATCATCATCAACAGCCAGTACTCGTGGCACGGGCAGTTGACGCTTATTGAAGTGCTTGGCAAGATAGATAAACGCATGGTTCTCATCACGGCTCGTACCCACAACACCTATTACCGTACCGCCATCTGCATCACTCATGCGGTAATAGGCACGGTTACTCCCCGCCCCCATCAGTTTCTCGGTCAGCAGTGGTTCTTGTCCTTTCCACCTTTTATATAACGCAACAAGTCTTTGCATTCAAGTACATCATTTACTTAAAACTTTGCAAAGATAGTCATAATAACTGAAAGGACCAAAAAAAAATCGGATGTCATCCCGACACCCGATTCTCAAAAACAAACTACTTAAAAACTAATCTACTAAAACAAATCAAAAAATAATATCTTTTTTCGGCGTTCACCGATACTTTTTCAACTTTTCGGTGCAAATTTAGCTACTTTTCGCCTAATTCACCAAAAATTACACATACTTTTTTTGCAAATGTTACAAACGACAAGAAAAAAGAGACAAGTCGTAAAAACTTGTCTCTTTTCTATTCTTGATGTGTTCTAATTATCTATTACATCATTCCGCCCATTCCTGGGGCTCCACCCATCGGCATAGCCGGATGCTCCTCAGGTTTGTCGACAATCAGGCACTCGGTTGTCAGGAACATACCAGCGATAGATGCTGCGTTCTCCAGAGCTACGCGAGCCACCTTAGCGGGATCGATGACACCCGATTCACGCAGGTCTTCATACTGATCGGTGCGGGCATTGTAACCGAAGTCACCCTTACCCTCGCTAACCTTCTGAACAACCACGGCACCTTCACCACCACCATTGATGGCAATCTGGCGCAGCGGTTCCTCGATAGCGCGCTCCACAATCTTGATACCTGTTTCCTCATCGGCGTTGTCGCCCTTGAGTTTCTTCACGGCCTCGATGGCACGGATATAAGTGGTACCGCCACCGGCAACCACTCCCTCTTCGATGGCAGCACGGGTAGCGCAGAGAGCATCGTCAACGCGGTCTTTCTTCTCCTTCATCTCTACCTCGCTGTTAGCACCAACGTAGAGCACAGCCACACCACCGGCTAACTTAGCCAGACGCTCCTGCAGCTTCTCCTTGTCGTACGAGCTGGTGGTATTCTCAATCTCTTTCTTGATCTGAGCCACACGGTCGGCAATAGCCTCTTTCTGACCGGCACCGTTAACGATAGTGGTGTTATCCTTAGAGATGGTCACCTTATCGCAAGTTCCCAGCATATCGAGGGTAGCCTGCTCCAGTTTCAGACCCTTCTCCTCGCTGATTACCAGACCGCCAGTGAGCACTGCGATATCCTCAAGCATAGCCTTACGACGATCGCCGAAGCCTGGAGCCTTCACGGCACATACCTTCAAACCAGCACGCAGACGGTTTACTACCAAGGTGGTCAGTGCCTCAGAATCCACATCCTCAGCAATGATCAGCAGCGGCATACCCTGCTCAGCAGCAGGCTGAAGCACGGGCATCAGGTCCTTCAGGTTCGAAATCTTCTTATCGTAGATCAGGATACGCGGATGATCCATCACGCACTCCATCTTATCAGCATCAGTCATGAAGTAACCGCTCAGATAGCCACGGTCGAACTGCATACCTTCCACCACGCCGATATGGGTGTCACGGCTCTTGCTCTCCTCGATGGTAATCACACCATCCTTGCTTACCTTACGGAAAGCTTCAGCGAGCAACTTACCAATCTCGGGATCGTTATTGGCAGATACAGTAGCTACCTGCTCAATCTTGTCATAGTTATCATCCACCTTCTCAGCACTTGAAGCGATATAGTCAACCACAGCCTTCACAGCCTTGTCAATACCACGCTTCAGGTCCATGGGGTTTGCACCTGCAGTAACGTTCTTCAAACCTACATTAATAATACTCTGTGCGAGGATAGTAGCGGTAGTTGTACCATCACCAGCGTCGTCACCAGTCTTTGAGGCTACGCTCTTCAGGAGCTGAGCACCAGTATTCTCGAACTTATCCTCCAGTTCAATCTCCTTGGCCACGGTCACACCGTCCTTAGTAATCTGCGGAGCACCGAACTTCTTCTCGATAATCACGTTGCGGCCCTTCGGACCCAGGGTTACTTTCACTGCATTAGCCAGCTGATCTACACCATTCTTCAGGAGATCGCGGGCATCCATATTGAATCTAATATCTTTTGCCATGATACTAATTGTTTTTCGTTATTACGATATAACGGTATTTCGGTATAACGTTAATTATTATTTCTCAAGAACAGCGAGCACATCACTCTGGCGCATCATCAGGTACTTCTCACCGTCGAACTCAAGTTCAGTTCCGGCATACTTGCCATACAGTACCTCGTCGCCTGCTTTCAGGAACATTTCTTCATCTTTCGTACCCTTACCGGTAGCTACTACCTTGCCTCGCAAAGGTTTCTCCTTGGCTGTATCAGGAATGATGATACCGCCGATTTTCTCCTCAGCTGCTGCCGGGAGAATCAGAACTCTGTCTGCTAATGGTTGAATCTTCATAATGATATTTTTTATTTGTGATTAAATTTCTACCCTCCATTAAGCAAACAGTGTGCCAAACTGTCACGCCACCCACTTTGTCACCACGTGACTGAAAAAATGTCAGTCGGAAGAAAAAACATGGAATAGTTGCCCATACACATTATTATTTGTATCTTTGCGCCAAATTTAATAAAAAATGACGAGACTACTTATTCAAACTACCATTCTACTATTGTTCAGCACAGCGACAACTGTATCTGCCCAGACTGTGGCAAAGACTACCTACGGACCCGTTCCCAGCGAGAACCAGTTACGTTGGCAGGAAATGGAAATGTACGCTTTTATTCACTACTCGCTGAACACCTATACTGATCAGGAATGGGGATACGGTAATGAAGACCCGAAATTGTTCAATCCTTCCCACCTCGATTGTAGGCAGTGGGCACGAGTATGCAAGCAGGCAGGCATGAAGGGGATTATCTTTACTGCCAAACATCATTGCGGTTTTTGTATGTGGCCATCAGCTTATACGGAGTATTCCGTGAAGAACTCCCCTTGGAAGAACGGTAAGGGAGACGTTGTGAAAGAGCTGGCAGAAGCCTGTCGTGAGGAAGGATTGCAATTTGCCGTCTATCTATCGCCATGGGACAGGAACCATAAAGACTACGGCAAGCCTGAGTATGTGACCTACTTCCGTAACCAACTGCGCGAGTTACTGACCAACTACGGCGACATCTTTGAGGTATGGTTCGACGGAGCCAATGGCGGTGATGGTTGGTATGGTGGTGCTAACGAGACACGTCGTATTGACGGAAAGACCTATTATGGCTGGGCAGAGACATTCCGTATAATTCGTGAACTACAGCCCCAAGCCGTCATCTGGAACGATGGTGGCGACCGAGGCGACCTTCGCTGGGTGGGCACGGAAGCAGGTAATATTGGTGAGACCAATTGGAGTATGATGCCCGGTAAGGGCGACACCCCTTACCACATGCTGCACTACGGAGTGGAAGATGGTGACGTATGGTGCCCTGGTGAAACGAATACCAGTATCCGTCCCGGTTGGTTCTACCATGAAACCGAAAACGAACATGTGAAGAGTCTGTCAAAACTCATGGACACCTATTATAAATCAGTAGGTCGCAACTCATGCCTGCTGCTCAACTTCCCCATAGCCCCCAATGGGCGCATTCATCCCACCGATAGTCTGCGAGGCATTGCCTTCAAGCAGATGATCGACGAAGTCTTTAGAGAAAACTTAGCCTCAACCTCAGCCACTCCCCAAAGGGAGAATGGGATTGTTAGTTATACCCTTGACATCAAAGAGGGAAAGTCCTTCAACCGCTTTGTGGCCGAAGAAGATATTCGTTATGGTCAGCGGGTGAAGAAGTTCTCCCTTGAAGCACTTGTTGATGGACAATGGCAGTCGTTGAAGGATGAACTGGTGGAGAATGGTGACGGTTTGACCACCATCGGACATCGTCGTATCATATGCTTCCCCACCGTCAAAGCCACAAAACTGCGGTTTACCATCACTGATTCCAGGGCAGAGCCTATCATCAAGAAACTCGGTGTTTATCTTGCTCCTGAACTCTCTGCTGATATTCCCAATAGCGGCGAGAAGAAATCATCAGGACTTCACTTCTTCTTTAGCAGCCCCAAGCAAATGCTGATTGACTGGGACAAGGAGCAGACCATTACCTCGTTCCGCTATTTGCCTCCACAAGAGTCGAAAGATGGTATTATAACACACTATACCCTATGGGCATCTACCGACTGGTCACACTGGACAAAGCTTGCCTCAGGTGAATTCTCTAACATCGTGAACAACCCCATCTGGCAGACCATCAAGTTTCCTGCCACCAAGGCCCGTATCCTCAAACTTGATGCCGACCGTTTGAGTGAAGGTGAGAGAATGGCTTTCAGCGATATAGAAGTTGTAACAGAATAAGTAGCTATGAAGAGATTCCTATTATTCGAATTGGTTGTGTGCTTATCATTGACAGGTTGGGCGCAGGGATTCAAGAATCCTGTACTTCCTGGTTTTCATGCCGATCCCTCGGTATGTCGGTCCGGTGATGATTTCTACCTGGTAAACAGTACGTTCCAGTATTTCCCAGGAGTACCGGTCTTCCATAGTAAAGACTTGGTGAACTGGGAACAGGTGGGCAATTGTCTGACTCGTCCTTCACAGGTTGACTTGAAAGGCACCGATGGGAATAGTGGTATCTATGCGCCAACCATCCGTTATAATAACGGACGTTTCTACATGGTAACGACGGTATTCCCTTCTCGACGACATTTCTATGTATGGACGGATGATCCCGCTGGGGAGTGGTCGGAGCCTATCATGATAGACTTTGCCATCGGCAGTTGTGACCCCACACTCTACTTTGAGGATGGCAAGTGTTTTTTCCTTTGGAAGGAAGGTGACATCAAAATATGCGAAATTGACGTAGAAACTGGTAGACAGTTAGGGGAGATACATCATTTAGGCGTAGGTCTTGGCGGGCGTTATCCAGAAGGACCGCACATCTACAAAAAGGATGGTTATTATTATCTGTTGCTGGCAGAAGGCGGTACGGAGCATGGGCATCATGTGAACATTCTGCGCAGTAAAAACCTATTTGGTCCGTACGAGCCGAATCCAGCCAATCCCATTCTCTCGCACTTTAACATGAAGATGCAGAATAGTCAGATACAAGGTCTTGGACACGCAGACCTGGTGCAGGCACCCGACTCCACATGGTGGATGATTTGTCTGGGTTATCGAACCAGCGGCTATCTGCAGCATGTAATGGGGCGCGAGACCATGCTGGCACCAGTAACGTGGGGGGAAGGCGATTGGCCTATAGTGAATGAAGACGGAACGTTGCAAACAGACATGAAATGTCAGACATTGCCGTTAGTTCCCATGCCAAAAGATCCCATAAAGGAAGAGTTTGATTATATCAAACGTAATGCGCCCAAAGACAGTTATCATTCGCTAGGATTGCCAATGGGTTGGATGAGTCTGTGCAATCCTGACTATACCCGTTATTCTCTTACTGAGCGCAAGGGTTATCTACGCCTACGTCCCACCGCAACCGACCTCAGTAAGACAGCATCTCCCACGTTTGTTGCCCGTAGACAGACGGAGTTGGTTTTTTCGGCTACCGCCCTGTTCGATCTAACCCACCTATCAGAGGGTATGCAAACTGGCATCACGGCCTACGCAGCTCCTCTGAATCATTATGATGTGGTGGCAGAAAAGCGAAACGGACAAATCTATATTAAATCGAATGTACGGTTAGGACAAACCAGCCACAACGAGAAGGAATTCACACTCAACGGTACGCATGCCTGGTTGCGTATTACCTCCGACAAGGATTTCTACTATATGTTGGCATCTTCCGACGGCATCAATTTCGTAGAACTGGCTAAGATGGAATACCGTTTCCTTAGTACAGAAACAATCGGCGGTTTTACAGGTGTGATGCTTGGACTCTTTGCACAATGCAGCCATGCCAACGATAAAGGTTATGTTGATATAGATTGGTTTGAGTATCAATAAGTATTTATAAAATCCATAAACAAATGAAAAGACTGGCATTGTTTATTACTGCAGTAAGCATCTCAACTTGCTTGAATGCACAAACGCCTCACGACTGGGAGAACCCCGCTGTGCTAAGTATCAACAAACTGCCCTATCATGCCACACTACAACTGCCTTCAAAAGAAAAGGAGTGCAAGGAGATTGTGAGTCTTGATGGACAGTGGCTGTTCCATTGGAGCAGAAATCCGGAAGAACGACCAACCGACTTCTACAAAGAAGATTATGATATAAGCGGTTGGGGGAAGATTACCGTCCCTGGCAACTGGCAGACACAAGGCTATGGAACCCCCATCTACTCCAATATCGGATACCCTTTCAAGCGTAACCGACCCAGCGTTACCAATGAGCCACCCAAAGACTGGACTGCATATGAGAACCGCAACCCTGTGGGCTCATATGTAACGTTCGTAAATGTCACCGAGGAGATGCTGAAAAACAATCTTATTCTGCATTTTGGTGGCGTTCATTCGGCGATGTATCTTTGGATTAACGGTCAGAAAGTGGGGTATAGTCAGAATTCCATGTCACCAGCGGAGTATGATGTGACAAGCTATCTTCGCAAGGGGAAGAACAAACTTGCCGTTGAGGTGTACAGATGGTGCGACGGCAGTTATCTCGAAGACCAAGACATGTGGCGACTCAGTGGTATTTTCCGTAGCGTACAGCTGTGGGTAAGGCCCTTGGTACACATCAGCGACTATCATGTAACGGCAGTGCCTTCACTGGCGGAGAATAAGGCCACCGTGCATGCAGACATCAGTCTGTGCAACGTGAGTAAAAAAGCAGTGAAAAACTTGCGGGCTTTATGGAAGATAGACGGACAAGAGATGGTGGGTAGCTTGAAACGCCTGTCTGCCAACGACACCACCACCATTTCTTTGGAATACACCCTTAACAATCCGCTGTTATGGTCGGCCGAGAAGCCACATCTCTATCCTTTCAGCGTGGAACTGCAAGACCAGAATGGTCGTGTCATTGAGCATTTCGACTATCACCTGGGGGTGAAGAAGGTGGAAATCATTGGTGAAGTATTCAAGATCAATGGTAAGAACGTCAAGTTGCGCGGTGTGAACCGCCACGACCACCATCCCAAGACCGGCCGCTACGTTGATGATGCCACTTACGAGCAGGATATCCGTTTGATGAAACAAACCAACATCAATTTCCTTCGCACTTCGCACTATCCCGACCGCGAGTACCTCTACGAACTTTGTGATAAATGGGGCATCTACGTGATGGATGAGGCCAACCACGAAACCCACGGCTACGGCTATGCCAATAAGGTGATGGGCGAGGACCTCTCTTTCCAGCAGGCACATGTTGACAGGGCCGAATCACTGGTCAAACGCGATTTCAACCACCCTTGTATCATCCTCTGGAGCATGGGTAACGAAGGAGGCGTCGGTCCGAACATCGAGGCTATGTATAATAAGGTACGCGAATTGGATACCACCCGACCGCCATTCTACGATAGCGACCGTCGCTATTCTTCCATCTGGGACGACAGCTATCTCTACCCAGACGATCTGAAGAAGAACGCCCAGCAGGTAACCGATAAACCCTTTATGATGCGAGAATATGCTCATGCGATGGGTAATTCTGTAGGCAATCTACAAGAATATTGGGACGTGATTTATGCAGATAGCAGCATTGTCGGTGCTGCCATATGGGACTGGGTGGATCAGGGACTGGAGCGCGATGGTTATTATGCCTACGGCGGAGACTTCGGCGACAAGCCCAACGACGGGGAGTTTTGTATCAACGGTCTCATCGCACCCGACCGCAAGCCGCATCCGCACTACTACGAGGTACAGCATGTCTATCAACCTATCCAGTTCGTGCAAGAGGGCGATTCTACGATTCGTATCATCAACCGCGATTACTTTACCGATATCGATGAATACGACTACTACTGCGAGGTATTCCACAATGGTGAACTGGTTTCAGGTGAACTCGCCAGGATAAAGGATGACATGTTCGAGATTCCCTATCCCTATTACCCCTATGATGACCCCGAACTGATTCTGAATGTATCTGCCCGACTGCGACATGATACTCCTTGGGCAGAAGAAGGATTTGTGGTAGCTCGCGAGCAGTTTGTACTAAAACCAGAAACATTCTGGCCAGCCTTCGGAGGTAAGTCGGCTGTGATGATGCGGCTCGACAACGACATCAACGTAACCACCAAGGATGCTATCATCCTCTTCAATGGCACAGGAGCCATGAGCAGTCTGGTAGTAAAAGGAAAACAACTGCTTGAGGCACCCCTTGAACCCTATTTCTGGAAGCCCGAGAACGACAATCAACATGCCGCGCACTTTGCTGAACGTACTGCTGCCTGGAAGGATGCTACAGAGAAACGGGTAGTGAAGAATATCCGCACTGAGGAGAAGAAGGACGTCGTGAAGATTATCTATGAGATGTCGTTGCCCACGGTTGCTGCCGACCTCACCCTCACCTACTCCATCACCAACGACACGCAAATCAAGGTGGAGATGGATTATAAGCCTACAGCTACCAACCTGTCCGTGATGCCGAAATTCGGTATGCGCATGCGGATTCCTGCTGATTACACGCAGATCAAATACTATGGTCGCGGACCATGGGAGAACTATCCCGACCGTAAGCGTTCGGCTTTCCTCGGCATTTACGAGATGCCCCTCAGCGAATACGAAACAGAGTATATCCATCCGCAGGATAATGGTAACCGATGTGACATCCGATGGTTTGAGATTTCATCAGCAGGAAAAGCAGAGAAACTCCGCATCGACGGTAACCAACCTCTCTGTATTCGTGCATGGGACTATGGTGAGGAAGATCTTCAAGGCGTGCGCCATCCCAACGAAATCGTTCGCGGCCGTTTTGTCAACCTGAACATCGACGCAAACATCCACGGTGTGGGTGGTTCGGATACGTGGGGGAAGCGCACGCTACCCCAATATACCATTGATGGAAACAAACCGCACCACTATAGTTTTGTGCTATCAGTAAAGAATTGAACAGCCCATTCAAGGAAGAGCATTCTGCCCATTAACCCCATTAAGCCTATTAAGCCCATCAACTAAAAAGGAAGCAGGGAATTCCCTGCTTCCTTTTTGAGCCTCTTGTCGGATTCGAACCAACGACCCCGAGATTACAAATCACGTGCTCTGGCCAACTGAGCTAAAGAGGCGGGTGGGCAAGCTACCTACATCGCGCCGCTACAACCAACTACCTTTGCTACGTTCCCGTCCTGGAGGATTCGAAGGGAGCTGGCCGTGCAGGACTTACCCATTTTTCTTTTGCGGCTGCAAAATTATAAAAAAAATATTATCCCCACAAATAATTCTCCAAAAATCGACATTATTCTTTGTCTATTTCAAGAAAATGAACTGCTTTTCGCACGCTATACACCCGAAAATTTGGTCGTATCAAAAAACTATTGTACCTTTGCACTAATTATGACATCACATCAAGACATAGAACAGATGCAGGCATTCTCCCGAGTGGACGGAGTATGGGTGGCCATTTTCTGGGCAGCCAGTTTTGCCTGTTTCGTGGGTAGCTTCACCTATCCCGCACTGGCCACATCGGTTCTGCTCATCGGGGCTGTATCACTGGTGTTTGCCGCCATGCGAGTGCGACGTTACCGAGATGATGTGCGTGAGGGAGTACTCTCGTTCCGACGGGGATTCCTTTACAGCATGCTCATCTACCTCCATGCCGCCCTGCTGTTCGCCATGGTGCAGTATGTGTATTTCCGTTTCCTCGACAACGGATTCATTGCCAATTACCGCGATTTGGTGAGCACAGACGACTTCAAGCAGATGGCACAAGGCTTCGGATTGTCGGAAGTCGACTGGAAGGTGGTGATGGAGAACCTGGCGAGTCTGCGTCCCATCGACCTAGCCCTTCAGTTCTTCACCACGAACGTGTTCATGGGTTTCTTCATCAGTGTACCCGTAGCATTGATCATGATGCGAAGTCCCAAAAATAACAGAAATACAAAATCCTAATGATCATGGATATATCAGTAGTCATACCTTTATACAATGAAGACGAGTCGATTCCCGAGCTGTATTCGTGGATTGAACGCGTGATGAAAGAGAACGGCTATTCGTTCGAGGTGATTTTCGTGAACGACGGTTCCACCGATAACTCCTGGACAGTAATCGATAACCTGAGTGAGGAGCATACGAACGTGAAAGGCATCAAGTTCCGCAGGAACTACGGAAAGAGTCCGGCCCTGTATTGCGGTTTTAAGGCAGCCGAGGGAGATGTGGTGATTACGATGGATGCCGACCTGCAGGACTCTCCCGATGAGATTCCCGAACTGTACGACATGATCATAAACGGTGGCTACGACCTCGTTTCGGGTTATAAGCAGAAACGCTACGACCCACTTTCAAAGACCATTCCCACCAAGCTGTTCAATGCCACAGCAAGGAAGGTGAGCGGGATTAAGAACCTGCACGACTTCAACTGTGGACTGAAGGCTTACCGCAAGGATGTGGTGAAGAATATCGAGGTGTATGGTGAGATGCACCGCTTTATCCCCTATCTGGCTAAGAATGCGGGATTCGACAAGATTGGTGAGAAGGTGGTACACCATCAGGCCAGGAAATACGGGAAGTCGAAGTTCATGGGACTGAACCGCTTTGTGAACGGCTACCTCGACTTACTGACCCTGTGGTTCCTGAGCACCTTCGGTAGAAAACCGATGCATGTGTTCGGTTTCCTGGGCACCATCATGTTCTTCATCGGTTTCCTCGCAGCAGCGTGGATAGGTATCGACAAGCTGTGGGCATTGGCTCACAACATCCCGCAACGACTGGTAACCGATTCACCCTATTTCTATATCGCACTCACCATGATGATCATCGGTACACAGCTGTTCCTTGCCGGCTTTGTGGGCGACCTGATCAGTAGGAACTCCCAAGGAAGGAACGACTATCAGATTGAGAAAACGGTGAATTTGGAGAGTTGACTGTATTTCGAGGAAGGAGGAAGGAGGAAGGACGAAGGAGATTTGTAAAAGGCTTCAGGTCAATATGATATGATGTATTTGAATAGCATTAACAATATGTTTGAAAGAGGAAAATCAAAAGAACGCAATCCAATAGAAGGTTGGGGAATGATCAAGCATTTCTCCTTCCTCCTTCCTCTATCCTCCTTCCTCCTTCTAATCCTCTCCTGCTCCTCCATCGACTGTCCGATGAACAATACCGTATCCACAAAATACGGACTGTATAAGAGTGACGGGACGGCAGATACGCTGAAGGATACGCTGACCGTGATTACCCTACAGCGGATAGGCGACCATGATCCTGTAGCACTGAACCGTTCGGTGAACACCACAACGATGAATATTCCCATCAGTTACCAAAGCGATGAGGATGTGCTCTATTTCGTACGCTCGTTTCCCTACCTGTATGAAACAACGGTCATCAACGAGGAAGGAATAGAGGTGGATACGATCCTAAAGCTGACCGCCTATGTCACCGATACCATTACTGTGGTAAAGACCAACAGAAAGCATTTCGAGTCAATCGACTGCACCCCCTCGTTCTTCCATACTATCCGTAACGTCACATATACCCGAAACGCCATCGACTCCATTGTGATCAATAACCCAGAAGTGAACTATGATCCGTCTAAAGAACATTTCCGCGTGTATTTTAAGTCTCGTGATTAGTCTGCTGATCCTCGGGACCACCACCGCATCGGCCCAATACCGAAAAAAGAAACCGCAGACCGTTGTACCTGATACGGTACCGCTGTTCAACGGCTTCCAGGTGTCGGCCGACCTGCTGGGAGCGGCTATGATGCATCTGGGTAGCTACGGACAGTATGAAGGGGCGTTACGACTGAATCTGCGCGACCGTTACTTTCCCATCGTGGAACTGGGATATGGAAAGACCGACCATACTGACGACGGTACGCAGCTGAACTACAAGACCAAGGCACCCTATGGCCGCATCGGAGTGGATCTGAACCTGATGAAGGATAAGCACGATGCCTACCGTTTGCTGGCTGGTGTACGTTATGGATTTACCTCGTTCAAATACGATGTGCTTCATTCTTCCGTGGAGGATCCCGTCTGGGGCGACCCCGTGGAGTTCCGTGCAGAGGGGGTACAGGCCAAATATCACTGGATGGAGGTGGTATTCGGTGTAGATGCCACCATCTGGGGACCACTTCATCTGGGATGGAGCGTACGATACCGAAACCGGTTATCATACGATGCGGGGGAACTCGATAATGTCTGGTACGTGCCGGGCTTCGGTAAATCGGGGAAATCGGCCATTGGCGGGACATTCAATGTGATTATCGATATCTAACATAACATGAGCAAAAAAAACCTATTACGACTAGCCTTTCTGCTGTTCTTGATTATCGGTACGATACTGATTATCCGACAGCAGCACGAAATGCCCTACCAGCATAATTCCGGATTGGTATTCGGAACAGTGTATAACATTACTTATCAGCACGACCGAGACCTACAGAAAGAGATCGAGGCAGAGCTGATGAAGGTAGACAACTCCCTTTCACCTTTCAACGAGCAATCGGTTATCACCAAGGTGAACCGCAATGAACCCGTCGAGCTCAACAAGATGTTCCTCGATGTGTTCACACTGGCAGAGAAGATCTCGCAGGAAACCGAAGGTGCCTTCGATGTTACTGTGGCTCCACTGGTTAATGCGTGGGGCTTCGGTTTCAAACAAGGAATATCGCCTACAGAACAAACCATCGACAGTCTGCGCCAGGTCGTGGGATTCCAGAAGGTATCTCTTACTGCTGATTCAAAGACGGTCAAGAAGCAGGACCCGAGAATCATGCTCGACTGCTCGGCCATCGCCAAGGGTTATGGCTGCGACGTGGTGGCTGAACTGCTCAAGAGCAATGGCATCCAGAACTTCATGGTGGAGATTGGCGGTGAGGTGGTGACCAAGGGCGTCAGCGACAAAAGGGTGCCCTGGCGCATCGGAGTGACCAAGCCCACCGATGATACCATCAGCGTGAATAATGAGCTGCAGACCATACTGAATGTCACGAACAAAGCCATGGCCACAAGTGGAAACTATCGAAATTTCTATTACAAGGGCGGAAAGAAATATGCCCACACCATCGATCCCAAGACAGGCTATCCTGTGCAGCATAACATTCTCTCTGCCACGGTGTTGGCCGACAACTGTGCCACCGCTGATGCCTATGCCACCTCGTTCATGGTACTCGGCATGGAGGGCACTCGTCGCATCCTCGACAAACATCCTGAGCTGATGGCCTATCTGATCTATACAGACGACAAGGGTGACTATTCTGTGTGGTATTCGCCGAGTATGGAAGACAAGATAGTTGATAATTGAGAGTTGACAGTTGACAGTTGATAGTTGACAGTTGGGATGCAGATATTTGAGAAACTATTGATGTTACCGCTGTTCCAAGGCATGAGCAGCAGCGAGATAACCAGCGTGGCGGGCAAGACCAAGTTCGCTTTCCACCGCGTGGCAAAGGGGAAGAAGGTGGTAAGCGAGGGTGATCCGTGCCAGAACCTTCTCTTCTTGTTGGAAGGCAGTCTGCAGGTAACCAGTAGGGCTGATGACAATAGCTACTCAGTGGTGGAGGAACTGGCGGCACCTGACGTGATCCAGCCGGAGAGAATCTTCGGACTGACACAACGCTACAGTAAAACTTTTGTTGCACTCACAGAATGCCGACTCATCAGCATCAGTAAGGCAGAGATGCTACGCCTGTCGGAGGAGCACATGATCTTCCAGCTGAACCTGCTCAACATCATCAGTACACAGAGTCAGCGCATCACCCACCAACCCTGGCGAGTCCATCCCCAAGGAATCAGGAACAAGATCATCCGCTTCGTGGAGACGCATAGCATGCGACCCGCTGGAGAGAAAACACTTTACATCAAGATGGAGACGCTGGCCACACTCATCGCGGAAAGTCGACTGAATGTCTCCAGGGAACTCAATGCCATGCAACATGAAGGACTTATCAGTATTACACGCGGCATCATTCGCGTTCCAGCATTGGAAAAACTGCTTTCTCTGTAATTTTAGTTAAAAAACCTGCTATTATAAATAGGTATTTAATAATTTGGTGTATCTTTGCAGTTTGAATATAGTATGCTTGAAAATATGGCAGAGGAAGCAAAGAGAATAAACCCCTTTTTTGAAGACTACCAGACACCGCACGACACGGTGCCCTTCGACCGTATCCGTCTTTCCGACTTCGAAGAGGCGTTCATGGAGGGCATCAGACGTGATAATGAACAGATAGAGAAAACCATCAATAATCCCGAAAAGCCCACCTTCGACAATACCATCATCAATACAGAAGAAGACAAGGACGGCTACTACGACCTGTTAGGACGGGTGAGTACCGTGTTCTTCAACCTGATGAGTGCTGAGACGAACGATGAGATGGATGCGCTGGCGCAGAAGATTCAGCCCATCCTGACACAGCATGCCAACGATATCCGACTGAACAGGAAACTGTTTGAACGCATTCAGTATGTACATCGTCATCATCGTAAGCTCACCCCGGAGGAGAAGATGCTGCTCGACAACTGCTACGATGGTTTTGTAAGAAGTGGTGCCCTGCTCGATGAGGAGGGAAAGGAGAAGCTGAGGAAGCTCACCGAAGAGGCTTCGATGCTCTCTTTGCAGTTCTCACAGAACCTGCTGAAGGAGAACAAGGCATTCATCCTGCATATCACTGATGAGAAACAGTTGGACGGACTGCCTGAAACAGCTCGTGAGGCAGCAGCCCTGACAGCTAAGGAGAGAGAAATGGAAGGATGGGTGTTTACCCTCGATGCCCCCAGCTATAGTCCGTTCATGACCTACAGTACGCAACGCGACCTCCGCGAGAAGATGTACATGGCCAGGAACTCAGTATGTATTCACGACAATGCCGAGAACAACCTTGAGATCTGTAAGCGTATCGTGAATCTGCGGCGCGAGGTGGCGCAGCTGTTGGGCTTCCGCACCTATGCCGACTATGTGCTGAAACACCGCATGGCCAGTAAGGTGAAGAATGTGTACCGACTGCTTGACGACCTGATCGATGCCTATAAGCCGACGGCCAAGAAGGAATATGCGGAAATCGAAAAGATCGCACAAAAGAGCGAAGGGAAGCACTTCAAGATGGAGCCGTGGGACCAGGGGTTCTATTCGCATCAGCTGCAACTGAAGAAATACAACCTCGATGCGGAGATGCTACGACCGTATTTCGAACTGTCGAAGGTCATTGACGGTGTGTTCGGATTGGCCAACAAGCTCTATGGCATTACGTTCAAGGAGAACAAGGAGATTCCCGTATATCATCCCGACGTAAAGGCTTACGAGGTGTTCGATAAGGATGGCTCGTATCTGGCAGTATTCTATGCCGACTTCCACCCACGCAAGGGAAAGCAGGGCGGTGCTTGGATGACCGAATACCAAGGTCAGTTTATCAAAGAAAAGAAAGACAAAGATAGTTCAAAGTTCTTTGCAAAGCAAAGCGGCAGAGCCGAGCGCAAAGTTCAAAGTTCAAAGTTCTTTGCAGAGCAAAGCGGCAAAGCCGAGCGCAAAGTTCAAAGTATAGAAAACGTTCGTCCGCATGTGAGCGTGGTGATGAACCTCACCAAGCCTACGGAAGAAAAGCCTGCCCTACTGACATTAGGAGAGGTAGAGACGTTCCTGCATGAGTTCGGACACTCCCTGCATGGTATGTTTGCCAACTCGCGCTTCGAGAGTCTGAGCGGCACGAATGTGTGGTGGGATTTCGTGGAACTGCCCTCGCAGTTCATGGAGAACTACGCCGTGGAGAAGGAGTTCCTCAGAACATTCGCCTTCCATTACCAGACCGGCGAGCCCATTCCCGACGATCTGATCAAGAGGATTGTCAAAAGTCGGAACTTCATGGCGGCTACAGCCTGTCTCAGACAGGTGAGTTTCGGACTGCTCGACATGGCGTACTATACCCAGAAGGAGGCGTTCACTGAAGATATCATCCCCTTCGAGAAGAAAGCTTGGGCGAAAGCAAAAATCACCCGGAAGAAGCCCAGAACAGATACTTGTATGACCGTGCAGTTCTCGCATATCATGGCGGGTGGCTATGCTGCCGGCTACTATAGCTATAAATGGGCGGAAGTACTGGATGCTGACGCCTTCAGCGTGTTCAAGAAAGAGGGTATCTTCAACCAGAAGACTGCCCAGCGATTCCGTGACGAGATACTGAGCAAGGGCGGCACAGAACATCCTATGACGCTCTATAAGCGGTTCCGAGGACAGGAGCCTACGATTGATGCCCTGCTGAAGAGGAACGGAATCAAGCGAGAAGTGACAAGTGATAAGTGACAAGTGATAAGTGTGAGATGACAGAGAAACAAAGGAAACTGGATCTGCGCTATCTGCGCATGGCAAGGATATGGGCTGAGAACAGCTACTGTCAGCGCCGTCAGGTGGGAGCCCTGGTGGTGAAGGACAAGATGATCATCAGCGACGGTTATAACGGAACGCCCAGCGGATTCGAGAATGTCTGCGAGGATGAGAACAACGTTACGAAGCCCTATGTGCTGCATGCCGAAGCGAATGCCATCACCAAGTTGGCCCGCAGCTCGAACAACAGCGACGGTTCCACGCTCTATGTCACGGCCTCACCCTGCATTGAATGTGCCAAGCTCATCATCCAGGCTGGCATCAAACGGGTGGTATATGGTGAACAATATCGGTTGGAAGACGGCATCAATCTGCTGAAGCGTGCCGGCATCGAGGTGCAATACCTAAACCCCGACGACCAATAAATCATCACTCCCCACCCCATTAACCCCATTAAGCCCATAAACCCCATTAACCCCATATGAAACAAAGCAAGAAATACCGCTATATGCCCCTGTTGATGGCACTCTGCATCGTCATCGGCGTAGTGATTGGCACCTTTTTCGCCAACCACTTCTCCAGTCAGCGACTGAACATCATCAACAGCGGAAGCAACCGACTGAACAACCTGTTGCATATCATCGACGACCAATATGTGGATAAGGTGAACCTGGATTCACTGGTGGAAAAGGCTATCCCGCAGATCTTGGGCGACCTTGATCCGCACTCCGTCTATATCAGTGCGAAGGATGTGCAGACAGCCACCGACGACTTGAAAGGCTCGTTCTCGGGTGTGGGTATAGAATTCGTCATCCGCGAAGACACCATCCATGTGCAGGGTGTCATCAAGAACGGTCCTGCTGAAAGGGCTGGCTTGCTGGCAGGCGACAAGATTGTGACTGTTGACGATAAGCCGTTTGTAGGAAAGAGCGTCACGAACGAGGAGGCGCAGCATCGTCTGAAAGGTCCGAAGGACACGAAGGTAAAGATCGGTGTTCTGCGTTATGGGGAGAAGAAGATACAGCAGTATGTGGTGACCCGTGGCGAGATTCCCACCAAGAGCGTTACCGCTACCTATATGCTGGATGATGATACGGGTTATATCCGCATCAAGAACTTCGGCGAGAACACATACCCCGAGATGCTCATTGCCTTGGCCAAGCTGTCGCAGGAGAGTTTCAGTAACCTGATTATCGACCTGCGTGACAATACCGGCGGCTACCTGCAGTCGGCTGTGCAGATCATCAATGAGTTCCTGCCGAACAACAAACTGATTGTCTATACACAGGGAAGAAAATCACCGCGTCAGGAATACAAGAGTAACGGCAAGGGCAGCTACCAGAAGATTCCACTCATCGTACTGATCAACGAGAGCAGTGCCTCGGCTTCGGAGATCTTCGCCGGAGCCATGCAGGATAACGACCGCGCCACGATTATCGGTCGCCGCTCATTTGGTAAAGGACTGGTGCAGCAGCAGATTGGATTCCCCGACGGATCGATGATCCGACTCACCATTGCCCGTTACTACACACCGTCGGGACGATGCATCCAGAAGCCTTACTCACCAGGTGACAAGAACTACGAGGAGGATCTGCTGGAACGCTACGAACACGGCGAGTTCTTCAGTCAGGACAGCATCAAGCACACCGGACCGGCCTACCATACGAGTATCGGTCGTGAGGTGTTCGGCGGCGGTGGTATCACCCCGGATATCTTTGTTCCTGAGGACACCCTTGGCATCACGTCATACTACAAGCAGGCCAGCATGAGCGGACTGATTCTGCAGTTTGCGTTCACCTATACGGATGATAACCGTTTGAAGCTGAACAACTTCACCGAGATGATGGCCTTGTCAGACTATCTAGTCAAGCAGAACACGGTGGATAAGTTCGCTACGTATGCTGATAACCGCGGACTGAAACGGCGGAACCTGATGATACAGAAGAGTCATCACCTCCTGCAGCGGTATATCAACAGTAGGATTATCTATAACATCATGGACGAGGACGCATGGGTGCAGTACCTGAATCTCGACGACCCCGTGATTCGTGCGGCTCAGAAGGTGTTCAAGGACAATGCTGCGTTCCCGCAGAAGACAGACGTACAAGAGAAGAAAGACCAGAAAGTGGCGCGTTCTCATCCCGATGCGTTCTTCAACAGGGAGATCGGGAAGAGCTACCATATCGTTGCCCTCAGTTAACCATGGACAAGAAAGACCTCAGGCAGTTTATCCGCATGCAGAAAGGACAGTTCACCACTGCCCAGTTGGAAGCCTTTTCCCTTCCCATCATCAAGCGGTTGCTTGCCCACCCCAGGATCAAGCAGGCGCAGGTCATCCTGATGTACTACTCGCTGGATGATGAGGTGAACACCCATGAGGTAATCAACGAACTGGCGGCACAAGGAAAAACAGTGCTTCTGCCTGCTGTGGTTGACGACACGCGGATGGAACTGCGGGAGTATCATGGCAAACAGGATCTGGAGAGTGGTTTCTTCCATCTCATGGAACCAGTAGGAAAGGTGTTCACGCAGTATGATAATATTGATGTGGCTGTGGTGCCGGGTATGGCTTTCGACTCCCGTCATAACCGGTTGGGACGCGGTAAAGGTTACTACGACCGCTTCCTGTCGCAGATTCCCACTGTTTATAAGATAGGTATTTGTTTCGATTTCCAAAAGCTACCGGGTATTCCCGCTGAGGAAAACGATATCAAGATGAACGAGGTACTTTAATAGAACCGGATATCAATGATGATCTTCGCCCCCACCTCCTGATTCAGGCGGTTCACCAAATCGGTGCGCATCATGGAGAGATCTGAACGAAGTGCGGGACGGGATAGTTTGACAAAGAGCACCTGGTTACGAATATATTTCTCCTCCGTATAGCGTTCGATGGTCTTACCTGCCACCTTCCCCCAGCTATCTATCAACCGTCGCTGCAGCAACGGCATCTCCAAACCGTTCTGACGAAGGAAGGCATTCACCAGTTCGGATACATCATGAATGTCACGCCTGAACATCCGAACCTCCTTTCTCCCCTCGCACCGTTACCTCACCATCGTGCACCGAGAACAGCTGATAGTCGAAACTGTTGGCTTGCAGAATCTTATCCAGATGCTCGCGGTTAGTATCAGTAATGAATATCTGACCATATTCCTCGCTCGCAACCAGATTGACGATTCGTTCCACGCGATGCGCATCCAGTTTATCGAAGATATCATCCAAGAGCAGTAAGGGAGTAGTCTGACTGCAGGTACGCTTCAGGAAGCTGAACTGCGCCAGCTTCATGGCAATAACGAAAGTCTTTAGCTGTCCTTGACTACCCTCACGGCGCATGGGATAATCGCCCAGCAACATCTCCAGATCATCACGGTGAACACCATGCAGGGAATAGCCCACCGCACGATCCTTCATCCTGTCGTGTTGAATCACTTCCAACAACGAACCACGCTGACCGTGAGACACATAGCGCAACGACACCGTCTCCCTATCGTCCGAGATCTGCTGATAGATCTGCTGGAACACGGGAATCAGTTCCTGAACGAAAGCATTCCTTTTCTGATAGATCACCTCACCTTCAGCAGCCATTTGCTCTTCCCAGATGCGCATCAGCTCCAGGTCGGGCTCCTCCTCCATCTTCAACAAGGTATTCCGTTGCTGTAAGGCTTTGTTATAGCGGTTCAGCGCATCCAGGTAAAGGTTGTCATACTGCGAGATCACCATATCCATCAACCTGCGTCGCTCCTCTCCTCCCCCATCCACCAGATAGGTATCAGCGGGTGATACAAAGATCAGGGGAATCAGTCCGATATGCTGCGACAACCGCTTATATTCTTTCTTGTTGCACTTGAAATGCTTCTTCGTGCCCCTTTTCATACCGCAATAGATAGACAGCTTGTGCAACTCGTCCTGATCGTCACCCAGCTTACTGCGGTCGTCGGTATAATCTCCCTCAACCACGAAGAAATCCTGGTCATGACGAATCACCTGCGAATCAACACTGGTATAAGCACTTCTGCAGAACGACAGATAATACACGGCATCGAGAATATTTGTCTTACCCGTCCCGTTTGGTCCGATAAAACAATTCATCTTCGGCGACAACGTCAGTGTTGCCTCCTGAATATTCTTGTAGTTAATGATGGATAACCTGTTCAGAATCATCTGCTATCTTCTGCAAATTCCTGACAAAGGTACACCTTTTATTACTGAAAAACAAAAAAAGTCGGCAAGAAATTTCAATAAGTGGAATTTATTCCGTAATTTTGCATCCCAAATGAACAGTCTGCTTCGACAGACCTGAAAACTGGAAATAAAATACATTCAATAATGGCAAAAGTAAACGTTAAAGAACAGAATGCTGAGAACATCAGCAAAAGTGAGGATTTCTTGCTGAAGAACAAGAAAACCATTTTGTATGCGGTTATCGCCCTGATCGTGATCATCGCAGGTATTATTCTCTACAACAACTTCGTCAAGGCCCCCCGTGAGGCTGAGGCCAGCACCGCATTGGCTAAGGGTCAGACCATGTTTGCTAACCAGCAGTTTGCCCAAGCCCTTAACGGCGACAGCACTGGTTATGCAGGCTTCGTGAAGATTGCTTCCGACTACAGCAGCACACCTGCCGGAAACCTGGCTAACCTGTATGCCGGTCTTTGCTATGCAAACCTCGACAAGTGGGAAGATGCCGTGAAGTTCCTCGACAAGTACTCTCCTGCAAACGACGAGATGGTTAGTCCTGCCGCCATTGCAGCTCTTGGCAATGCCTACGCTCATGTAAAGCAACTCGACAAGGCTGTGGATGCTTTGAAGAAAGCTGCTAAGATGGCCGACAGTCAGGCACTCGAAAACACCAACAACAGTTTGTCTCCCACCTTCCTGATCCAGGCCGCCACTATCTTGGAGAGCCAGAACAAGAAGGATGAGGCACTGAAGATCTATCAGGACATCAAGAAGAAATATGTGAATTCTGCTGTCGCTGCTGAGATCGACAAGTACATCGAACGTGCATTAGGTAAATAATGGCAACTGCACTTCATAACCTTTCCGACTACAACGCCGATCAGGTTCCTGATGCCAGTAACATGTGTTTCGGCATCGTGGTTTCTGAATGGAATCCGGAAATTACCAACGCCCTGCTCGAAGGAGCGGTAAGCACACTGGAGAAACATGGTGCTCTGCCTGAGAATATCCATGTGAAGACTGTTCCTGGTTCTTTCGAACTGGTTTATGGCGCACGACAGATGACGCGCAACGACGGATATGATGCCGTCATCATCTTAGGATGTGTGATTCGTGGTGAGACGCCCCACTTCGACTATATCTGTCAGGGGGTGACCTATGGAATAGCCCGTCTGAATGCCACCAACGAAGTACCTGTGGTATTCGGTCTGCTTACCACCAACGACCTTCAACAGGCAAAAGACCGTGCAGGCGGTCGTTTAGGGAATAAAGGCGATGAATGCGCTGTCGTAGCAATAAAAATGGCGAAGTTCTAACGAGCTTCGCCTTTTTCTTTGTCTTGTTTTAGAACAAAAACGCATTTTTCCCAAGACCTAACGCTGCAAAAACCTAATTGCCTAATAACAAGCAACTTGCAATCAAAATAAGCTCTTAAAGACCTAACATAAACCTAACAAAAACCTAACAAAAAGGTAACATGTTAGGTATTGGGTTAGGTATTGGGTTAGGTCTAATGTTACCTTTTTGTTAGGTCTTATGTTAGGTCTGAAAATCGTGAAACACCTTTGTACAGGGGATTTTCCCGTGAAACTGTTAGGTCTTTGAAAAAAACGCAAAATTTATCTCCCCACCCCAGCTTCGCTCACCCCTCCCCTAAGATGGGAGGGGAGCTGGTTACCAACAGAACATGTAGAGCGCAGCCATGATGGAAAGAACTTCCGATTGCTCTTTCGGCTCCCCACCCCTCTTAGGGGCGGGGTCCTGGCAAGGGGGGCGGGGTGTAAGATTACTGCCATAAAACATTTTATTCCCATGTTGGGAATAAAATGTTCCCACCATGGGAATAATGATAATCTGTGTAAAATGTCACTTCAGAACCATAGCTTCACCCATTTCTTATTCATATTGTTTTGTCTTTTCGTACGTGTTTCGTTGACTATTGACACTATATTCATTTACTCTTTCCTAAGAAAGTTGACTCTCGTCGTTTTTATCTTTTATGTGTTGCTCACCAGTAGCGTTTGCCTTGATCTCTAAGAGCGTTTGCCGTACTTTATGGGAGAGAATGCCGTAGTTTATATTCTTTAACGCGGAATGGTTGTTTTGTTAACAGATTTTCACGAGCCACAGGGGGTCAAATTTGGAGGCTACTTCTATTTGTTGTAATTTTGCAACATGAAATCAAGGGGTATTGGGAGAGTCAGAAAGTAGTGGCCAGACTTGAAAACTTGAACGATTCCGAGAGATCAGCACAAAAATTAAACCTAGTTATTAACCCATTAAACACACATACACATGAAAAAGAGCACTTGGGAGTTTAATCTTCAAACAAATGAATACAACCCGCCCATGCTAAGAGTGAAACTAGGCCACTTACGCAATGATCAACTTTCTGAAATTTAAAATGCCCAGAATGCACCATACATGTTAACATCTATCCATTCCACCGCATCCATATGATATATTTCCTCTGATAACTTTAGCACTTCGTAGGAGTTCTTCTTATTACAATCGAAATGGTAGTATGTAAAGCCGTATTTCAACTCTATGACTTCTTTTTGTGACAATACGCTCTTGTATTTTTGTTCAACAGAACTGATGTCGTAGCCGTCTTTTATTTTGATACCGAACTTGGGTACGACAAGGAGAGGATGGTCTTTGTTTCCATTTTCTTCCAGAAGATAGGGAACTGAGACATAAAGGTTAGGACTTTCAAAATACTTGTTAGTTGTGACAAAATAATGCTTCTCGATTTCGTTGACTTCTTGTATATTCAAAATGTAATCCTTCTTCTCTTTCAGATGCTCTATCGTTTCCAAGCCCTTCTCTCCTTTAGGGATAACAAGGAGTGTATAAGGTGCCTGGGTATTGGGTATCATTTTATAGAAAACCTCATTATTGTGTTCGTCAGTGTACCAATACCCCTGCTTATTCTTTGCATACGATGGCTGGTTAAAAAAACCGATCTGATAAGCCTTGTCATAGTCATCGGGTTCGAGACCATCATCATCACTACAGCAGCTCAGTCCTGCCATTGTCAGAACCAGTGCGCCCATCCATAAGACTTTATTCTTTTTCATATCATTACATATCTTCGTTACGGAAGACGTAGAACTCCTTGGGAGATACATAGAGAGTCAGTGACAACGACGTGACGAGTTTGAACTGGGTGGCATTTGAGATGTGCCTAAACTGTTTTGAGATAGGATCGTTATCGCCGACCATAGTCCCCGTCCAATCCCACGAGTTGATAATCCCATGGTCGATATCCTCATAATAAGCACGTTTGCCAACGAAGGGTATTATGTAGGTGCCGAAGAAGGTGTTCGCGTTGTTGCAAACTTCAATCCTACCGTTTTCCATAAACTCGATAGAAAAGCGCTCGTCGTCCCTATCTAACACATGGTAATTACCGTCGGCATCTGAATAGCTTGTCAGGATCCAACGATTACGAATCCGTTTATACACGTCTAATGGGTCGATGTTGACATCCTGCCGGATGCGATTGAAGACAACGGGCTTTTTTTCCATCTTGGGACAGATCTTCCAGAAATAGAGGTCGATAAAAGCAGCAGTATAAGCGTATTCGGGATTGGTGTTGTTGTTCAGTGTCACATCGAGCTGGTAAGTGTCGCCATTGTCTGTCAGTTCGAAACCGCCCAACGAAATCCCGCCATGCTCACCGTATGTACGTCCAATCACAAGTGAGCAGTGGTTGAAGTTTATCCCTGTTTGAGGTAGTTCCTTGTCACCTTTGTAAGCCTCGCGGAACTCCTCTTCGCTATTGATGATGAGCAGCTTCTCTTCTTCAGCCGCTTCGCTGAAGAAAGTACGACGCCCCTGCAATTCATTGCTATGAAGTGCATCCATCATGAAGAAGTCAAGTTCGTCACTTGGAGGATACGACATTGATTTCAAATCAATGGCGTTCTCTTTTGGTTTGGGGTAAAGACCATTTTCGCAGATCCTGAATTCTATCTCACCATTGAGAAGATAGGTGTGCAGGTAATCATTCTGGTCATAAGCGCAGGTTTCGAGGTCTTGAAGACTGATCGTGATGAATACTCTTCCATCAGCATCTGTCCTTTTGCCAACCACCTTAATTCCTCCACTCCATGCGCCATGCGAAGGATAATAAGTATCCCCCCATATACTAAAAGAGAGCTTGTTGTGAGGGTTGTAATGGAAGGTGCTGTAAGAAGTACCCACCGCCATATCCTCGATTCTTCTGTTTTCTCTGTTTTCGATACCAAGATGTAGTCCAGTGAAGTGAGACGAATTCTTAATACTAGCCGTGAATTTCATCGGGAAATCAACATAGGTATTGTTGCCCGGTCCTGTGACCCATATCTGATCTGATATACCGCAAATGGCGTTATAGATCCTGCATGTTTCAGTCTTGCCATAAACCTCCTTAATCTCCAAGACGTTGTCACCTAGAGAACCACTTCGGACTTCAGTGGAGCCATCTTTACCATTCTTGTCAACATTGATATCATCATCACTGCTGCAGCTGCTCAGCCCTGCCATTGTCAGAACCAATGCGCTCATCCATAAGATTCTATTCTTTTTCATACTAATTTGTTTGATAGCAAAATGAATACTTTCTATATATTGTTCTCTATTGATTAAATTCATAAAGCGTAAAAAACTTGCTTGAGGGTGCAAATAATTAACACACATTAACCGATTGCTTATTTTATATTGAAGCGAAGACCGAAGCTGAGGTTAAAGTTCAACGGACGATCTTGATAAATGGTGGGCGTGGAACTACCGTCATTAAAGTAGTAGCCTAAACCGGGTTCGGCATATAGACTGAAGATGTCGGTTAGTTTATATTCGGCACCAGCGGCTCCGTTGAGCGAGAACTGCCAAGGACTGGCTTCAAGCTGCTTTTCTATAGTGCCACCGGCAGAAACGTAAAGACCAAAGTTACGGTTCTTCCACAGTTCGTAGCTGATGTTCAGTGGCAGACCGATATAGTTGAGCCGCTGTTCAGTAATAGAGGTTACGCCATCCACTGTTGTAGTGATATCTGACGAGAGATGGGTATATAGCAATCCGCTCTCAACGCCCCATCTGTCATCAAGTCGATAGCGCAACGATAGACCGACGCGAACGGGTTGACGATGGTGGACATGCTGTTCAAAATGTTTTGCAGAACTTAATCCTTCGTAGTATGCCATAGCTGTATTTGCTCCGATTATAGACAGGCTGTTAGTTTCTGTCTGGAAGCTATTGCCCATGGAACTCGACATATATACCTTGGCCATCAGACGGTTGTCGATGTGCTTCTGCTGATGGGGGGCGGTAGGATGGGTGGCAGGCATGGGTGATATTTGTCCCTTTGGACGGATGCTGTTTTCCTCGTTTGAACGAGGTAATGCCACGTCTTCGGTGGTGGTAGCATCAAGCGTGTCAGAATTTTCCATAGAGACAGGGATGACTGTTTCTGATTCAAGGACGGGCATGACGGATATGTTGGATGCTTTTGCCGATTTTGCGAGAGTCATTGGAGCCGGTTGGTCAATCATAGGGGTAGGATCTTGATTCGGGTTCGAATCATGCGACTTTTCCTTGTGATTCTCCTCAACAGATGCTACCGTTTGGGGAATTTGCTCTGTTTCAGTATGTTTGAATCCCCAATACCCCGCACCAGCTATCAGCAGGATGGCGGCAGCCGCAGCCATGCGCTGTAGCCAAAGCTGACGAGTCTTGTGGGTTTTACCGGCAGCCAGGGCTTGATCAATTTCATCCCACGACACCTCTGGGGCTGGCCGCTGATAGCCATCCATTATCTGTCGTAACTGTTGAATCCATTGTTCGTTCATCGTCGTGAGTGATTATCTTTTTTATACTTTCTGATCATCTCTGTCAGCCGCTTTCTCGCATTATGCAACTGAGAGGCCGAACTGTCCTTCTTGATTCCAAGCAGATGGCTTATTTCCTGATGACTCTTGCCTTCGAATACATAGAGGTTCAGAACCGTTCGGCAGCGCTCAGGCAGGCGACTCAGCATCTGCTGGATGACATCAGGCGAAATATCGTTGCGGGAGAACAAGTCTTCGTCGTTGACATCGGGCACCTCGTAGTCTGATGGAAATTCCTCGTATCGTTTCTTCTTCTGAAGGAACATCAGCGACTCGTTGACTACCACCTTTGCGGCCCAAGCCTGTAAGGATCCCTCCCCGCGATATTTGAAATCACCGATGTGGGAGAAGATATTGACAAGTGCATTTTGGAACACGTCCTTTAGGTCTTCCTCATTAGTGATGTAGCGTGAACAGATACCAGCAAGACGGTCAGCATAACGAGCATAGAACTCTCTGGCTGCAGACTTTTCGCCCCTCTGCAACCGCTTTACCAAGCGCTGTTCATCATTGCCAATATTTATCACGTGTGGCATTATCGCACTGTTCTCTACCCTATAAATGTAGAAAGAGTGAAAAACTTGCTTTACAAGGCAGTGATTTAACGTAGTTTAACCAAAATACCTACTTTGATGGCCAAGATAAACAGTAACTCTGGCTTCGCCGAAGTTACAATGCACTCGGCAATGAAAAGAAAAACAAGCTTTTCTTTTGCATTGCTCTCGTTTTTTCGTAACTTTGTGGCATGAAACTCATCAGTTGGAACGTAAACGGGCTGAGAGCCTGTGAAGGAAAGGGATACTTCAGTGAGGCATTCAAGGCATTGGATGCTGATTTCTTCTGTCTGCAAGAAACGAAGATGCAGGCAGGACAGTTGGACTTGCAGTTCGAGGGTTATACATCGTACTGGAACTATGCCGAAAAGAAAGGCTATAGCGGTACGGCGATCTTCACCAAGCACCAACCACTGAACGTGAGCTATGGCATCGGCATTGACGAGCACGACCATGAGGGACGGGTGATTACCCTGGAGATGGAGGATTTCTATCTCGTTACGGTTTATACGCCGAACTCGCAAGACGGACTGAAGCGTCTCGACTACCGCATGCAGTGGGAGGATGATTTCCTGGCTTATATCAAGGGATTGGATGCGAAGAAACCCGTGATATTCTGCGGCGACCTGAATGTGGCTCACCAGGAGATCGACCTGAAGAATCCCAAGACAAACCGGAAGAATGCGGGATTCACTGATGAGGAACGGGCGAAGTTCACTGTCTTGCTTAGCAATGGCTTCACCGATTCGTTCCGTTTCTTCTACCCCGACATGGAGAATATCTACTCATGGTGGAGCTACCGCTTCAAAGCAAGAGAGAAGAACGCCGGGTGGCGCATCGACTACTTCGTAGTCTCCAACCGCATAGCCAACAAGATGCAGGATGCGAAGATCCATACGGAAATCTACGGCAGCGACCATTGCCCGGTGGAACTTTTGATTGGATAGTTGATAGTTGACAGTTGATAGTTGATAGATATGAAAGTAAAAGAATTATTGCAGACCTTTGAGTTCGATGACCTCTTCCCTACCATCGCCATTATGTACCCTAACGCCAAGCGGCATAAGCGTGAGTTCAAGGAAGCGTTCGACTTACTTACCACGATGAGGGCCACCAGTAGCAAGCAAACAGTGCGGTATATGATTATTGAGGATCCGTTCTCGAAGGATAACTATTTCGGTGCGAAGGATTCGAACTTCAACACCTCGTGGGATGTACTGTTAGGTAAGGAGGTGAAACGTGACCAGTATGTTGATCTCACCGATGAGGAGATGGCAGCCAATATCATCATCAATGCCATCTTCATCAGTAAGTGTCCCAAAAGCTTTGAGGAGGACCAAAGAGCTTTGAAAAGGGCTTAGTTTATACGCCTTCCTCTTCTTCCGCCTCAGGCTGAGCTGAGTCTATCTGTGTATCCCGCTTGATACCTACATCGCCCATACGACTGATGGTAAGGATAAGGGGGATATACTCATCGCTCAGACGGTCGGGTGAGCCCACGCTGGCTCCCAGATAAAGGTTGTCGCCTTCGGCATGATCGAACACAATGCCCAACAAAGCACCCGATTTCCTGGTGTTCTCGTCGAGGTAATCATTGAAACTCTTCTTGGAAAACACACGATTGAAGAACTCTGATCCGTCGGCTCGCAACACACGGACACGGATCAGGTTATCGAAATAGGGATTACCCTGCTCATCCTTCACCTTCGGCAGACTGTCGGCCACAAAGCGGTGCACCTCCACCTTGTAGGTCTTGTCCAGCCAAGGCACATCATCTGTGTGCTTGAACTCATCCATCCTGGCTGGTGCCTTCGGAGCCTGCTTGACAGGTTTCGGGGCAATGATCACATTCGACTGTTTCTTCTCGCTGCACGACTGCATGACGAAGGCCATGATAAAGACAGCCGCTATAGATAAAGCACGTTTCATCTCCTTTTTGATAATTGTTCACTATATTAACTAACATTTTTACAGAAAATTGTGAGAACTGACAAAAAATTCGTAACTTTGGCCTCAAAATAGATAGCATCATGAAACAAATACTACTGCTTGCCGTGCTCTCGATGTTCCTCATTGCATCCTGCACCGACAACAAGCCAACGGCACAGGAACCAGCACCTATCGACACCATCCCCATGATGGTGATGCAGATACAGAAATGTGCGAAGCTGCATACTGCTGAAGTGCATGTACACAA
The DNA here is from genome assembly GCA_017651265.1 of Prevotella sp. Classification (GTDB taxonomy): domain Bacteria; phylum Bacteroidota; class Bacteroidia; order Bacteroidales; family Bacteroidaceae; genus Prevotella. The sequence goes on along the minus strand of JAGCDO010000027.1, from coordinate 27,496 downwards.
GATCGTGACTCACGACGATCAGATGAAGCTGAAGGGTTCGTTCCTGCAGAAGGAGTTCAACATCATCCTTCCCGTAGGACAGCGGAAGATTGCCATTCCTATGGATGCGACACTGAAGGCATCGGTGGATTTCAGTAATTTCTCTGAGAAGAACATCAAACGTCATGGTGATAAGATTGAGATCTTACTGCCCGATCCGAAGGTGGAGCTGACCAGCAGTAAGATCAATCATGCGGAGATCAAGAAACAGGTGTCTATCCTCCGGGCCAACTTCTCGGATGCTGAGATGGCCAACTACGAGAACCAAGGACGTGCTGCCATCATCAACGATATTCCCCGCATGAACATCATTCCGCAGGCACAAGCCAGTGCCGCCAATATCATCATCCCGATGATTGTGGCCATGGGCTACCCCGAAGAGAATATCACCGTGTCCTTCAGAAAGCAGTTCTCGGTGAAGGACCTCCCCACATTGTTTGACGCTAAATCCATTGCACGATGACCAAGAAGGAAGCTACTCCCCAAAAGACTTCTTCGGTGTCTAAGAAGACAACAAAGACCACGAAGAAAAAGCAGGCACAGCAAAACGCTGATCCCACACAAGAGGAGATTACCAAAGGGATAGAGAATGTGCTTACGTCGTTGTTCGAGATGCTGGGGAAAGCCAGTAAGTGGACCATCGTCGCCATTCTGGCCATCATCCTTCTCATCGTGGGGATTGGCTACTATACCTTATATAGGGTGACCGATGCCTCTGCCTCTATCGAGATCGACCAACGTATCGGGATTACACCCACTCAGGTGAAGTCGATGAAGGATATCGGACAATGGGAGTTCCTCTCGATTGCCGACGAGGAGATGATCGATACCACACGCAACGGGTTCTTCACCGACGATCAGCTCATCCGCATCTATTATGGTACCCTACGACTGGGAATCGACATGAATGAGGTGGCAGCCGACTGGATCAAAAAGGAGAAGGATAGTATCCTGGTGACCTTACCGCCCATCAAGCTCCTTGATGAACGGTTCATTGACGAGGCCCGCACCAAGTCGTTCTTCGAGTCGGGCAAGTGGACCGATGGTGACCGTGAGCTGATGTACAAACGTGCTTACCAACGCATGAAGGATCGCTGCATGACCAAAGAGAACATTGCAAGTGCCGAACAGAATGCCACTCGCCAGTTCTACCAGCTCATGCGCTCCATGGGCTTCGATCAAGTAAAAGTAATAGTGAATAGTGATGGACAGTATTAATCAGATTTTGATAGATATTAGCGGTTTCCTCTGGGGCTGGCCGATGATCATATTGTTGTTGGGAACGCATGTTTTCCTGACTTTCCGATTGAAATTCCCGCAACGTTATCTGTGGACGGCCATCAAGCTGAGTGTTCGGAAGGACAAGGGATCGAAAGGTGATGTATCGCAGTTCGGTGCCTTGGCTACTGCCTTGGCTGCCACCATCGGTACGGGAAACATCGTGGGTGTGGCTACGGCCGTTGCCTTAGGCGGACCTGGTGCTGTACTATGGTGCTGGCTTACCGGTTTGTTCGGTATTTCTACAAAATATGCTGAAGGACTACTGGCCGTGAAGTATCGCGAGAAGACACCACAGGGACGCATGCTGGGCGGTCCGATGTACGCATTGGAAAAAGGTCTGGGCTGGAAGGGTATGGCCATTCTCTTTGCCGTGTTCACCGCCATCGCCTCTTTCGGTATTGGTAACACCGTACAGGCCAACGCCATTGCTACCCTGACCTTCGAAACCTATAGCATTTCGCCCTATATCACAGGAATTGTGATCATGCTGCTGACAGGTGCTGTGGTTCTCGGCGGTATCAAAAGCATCGCAAGGGTTTGTATGATGCTCGTTCCTTTCATGGCTTTCTTCTATGTCATCGGCTGCATCGTCATCCTCTTCATGAATGGCGCGTATGTGTGGCCGGCACTGAAGCTGATCTGTGAGGCTGCCTTCTCTCCACAGGCTGCAGGCGGTGGCTTTGTGGGTGGAACAGTGATGATGGCTGCCCGTTATGGTATTGCGCGCGGACTCTTCTCAAACGAGTCGGGTATGGGTAGTGCACCCATCGTGGCCTCTGCAGCTCAGACGCGCAACCCTGTTCGTCAGGCATTGGTTTCTTCCAGCGGTACCTTCTGGGATACCGTAGTAATCTGCGCCCTTACCGGACTGGTCATTGTGAGCAGTATCATTGCCTATCCGGATATCTCCTACGAGAACGGAGCTGCCTTGACCAAGGTGGCGTTCAGTAAGATTCCTTATATCGGAGCACCCTTGCTCACCTTCGGTCTGCTCACCTTCGCCTTCTCCACCATCCTCGGTTGGGAGCTCTATGGGGAACGTGCTGTGGAATACTTGGGAAACCTCAGGAAGAAATCGCCGGAATCGAAGTTCCAGGCTAAGAATATCTACCGCGTCCTGTATATCATCGCCATCTTTATCGGAGCCGTGATGAACCTTACCATCGTATGGAACCTGGCCGACTGCATGAATGCGCTCATGGCCATCCCGAACCTCCTCTCCCTCCTCTTCCTCAGCGGTGTACTGGTCAAAGAAACCCGTCATTATCTGTGGGAAGACCGACTGGATAAGGATATGGAATAGTTAACGACTGGCAATATACTCCGCCAATCTATTGAGTTGTAAACATTGTTCGCGAGAGATTATACGACGGTTCATGTGATACTCCCACGGACATATCTGCAAGAGTACGCCCTTGGAGCAAGCAGAAAACGACTCACCAGCTGGCTTGTACAATGGAGGAAAGCCATTCTCACGAAGTACAATCAGTCGATAGCCGCAATTCATAGCTTCACGCATCACTTCCTTTTCCCTTTTTGAAATAGATGCACTAACAAGTACTCCTCCTCTTTTTGCTAATGCGAGCCACTTTTGTTTTCGCTCCTTGAATTCTTCATCACTATATGCACTGTGCACTACAACGGCCGACTTTTCAGGATAGGAAAGAAGTTCTTGGTTCCCTACCATTTGACATGACCATTCTCCGATGTTCACATGTCGAACAATCGTAAAGAATTCGGGGTGCTGCCGTTTAATGGCCAGCCTACGAGGGTTGTCTTTGAGATAGGCGAACCACCGCTTTAGTTCTTCAGGACTATCAAGGATGTGGTCGTTGTAGTTTCGTGAGAAGAGAAAGCCATGTGTTCTATCGTCATCTTTGCGGCAACACTGTTGCGGCATAGAGGTACACGGTTGGTGCACTTGAGACAAAAGCCAACTACGATAAACTTTATTGCAGCCTGTTTTGAATCCCTTAATAACCATTCCCAGATGCTCATCCATCCGACGTTCCACGAAAAGGATGCCGTGCAGATGGTCGGGCATAATCGTGATGGCTAACACTCGTACCTCTGGGTAATATCTGCTGATAGCTTTCCAGCATTCTTCTACCTTCTTACCTAAAGGTGAGAGCTCGATTCTTGGAGCCTCAGGACTACCGTCCATCGCTTCAGCATCTCCTACAAGTTTACCTAAAAGAGGACGACGCCCCTCTACAGTCATCGTAATAAGATAAATACGCCGCGATTCATAGTCGTGACCCACACGCCGCCGCAGCATGGATGCTTTCTTCTCACCCGCAAAAGGTTTATGCTTTTTGTATGTTTCCCAATCCACTTCTCAAACCGCATAAACAGCCAAATGATATACTAGATTCAAGCATCTCACATCAAGTCAAATGCGTATAAAGGATCTTGCAGCCGATTCCAATCAGGATAAGACCGCCGATCAGTTCTGGCTTGAACCGTTTCCCTATCTTCCCAAAGCGGATGCCGAGCAGGTTACCGATGATGGCAAAGACAAAGGAAACAATACCGATAATCCATAGGGGAAGAGTAAGACTCCTCAAGGTATGATAGCCTGTACAAACAAAAGAGATTCCTACGGCCAAGGCATCAATACTGGTGGCTATGGCCAGCAGGATTTGTGTGCGTAGCTTACGGGGATTGAAGAACCGCTCCTCTTCGGGCATGAAGGCTTCACGGATCATCCTGATACCGATAAAGGCCAGCAAGGCAAAGGCAATCCAATGGTCGTATGCCTCAATATACTGCTGTACATAAGTTGTCCCTAACCATCCTAACAAAGGCATCATCGCCTGGAACAAGCCGAACAGGAAACTGATCTGCAGGATCACCTTCCATACTTGTCTTTGCAGGATAGCTCCACTCACCATCGAGACAGTGAAACAGTCCATGGCCAAAGCTACAGCCAGGAATAATAGATCAAATAAGTCCATCATGGCCGCGAAGGTACGAAAAAGTAAGGGAAAAGCCAAATAATATTGGACTTTTCCGAATCGATAAGGAACTAAGACTTTCTAAAAGACTTGTTATTCCTCTACCACTTGCAAATTCTTGTCTCCAGGCTTGAAGAGCAAGCCCTTGCATGTCGGGGAATCAGCGCGATAGGCTTTCCACTCCACTTTGTCCCACTCAATCTTGTCAGTACGCTGGGCAAGAGGTACATGAGGAATCAGCGAGCCATCGCGAACCAGGATGATACACGGAATCTTCCCTGCCTCGATCTCTTGATAACCACTTTCATAGATACGTCCGGTTTGGTAATCAATCCACTTGCCCTTTGGCAAATAGCAGGTACGACTGTTTCCGCTCTCCAATAAAGGAGCCACCAGCATCTGACTGCCGAACATGTATTCATCTTCCACTAACCATGCACCTGGATCATTGGGGAACTCCACCAAAAGCGCCCGTACCATGGGAAGACCTTTATCAGAGCACTCCTTTGCCTGTGCATAGACATAAGGCATCAGCTTATACTTCATCTCGGCACATGCCCGGAACGCATCGGTAAAGCTCTCGGAGATCAGCCAAGGCTCTGTAGGAGGAGCGCCATGGGCTCTTGTATGGGATGAGAGGAAGCCGAAGGGCAGCCAACGGCGGTAGATATCCTCAGGACTGGCGGTGACAAAGCCGCCCATGTCATGACTCCAGAAAGAGAAACCACTCAGACCGAAACTCAGTCCTCCCCGCAGATCACCTAACATTCCGGTATTGGTGGTAGCCGCATCACCGCCCCAATGCAGGGCATAACGCTGCGAGCCGGCCCATGCCGACCGTGCCCAGATGATGCCATTACCCGGATATTGCTGTTCCACTGCCTCCCAAAGTGCCTTATTATAACGCAACGGATAGAGGTTGTGTTCATACAAACCACCCTTACCACTGTGATAGAATCCGTTGTAAGGAGCCGCCTCACCGAAGTCGCACTTGATGGTAGAAACGCCTTGCTTCAACAGACCGAGAATCTTCGACTGATACCACGCTACTGTTTCGGGATTGGAGAAATCGAGAATCGCATCTTCCACAGGCATACCGCCCGTAGCATTCACCACGTGGAGACCTTTCTCAATGATCTCCGGGAAGAAGCGGTTCTTCGGTGTGAAATACGGGAGCTGCCACAGACAAGTATGGAAACCGTCGTCAGCCAGCTGCTTCAACATCTTCACCGGATTCTTGAAACGGTTCTTCGAGAACTCATAGTCGCATTGCCAATCTACATCGAACCACCCTGTGTCGAAATGAATCACATCGGCAGGAATACGATGGTTGCGCAACTGATGGGCAATCTCCAGTCCTTCCTCCTGAGAGAAATAAGTAATACGACTCATCCAGGTACCAAAGCTCCAAAGGGGAAGCATCGGACTCTTTCCTGTTACATTAGTATATTCGTCCAGGATCTCCTTCGGTTCACCGAAGAAAAGGAAGAGGTCGATCTGCTCATCAGCCATGAACAGGCGCTGCGCACCGATATAGCTCTGACCGAAGTCGCAGGTGACAGGTGCCGAGGTGTGCATGAACACCCCATAGCCGCGATTCGAGAAATAGAACGGTACCGGTTTATACTGACCGTCGCTTTCGGGTCCTTGCGGATCGGTAACAGAAAGATGCACCTTCTGTCCTACCTTGTTGAGTGAGGTAAACGACTCACCGCAGCCATAGATACGCTCGTTGGGAGCAAGGGTGAACACAGGATTCACACTTCTACTGTTATCCGATCCCCTCTTGATGAATGAGAAAGGAAGCAGTTTGATCTGAGAAGAGTCGTTATCGATGATATGGCGTGTCTGCGTAAGCACCTTACCCTTCGCATCCTTGACTATGATGCGCCAGGGATACTTCTGCACCTCAACAGAACCGAACTCAGAACGATAGGTTATCTTCCCATCATCTTCTCCCCTCTTGATGGAGAGGTTAGGATTGGTTCTCTTCTTGAATGCCTCACAGAACATCACATCATCCTGATCATTGTTCTTCGGTTCCACAGGTGTTGTCAGCATCCTGATTCTGACCGTTCTGGGTGTCAGAAACTCTATTTTGATTTTCAATTCAGGATCATTCACATAGGCTGCATCAGGGAAATCGAGCATCTGCATGCGCACTGGCCAATAGCCGTTGAGGTTAAATGCCTGGCGGGGTGACAAACGGTAACGTTTCCACTGCACCAATCCTTCTCCCTTTGACGCATCGAAGCTCGTGAGTGAATCAGCCAGAAAATAGGTATTCGACAGATCACTGAAATCTGTTGACATATCTTTCGGCATACACTGCAGGTACTGAACACCTGCGTTGGTCTGGATTTGTGCAGCTACGTTGCTAAATGTCAAATGACAAATGATAAATGATAAAGCTATCAGGTACCTTTTCATAATTCATGATGCTTAATGCAAAATGTTTAATTCACTCTTGCCCAGTACAGGCGACAGCGCTTTGAGTGTTCCCTTACCCTTGACCACCACCATACACTTTCCAAAGAAGGCTTTACGTTGGGGCGACTTAAAATTCTCCATGGAGGTCTGACAACCATTGTCGGTACCGATAATCTCCGCACCGCCGTCAACAGAGAAATAGATCTGATCCTCGGCCAGCGGACAGAGGTTACCATCTTTATCCACCACCTCTACATTCACGAACGTGGTAGTCTTTCCTTGATAATCAGGGATGAGACGAATGCTTGCAGGAGCACCAGCGGTCTTGATAACCTGTTCGTTCACCACCTTTCCGTTATTACGAGCCACGGCCTTTACCTCACCCGGTTCGAAGGTCACGCGCCATCCCACATGGTATTCACTGTTCAGCTTCGCCTTGGTCTGGTGCATATCATACCGTCCTTCAGGTTGTTCTCCTGTCTTGCGGCGCACGCCCTGACTCTTACCGTTGATGAACAGTTCCACCTCATCGGCATTGTTATAGTAGCACCACATATCGATAGTCTGACCAGGCAGCCAGTTCCAATGCGGGAACAAGTGCAGCACCGGTTTGTCCGTCCACTCACTCTGATACATATAGTAACTGTCCTTGGGGAAGCCCGCCAGGTCGATCATACCGAAATACGACGAGCGGGCAGGGAATCCGTAAGGCGTAGGCTCACCAATGTAGTCCCAGCCCGTCCAGATATACTGTCCTCCTACGAAACTGTTATGTTTCACCACATCCCATGTTTCCTCATGGGTAGAGCTCCACGACGCATGCATATTGTCGTATGACGAGCACATATACGAAGGATCGGTATAAGGCAGGTACCATTCCTCGGGAGCCCAGGTAACCACATCAGAAGGCATCTTATAATACCCTCTTGTCTGCAGGGCCGAAACACTCTCGCTAAAGATAAAAGGCTTGTCGGGGAAGTTTTTCCTGACATCCTTCACCCACTGATGGTGATAGTTGAAGCCGATGATATCGATCACACCGCTCTTGAAGAGATGGTTGTTCGGATTCGGTTCATTACAGCCGGCAGTGATGGGGCGCGACTTGTCGTACTTCCTGATGATATCCGCCAGATGGATGGTCAGCAGGGAGTTCGGACTCAACTCCCCGTCCTTGGCCAGCGTCGAAGCATCACGACTCGCATTGAGCAGGAGGTTAGCTTGTTCCAAGGTGAGCTCATCATTATCGGTGCTCGACCACTGTTCCAACACCTCATTACCGATGCTCCACATCAAGATGCAAGGATGGTTACGGTCGCGTAACACCAAATCAGACAGGTCTCTTTCATGCCATTCCTCGAAGAAGCGGGCATAGTCGTTCTGTGTCTTCTTGCGCCGCCACATGTCGAAGCTCTCGTCCATCACGATCAGTCCCATGGTGTCGCACATATTCAGCAACTCAGGTGCGGGCGGGTTATGCGAAGAACGGATGGAGTTCACTCCCATCGCCTTCAGCTTGGAGAGCTTACGATGCAGGGCATCCTCGTTCAAGGCAGCACCCAGACAACCAAAGTCATGATGCTCGCATACACCATTGATCTTAAAGTTCTTACCATTGAGCCAGAAACCCGTTTGGGGATCGAACTTGAAATCGCGGAAGCCCGTAGTGGTCTCGTAGGTATCCACCACCTTACCGCCACTCTTCACTTCTGTACGTACCTTATATATATAGGGGGTCTCGCACGACCACCGTTTTAACTTTGAACTTTGAACTTTGAACTTTGCACTTTTACCATTGCCACGGGCAACTATTTTTCCATCAGGATCATAAAGGGTATGAGAGACAGTAAGTTTGGCGTTCGAGGGATTCTCAATATCAGCTTCCACAAACACCTTACCATCAGCCTGCGTCTCCACATGCACACCCCAGTGCTTTACATGGATAGGGTCCGTCTTCGTGAGCCACACATGACGGTAGATGCCGCAGCCACTATACCAACGGGAATTGGGCTGGTCGGAGTTGTCCACCCGTACAGCCACCACATTCTCCCCTTCCTTCAGATAGGGTGTGATATCATACTCGAACGAACTGTAACCATAAGGGCGATATCCCACCTTCTGTCCGTTGACATAGACCGTGGAGTTCATATATACACCGTCGAACTCCAAATAATATTGAACTTTGAACTTAGAACTTTGAACTTTATGATTTGATTCTTCAATTCTAAAATGCTTACGGTACCAACCGATGCCGCCAGGTAAGGCACCGCCTCCTGCACCACTGGGATTGCCGGCATAGAAATCACCCTCGATAGCCCAGTCGTGCGGCACATCCAACTTGCGCCACCAGGAATCGTTATACTCTACTTTCGACATCTGGACGGAATCACCAAGATGGAATCGCCAGTCGTTGTCAAAGCATTGTCGTTCTCTCGCCTGCACGGTTAGTCCCATCATGACTGCACACCATACGAGCGCTGTTTTCATTAGGTTTGACATAAGTCTTGTCTTTAATTATTGTTGATGATTTGATTGGTTAGCCATACTTGCATCTTACCTGCACCACGGTGGTTCCAGGCATAGTAAGGAATGAGTTTGATGACTGCATCGCTGGCGGTCACCCTTCCATTGCTGTCATAGTTTAGTACCTGACCGTTAGCCGTTATCTGCTGGATGCCTCCAACAAGCGTGGGGTTGTCGATTACTTGGAAAGCAGGATTACCTGTCAGCAGGAAGTTGAAGATATCCATTCCGGTGTTATCAACGGCCTCAGCACAATATACCAGCGGACCGCGTTCCACAGATAGCTTACCTTGGTCAGCAGCAACACGGCGGTGAGCTTTGACGGTGCGCACCTTCATATCGAAATGAACATTCACCACATCCCCTTTCTTCCATTTACGGGTAATGGATACATAGCCATCTTTATCCATGGCAGGTGCTGAACCATCCTTCGTAATCTGCTGTCCGTTGATATTGACCGTATAACCCAGTTGTTCTTTATCTGCATAGGTATAGAGATCGGTGGGCACCACCTCACCATGCACCCATCCGGGTATTCTCACTTTCATGGTAAACAGTCCTGCCTGATTCGCCTTCACACGGATAGCCACATCACCATTCCAAGGATAGTTGGTCTGCTGCTCCAGTTCCACCTTCTTACCATTCACCTGCATCGTGGCAGTACTGCCCGCAAAGAGGTTGACATAGACAGAAGGACAATATGCATCCTTTCCACCATGCACAGCATACATATATCCGGGCAAGGAAGGGATGAAACGACAGAGATTACTCGGACAGCAGGCGCAACCGAACCAAGGCTGGCGCGTATTGGTGTTATCGGCATTGAACATATACCTTCCGTCTGCACTCAGCGGATTGGGATAGAAGAATCGTCCGCCGTCGATAGACATTCCACTGATGACACCATTATAAAGCGTACGCTCCAGACAGTCGATATACTTCGCCTCGCCATGCAGCAGGAACATACGGTAGAACAGATACACCATCGCAATGGCAGCGCACGTCTCGTTATAGGCAGTCAGGTTGGGCAGCTCATAGTCGGCACCGAATGACTCTCCCGAATGACGGGCACCCACACCACCAGTGATGTAGTACTTACGACTGACGATATTCTGCCAGATAGCATCAATGGTACGGATATAGTCTTTGTCGCCTGTGAGGGCAGCCACGTCGGCAATGCCCGAATACATATATCCGGCTCTGACTGCATGTCCCCACGCCTCTTTCTGTTCGAGAATAGGTTTGTCGCTTTGGGAATAGATATCGTGGATAGAAGTCTTTCCACGCATATCGAGGAAGAACTTGGCCTGATCAAGGTATTTCTTCTCACCAGTGAGCACATAAAGTCGGGCCAGCGCCATCTCGGCAATCTGATGCCCGGGAACAACACAAGCCTGTCCCTGGTTCGGACCTACCTCACGGATCACACAGTCGGCATAGCGTTTGGCGATGTTCAGGAACTTGTCACTCCCCGTAGCCTGATAGTGGGCACAAGCAGCATCCACCATATGTCCCAGGTTGTAGAGTTCATGACTCAACACCTCTACCCTCTCCCACCTGTGCTTACCAGCCCAGCCATGCGGATGGTTGGGATTGATGGTGCGGGCAGTATAAAGGTAACCATCAGGTTCCTGAGCTGCTGCCACGATATCCAGCACCGAGTCGATATACGCCTTTAAACGCTTGTCAGGATAGGTCTGCAGCACATAGCTGGCCCCTTCGATGGTCTTATACACATCGGTATCATCAAACGAGAAACCCATGAACTTAGCCACATCCCACTCGGCTGTTTCCAATCCAGGATGCCCCGGATGCTGCAGGGTATAGGCGGCCATCTCGAAGTTCTTGTAACGATGCTCACTCTCGCACTTGCTGAACGCCAGAGGGATGGTCACCTCACGGGCAGCCTTGATACGCTGACCCCAGAAGGTGTTGGGCATAATCTTAACTGCCGTAAACGGAACCTGTCCAATAGGATAGCCGTTGTTTACTACATCGGTTTTCTGAGCCCTTACGCCTATCACTATCAAGGTAAGGACCACAAAGATAGATAGTCTCTTCATGATTGTTTCATCAATTAGTTACAGGACAACACGCACTTCCTTACCGCTGTAGTTCACCATCTTACCCTCCGGATTGTCGAGGTTAAGCGCCTTAGCAGCATCCTTGCTGATCAGCACGATGTTGAAACGACGGTTCTTGAGCATACCGTTGAAAGAGCCCATCCGCTTTCCGATGGTAACGGTCTTGGTTGCCTCCTCATAACGGATATCGATGGTGGCATACTTGCCCTTCTCGTAGTTGTAGTTCGTACCCTCGTCTTCATAGAGCTGGAAGGTAGCATCAGCTCCAGCATAGACATAGAGGTTGATGAGCTCAGCCGGTTTCTCGTCACTGTACTGCATAGCCGGTCCGAACGGGATGATGCTACCCTCGCGGACAAACACCGGAATCTTCTCATACGGAGCATCCACAACCAGTCGCTGTCCACCTTCGATATAGTCGCCCGTATAGAAATCATACCAGCCACACTGCTTCGGGAAATAGACACTGCGGTTACGGGCTTTGTAATAACCTACCGGACAAGCCATCAGTGCCGGTCCGAACATCCACTGGTCGGGAATATCCAGCACATTCTCATCCCCATTAAAATCCATCACCAGTCCGCGCATCAGTGTATAGTCCTTGAAATGCGCCCAGCCTGCCATTGAATAGAGATAAGGCATCAGTCGGTAGCGCAGCTTGTCGTACCATACGATGGTCTGGTAAGCCGGATGATTCTCTGGAGCGATGTTCCACACCTCGCGCAACGGCCATTGCCCATGAGCGCGGAACAAAGGAATGAAGCATCCGAACTGGTTCCAACGTGTCTGTAACTCACGCCATTCCTTGAGATCACTGTTCTCAACGCCCGTTTTGTCATACTCCTGCTGGGCAGCTACATAACGGTTCTCCACGCAGAAACCACCCTGATCCATTCCCCAGAACGGTATTCCACTCATGGAATAGTTCAGTCCGGCAGTCATCTGAGCCCGCATATCCTCCCAACGGGTACCGATATCTCCACTCCATGTGGCAGTAGAATAACGCTGCTCTCCTGCAAAACCACTACGGGTAAGGAGGAAGACACGCGGTTCGTTGTTGGCTCCCTTGAAGACAGAACGCTGACCGTTGTAGATGGCATCGGCATTCACTGTGGAATAAGCATTGAAATACTCCGTGGATGTGCCGAGGGCGGTAGGTCCGCACAAAGCCTTTCGGTACCACATCGGGGTACAGTCGCGCACATTCGGCTCAGAAGCATCCATCCACCAAGCATCAATACCATGCTTATACTTGGTATAGAGGTTCTCGTCCATCTGTCGCCAGAATACCTTTCGGGCATCAGCATCGTAGGCATCATAGAATCCTCCCACGTAACCACGACCAACCCAGTCGTGTATATCATCTTTCACAGCTTGTGTGTACATCCATCCATTTGAATCAAGTTCCTTGTAATTGTCGGTATTCACGTAGAACTTCGGCCAGACGGAAATCATGAAACGACCATGCATCTGATGTACGTTGTCGAGCATTGCCTGAGGATTGGGGAAACGTGAAGCCTCGAACTGATGACTTCCCCACTGATCCTCCTTCCAGTAGTTCCAGTCCTGTACGATATTATCAATAGGAATCTGACGGTCGCGGAACTCCTTCAGGGTCTCTTCCACCTCAGTCTGCGTCTTATATCGTTCCCTGCTCTGCCAGAAACCCAGCACCCATTTCGGATAGACAGGTGCCTTACCGGTCAGAGTGCGGTAGCCAGAGATAATGTCATCGAAGTTATTACCAGCAATAAAGTAGTAGTCCATATCGCGGGCCATCTCACTCCAGATACTCAGCTGTCCGCGTTCCTCCTCTGAGCGAGGGGCAGACACACGGAGTCCGCAATAGCTCTCTCCGCCATCCGGCTGCCATTCAATACGAAGCTGCGCCTTCTTTCCTTTCTTCAGCATTGCACTGAACTTATAGGTATTGGGGTTCCAAGCAGTACGCCAGCGTTCGGCTACTACCTCCTTACCATCAATATACACCTTGATATAGCCTGCATAGTAGAGAATGAACTGATAGAGCTGCTCCTTGCCTTCACACTGACCACAGCACTCCGGCTCGATAAAGCCCTCATACACCACATTGGCACCTTGCAGACTGAAGCCCTTCGGTAGGTTCTTGATGCCGCCATTGTCGGTTTGATTAGCAATCTCTGATGCTGCAGGATAACCGTATTCATAATAGATGGAATCCTCATCGCGCACCAGTTTCTTTCCCATCCTGTCGATATAGGTTCCCGTAAGATGACCTTCCTTACCATTCTTGTCATAGAGCTTGAAGGCACGGTTCAACTGAAGATAATCATCGGGATTACCAAAGCGGCAGAAGGAATAGGAATCCCACAAGATGCCATAGTTCTTGTTGGAGAGGACAAACGGAATACTCACCTTGGTATTATACTGGAAGAGATCTTCGTTCTTACCCTTCATGTTCAGCTCTTCCGACTGATGCTGACCGAGTCCGTAGAAAGCCTCATCGGCAGGACTGTCGAACTTCATCTGCCACTGCAGACCGTGTTTCATTTCTTCTGTGATGGCAGGACCGCCCTTAAGACCGTATTCCCGCTCGGGAACCGTGAAATGCTTGAAGGTCTTACCATCCTTCGCCTCCTTCAGTAACTGGTTACCGTTACCGTCGTAGAAGGTGATGGCACCAGACGACTTGCTGACAACCGCCTGCACACCCTTCGCTTTCACCCTCACCTCATCTGGGTTCTCTGTCACATCAAAACTCACTAGTTTGGTGCTCTGTGGAACAATCATCAGACTGCTCTTTGTGGGGAAAGCATCCTCGCAGGTGGCCTGCACACGGATAATCCGATCGTTCATCACTTGCAGTCGTACCATCTTGGCACCATTCTTAGCCGGTTCGCTCACATGAACAGTAACACTGTTTCCATTCTTCTCAAATCCTGCTGCCTGTACCGCGGTGGATACAGACAGCAGAATGGCTGGAACGAATAATTTCGCGCTTCTCATTCTTTTTTATTGGTATTTTATTAGTATTTTTGTTTAATGTATCAAATTAACGATGCAAAGATACGGAAAAAAACGCACATATAAAGTCACGTATGTTTCAAAACGATGTATGAGATGTTAATTCTCCTTGTATTTATCCTTATATTGTGATGGTGTCATTCCATACATCTCACGGAAGTACTTCGAGAAATAGCGAGGATTATTGAATCCCACGGCATACGACACCTCTGCCACATTCAATTGACTCTGGCGCAACAACTGCTCAGCACGACGAAGACGGATCAGACGAATGAACTCTGAAGGTGTATTACCGGTCAGCGACAGCAGTTTCTTATACAGATGGACTCGTGACATGTTCAGGACGGAGCTCAAGGTCTCAACCGACAACTCATCATCACTGATATTCTGCTCCACATATTCCGTAGCATCCTTCACCAACTTCTCATCCAGAGAGGTGATCTCGATCTCCTTTACCTGCGGTTCCAAACGACTGGTTCTACCGCTGCGTTTCCACTTCAGCAGATTATTCATTCGCAAGGTCAGCAGATCGATGTTGAACGGTTTGGTGATATAGTCATCTGCACCGCTCTCCATTCCCTCGATCTTACTCTCCTGTGCCATACGTGCCGTAAGGAGCACAAACGGAATCCGTTCCGTCTCGTGGTTACCCTTGATGGCACGACAGAGCTCGATACCATCCATCACCGGCATCATCACGTCGCTCAGGATAATATCAGGTTTCCGTTCTTTCACCAAAGACAGGGCTTCCATACCATCATGGGCCACACGAACCTGATAGCTGTCAGCCATCACGCCTGACATGAATTCCAGGAAGTCATCACTATCATCAACGATCAGCAAGTCGGCCTTGACGGTTTCTTGTGGTTTCTGAGGAACTGATGGTTCCTCTTCTGCTACAGGAGTCACAACAGGTTCCTCATCGGTCTTATTGATCGGCAGGAGTACGGTGAATACCGAGCCACCGCCCGGGTTATCCGCAACAGAAACTGTTCCACCGTGCATCTCCACAAAGTCTTTCACCAAGTTCAGTCCCACGCCACTTGCCCCATAGGGCTGCTTTTCCTTGGAGCGAACCTGGTAGAACCGCTCAAAGACATGTTTCTTGTCTTCATCACTGATGCCCTTACCGGTATCACTCACGCATATCTGCAGCTTGGAGGATTGCTCCACTGTTGACAAGGAGACACGAACCTCACCTTGATCTGTATATTTGTAAGCATTCGACAAGAGGTTATTCATCACCTTGGTCATCTTCTCATCATCGTATGACATCAGCAGGGATTTCTCAGACGACTCGAACAAGAGTTTGATGGGTTTGTCTTGCAACAGACGGAACGACTGACAGATACTGCTGATACGCTCCACGATGTCGCCCATCACAGGATTCAGTTCCACCTTCTTCGCATCGAGTTTGCGGAAATCCAGGATATCGTTTACCAAGGTCAGCAGCTTCTCAGCATTGCGGTGCACCAATGAGAGCTGGGAACGCTTCTCCTCGTCCTCTTCCTTGCTAATCATGTGTGACAAGGGTGAGATAATCAGGGTTAGCGGGGTGCGCAGTTCATGACTGGCGTTGGTGTAGAACTGCATCTTCATCTCGTCCATCTTCTGCTTCTGGCGAGTCATGATCCGATAATAGATGTAATACAGCAGACCGCAGCCTAAGAGGATATATGCCATGATGGCCCATATCGACCGGTAGAATGGTGGACGGATGACAATCTCCAGTTCACTGATCTCCGGATACGGTTTCCCATAACGGTCGAGCACCTGCACCTGCAAGCGATAGGTGCCTGGGGAGAGGTTGGTATAGGTAACATCGCTCCGCCATGAACTCGTACGCAGCCATTGGTCGTTGAAACCCACCAGTCGGTAGAGATACTGTTTACGGGAAGGATACACAAAGCTGCTGGCAGCCAGTTGGATAGTAAATGCGTTCTCACTGTATTTCAACACCAGGCGTTTGCTCTCCTGCAACGCTTCTTTGAGGATTACCCTTCCATTATACTCCTCACCCACTGCCAGGGGATGGTCGAAAAGGATCAGACCCGTAAACAAGGCATGTGATTCTGCCTGTTTCTCATGCTGGTGATGACGTGGCACCACATTGATACCATCCTGTCCGCCTACCAATACATCACCCATCCTCGACACCAGGATACTGCGCAAGTTAAACTGTCTGTCCTGCAGACCGTCAAGACTGTCGTAGGTGGAGGCTTCCAATGCCCAGCCTTTCTCGTTCTTGATCACCCTCACCTGTGTCAGTCCGTTATCTGAGACAACCCACACGTTATGGTTCAAATCCTCTACCAAGGAACAGCTCATACCCCGCATCGTCATCAGCTGATCGGTTTGGGGATCATAGACGTTCACACCAGAAGAGGTGGCAATCCATATCAGACCACGACTGTCTATGAGGATATGGTTAGGCATGGAATTGATGAAGGGCTGACCGCTGCGTGTTTTCTCCATACGGGTGAACTGACGGGTCTTGGCATCCATCCGTGAGAGGATTTGTGAATGACCGATTAGGATGTTCCCTTCTTTGTCGATGAAGATCGTAGAGATATAATCAGACAGCAGTTTGGAATTCTTCGTATCGTAGGTTGTCCACTTACCTGTCTTCACATCCAGCTCCTGCAGACCGCCACCTAAGGTACCTACCCATATATGACCGTCGGGTGACTCCGCCAACGACCAGACGTTATCGTTGGCCAGTCCGTCTTTTACTCGATAAACCTGAAAATGCCCATCCTTGTAATGCGCAATGCCACCCTGGAAGGTTCCGAACCAAAGCGAACCATCGGAAGCCATCAACGAGCATATCACCACATCAGTTCCCAAGCCTGTCTCATTCTTCCGATAGACACGCTGCGTACCTGTCAGCGGCTGGTAGCAGATAATACCCTTGTCGTTCGTGCCACACCAGAGATTTCCTACACGGTCTTCCACCATCGTACAAATATCGCCCAACGGCAGCAAGGGGAAACGGGTTGCCCCCTCCCACAGATAGGCGGCACCGTTCTTCAGTGTACCAATCCAAAGGGCTCCGTTATCATCGAGCATCAAACTCTGCAAGGTATTGTCAGGTAAGGCGCCGCTCATCCTGTGCTCAGCGTGGTAAACAGACAGCTGATGATCCTTGTCGATCTTCAGCAGACCGGCATGATCAGTGGCCATCCACAGATTACCATTATTGTCTTCAACCAAGTCTGATAGGAGTAACCTCCCCCCTTCATAATGAATGCCTTGGGCAGAAAGCCATTGCTCAATGGTTGGGAACCACTGCTCTGAGGCAGAACGGGAGGCAGGACAGCAAACCATGGACAGACCGTCGGTGCTCACCCAATAGCGGTTCTTACTATCCACACGGAGATGATAGGCTTTATATGTAGGAGCAGCGTGTTTCGGAAGGTAGTTGTTCACCAGCACCTTCCCTCCCTGAGGCGACGAGTCGGGCATAATCGTGATGATCACCCCGTGGTCGTCAATAACCGCCACGCCTTTCGGTGTCTCACAGATATCTGTAAACACATGCTGCTGACCAACCGGAAAGAGTCGTGCCTTACTGCCTTTACTCCCCTCTTTCAAGGTATAGACACCACGACCGTTCACCGCTATCCACAACTGTTTCTTCGAATCGACCAGCACTCTGTTGGGAATACCCTCCATTCCTCTTGCCTTCATCCACGCCTCCATGTTCCTGTTGAACGACTCTGTTGCGGGATGATAAAGACAATAGCCAGCCATCGTCTCCACCCAGATATCCCCGTTGACATCTTCCTCAAGACGGGTGATATAATCACTTAACAACGAAAGGGTATCAGAAGTGGAATAGAAATTCTTGAAACGGAAACCGTCAAAGCGGTCCAACCCCGACAAGGTGCCGAACCACACATAGCCACGACTGTCTTTGAGGAAACAGCCCACCTGACTGTTCGACAGTCCTTGTCTGAGACCAATCGTACGGAAATGTGGTCCCGCCGTCTGCGCCATTACTCGCGAAGTGCCGAGATAAACAGCACAAAAACATATGGTAAATAATAAAACGACCTTTCTCATCGCAGTTTATAGTAGTTTCTTCTTATCTGAACTCTCTCTGATCTCCAGCGTCATGGGGATGATCTCCCGATAGATTCTGGTATCTCCCTTGATTCTTCTCAGGAGCAACTCACATGCCTTCTCTCCCAGCTGATGCGCCTGATCCTTAATTACAGTGAGCTTAGGAGTGACAAATGTCGAAGCATCATTCTCCGTGAAACCAATGATGGCCACGTCTTGCGGAATACGCAGATGACGGGTCTTGATGGCATCAAAGGCAGCAAATGTCACCGTATCATTCACGGCAAGGATCGCATCTGGACGATCCTCCCGGTCCAACAATCGAAGGGCTGCCTCGCGGGCTTCCACAAAGTCCATCTTCCCGCTCACCACCAAGGAACGGTCAATGGCTATCTTGTTCTCACGAAGCGCTTCCAGGTAACCATGTTTTCGCCGCTGCACCATATCCAGGTGGTTAGGACCACCCAGAAAGGCAATACGACGACTGCCTGTATCGATCAGATGCTGCGTGGCTTCCTGGGCAGCCTCAGCTCCGTTGCCTGTGACACAAGAGAACCGGTCTTGCATACAGGTACGGGCAAAGAACACCAGAGGAATACCCATCTCGTTAATCACCTCAAAGTGTTTGTAATCCACCGTATCCTGCGCCAGACAAGCAATGATGCCTTCCACGTGCATGCTGACAAAGTTCTCTACAGCCTGCTCCTCGTGTGTGTGGTCTTCATGCGAATTGGCACTGATCACCGAGTAGCCTTCCTTCGTGGCATATTCTTCTATCCCATCGAGAACGGATGCATTGAAATGAGTAACAAGATTGGGAAGCACGACACCTATCATCTTCGGCGCCTCACTACGGAGTCCTTGCGCAAAGGGATTCGGTCGGTAGTTCAGTTCCTTGGCCAAAGCCTGAACCTTCTGCTTCATCTCATCCCCTACCTCATGCGAGTTCCTCAACGCCCGAGAGACCGTTGCGATGCTGACTCCCAATTGTTCAGCCAGATCTTTTAATGATGTTCTCCGTTGTTTCATGATATTCATTTACGGGGTAGTCAGAAGTAGCCTTTGCTTATATCGATGATGCAAATATAACAAAAACTTTTGATTTCCGCAAACGTTTACGTAGATTTTTTTGCGTAATTATGCTATTTATATCGGGAAACATCGTAACTTTGCAGCAGAAAATGAGTAATGAATAGTTGATAATAAGTTAGTTAGAAAAAGTACGGGCCAAAATTGTTGTGAAACAATCTTGGCTTTTTTATTTGTAGAAAGGTGTAAGAGAGAGATTTAGCGGATATAAGAGAGAAGCTCTTTAAGATCAGTAATCACCCTATCGGGTACTGACTCATCCTCCTGCTTATCGGTCCAACCCTCACCCTTATACCAAGCGGTTTTACACCCGATCTCCCGCGCCGGCATGATATCTTTCGACATACTGTCGCCTACCACCAATACCTCATTAGCAGCTATCCCTAACGCATCGACACCTAATTGGAAGATGCGGGCATCAGGCTTTCTGATACCGACGACAGCCGACTCGATGATTTTCCGGAACATTCCCTCCAAGTGGAATTCCTGTAACACCACCTCGATGTTCCCATAGAAGTTGCTGACCAACACCATGGGGAAGCGCTCTTTCAGTTGCATCAGGATCTCACGACTATAGGCCACTGTTTGTCGCACTTGTCCATAGAGATCGTCCAATAAGGCCAGTTCCATCTTCGTATAGGTATTCTTGTCGATGGTCCAATAACCTTTCGTGAACAGGTATTCCATCTCCAAGCGGAGTTTCACATCAAGCAGTTTCTTGAACGTATAGGTAGGCAGGATAATGGGATTCCTGCCCAACGTACGTTCCGCATAGACATAGGCCTCGCGGAACTGCTCTTCCGTGACAGGAATCTGTTGGCGCTCGTAAGCGTGCCACAGCACCTTCCCCCAGTGGTTACCGCGCGTATCGAGCGTACCTCCGTAATCGAATATAATACCTTTTATCATCCTTCGTGTCATTTAGAATGTCATGCGCATCATAAAGCGAATACCATGCTTATGGGCTGTGGGGAGATCCAGGTAGTTCAGTCGGCGCACATACTCCACATGCAGTATCTTGAAGATATTATGCACACCGGCAATCAGCTCAAAGTAAGGCTGATGACTATCCATAACGAACGATCCCTCGGGGAACATCATCAAGGTATTGTCCTGAAGGTTCTCCTCCAGCATCGGATTGTTCTTATCCGTCAGCGCACCCCACAACATCTTCACACCGAAATACTCACGCCATTTCAGTTTCTTCAGCAAGGGGATACGGTTGAACACCTTTCCATTCAAATCCCATGACATATCGGCAGATACATACCGGTCGTTCAGGAACTCCATATTATTGATAAGGTTGAAGGTCTCGTCCTCTACGATATACGAGAGGTTGGCTGCGGGCATGATCAACAGCGGGAACGGCACCTTGTTCCATTGTACCCCACCCTTCACATAGCAGTCGATCTTTCCCCAGTTATGAGGGAGCCAGAACCGTTTATACATGGTGGCCTCAGTGAAGTTATAGGCATAGTCGCCACCCAGTACACCCTTCAGTCCGAAGGTATGTCCCAACGTAAAGACAGGTGCATCCAGGTTGATGGTGAGTCGTCGTTGCTTGGTATTGATAAAGGTCTCGCCAGGAGCAAAGCGCACCATTGCCATCAGCTCCGTGGTACGGATCTTCCCGTTGTGCAGGGATAGGGGATCATTGGCATTAAAGCCCGTGTTCACCACCCCCCACTCGTTCATGGGGACGAATGCCAGTCCACCACACGCTTCGTTCTCCTCGGCCTTCATGGATATGGTGGTCTTGAATCCGAACTCCTCTTCCCATTCAAAGGCCAGCTGCTGACGGTTGTAGAACATCATCTTGTCCACCTTCGCCCACTTGAATGCCGTGAACACATTATCCTTATCTGTATGTACGAACTTGTCGGAAGGACTGGTCACATCGTAGGTACTGGTAAACGTTATCGTACGCTTGGGGAACTCTCGCGGCAGATAGTCTTTTTTGTTGAACGAATAGATCAGCTCCGCCTTGTAATAGTCTTTCTTGCTATCCCATCCGTGGGCATAATACCCGTTGGCAAACCAGTGTGGGTTCAGGTTAGCTGTTGTCTGCGCACTGACACGCGTTCGCAGTCCGTCGATGAAGTTCTTGGTAATCATCGTGTTCACAGGACCGATATCCACCTTACTGGGATGTTCCTTCGTACCTGTATCCACGAAGTTCTCGATGAGGGCCTTCAAACCGAAGATGATGTATTTGAAGCCCTTGATATTCTCGATGTTTTTGATGAAGCTATCCATGGAACTCTCACCCTTGGTGAGCTGCACGGAGCGGTACTGGTTCCAGAAGTCATCATCACGCATCTGCGCATTCGCCTCATGTCGCTCCTTCTGCTTACCCTTGAACAGCTTCTTATTGATCTCCTCAAAATCGTAGTCCTGCGTACGGGTAGTCCTGATGACGATCACCTTACTGAGGAACTTGGCCACCGACATCTCCACGAACATATCATCGGTGCTGAGCACCCATTCCCCATTGTCGAGCTGCCGATACTCCTGAATAATCTGCAGGTTATCCACGAAGTTCACATCACTCTTCTTGGGAATGGTAAGGGTACATTTGCGCACATGTAAAGAACTGTCGGCAATGATATACAAATCACCACGGAAACCGAAGTCCTGCTGGTTATTGGGCATGAACTGCAGATGATAGCACTTGTCACGGTCAACAAATGTCGTATCCTCTATATAATAGCGGTAGAAACTGATGGCATTGTCGGCAATCGGACTGGTGAACGGATACTGGAGCAGGCGCATCTGGTTATCATACAGATCCACATCGGTGAACACATCCTTCAGTACGGTATTGAGGATATCACCCGTCTCGAACAGATCATTCAATCCTGTGGTGTTCTGTCCCATGACGATGCTCTTCTCACTCTTGGGATCCTTGCGGTAGATATGCCTTGTCACCGTTTCGTCCACACTCACCGGCAGGATCAGTTTGTTATTATACGGGCACAGCTCCAACTGGTCGAGCACCCATTGTTTCTTACCGAAGATACCGTTTTCCACATCCTGCGGACTCAGTTCATTGAAGGCCAGTGTAAGCTTTTGGTACTTGTTATACTGGTAGAAGTCGTGGTTGGCCAGATCGGTCTTCTTCTTGGCGGCAATCACCCGTCGCATCAGTTCCACGGCGGGGTTGTTCCTACGCGAATAACGGTTTCGCCTGCCCGTAACCGTCACGTTCTGCAACTGTGTCCTCTCAGGTTTCAGGGCTATGCGCATGGGCGATTTCGTATTCGCACTGATCTCGACAGTCAGCGGTTGATAGCCCACAGCACTGAATGTCAACTTCCAACCATTATGGCGTTCTATGGAGAACTGGCCTTCCGCATTACTGCTTACCATTACGTGGTTTCCACGATATACCGCACTGGCATACGGGATGTACTCGCCGTCGTTATCATCCACGATGACGCCGGTTAGTTTTTGTGCCATCATCGGCATTGTCACGAATACTGACAGCAATAATACTATATACTTTTTCAATTCCAACTTCATATCTTATGACCTATAAACTACAATTCCCTGTAATTCTTTACTCTTAACTTCGTTGACTTTCGTCACGACTTGGCCAATCAAGCCAGCTTGTTGGCGCTCGCTGCTCCGAAAGTTCAACTCTTAACTTCTTCAAGCATCTTTTCGCACAGATGTTCATGTCGGCTGTGCATGTGAACGTACAAAACGGTCAGCACCAGAATCTCAAACAACAGATATACCCACGGACAGTTCAGCAGACAGGTGATATAGAGACATATCGCCCTGGAGTTGAATGTCAGCAGGTTGGTGTATTTCATCAAGGGACGACTCCCTTCCACGAAATCTGCACGAACCTTGGAGACGGCCAAGGACTCATTGCCGGGTTCTGCATCCTCTCCGCTGATTTTCAGATACTCTTTGAAGAATGCCTGGAAACGTGGGGTGCGCTTCTCCTGACTCTTGCAATACTTGGCATAGTTCCAATAGAACAGACGGGCAAACCACTTATGTTTCGGTAGTGAGTCGTAGATAGCTCGCTGTTGGTCGGAGTTATCCAGTTCACTACCCGACTTCCCCTTCAGGAAGAACAGATGGATCTGACGGTAGTAGTCGGCCAGACTGGCTTGCGGGGAATGACAGAATATGCCTGCCACGAAAGCAATGGCCCAGATAATCAATCCCCAGTGGACTGCCGTACCCGGTATATACTGATACATCATGCGCAGACACAGGGCAACATAGATAGCAAAGAACCACACATCACCCGAAAAGCCGTCAAGTACGCGACCTACCAGTGTCTTCTTCCCTGTCAATCGCGCCATCTGTCCGTCCGTACTGTCGCAGAAATTGGCAAACATCAGTAATACGACACCTGCCACATTGTGCCACAGATCGGTATAATAGAACATATAGGCTGCCCCGATTCCAAGGAAGATGGAAAGGATTGTAATGACGTTGGGATGGACTCCCAACTTATTCCAGAACAAGGCAAAAACGAGTCCGATGGGACGTGTAAAATGCACATCCAGCCATTCTTCTGTATCATTCGACTTAAAAGAAGCCTGCAGCATCTCCTTGAATGTACTCATATCTTGTAATTTACAATTTTCAATTCTCAATTATCAATTGTCAATTCGCTTAACGATCGCCTCTGCCGCCTCTTCCCTGCAACGGGAGAAGCTGGGCCAGTCGTTGAAGTCGATGATGACAAACGACCCGTCTTCACGAACGATGCAATCACCGCCATAGATAACCACATCTGTCAATACCGACAGTCGTTCGGCCTCTGCTCGCAGATCATCTATATGGAAGGCGTAATGCCTGGCTATACCGTTTCGTTTCTCATCGTCAAACTTCGTATCCCCATCATCAGTGGGATAGAAGAATCGGAAGAATCCCGTGCCCTGCACGCCGTAGAACTTCACCAGGTCGCCCTTCACATGCTCTGTGATCAGCACATCCTGGATCTTCCGTTGCCGGAACGATTCCATAAGGCAGTTCACCTCCTTGATATCCTTGGCAAAGAGCACATCCTCTCTGCTTTGTGCTGCTGCATCGCCTCGTTTGAGCCAATAGCCTTCGGCAACCCGCTGTTCGTCGAACAAAGGAGCAGCCGGGATATGATTCGCCCGCATCAGTCGGTCAAGCACCATACGGGCCGTACGCTCAACACCCTCACCGCTGTTCACGGTTATTCGTCCTGCCGCCGCTTTCCGCTTAAGAATCGCCAGTGTTTCCGGCAGGCGACCCATGGACAGATAGACATCGGCCTCATCCTCCTCACGGAAATACTCCTCTTGCACGAACCGAATGCTATTCCCCTTTTCCTTCAGACGACTGCCCACTGCTTCCAGTATCAGCTTGTCTTTCTCTACAGAATTCGGCGAGAACTGCGGGGCTCGATAGATCAACAGGAACTTCCGCATGGCCTTAGGTATTGAGGAAAGCCTCAGCCTTGGTAATGTCTGAAGCATGATCAATGTCCAACACCTTACTGAACGGATAGGCCTTCAGTTGCAAACCGTCGCGGATCAGTGCCCGCTGGAAGTTACGCATACGCTGTTCACCTCGGTTGATACAGTCGTTCAGCGTGTCAACAGCCTTCGGTGTTAATCCGTAGATACCGCCAGAGATATACCGACACGGCGGATTGTTCGTATCGAAAAAGCCAGTAACGGCCATCTTCTCATCCGTTCCCACATACAAGGGTTTCTCATCATCTATGTAATCCGTGACACCCATCAGTCCGTCAAGCCCATCCTGGATTACGCACTTCTGGAACGTCTTCACATAATCTTTGAATTCCTGCTCCCTGAAGATGGTGTCAACGGTGGTCAGCACAAAGGGTCCGGCAGTCAGATGACTGCTGATCTCGTAGAAGCTGTGCATGCTACTGGGGGTGCTCTTCACGAGGAAGAACAAGGGAACGCTGCGGCCGTTCAAACCATCTTCCTGGATACGCAACAGATGACGGGCAACCAAAGAGGTCAGATCGTTGCAAATCACCACAATCTGTTCTGCCTCATTGTCCATAAAGATTCGAATCAGACGGTCTATCAGTCGTTCTTCTCCTACCCTCACCAACGGCTTAGGGTCTTCTATTCCCTCTGCCGCTAATCGTGAACCTTCGCCTGCAGCGATAATAGCGTATTTCATGCTCGATTCATTATTGTAAATGCAAAGGTACAGATAAGTGAGCGAAAAACCAAACAAAAGCTTGTTTTTGTTTCTTTTTCCGAACGAAAGTACCTTCGACGCAGTCAAAGGTACAACTAATTTATTAGAACTCCAACAACACAAATACTCCCCACAGACAATGTCTGCAGGGAGCACTGGAGTCTTTCAAAATTTACTGTTTCCTTGTTATCCTGATTACTTACCAATAATCAATCCGCTCTTTTCCACTTTTCCTGAGCCGGCTATTGATTCTTCATATTTTTTCACACGACCGCCGAACTTCATATCACCACTACCGGCAATACTTGTACTTAGTTCACCACAGTCGATATCCTTAGCTTCTATGTCACCGCTACCCGCGATACTAAATTCTGCCTTTCCTGCAACCATCTTCTTGATCTTGATATCACCGCTGCCGGCAATCGTCGCATCCAGTTCGTCACAAATCAGGTCTTCAAGCTTCATATCTGCAGAGCCTGCAATACTCAACTCCAGCCGGTCGGTATCCAGATGACCGTTCACATCGAACTCGCCACTACCAGCAATCTCTGCCGATGTCAAATCGGGAGAGGTGGCATATACATACACCTTATGATGTCGATTCAGCGACTTCAGCGAGAAGAGCAGATTCTTTCTCTTCGGACCGATATACAAGGTTTCTCCATCTGTATAGATGTCAATTTCTTTCATCGCATCTTGAGGAGCCTCAATCCGTACTGTGCAAGAATCTCCCTGCCTATAGGTTACATCAAACGATCCGGCAATCTGAACTTTCTCGAACGGTTGCACCACCACGTCCTTGTTCAATACTTTTACCCGCTGACCTTTTGAGGAACTTTTTCTAATGTAAAAATCACAAGAAGAGAAAACCGCAGCCAGCAAGGCCATACCCAATAATAGATAACCTTTCTTCATACCTTTTATGATTTGTATTTTGACTGTTAGACGATGGAAACCGACAAAAAGTTGCAAGGGGTTCGTAAATATAATCCCTTTAATTGACAATCATCATTATTGATCAGTAATTAAGCATATCATTCATTTTTAGTCCAACATATCCCGTAAACCTCTTGAAATGCCTGTACACAAAGGGTTTAAGAAACGGGATATGTTGTTGAAACATATCCCGTTCATGTACCGTACATACCCCGTAGATCTCACCCCTCTCATCTCTTACGCCGCCTTCTGAGATACCAGTTTGTAAAAGGGGACATGCTCACGCAACACATGCTCAACCCCCATTTTCTTCATGGCAAGCCCCAGTTGAATTCTGGTGCTTCTGTCGCTCTTTACTGAAGGATACTCCTGCTGAATCTCCCTGAGGATATCCCCGCAGTTCATGTACTTCGGCCTCTCTCCTTCCTTCGGCAGACGGAACGTGGCATTTACGATCTCGGCAATATCCTTCTGTTCCATGTAGTTCAGGTTGAGTTCCTGGATTCGCTTCACCTCCGCAGGAGTGAACCAATAGGGTGCCTTCAGCTCCATCAGCTCGTGGAGCACCTGCGCATACAGCTGCCCGTAGTCGATCTCCCCTGTGTTGTCAATCAGCTGGTCTTTGGGCACCGTCAGACAGATGTACCGTCGGCTGCCCGTGGCATCGGTCAGCGGGTGCGGGTTGTTCGTCGTGGCCACGAACGAGGCATAGCGGGGCCTGTCCTCCTGACTGCATCCGAAGATGGGTCTTCCGTTCACCTTGCTCTTCGACAACGTCTGCTTCAGCGCAGGATGCTGACTCGGTCTTATGGCATCCAGCTCATCCAGGTTCACCAGCAGGTTGTTCGTCAGCGCCATCTCCTTGTCGAACTTGTTCGACAGGTTCAGGTGGTCGAGGTAGTACTGCCTGAGATG
>JAGCDO010000026.1 GCA_017651265.1 Prevotella sp. | reverse complement strand
CTCAACGTGAGCGGTGTTAATAGTAATACCACGCTCCTTCTCCTCGGGAGCGTTGTCAATCTGGTCGAAAGACTTCACCTCAGAAAGACCCTGCTTTGCCAATACGGTAGTGATGGCAGCGGTCAGAGTAGTCTTACCATGGTCAACGTGACCAATAGTACCAATGTTTACGTGCGGTTTGGTACGCACAAATTGCTCTTTAGCCATAGCTTTACTTTTTATTTAATAAATGAATAATCGTGTATTGTCTGCTTCACAAATACTACAATTCAGTAGAGCTGTAACCGAGACTTGAACTCGGGACCTCTTCCTTACCAAGGAAGTGCTCTACCACTGAGCTATTACAGCGAGTAAGAGCGGAAAACGGGGCTCAAACCCGCGACCCCCAGCTTGGAAGGCTAGTGCTCTATCAACTGAGCTATTTCCGCATAGCGACAATCAAGCTTGCCCTGTTACGTAGTGGCTTGCACTCAATTCCGCAATCAAACTTCTACTGAAGTGGGTGGTGATGGATTCGAACCACCGAAGTCGAAAGACAACAGATTTACAGTCTGCCCCATTTGGCCGCTCTGGAAACCACCCTTGTTGTTAACCGACTCTTTTAGGAGAGCCTCTTGTCGGATTCGAACCAACGACCCCGAGATTACAAATCACGTGCTCTGGCCAACTGAGCTAAAGAGGCTTTTCAATGCAGCCGCTCTCTGATTCAGATTTACGACCTGTCGGAAAACGGCTGCAAAGATACGTACTTTTTTCGAAACACCAAAATTTTTTCTGTGTTTTTTTATCTGTTACGTTGTTTTTCCTTAAATTTGGTCAACTGTACCTTCAACGAATCTACGCACTGATCTACGGCCTCCTCAAACGTATCGCACACTTTCTCAATATACAACGTATTTCCGGGAACAGCTACGGTAATAGCTGCTTCCTTGTTCAAGGCTGTAGCAGGCTTGACGACCTTCAGCTGCACTTCTACGTTCTGAATGTCCTCGTAAGATTTTTCCAACTTGGCGGTTTTCTTTTCGATAAACGCCTTCAACTGCTCGGTTGCGTCGAAATGAATCGACTGAATCTTCATTTCCATAGTTACCTCCAATTTTAAGAGTTATGCCCTTGGGTGGGCTTTACGATATACTTTTTTCAGCTGCTCGAATGTGGTATGGGTATAGATCTCGGTCGTTGACAGACTCTGATGTCCCAGCAGCTTCTTTACACTTTCCAGTCCTGCCTCATGATTGAGCATGGCCGTGGCAAACGAATGGCGCAGCACGTGAGGTGATCGTTTCTTGAGCGTAGTTACCAGCGAGAGGTATTTCTTCACTTCAACTCTCACCTGACCGGTATTCATTCGCTCGCCCTTTGGAGTCTGCAGCAGCGCATGTGTTGAGCTCTGTATTTCCTCATCCCTGCGTTTCATGTATTGCTGCAGAGCTGTGCGCATCTCCTCGCCAAACGGGATGACACGTTCCTTGTTTCGCTTTCCCAGCACTTTCAGTTGGTTGTTCACAAAGTCAACGCTGTCATCATCAAGTCCTACCAGCTCCGACACACGCAGTCCGGCCTCATAGAGTAATATTAATATGGTACGCGCGCGTACTTCCTTATAGGAGTCACCTGTCAGCAGATCATCAAGTAGTTTGTCCATCTCCTGTTCCTTCACGAACTGCGGTAACGGCTTACTCTTCTTCGGACCTATAATGCCATGAGCCGGATCTTTCTCCACCAGATGACGGCGCAGGGCAAAACGGTAAAACGACCGCAACGCACTCAGTCGGCGGTTGATTGACGTGGCAGTATGGCCTTTATCCATCATGCTTTCCATCCAATCGCGAATCACGTCCGCATCAACCGTTTCCCAAGTAATATGGTTGTCCAGCGTCTTGAAGAACGTCTCGAAAGCCAACAGGTCATCTCCATAGTTCTTCACGGTAAGTGGAGAGTAGTTCCGCTCCGCCTCCAGATAGTTGAGGAACGCTTCCGTTATGGTCATACGCAATCAAAGTGGTTTCGTCAGCGAAGATATGAAAATTATTTCATACTTCCAAATATTCGCATGAAAAAGAAACGTAATAATACTAAAAAAAGCCGACTACGTCTCACGTAGCCGGCTATTCTTGTTACTTGCCTAGCAGTATATTTACAGTTCTTCAGCCTGACGCAGCTTCTGTACGTAAATAGCGTGTTCCATCTTCAGACGCTTCAAGACTGAAGGTTTGTCGAACTGCTGGCGAGCGCGAAGTTCTTTCACGACACCAGTCTTCTCAAACTTTCTCTTGAACTTCTTCAATGCTCTTTCGATGTTCTCGCCATCTTTTACGGGTACGATAATCATGTCTTTGCTATAAATTTTATCTGTTAAACGTATGTTATTAATTCAATTTTTTATAGTTGCCATTAAAAGCGGGTGCAAAGTTACAGCATTTTTGGTAAACAAGCAAATTTTTCCATCTTTTTTTCAAAAATATCTTATCATGGATGCTTTTTAAGTGCTTTTTCACTTGAATCAAGGGGTGACGTGGAGACGCATGCTTATACATTCTTATGCATAAAAATACCCGACGCCTTAAACGCTGGGAGAGAAAACGTCAAACGCTGGGAGTGATCAAGGCATTTACTCCCTCCAAATGCCATACTCTCTAAATGCCCTATTTTTGGACCGTATAAATATACATTGCAGTTGGTGGTTTAATGAGTCACATCATGCACATTTGTTTTCAAAATACCCCAACATATAACCTAACATGCCTGAAACGCCCAACCACAAAGGGTTTGACATGGGTTAGATGTTTGAGCAACATGTACCTAACATCTAACCTTCATCTAACCCACATCTAACCCAAGTTTCACTAGAGGAACAAAAACAACGGGATATCTACGGGATATGTTGGTTAGATGTTTGAACAACATCTAACCCGTCTCAAACCCATTGTACATCGGTATTTCAAGAGATATGGGTTAGATGTTGGCAAGAAAATGAAAAGTCCTTGCGAGCTCAAATCTGCTCAGGGTAAGGAATTCGACTAAATGGTAGAGGGTTAGGGTGTTCCCGCTGATCATTTCTTGGGAAACTGGATGGTAAAGCGAGTAAGATGGTCTATGGGATCAGTATGCAGATTGAACGTACAGTGATGAGAAGTAAGGATGTCGCGAATGAGCAAAAGACCAAGACCCTGGCCTTGAGGTTTGGTAGAGAAAAACGGAGTGAATAGATTCTTCGCTATGGATGCATGGATGCCATGACCATTGTCGGTAATTATCAGTTGGGGAAGCTCACCAGCAAGAATGGGAGTTGTCGTGATGGTGATATGACCTTTCTCCTTTTCCAACGTCCCATCGCCTGCCCGTTGCCTTTCACCGATACTCTCAACTGCATTCTTAACGATATTGATGAGCACCTGCTGGAAAAGTACCGTGTCAAGATGCACTGGTATGGCATCGTCAGTAAGCTGGAAGTCAACCTGCACTTGCGCCTGTGTACACATATTCTCGAGGAAAGGACGGCAAGCGTCCACTTCCTCACTGAGGTCGCAAAGCTGCAGCTGGGGCTGCGGAATCTTGACCACATCGGCAAAACGAGTGACGAAAGCGGAGAGGGCGGTGAGTCGCTCTGCCTCATCGCCTGTGAGACTACTTATGATTCCCGCCACGCTGTTGTTTACCTCGTGGGCAATCATACGGATGACACGTTCATAAGCTGCTTTCTCAGCAAGACGTATCTCAGATGTCAGCGATTCTATCAGAAAGAAAGGATGCTGGAAACCACGGTCTGGGAACGACAGATGACTGATGCGGAATAGTTGTGGCTCACCAGGAGTCCTTACAGTGGTTACCTCGCCAAGCGGCAGTGATTTGATGGATTCTTCGATGGCGGGCGACAGCATCTCACGTGCTGCGGGATTCATGGTGGTGGTATTACCGTCGAGGTCGCACTGGATAACCCCCATCGGTGAGGCTTCGATAAGCAGATTAAGGAAAGTATATTGTTCTTCGAGCCTGAGATGTTCGCTGCGCAGGCGACTCAGCAGGTCATTGAATGTGCGAACGATAATATCAGTCTCATATTGTCCCGATCGAGCAAGACGCGTAGTCAAGTCGAGTTCCCGTACCAGTTCCATGCCGCCAATCAATGTGTCGTACGGCCGAATGGTCTTGCGGTAAAAGTACCAAAGGTAGAACAATATCAGGACTACAAAGCCCTCGGTGACGTAGAACAATGTAGGGTGACTACGGAACGTAGCGAAGAGTGCTACGCCAGCCAACAGGACGATACCTAATGCAAGGAGGAGGAAATAATGCTTCAGTTTCATAGTCCATGCTTTTCTATTTTGCGGTAGAGGGCACCACGACTGATGCCCAATTCCTTAGCGACAAGCGAGAGGTTACCGTTGTGCTTGGCAATGCAGGCAGCAATGGCGTTGCGCTCCATGGAAGCAAGAGAAGCCTCGCCCCCGGCCCCTCTCCAAACGGAGAGGGGAGTAGATAGACTATCCGTTGAAAAACACTCAAAATCTTGACGGCCAAGAGTAACCACTCCCCTCTCTTTGGGAGAGGGGTCGGGGGTGAGGCTTTCTTTCATCAGCAAGGCCCTCTCCACCAGATTCTTCAGTTCGCGTATGTTACCTAGGAACGGAAGTGTTTGGAGATAGCCGATGGCCTCTGTCGAAACGGAGACATGCGGAAGATTGTTAGCCTCACAAGCCAGTCGAAGGAAGTGATTAACCAATAGCGGTATGTCCTCACGACGGTCTCGCAGAGGCGGCAAATGGAGGCTGATGATATTGATGCGGTAAAACAAATCCTCGCGGAAAGTCTTTTCCTCAACCATCGCGCGAAGGTCGGCATTTGTCGCGCAGACCACACGGACATCTGTTCGGCGTGTCTGACTGTCACCCAGCACCTCGTAGGTTTGGTCCTGCAGCACCCGTAACAACTTCACTTGGCTGGCCAACGACAATTCGCCAATCTCGTCGAGGAAGATCGTGCCGCCCTTGGCCATTTCGAAACGGCCTATGCGGTCGGCCTTGGCATCGGTGAACGAGCCTTTCTTGTGGCCGAACATCTCGCTCTCGAATAGTGACGTGGAAATACCACCGAGGTTCACTTTCACAAACGGACCGTTGGCTCGTTGGCTCTGTCGGTGGATAGCCTCCGCGATGAGTTCCTTACCCGTACCGCTTTCACCTGTAATCAAGACAGGTGCATTGGTAGGGGCAATGCGGGCCACGGTAGCGAGAATGCCTGAGATAGCCTCTCCCCCAACCCCTCTCCAAGGGGCGAGGGGAGTAGGTACATCATGTGCTCGTTCGTCAGTTGTTTTCTGTCCTTGAAGGTATTTACTCCCCTCGCCCCTTGGAGAGGGATCGGGGGTGAGGCTTCTTGCTGTCTCAATCCTGTCTAACAGCACGCCATTGTCCCAAGGCTTAGTGATAAAATCGAAGGCACCAGCTCGCATCCCTTGCACAGCCAGGTCGATAGAGCCCCATGCCGTCATCAGAATGCACGGCAGTTCAGGACGAAACACCTTCACCTGCTTCAGCAGCGTCAGTCCTTCTTCGCCGTCAGTAGCGCGGGTGTAATTAAGGTCCATCAGCACCAACTCTATTGTTGGCGTATTGCGGACTATCTGCATCGCCTCCTTCGGCCCTTCGGCCAAGACTACTTCGTACTCGTTGTGCTCCAGTATGAGCTTTAGCGAGAGCCGGATGTTTTTATCGTCATCTACTACGAGAATCATGTGAATATATTTTTATTATCAGCGTATGATTTATCGTACTTTTGGTGCAAAAATACGAAGAAACACTGATTCTGCAAGCAAAAAAGTATGATTTCTCGTACTTCCTTCATTCAAATTACTATATTTCTTCTTAATCCACCTTCAGTTTCTCCTTTCCCTTGTACTTTGTCATGTCGTTGACAATAACCTGCTCGCCAGTGTTCAGGCCGCTAATAACTTCTATGTAATCGTAGTTACATTCACCCAGTTTCACTTGGCGGGGGTGGAGGAGATTGCCGTCGAGGACGAAGAGGGTGTAGTCGCCGGGACCGCTGTAGAAGGAGCCGTTCCGGATACGGAGGACGTCGTCCTTGATGCTGGTGATGACGAAGACCTCGGTGCGGAGGCCGGAGCGGAGGCGCGGGTGCGACATATCGTCGGGGACGACGGTGAAGGTAATGGCATCGCTCTGGCTCAATGGTGTGACGGTATTGATGGTGCCCGTCAGGCGCTCCTTGCCGATACGGAGGATGACGGCGCCACCGACGCGGACGCGCTCGCTGTGACTGTCGGAGATTTCACACTCGGCCTTGAAGTGGCTCAGGTCGCTTACCACGGCGATCTTCTGACCTGCGCCGATGGTGCTGCCTACTTCGTTGTTGATATAGGTGAGCGTGGCACGACGGGGTGAGCGGATCTTGGCATCGTCGAGCGTACGGCGCTTCTCATCGAGTCCTTTCTCATAGATACCATTCTGGAGTTGCTGCATGCGGAGGTCGGCCTGACGCACGCGCTGCTCATTCTGGTATTGTTGGCGCAGTTGCGAGAGTTGCATCTGAGCCGTACGCAGTGTGTTCTCGGCCTGACGCACACGGTCGCGGGTACCGCTACCGAGACTGTCGAGATAGAGTTCGTTGCGCAGCTGGGCTTCAAGTTGCGAGAGTTCCATTTCCTTTACCTTGATCTGCATCCGACGGTCGGAGAGTTGAGTCTCAGTGTTAGCCTTCAGCTGAGTGGTCTGTTGGCGGCGTATCTCACGTTCATCGAGAGCTTTGGAGTAGTCCATCTCGGCCGACTGGAGGTCAAGTCGCAACAAGGGTGTACCCACATCCACACTGTCGCCGCTATGAGCATAGACCTCTAATATCTGAGAGCTGATTGGCGAAACGATGATTTCCTCAAAGGCAGGAACGATGCGCCCCGTAGCCGAAACACTGACGTCGATAGTGCCACGATCCACCTCTGAGATGATAAGTGCCTTGCGGTCAAGGGTTGGAATCATCTGCGTGCCAAGCCAAGCACCTGCGCCAAGCACCGCTACCGCGATGGTAACGACCACGGCGGCCCGACGGAGTTTACGTCGTCTTTGTTCGCTGACAGGAATCTGCCTGTCCATCGTCTGATTGTCTGCTTTCATTGTCTTACAAGTTTTTCTACGTCTGCCGTGAGTTCGCAGCCGCGCTCGAAATCCCAAAGAGCGATGCTGCGGAGTTGATAATAATAGTACCAGTAGTTGAAGAGTTGTTGGATGCGGTTCTGGCGGGCCTGGTCCTTGGCGGTCTGTGCGTTGGAGAGTTCGAGGGTGGAGATGCTGCCAATCTTGAACGTCTCGACGTTAGTGTGATAGCGGCGCTGAGCGATGGTGTCCGCCTCACAGGCAATGCGCAGTTGCTCGGCCTGGTTATTGAACTGCTCGGTGAGGATAAAGATGTTCTGCCGGAACTCCTGCGACTGCTGGCGCAACTGACCCTGCACGATGTCACGGTTTGACTCTGCCATGCGTCGTTGTCCTTTTCGCTTGCCCCAGTCGAGCAGCGGAACGGTGATCCCTACCTGCACCACCTCGTTACTGAGCAGGTTGCGGTAGGCACTGTTCATGTTCTCGCCCGTGCCGGTATAGCCAAGCTGGGCGTAGAGATTGATGCTTTGACGGTTGGCGCGGGCCGAGGCCACAGCATAGTCGGCCTCCATCTGGCGACGGCGCATGGTGGTAGCGAGGGCGTTGTTCTGGAGGGCGTGATTCAGCACGTTGTCATAGTCGAGGCGCACCTCTGGTACATCCTCAGGCACTACCGGCTCTATGTCTGCTTCCACGTCGAGGAACGAGCGGAGGGCGAACTGGCGGGTCTGGCGGTTGCTCTCGCTGTTGGTCAGGGCACTGCGGGCGGTGAGTACGTCGAGACGCAGTTGCAGCACGTCGTTCTCGCTGATGGTACCCATGCGGCGCTTGGCCTGCGCCACCTCGTAGAGTTTCTCGGCTGTCTGTAGATTTTGCTTTGCAATATTTACCTGTTCGCCGGCCAGCAGCAGACCGAAGTAGAGGCTGATGGCCTGCATGGCCACCTGTTCGGTTTCGGTGAGGAATCGCGCCTGCGCCTCGCGGTATCGCAGCGGTTCTATGCGGCGGTTCCACTTCAGGTGGTTCACGCTAAAGAGCGGTTGCGATAGTGTGACGGCCACGGGCAGAGACATGAACTGGTTGCCCGACCCGCCGTTGCCCGACTGGTGCAGATAGTCGAGCGACGACTCCACGCCGATCGAGCCGCCCGTGGGCCACAGCTTCTGTGTGATGTTCACCGCACCGTCCAGTCCGAGGTAGTCGTTGCGCACGAACGACAGCGAGCCGTCGGCCTGCTGGTACGAGTTGTAGCGCTTGTTCCACGAGGGTGCTGTACCCGACAACGACACCTCAGGTAGCAGGTCGGCCCGGTAACTGCGCCACTGCCAATAGGCCGAGCGCAATTCACCCAGGGCTACGGCTGCATCGATACTCTGGCGGCGCGCCATCGTGATACAGTCATCAAGCGTCAGTCTGAGCGGATCTATCTGAGCTGATGCCATGAAAGGCAACAGGACGAGGCAGGACAAAAGAACCTTATTCATGGTGCAGGGCTTCCACTGGACGTTTATACATAGCACGGAATGTGGGAACGACCATGCCGAGGGTGACGATGATCAAAAGAATGATGTACTGGATGGCGCAGACCGCAAGATAGTGCAGCCAGAAGATCGACAACCAGTCCGACTCCTGTCCCGTGCCGCTCAGCGTGTGTCCCTTGGCGAGTCCGATGTTCATGGCGAACTGCAACCAGATGATCTGTCCGACCACGGCAGCGATGAGCGTCAATAGTGCCGCCTCACGCCAGAGCATCCAGAAAATGTCGCGACGCTTGGCACCGAAACTGCGCATGATACCGATGTCCTCTGTACGCTTACGAATTTGGAGCCAGAAAGTACCGAGCGTGCCAAGCATCACGTTGAGCAGCAGCAGGGCGATAAATGTGCCGAGGATGTTGTATTCCATGGCCGTGCCCGACTGCTTCTCGACATTCTTCATCGTATGGAGCCTGACCAGCGCATAGCGACCCGCCTGCAGATCGCCGGGCAACGTCAGGCGACTCACGAACGCCTCGGTATCGACCTCGGGCTTCAGTCGGATGAGTAGACCCGAGCGCATGGCCGATGTCACCGGCGTCATGATGGAGTAGGCATAGCGGTCGTCAAAGGCGATGCGGAAGTCCTCCATCACGCCCGCCACGATGTAGTGGTCGCGCGGATGGGATTCGTTCTCACCGACCTTCTGCACCCACCCTACAAACCGTTTGCCCACGGCCTGGTCAGTGCCGAAGAGCGCGATGGCAAGTGAGCGGGTAATGACGGCGCCGTCCTCGGGGCACGACTCTGAGAGCTCGGCGGCCGAGGGACTGCCCTCGATGGCCCGGATGCCCTGCGTCTCGAAGTACTGCTGATGAAGCAGGTATTTTTCTGGGAAGGCACCGCAGAGGCGGGTGGTGTCAGCCTCGGGGCTGTAGGCTGTTATCCAACTCCATTGGCCGTTAATATAACTGTAGGTTAGGGCGGCGTGCTCCACTTCGGGCAGAGCGCGCACCTTGTCACGCAGGGCAAAAAGGTTGGCCATGTCCTTCAGATATTCGTCCGCCAGGGCTGGATTCATCTTTGTGGTGTCGAGATCAACCGGGATGACCAAATTCCGGTCTCTTACCTCGTTCCAGTGTCCGGCGTCATTCAGGATTCCCACCTGTCCCACGAGCAGATGCTCGGTCTCGAACTGCGTGGCGGGGCGGCAGAGATATCGGTCGTAGTAAGTGACCATGAAATAGTCTATAAAGTAGAAACTGAGCACGGCGATGAGGGCGATCTCGACGAAGACGAAGCCGTTCTGTCGGCGATGCGCCCAAAAGTTCTTGAATGTCTGGTTCATATTATCTCTTCTGGTTGAGGGATTCAACAATCGGTTTGCGGAGCGAGTGCCACGCGGGGATGAGCGCAGCCATCAGATTGAGCACAGCGCAGCAGAGGAAAGCCACGAGGAAGAGCGTGGGCGTGAAGAACATCCGGAAGTCGAGGCTTATGTCATTGCTGACCTGACTGACGCCAGGGATCATGTTATGGAACACCTCGGTCGCGCAGATGGCGGTGAAGAAGAGACACGACAGCAGCCAGCCGACGATGCCGCCAAGGAGTGTCAGCACGAGATTCTCGTGGATAACTTCATTCAGCAGTGTGCGCTGCTTGGCACCGAAGGCCCTGCGGATGCCCATCTCGGAGCGGCGGGCCTCCATGCGATTGCTCATCAGTCCGCTCAGGTTGATGGCGGGCAGCAGCAGAAACAGCAGCATCAGCAGCGCGGGCAGTGTAAGCTCCTGGGCCTTCATGGCAAGGTTCTGCCCTTTGTCATGGTTGAAAAAGTTCAACGTGTGGAAGAAATGTGTGTCGGCATCTATCCGCCACTCTCCCCAGTCGTTGCCCAGCCGTGCGTTCATCACGGCGTTGTACTGTTGGCGCAGCGGCTCTATCTCGTCAAGGAAGTCCTGACGGCTGTAGCCCTCACGCAGCAGCAGGCGCACATTGAGTTGGCCGGAGTAACTAATTTGGTCGAGGTACTGATCTATATTCGGGTAGTTGCCGACTTGCGCCGAATAGGGGATGTATATGTCAGCTGCGGCATTATCCTTCAGTGTACTCACCGCTTTGATTACTCCTACGACGCGGAATGAGTGGGAACCGCTGTTGTCGTCGATTCTCACATGCGTTACACCACCGAGCCGCTCGGCCACCTTGTGGGTGATGACGCATACGCGCTCGCCCTGTCGGAACTCCTTCTTGGAGAAGGGGCGGCCACTGAGGAACGTCAGATTGTAGAGACGGAAGAAACTGGGGTCGGTGCGCAGGGCATAAGCGGCAGTCATATGCTGCTCTGTCTCGTCGCCGATGACGAGGTTGGCTTCCGTGATGCCCGTGGCGACCTCCACGCATTTCAGCCTTCGGAAGCACGAGTCAAGAGCTTCCGTGGAGTAGCGCATGTCGAAATTGAGACCTTCTTCAGCCAGCGACTTGGTGTAGAACCCGTGGAGGGGATAGAGCGTACGGCTGCGGTTCGACTCCGGTGGAATGTCGGCTAACAAGATGTTCATAAAGATGGCAATGACCATGGCCGAGGCAATGGCCACAGCTGTCCCCGCGACGTAGATGGCGGAGAACAGCTTGTCTTCACGGATGAGAGCGAAGGCATGTCGTATAAAGAGAATGAATTTACTTAGCATATCAATCGTAAAAATGTCAAATAGTAAATGATCAAATCACATGATTTGTCGTCCGTCGAGGAATTTGATAATCCTGTCAGTCTGTTTGGCCTGCTGCTCGTTGTGCGTTACCATGACGATGGTGCGGCCGTCCTCCTTGTTCAGTTTGTGCAGCAGTTCCATGATTTCGGCACCCATCTTCGAGTCGAGGTTACCCGTGGGCTCGTCGGCTAAGAGGATTTCAGGGTTGCCGATGATGGCTCGGGCGATGGCCACGCGCTGGCACTGTCCACCGGAGAGTTGCGTGGGGCGGTGTTTCATGCGGTGACTGAGGCCAACGCGCTCGATGACCTCCTTGGCCAGACGGATACGCTCACTGCTACGCACACCTCGGTAGATGAGCGGCAGCTGCACATTATCCAATACGTTGAGCGTCGGGATGAGGTGGAACGACTGGAATACGAAGCCTAAGGTCTTGTTGCGCAGTTCGGCCAGGCGGTTGTCACTCATCTTCGGGTCTATCACCTGTCCGCACAGCTCTATCTGTCCGCTGGTTGGTTCGTCTAATAGTCCCATGATGTTCAACAGTGTGGATTTACCGCAGCCCGACGGTCCCATGATGCTCAGGAACTCGCCCTTGCGCACTTCGAGGTTCACATTCTCCAACGCCTGCGTCTCCACTTCGTCGGTCCGGTAAATCTTGTTGATCTCTTTCAATTTAATCACTGTTTCCATTTCTTAATCTCATATCTATTGTGAATCTTTTTACCTTATACCATGCCAAAACCGTGCCAAACACGTAAGTGCTTGATAATCAACAATTGCATAAAGCGGAGTGTCCATTTCCGGACACTCATGATGTCCGAAAACGGACATTTTAGTACCTTCTGTTTTAAAGAAAGACTATTAGAAACAAACGTAGGGCTCCAGTTGCTTGATGGCCTCTGGCGGGAACTCCTTCAATAGTTTAAGATCATCAAGACGTTTCAAAGGACCGTGCAGGCGACGGTAGTCGAGAATGGCACGAGCCTGATAGAAATTGATGTAAGGGTGGCGACGTAACTCTTCGAGCGTGAGCTGGTTGACATTCAGCTGTCTTACCCTAGAGTTCTCGATAGTAAAATACGGTAGCGCCTGTTCGGGAAATCCGTTGATCTCACGTAACTGCTCTACCCTACTATATCCACCAAGTCGTATACCATAGCGCATAATGGCGCGGGCGAAATAGCTGCCAATACCAGGAACACGTTTCAGTTCAGTAGTATCGGCCATGTTTAATACGATGGTTTCACCTGGTGACAACTTAGGTGAATACTTAGTAACAGGACTACTATTTGACGATGGGCCCTCGTTCGAATCATACGTGTGGTATGAGGGTTGAGAGGTTGATCTACGATGATCCTCCTTAGAAAAAAGCGTGGACGCCGGAAGGTAGTCGGGCGAGATGCGGATATAGGGCTCCAGCATACGATATTGCTTCACGGTCAGACCATACAGACGGGCGAAGTCCGACGGTCGACTATACACGCCTCCACTTTCCCTATAGCGATAGATGTTCTTCACCTGCCATGACGACAGTCCTAATCTCAACAACTGCGTACTGTCAGCTGTGTTGGGATCAAAGGGGAACAGCTCCGTTGGATTGTTCTGACGGCGTTGCCCCGATGAAGAATAACCTGTGGCCGACTGTTTCTTTTCAGTTGTCTGGGAATTAGTAGGTGTTCCTGTTGTCTTACGCCCTCCTAATATATATAATAAGGTGAACGCCACGATGATGACCGACAGGAGTACTAAGATGACCTGACGATCGGATTTCTGTAGATAAAAAAACTCTTTCCATTTCATAGTGTTAAGGATTTAAGGGTGAAGGACTGTTCAGATGACGCCCAGCTGGTGGAGGAACACCAGAAGGATGCATAACGGACAGACGAACCTGACGATGAAGAGATAGACAGGGAAGAAGGTACCGCGAAGTCTTCCCTTGTTGGTGTACTCCTCTTGCACCACTTTTCGCGGTACGTACCAACCGATGAACAGACTGGTTAAAAAAGCTCCTGCCGGCAACAGATACTGAGCCGTGAGACGGTCGCAGAAGTCGAGCAAGTCGGTTCCTAACAATCGGATACTCGGACAAGCACCGATTGATAGCGCACAGAAGACAGCAATCAAGCTACATACCGTTGTGACAATCCATGCCGACCTGCTGCGCCTTGTATGCAGTTCTTCGGTAAAGAACGCCGTACCTATCTCGTGCATGGAGATGGTGGAGGTGAGAGCAGCAAACACCAGCAGGGCATAGAACATCACCGAGATGGCGTAGCCTATGGTCGGAATACCTGCAAAAGCCTGCTGGAACACGTTGGGTAAGGTGATGAAGATGAGCGACGGACCAGCATCGGGTGTCACTCCCACGGAGAAGGCAGCAGGGAAAATCATCAGTCCTGCCATCACCGCTATCATAGAATCGATCAGGGCAATCTGCACTGCCGAACCCGCCAGATAAGTATCTTTGTTGAAGTAGGAAGCATAGGTACACAGACATGCCGTTCCCAGACTTAACGAGAAGAACGCCTGTCCTAAGGCCTCGAGGAACACGCTACCACTGAGTTTCGAGAAATCAGGTTTCAACAGGAACTCTATTCCCTTATCGGCACCTGGCAGCAGACAGGAGGCTATAACAATGATGACCAGTAGGATGAGCAAAGTGGGCATGAGCAGTTTTGAAGCCCGCTCAATACCATTACGGATGCCTCGCACCACGACGATATGTGTAATCAGGATAAAGGCCACTGCCCACAGACAGGGTTTGATGGGATTACTGGAGAACGTCTGGAAATACTGCTGCACATAGTCGGCATCCCCCTGTATCTTCCCCATGACAGAAGCAAAGAGGTACTCTAAGCACCAACCAGCCACCACGGCATAGAAGCCCAGGATGATGGTAGAAGTGAGGATTCCTAAGTAGCCCACCAGCTTCCACGGTTTCCCTCTGGAAAGAATATCGTATGCCCGTGCTGCATTTGTTTCGCCATGACGACCCACGATGAACTCACTGATCATCCCAGGTATGCCCAAAAGAAAGACGCAACAGAAATAGAGAAGGATGAAAGCAGCACCCCCGTTCTGCCCCGTCATGTATGGGAAACGCCAGATATTCCCCAGTCCGACGGCAGAACCAGCTGTGGCCAGCACGATACCTATCCTTGAAGCAAATGAACCACGTCCTTCCATTCTCTTAACTGTCAATTATCAACTGTCAACTATCTACACCCATCCCAGCTGATGCAAGAAAATAAAGAGGATGAACAACGGACAGATATACTTCACCACGAAGACAAACAGATGGAAGAAGTGATAATTGCTTGTTCCCCAGTTGGTGATCTCATCATGGATAATCTTATGTTCCACATACCAGCCGATAAACAGACAGGTGAAGAAGCCGCCCAACGGCAGACAGATATTCGCCGTGAACCAGTCGAAGAGGTCGAAGAAAGGCATGCCGAACAGCTTTGCCCATTCCCAGCCACCTAACGACAGCGAGCAGAAAGCACCGACGATGACACACATCAGCGACACAAACGTTGCCGCCTTCCGCCGACCTATACGCAACTCCTCACTAAGGAATGATGTCGATACCTCATGCAGCGAGATATTCGAGGTGAGGGCGGCAATCGACAAAAGGATGTAGAAAGCCAGGGAAACAACATACTGCACCACAGGCATCGAACCGAAGGCCTGTTCAAAGACGTTAGGCAGCGTGATGAAGATCAGCGACGGACCGCTATCGGGCTGCACCCCTACCGACATGGCAGCAGGGAAGATCATCAGTCCTGCCAGAATGGCCACGAACGTATCGATGATAGAGATCTGGAAGGCAGTACCCACCAGGTTC
Source organism: Prevotella sp. (assembly GCA_017651265.1). Classification (GTDB taxonomy): domain Bacteria; phylum Bacteroidota; class Bacteroidia; order Bacteroidales; family Bacteroidaceae; genus Prevotella. The sequence continues at coordinate 144,446 of JAGCDO010000026.1, read as the reverse complement.
GTTTCCCGTTTGAAATAGCTGGCATAGGTACAGAGACACCCCATCGCAATGCTCAGCGAGAAGAACGATTGTCCCAGCGCTTCGAGGAAAGTCTTACCCGTTACCTTCGAAAAGTCGGGCTTCAGCAAGAACTCCACGCCATCCATAGCACCAGGCAACATCAAAGAACAGCCCACCAGTACCAAGAGAAGAAGGAACAGCAGGGGCATCATGATCTTCGACGCCTTTTCTATCCCGTCTTCTATACCATGTACAATAACATAATGCGTCATTCCCACCAGAAGGGCCATCCAGATAATGGGTTTGATGGGATTGGTTGAGAACTCTGAGAAATAGGCACGGAAATCATCAGGTGTTCCGTGGAGCTGACCCGTGACCGATGCCAGCACATACTGCAGGGTCCAACCAGAAACCACCCCGTAATAGCCGATGATCAGTGCCGCAGTGAGCACTCCCATGTAACCCACCCATTTCCAAGGTGTACCATTGGCCAGTTTAGAATAGGCACGAGCCGTATTGGTTTGAGCGTGCCTGCCAATGAGGAACTCACAAAGCATCACGGGGACACCCATGATCAAGACACAGAGGAAGTAGATGATGATGAAGGCCGCACCACCGTTCTGACCTGTCACGTATGGAAAGCGCCATACGTTTCCCAAGCCAACAGCACCGCCTGCCGTGGCAAGGATTACTCCTAATTTGGTTCCGAAATTACCTCTTTCTAAACTGTTTGACATCTTTTTGTCCTAATTTGTCGGCCGTTTTTCTTTGCATTGTTTTCGTTTATTCGTACCTTTGCACCATGAGATACATCCTTCAATACATCAGAAAGTACCCTTTCTCCTGTTTGTGCATAGTGGCAATATGGGTGGTCTGTCTGATGCCCATACCAGAGATCCCGTTGAAACATGTCCGCTTCATTGACAAGTGGACACACATAGCCCTGTATTTCTTCACCTGCGGTGTAATCTGGACCGAGTACCTACGCCGTCATCCCCGCAAACAACAGTCAAGCACCTTCAGTTGGCGCAAACTCATCTGTTGGGGATGGCTCGCCCCGATCATCATGGGCGGTCTGATAGAACTGGCCCAAACCTATTGCACAGGTGGCATGAGGAGCGGTGATTGGCTCGACTTCCTGGCCAACGCCACCGGTACTACTCTAATGTTAGGTGTCGGAACGCTTTGGGTATGGTTCCGCGCCAGAGGATGAAAGGAAACTGACGGAGGTGCGAGTTGTGGAAACGGCGGTCGCCTGTCACCTCATCACCGATGAAATCTGGTTTCTCGAACGATTCCTCCACACTTCCCAGTTCCACCTCAGCCATCACCAGTCCGGCATTGTCGCCATAGAACTCATCCACCTCGAAGGTGTGAACGCCATCGGTGCTTTTCACCAGATAGCGTGTCTTATCGATGATTCCCGGCTCACAAAGCTTGAACAGCTCTTCTGCCTCGTCCAGCGTGATTTCTTTCTCGAACTCATACCGCTTGATGCCCGACGCATCCGCCGGTCCTTTGATGGTAAGGTAGCCACAGTGGTCACATAGTCGCACCCTGACTGTCCGTCCGCGACTACATATATACCCCTGTTTGATACGGATGCTACTGGTAGCTGCTGAGCGGTAGTCCTCTCCTCGAACAAGGAATTTACGTTCGATTTCGAAACCGCTCATTACATCATGGCAACGGTGTTGATCACTAAGAAGATCAGCGCAAAGACAATCAGTGCGATGATGATCCACATAACAACATCCTTACCCTTTTTTGCAACTTCAGCCTCATGGCGTGCACGTTGCACTTTTCTTTTCTGACTCATATTACTTTATATTTAACTTTGAACTTTGATCTTTGAACTTTGAACTTTATGATTACTACTTGATAATCTCGTAACATCGTAATAACGGGATTACGGGATTACGAAATAACGAGCACCCTCCTCATTCCTCGTTTACTGGGAACTCCATCAGATAGGCCTTGATGAACCCGTCGAGCTTTCCGTTCATCACCCCATCCACATCCGTGGTCTGGTAGTTTGTACGATGATCTTTCACCCGTCGGTCGTCAAACACATAACTGCGTATCTGACTGCCCCACTCTATCTTTTTCTTCCCGGCCTCGATCTTCGCCTGCGCCTCCAGACGTTTCTTCATGGCACGGTCGTAGAGTTGCGACTTCAGCAAGGTCATGGCCCGTTCCTTGTTCTTTGGCTGGTCGCGTGTCTCCGTATTCTCGATCAGGATCTCCTCTTCCTCACCTGTGTCAGGATCTGTGTACCAGTAGCGCAGACGGACACCCGACTCCACTTTGTTCACGTTCTGACCTCCTGCACCTGAGCTGCGGAAGGTATCCCACGAGAGTTTGGCAGGATCCACATACACCTCAATCGTATCGTCAACCAGCGGACTCACAAAGACGGATGCGAAACTCGTCATTCGCTTGCCCTGAGCATTGAACGGCGAAACACGCACTAGACGGTGCACCCCATTCTCGCTTTTCAGGTATCCGTAAGCATATTCGCCACCCTCAATCTCCATGGTTACACTCTTGATGCCCGCTTCGTCACCATCCTGCAGGTTACTGATTGTCACCTTATGTCCATGAGCCTCAGCCCAGCGCATATACATACGCATCAGCATCGAGGCCCAGTCCTGACTCTCTGTACCGCCGGCACCCGAGTTGATCTTCATCACGCAGTCCATCGGATCCTCTTTCTGGCGGAGCATGTTCTTCAGTTCCAGATCCTCGATGGCTGCAATGGCTTTGGCATAGTCGTCATCCACCTCCTGCTCGGTCACCATCTCATCATGGTAGAAATCATAGGCCAGCTGCAGCTCGTCGGCCAAGGTACGCACCTCCTGATAGCCATCCAGCCATCGCTTGATGTCCTTTACCTTCTTCATCTGGATCTGCGCCCGCTTGGGGTCTTCCCAGAAGTCGGGAGCCTGTGTACGCAGGTCTTCCTCCTCAAATTCTATCTTTTTCCTATCGATGTCCAGATAGCGGTACAGATCATCTGCGCGTTTGAGGACATCCTTCAATTGGTCTTGTGTGATCATATATCATCTGATTGCCTCACCTGAGGCGATATACGGTTCTTACTCCTTATACATCTCTTCTATCTGCTCGGCATAGTTCTTGTTCAGCACGGCACGTTTGATCTTCAGTGTGTTCGTCAGCTCGCCCGACTCCATGGTGAACGGTTTCGGCAGCAGGACGAAACGCTTGATCTTCTCGTAGTTCGCCAGTTGCTGCTGTAAGGTCTCTATGCGCTCGGTAAGCATCTGGATGATCTGTTCGTTATGACAGAGGTCCTCATGCGTCTTGAACTCGATGCGGTTGTCCTTGGCATATTCCTCCAGTTCAGCAAACGAAGGAACGATGAGTGCTGACACGAACTTCCGCTGGTCGGCTATGACAGCCAACTGCTCGATATACTTGTCCACCAGCAGCTTAGCCTCGATCATCTGCGGTGCGATATACTTTCCGTTACTGGTCTTGAAGAGCTCCTTGATACGCTCCTTCAGGAACAGCTCACCATCTTTGAGATAGCCTGCATCGCCCGTCTTGAAGAACCCGTCCTCGGTGAAGCTCTGCGCATTCAGCGCATCGCGCTTGTAGTATCCCTTGGTGATGGTCGGACCCTTCAGCAGGATCTCCTCATTCTCTCCGATACGTATCTCAATGCCCTCGATAGGACGACCTACACTACCGATGGTGTAAGGCTCTCCCTTATGGTCGCATGATACGGTAGCCAGACTCTCCGTCAGACCGTATCCCACAATCATGCAGATGCCCACCGAATGGGTAAACTCCTCCACCTCGGCCGACACATACGAACCTGCTGTGGGGAAGAAATTACCTTTCTCCAATCCCAGTTGCTTACGCACTAATGAGAACAATGTCCTGTCGAACGTCTCATACTCCAGCTTCAGCGGCAGCGGTGCCCGTTTGCCCTTGCTCACGAACTCTGCATGGTACTTCCTACCTACGGCAAGAGCCCTGTTGAACAGCTTCCGCTCCACAGCATTGGCCTTCTCAATTTTCTCCTTCACGCCGATATACACCTTTTCCCAGAAACGGGGAACGGCGCTCATACAGGTAGGATGCATCTCCTTCAACGACTGCTGGATCTCCTTCGGATAGGTGTTGACGATAATCTCCGAGCCCTCTGTCAGACACAGGATGATCCATCCCCGTTCAAAGATATGGGTGATGGGAAGGAAGTTCATGATACGGTCGTTCTCTCCCACGGGCACACATTTGTTGTTCGCCTCGAAGGCAGCATGATATTGTCCGTAAGTGAGGATAACTCCTTTCGAGTCGCCTGTGGTACCACTGGTATAGAGGATATTGGCTATATCATCCCAACTGGCCTGCTTCCACAGCATCTCCACTTCCGACTGTCGTGGAAGGTTCTCGCCCAGCTGCATGAAGTCATCGAAGTAGATGGAACTGGGATCACCGTTGATCATCCGCACGGAGCGGTCGAACACGATGATCTTCTCGAGTGTAGGACAGGAAGGTAGCACGCGGTGCGCCTTGTCATACTGTTCCTGCTCGCCCACAAAAAGGAAACGGATTTCCGCATCAGCCACGATATGCTGAATCTGCTGTTCACTACTGGTGGCATAAAGCGGTACGGTAACGGCACGGATACCGAAAGCACCGAAGTCGGTATAGAAATAATGCACGGTATTCTGCGAAAACACACCGATGTTTTCTTGAACACGCACTCCCATATTCAGCAAGGCATTACTCACCTGCTTGACACGTTCGGAGAACTGGTTCCAAGAAATTTTCTGCCATTTCAGACTACCGAACTCTCTATAGTTCAGCACTGTTTTCTCCCCGTATTTCTTTGCCTGCTCATGGATGAGCACTGAAAGGTGGCTGTTGTTCTGCATAGTCCCTGTTTTTTTCTATTGCAAAGATAATGCTTTTTTCCGAAAATGTGATAAGAAAAGCAAAAAAAAACGTCATGATGATAGGGATTACGTGAAAAATCCGTACTTTTGTTGCTGACTATCAAGATGTGAGATGACAAACGATTCTATCTGCAAGGAATATACACGGGATGCAATCACGTTACTGAAGCAGCTGATTGCCACACCCAGCGTGAGTCGGAACGAGGAGAAAGCGGCCGACATACTGGTGGATACCATAACCCACTACGGCTTCACGCCCGTGAGGGAGGGAAACAACGTATGGATCATGGATCCGCAGTATGACGAACAGCGCCCCACCCTGTTGCTCAATGCCCATATCGATACCGTGAAGGCGGTGGCATCATGGACAAAAGATCCGTTTGAGCCCGTGGTGGAAGGGGATATCCTCTATGGTTTGGGCAGTAACGACTGTGGCGGCGGACTGGTCTCGCTTCTGCAGGTGTTCCGCTATCTTGCTTCCCATCCCCAGCAGTATAACGTCATCTTCCTCGCCTCAGCCGAAGAGGAGGTGTCGGGCGAGAACGGCATCCGTCGTGCCCTGCCCCTACTGCCCCCTATCGATGTGGCCGTAGTAGGCGAACCCACCGGTATGCAGCCCGCCATTGCCGAGAAAGGATTGATGGTGCTTGACGTGAAGGCACATGGCAAATCCGGTCATGCGGCCCGTAACGAAGGGGTGAACGCCATCTACGAGATCTTAGACGACCTCGTCTGGCTGCGCAATTATCGGTTCAGTAAGGTAAGTGATTTCTTGGGTGAGACGAAGATGAGCGTCACTGTGATCCATGCCGGTACGCAGCATAATGTCGTGCCCGACCTCTGTGAACTGGTGGTTGATGTGCGCACCAATGAGTTCTACAAGAACGAGGAGGTGTTCGAGGAGGTTCGTCAGCACCTGAAGAGTGAGGTCAGTGCCCGCTCCTTCCGTCTGCATTCCTCCCACATCGATCCGCAGCATCCGTTGGTACAGCGGTGCGTTGCCATGGGAATGGTTCCCTTCGGCTCCCCCACCCTGTCTGATCAGGCGCTGATGTCGTTCCCCTCGCTCAAGCTTGGACCGGGTGAGAGCAGTCGTTCGCACGCTGCCGATGAGTTCATCAAGATATCGGAAATAGAAAAAGCCATAGGTGTTTACCTACAGCTTTTCGATGGGATTGTGATTCCTTCTACTATCTGATCCAAGCTTCTGGATTCAAGGTCTCGGCATTGCCGCCTCGCATCCTTCGCAGCTGGAACTGCATGACACCATCGGAGCCCACGCTACCGATGGTCTGTCCTGTGTTCACATGCTTTCCTTTGCTCACGCTTACCGTGCCGAGGTTACAATACACAGAGATATAACCGCCGTGGCGGACCATCACCAGGTAGCTTCCACCGAAGTTATACACGGCACTTACCTCCCCGTTGAACACAGCACTCACGGCAGCTCCTGACGAGGCTTTGAAGTGCACGCCCTTATTGTCGAGCATCACCCCTTTCAGACCGTCCACGCTGTTCTGTCCGTAATGACGGACGATGCGACCTGAAACGGGTCGTGGTAATCTACCTTTGTTTCCTTCAAAGTTACTGCTCAACCGACGATCCTCTGTATTCATCGTAGAGACAGAGGTGGTCTCCTTACGAGCCTCCGCCAGTTCACGCTCACGACGTTTGTTCTCCACAGCTGCCTTGCGCTCCACTGCCTCACGGTCGGCCTGAGCCTCACGCGCCTTGGCCTCAGCACGTTCCTTGGCTTCCGCATCCTTCTTCTTAGCCGCAGCACGAGCCTCCTCCTTGGCTTTGGCCTCCTTGGCCTTCGCCTCTGCTATACGACGCTCATTCTCTTTGGCAGCCTTCTCAGCCTCAGCCTTCTTACGCGCCAGTTCCTCTTCACGTTTCTTCTTTGCGGCAGCCAGTTCAGCAGCTTTCTTCCGCGCTTCCTCAGCAGCACGAAGACGGGCCTTGGCCATTTCCTCAGCCACCAACCGGTCGATCTGTGCATTCAGCTCCTGGTCCTTTTTCCGCTGCTCGTCGATGACACCTTGGATGACTTTCTGCTGTCTTTGAAGCGTGTTCACCATCTGCTGCTGCTCCTCCTGCTTACCCTGCAGGGCAGCCTTCTCTTTCTTGTCCTTTGACAGCAGGTTGTTCTTCTCGCCTCGTACCTTCTTCAGCTCGTCCTGTTTCTCGGCAATCTGCAACTGCTTGGCCTTCAGTTGCTCACCCTGCGCTCGCTGGTAGGCTGCATAGCGTCTCACGAAACGCATACGACGGTACATCTGTCCCAGGTTCTTAGCAGAGAAAATAAACATCAGCTGCTCCTGGAAAGAGCGATGGCGAGCCATATAGCGCAACGACTTCACATACTTCGCTTTCTTATCATCAAGCTGTTTCTCCAAGGTGGCCAACTGGGTTTTCAACAACTCTATATTCCCCTCAATACTGGTAATGTCGCGCTGGATTCCCTCTATCGACTTCTGGTGCTGCTCTATCTCACTGTTGATGACATACAGGTTGTTCAACCGGTCCTTCACATCGGCACGGTTAGCCTGCAGCAGTTTCTCCTGTTCCTTGATCTTCTTCTGAATCTGTGCCCGCTGACTCTGCAACCCCTTGATCTCTGTATTGGTATATACAGGCTTCTTCTGCGTGGTGGCAGCCTTCTTGGTGGTCGTTGCTTTCTTGGTCGTAGTGGCTTTCTTCTGCGTCGTGGCAGTTTTCTTGACGGGCACAGCTTTCTTAGTAGTTGTGGTCTTCTTCTGCACAGGCGCAGTCTTCTTCACCGTTGTCTTCGCCTTCTGCTGCGGTTTCTTGGTCTGCGCGAAGGGCGACAAGGTGAATGCCAGAGCCAGGGATAGAATCAGGATTCTTCTCATTTACAGATTCATCAGTCTATTCAGTACATCTTCTGCCGATACCTCCTTGTATTTCTTCGACAAGGTGGTACGGGCATCCCATTTACTATCGGTGTTCAGACTCTTCATGCGGATATTCATCTTGATCTGCTTAGCCTTCTTCGTGGCCGATGTATTCATGTCGAGGGTGATATCAGCGGGGAACTGCTTCACGCCCAGCTGACGGAAATCGCCGTAGGTGCACTGCAGCTTGGTGTTACCACTCTGCTGACTGCTGTACTGGGCGTCCACCTGCTTGATCAAGGCGGAGTTGTTATCAGCCTGCCATACATACGAGAGTCGGTCGCGTTTGAGCGACAAAGTGGAATTCTTCGGGTCGTTGTTCAAGGTAACGTCGAACGCCTTCAGCTTGTCCTTGGTGATGGTCTTCTCGCCCGGCAGGAACAACTGGTTCCAGAACAAGGCCTGCAACGAATAGAAATCCAGTCCGTTGTTCTTCAGGAAATCCACCTTGTTATAATCACCCTTCACATACTCCGTATGAATACGGTCAACGATCATCACATAGTCCTTCGTGAACTCCAACCGTCCTGCCTCCATACCGAGGATGGGCACAGAGAGCTGGATGCGTATCACATCATCGCGGCGCATCTGGATCTTTCCGTTCACTTCGATTTTCTTACTACCCGAGTTGATGGTGAAGTCGATCTTCGATGTGATATTTTCTACGTAAACAGCATTATCGAGCACCCTTTGTGCAAACTGCTGCTTCCGCATCTCCTCCATCGACTTAGTGTCGGTAGGCTTCACCTGTCCCGACGGTGCGGTTGTCGGCTGCACCACAGTAGGTTCCTTTACCAAGTGTTTCTTCGTGCCGCATGAAGATACAACTATAGTTGCTATCAACAGCACGACCTTGATCAATCTATTCTTTTTCATATCTATTTCTCTATTACTAATCTCTTGCTTCCTGCTTCTTGCTTCTTGCTTCTTACTTCTTGCTTCCTGCTTCTTGCTTCTTACTTCTTCAAATACTTCCTCTGTCTGATTTTCCTAATTAGCACCTTACTGTCGTTTCCTGCTTTCTGCGCCTGCTTCCAGTAATCCACGGCTTGTTGCATATCTTTGTTCATCGCATAGATATCGCCTGCATGCTCGATGATTACCCCACTCACTGTGGAATCGTTCTGCAAGGCCTGATCGATGTAAATCTTCGCCTCTTCGTAGCGTTCCTGCATGAAGAGAATCCAGGCGTAGGTATCCAGGAAAGTACTGTTGGTGGGCTCTGCCTTGATGGTGCGGTAGCTCATCTGCTCCGCTTTCTGGAGTCGTTCGCCCCGTTCACTCAGGTAGTAGGCGTAGTTGTTCAACACCTCGATGTTATCGTCCTTCCATTGCAGACTGCTGTCGTAGGCTGCGAAAGCCTCATCGTCAAGCCCCTTATCATGAAGGATCTGTCCCATGATGGCATAGAAGTCAGAGACGAAGTCGGGATTGCTTTCCTCATTGATCTGCGATACGCCCCTGCGGAAGGCGTCGAGAGCCTTATCACGCTCATCCTTCTGGAAGTGTGCCAGACCGAGGAAGTAGTAGAACGCCATCTCATCGGGGTTGTATTCTGTGGCTGGCTCACACAGGTCGATCACCGCATTGTAATCCTGCCCCATCCATTTCGACTGCACCAACTGGAGTCGGGCGCCCACATTGTCGGGTGCCACCTCGAGTGCCTTGGCAAGTACGGTATTGATACTTTCCTCAGGCATCTCCTTCAGCTTCATGTAAGCCACATAGAGCTCATACATATCCGCATTTTTCTGCGGTTCGGCAAGGATACGGTTGAAGAGGGCGAGTACCTGGGTACTGTCGCCACCAGCCTGCTCGTTGTCTGCTACCACCTGTCGCATCAGCGTCACCTTGTCGTCGATAGGGGTGTTCTGACTGATCAGCATCTCCTCCTGAATCTCCTGTGCCAAGGAGTCGGCACCGGTACTACGGTAGTAGTCGAGCATCGACATCTTTGCCCCGATATGACCCGGCTCTTCCTCCAGCACCTGTTTGTACTGCTCCAGCGCCTCATCTTCCTTTCCGTTCTGCAACAGCCAGTTACCCATCATCACATGGTAGTTCATGTCGTTCGGATGACTGTCGGAGAGGTCTTTCAATGTTTCGTATTCCTTGTCAGGCTGTCCGAGTACGGAATAGATCCGCATCTTCGAGAGCGCCAAACGTTCATTACTTCCTTCCAAAGCCTCCACCAGCTCAAGGGTAGATAGCATCTTCTTGTAGTCTTTTTGCTGGTTATACAACTGTAGCAGGATATCCAGCACATCGATGCGGTCCTTGTTGTTGGCATACAGTCGTTCATAGGCTTTCACCGCTTCATCGAACTGTCGGGAGTTCACATGCGTAATAGCCAGACGTTCCAGATAGGTATCATTTCCTGGGTTCAGGTCGGCCGCCTTTTTCATGCACGCCAGCGCCATCGAGTCGTTATTCAGCTCGGCATAGTAGGCTGCCTGTGCATAGTACACCTCTGCCGCCTGCGGATCGATGGTCTCACAGTGCTTCAGCAGGTCGAAGGCTGCCGCGAACTTCCCCTGATCCTGCAGGTTCTGAGCCTCAAAGAAGAAGTATTTCAGTCGCTGGGAATCATTGAAAGATAGTGGGGTTCGAGGAGTGTGGAGGGAGGAGTGTGGAGGGAGGAGTGTGGAGCGGGATGTGCGACCACCCTTTGTGGACACACAAGAAGTCATGACCACGGCAACCGCGGTCATCACCACCCCCCACATTATCTTCCCTTTAATCTTCAATTGTCAACTGTCAATTATCAATTATCAACTCTACTTCACTCCGGTATGACCGTATCCACCTGCACCACGCTCTGTCTCGTCAAGTTCTTCCACAACCACGAAGTCACCTTGCTCATGCTTGGCAATCACCATCTGGGCAATGCGCTCGCCATCGTTGACAACAAAGTCTTCCTGTGAGAGGTTAATCAGACAAACGCCCACCTCGCCACGGTAGTCGGCATCAATAGTACCAGGCGTATTGATCACGGTGATACCATGTTTCAGGGCCAGTCCGCTACGCGGACGTACCTGTGCCTCATAGCCTTCGGGCAGGGCGATATACAATCCTGTCTTGATGAGCTTGCGCTCCAGAGGCTTCAAAACCACGGGTTCATCCAGATTGGCACGAAGATCCATTCCTGCACTCTGCGGAGTGGCGTATGCGGGCAGCTGCTGGTGCCCTTTGTTCACTACTTTTACGGTTATCATTTTTATACCTATTAAACAACTTGCAAAAGTACGAAAAAATCAAGCAACAAACAAACGATTTACGAAGATTAACGAAAATACGCTTACCCATTATTTGGTAACGACGCAAAAACGTTGTAACTTTGCAATCGAAACCTACTCATTCAGTATGGACTGGAAACAACTCATCAGTAACAAACGACTCGGACAGGAGAATCGTCATAGCCAACGCCATGACGACCGTACGGAGTTCAAGCGCGACTACGACCGATTGATTTTTTCTGCACCGTTCCGCCGACTGCAGAACAAGACGCAGGTATTCCCTTTGCCGGGAAGTATCTTTGTACATAACCGCCTTACACATTCGCTGGAGGTGGCCAGCGTGGGTATGTCGTTAGGCAACGATGTGGCGCATCGTGTTCTGAAACGACAGCCGGAACTGGCCAGCACGCTGTTCCCACAGATCGGTACCATTGTCAGCACAGCCTGTCTGGCGCACGACTTGGGTAACCCGCCGTTCGGGCATAGTGGTGAGAAGGCCATCCAGACATTCTTTACTGAGGGAAAGGGTGCGGAACTTCAATCACAGGTTAGTAAGATCTTCTGGGATGATATTACCCACTTCGAGGGGAATGCTAATGCTTTCCGACTGCTTACCCATCGTTTCAAGGGTAGGCGCGATGGTGGGTTTGTCATGACTTATTCCACCCTGGCCTCTATCGTCAAATACCCCTATGCCTCATCTGCTGCTGGGAAGAAAGGGAAGTTCGGCTTCTTCAACTCAGAGCAGTCGATCTATCAGCGAATCGCCGATGAAATGGGCATTATCAGACTATCTGCCGAGGGTGAGCCCTTGCGTTATGCCCGTCATCCACTAGTCTATTTAGTGGAAGCGGCCGATGATATCTGCTATGAGATTATGGACATTGAGGATGCGCATAAGCTCAAGATTCTTTCCTTTGAGCAAACAGAGCAGATGCTCCTGAGTTTCTTCGATGCGGAGAGTCAGCAGAAAATCCGTCAGCGCATCAACGATGAGGGTATCGACGATGACAATGAGAAGGTGGTGTATATGCGGGCTTGTGCCATCGGCAAGTTAGAGAATGCTTGTGTAGAGGCTTTCATGCAAAACGAGGAAGCCATCATGAACGGTACCTTGAAAGGCTCTCTTATCGACCACATCGACGATGCACAGCGTACGGCTTACCAGCAGTGTATGCAAATCTCTATTAAGAAGATCTATCGCAGCAAACCCGTACTGGATGTGGAACTGAGCGGTTACAAGATCATGGCTACGCTCATGGAGGCCATGACCGAGGCTATCCTCTATCCCGACCGTTTCTACTCCCGTCAGCTCATCGACCGTGTCAGCAGTCAGTACGACATCAACGATCCTAACCTTGAGGCCCGTCTCATGGCTGTTATCGACTATATCAGCGGTATGACCGACATCTACGCCCTCGATGTCTATCAGAAAATCAATGGTATCAGTCTGCCGATTGTGTGAGGTATGTCTTATTTTCGCTATGGATGAAAATAAAAGAATGCTCCGCTAATATGCCTAATTAACTTATTGTCAGCAGGTTGTTGGCGGAGCAATATCCATTAAATCCTCCGCCACTAATCATCAGGTAATCATGTAATTACACTGATTTGGCGGAGGAATATGTGAAATCGTATTCATGATGAATATTAAGCCCATTACCCATTATATACACTGCCAACCAGGCTACTTACGCATAGAAACAAGGCTGATTACCACCCAAAACCAGGCCACTTTCTCATAGAAACAAGGCTGCTTACTCGACATTCCCACGTTGGGAACATTTTATTCCCACGTTGGGAAGAATCATCCGTTTGTGAATCTCGCGTGTATGTTGCGTGTATGTTGTTATTAAGAACTACCCGTCCACGCTTGGATATGAACCGGGTAGTTCCATTATCAGAGGATTATTATGCTTTCTTTTTGTTCGGTCTCGTCAAAAATAGTATCCAACACTGAACTGCCAAGCATGAAAGCGACTTCTACCTGTTTCATTGGCATAACTCGTATTCCTGTTAACCCATGTTTCAGCATTTTTCTTGCAGACAATGTTGTAATTGGCTGAAATCTGGATATGACGAGCCAGCAACAGACCTGCACCGGCATTGATGCTGAACGAGGCCCTGTTGAAAACGAATGTTCCATGGTCTGTTTTATTCTCTCTCTTCCCAATGTTGATGCCCAATTGGGGTCCTGCAAAGACAAACAGGCTTGCACTCTTCCCGGAGATCAAGTTACAGCGTGCATTGACAGGCAAGACTAATTGCTGTTGAGTGGTTGTGGTCTTATATGGGCGACCACCAAGAAGATCAATGCTCTTTGTTTCGACCCCTCGTTGGTCGAACAGCAGTGACACATCAATATCCAATCTCTTTAACGGTGTGTTCAACAGAGCCGTTGGACCGATGAAGAAGCCAGCCCGATTACTGATGCTGACACCCCTATCTTTCTCAGAACCTTCCATGCGTCCTATATTCGTACGCATGATTACAACGTCAGACAGGTTCAGACCTCCCTTTACACCGTACTTGATTTGCGCACTGGATTCTGTAACCGACAAGAAGGTAGCAAAGACCACAAGTAATAAAACTATTCTTCTCATACTTTAGTTTTTATAGATTGTAAAATAATAAACGCTATTGGCGAAATTATAATCTGCTATTAAATCTGGATCAGTAGTTGTATGAACATAATGGTTACATGTTATCCATTAGTTCGAAATACAGAAACTCCTTGTCAGAATAATACAATCGGAGTTTCTTTCCATCCTTATTAATGAGATAGTGTGTAGCTTCAAGCAACCGCCATTGGAATTCGAGACTATCTTTCTCTTTATCATAGACCGAAGAACTAGCTATCACAATGATTATATTACCACCATTACAAGTATAGGTCCCATCTATATGGTTAACCGCATCTCGACCCGCTAAGGTGCCATCAGGCTTGAAGATGAGATAGAAACGAGAACCGTAGGTGTCTGATTTCTTGCGGTACTCTTCAGCAATCTTGTGAAAATGGGTTTCCGAACCGTATCCGATAAGTTGCCAAGTATTGCAGAGTTCTTCTTGATCTGACTGATAGTCATCTATATTTCCCCATGGAACATCATCACCGGGAAAATCATCACTGCTACAGCCCGCGCATAGCGCTACTGATACCAACACTGCGAATTTGAATAAAAGATTCTTCATTATCTATACTTTTAGTGATTTATACTTTCTTTCTTATATAATGATAAACATGCCCAATTCTTGCATGAATCAGGCAAGTTTTAACCATTTTTATTTAACGATCTGTTTCTGAACTATTACTTTGTCCCGAAAACTACCCGTCCATGCTTGAATTGAACCGGGTAGTATCATAATCAGAGGATTATTTATTATACTCTTTGTTATTCAGGGAAGGAGCACATAGCAACTCTTCCCAAGCCACTATTAGAACATATAGGCTAGTTGAAGTGTAAAAGTTCGCATACGGGAATCGTATATTGTACGGTCGTCAAACGAAGACCTCATAATGTCACGCATGCCCCTCTCGTAGCCTAATGATATCTGATAGTGACTTGCCACTTCGATGCCAGTGCCGAACCCTAGGCCCCAGTCAACTATATGATTGCTGCCCACATAATTGAAATAACCACTGGGGTCCGCATTATACCAAGGTAGTGGCTCGTTATTCGCGTCTCTCAGAAACTCCTTGATATTACCAAAGAGTCCAATATTCAAATAAGGACCAACATTTACATAGAATTTTGCAGTCCTTCCGAAGTTCAATTTGAATCCGGCACGAAGAGGGATGTTCAGAAAGTAAGGAACCGCTTTTGCGTACCCTACAACCCCAGATCTGGGGTAAATGTGCTTCTCCGACTTCCATGGAAGGGAAGAGATAGTCAGAGCAGATTCAGCGTAAAGACCTTTGACAACCATGGGGAATAACAGTTCACCCTTTACACCCATACGGAAACCACATCTTGACTCCATATTACTTGGCACATTAAAATTCAATCCTGCCAAAACACCAGACCTGAACTCCTGTGCTACAATAGGGAGTACCATCAGTACTCCTAAACAGATAATGATGATTCTTTTCATATATTCGAGTATTGTTTGTCCTTTTAACGCGCAGATCGTGAAATCTTGCAAGGAAAAGTGTTAAATATTTGTAATTTTTTTGAATCCTTTAATTTTTTACGATTTTCTCATTCCATGACTCGTTTCCTAAAGTCACTTTAACTACATACATACCCTTTTGCCATCCAGCTGTCAGGATGGTTGCAGAGCGGCTGGTTGAATTACAGGTGGCCACGTATATCCCCGAATCCAAAGGTATCTCTGATTCTGACGCATTTGCATGAATAGAGAACCCGCACAAAGAAAACACTAATAAAATTAAAACAAATCTTTTCATATCCTCTATTTTTATAGTTACGATACAAAGATATGAAAGATTAGTAATTTCAGTTCACAGTTCTATACGAAAAGATACCATGAAAACATCAAGAAGCAATCACGTATAGAAAAATAATTGATTATCAATGTATTATAATCACAAAAATCTTTACACCATTTTTACACTTAGCTGTAAATACCCATCAGATTTGACTTAAGAGATGCTGCGGAATCCTCATTAAACAACTTGCGGTTTGCTTTTGCTTTGATATTTGTGGCATTCTGCGGACTGGTATTAAGAAGGAGGTTTATCTCGTTGTTTGTAAACCCCGCTAAGAGCAGAATGCACATCCGTAGTTCAAGGGGAGAAAGCAAATCGTCTTTCCCAACAAGTGAATAGGCGGTCGGGGCAAGAAAGGAAAACTGCTCAGTCAGTTTTAACCATACGGCATCTTCTGAAACAACAGGTACGACTCTTCTTGAGAGCCTGCTTTTGAGAAGAGTTATAACACCTGATTCCCTAAACTTGGATAACTGACTTTGTGTGTTAAGCCCGTCCAGCATGTTTTGATATACCCCAAGTTTCTTGCGAAGAATGCAAATCTCCTCCTCCTTGTCGGCCAAAACACTCTCATCGTTGATCCTGAGGTTTGAAAGTTCTTCCTGTACAATGTCATACTTCATCAAAGTATCATTGTATTTGTATGTAATCTCTCGGATTCGGTGTATCCTCTCTTTCTGCAATACTCGATAATGATATATGATAGTCAGGGCTATGATAAAGAGGAGAAGAATAATTGTAATGGCAATCCATTTTGTACGTTCAGCAAGACGTGTACTCTTATTGGCTTGGTCTTGGAAACGCTGATAGTTATACATGGATGTCATCTCATGAATCGTCTCTGTTCGCCTAGTGTTACTGAGAGAATCAAGAGCAGCCTCATATAGTTGGGCGTATTTAACAATAGAATCAGCATTTTTCTGGTGCTGATACACTTTAAGCAGACCTCTGTATGCGTCAGCTTTCAGTGATTGGTAGGGAATCAGTCTTCTTACTAATGCTTCAGCAGAATCCGTCTGATTCCTTTTCATATAGTAAATAGACTTCGTATAGTTATATATGGCTAGTCGTGGGATAATGTTCCCGTCATGATCAAAGAGGCCGGATAACCTTTCGTATTCTTCCATAAGTAATCGGGCCTCGCTAAGGCGTTCCTGCTGAATGAACAAATCAATATAGGCAGCACCATATGTTCTAACAGCACTCAGACTATCATTCTTTTCCAAATACAGGTTATGAGCCTCTTCCAAAACTGACTTCATCGCCGCAGTGTCCCCTAATAGGAAATAGGGCTTGACCATCAGTTCATAACTCTTTATATATACTAATGTATCATGAGCTAAAAGGGAATACTTCTGGCAGTTCTTCCTTGCAGCGATTTCATCAGTGGGTAAGTTTTGCTTATGGAAGATTTCAGCCATCTGACCGAAGATGCTGGTCATAAGTCTGTAGTTACATTCCTTGCTCGCCGTGTCGGCACATTCCACCGCGTCCTGATAGCATTGCAGGGCCATGGGGGCCTCACCCATGTCGCGGTAGGAACAGCCCAACAGGTAGTGAGCACGCATCCGTTCGTTGGCAGAGCCATGGCGGTCGTAATAGTGCGCCACCTCTTTCATTATGCTGTCGGTAGTGAAATCGACGTATGTCTTGTTCTGCGCATCTGCAAGAAGCAGTTCATAATACATGCGGTCGGCCTTGCCGACTGTCTGCATCGTGTCCTTCAGCTGTTCAAGAATCAACAAGGCGGAATCCGGATGATCGTTCATCATTGCCTCTGCCCGCTGCAGAGCCTCCCCGTACTCCTTTCTCGGTCCACAAGACAGGAGCATAAAGAAGATGACGGCGATATAGGCAATACGCTTCATACTCAAATGTGAAACGCCCGCAAAAAGATGGATGATAATTACTTATTCTCTTTATAGATAACCGCATTCTCTCCGCTGGTTATCTTCAGTGCTTCGGGATGCTCCTTGATGAAACTGTCGATGTGACGCACGCGCTTTTGTTCAAGAATTTCATCAACAGCAATGAGAATACCCGTTTCTTCTACGTCACCAAAGCCGTAGTTGATGGCGGTTCCAAAGAGTTTCATGGTGGGTGAAAGACCCATGTAGGCATTGACCAATGGTGGGATGTTGTAACCCATCTTGCGGATCTCGGAGTTCAGAATACGGTAGTCTTCCTTGAAGTTCTTCCCGCTGAACAACTGCTCGAGTTCATCGGGGTCAGATTCCAAAACAAGCGGTTTCATCGGGGTAATCAAGTTCTCTTTATCGTCGAAATGCTTCTTCAAGAAGTAGAGAATCATATCACGCCCCTTACGCACATACGAGGGGTACATGGTCATCTTACCAAAGAAATACTTCAGATTGGGGAAGAGCACTGTAAGGGCTCCCAGTCCGTCCCAGAGGTTATCCAAGGCAAAGATACTCTTGGTATTCTTCTGTACGTTCTGGTATTCGAGCGACACGAACGAACGTCCTAACTCAACGGTATAGGGCATATAATCGCGTAAGAATTTTTCAGAGAAATGGAACATATGACTGGTGGCGAGGATAGGCTGACCTTGAGCATTCAGTTCCCAGTCGGTTCCCATTAGGTAACGGTAGCCACCGATGATCTCTTCCTCGTCGGGATTCCATACGATGAGCTGCTTGTAGCAGTTTTCACAGGTATCGAACTCATCAATGTCCACCTCCATACCTGTACCACCGCCTGCCTCGCGGAAGGCGATCTCACGCAAACGACCGATCTCGCGCATGACGTTAGGCGCCTGATGGGCGGTCACCACGTAGATCTCATTGTTGCTCTTGTTGGTCATACGGAGCTGGCGCTCACGGGTGAGCTCACTCTTCAGCAGCTCTTTGCTGACAGGACTGATAATCTCTTGTTCCATGGTTGTTTGAAATGCTATAGTTGATAGACAATGTCCTGCACATACTGTGCCCATTGTGCTGGTGTTTTCGATTTGTCGAAGGTCTGCCAAGGTATCGGCTTACCAATGCTCACGCGGAAAGTCTTATGCACGTTCTTGTATATCTCGTCCACGAGGAAAAGCATGGCAATGTTCACCTTCTTGATGTGCTTATCGCAGAAACCACTGAGACGGTAGAAGAAATTGGAATTCTGTCCACCGAAATGAATCGGCACCACATCGCGCTGATATTCCACGCTCTTGGTAATGAAGGTCTTCTTCCAAGGCAGATCATGTATTTCTCCGTTGATACGTCTTGAGCAAAGTCCTGCTGGATACATCAGCATATGGTTGTCGCTTTGGAAGCCTGCCTCTACCATCGCGGGGAAGTTACGACTCTGCTTACCTGTTTTGTTGATGGGGATGCAGAGGGGCGCAAGACCAGGAAGGTTCATCAGGATATCGTTCACAAGATAACGGAACCGACTGTCGTAATGCCTACCGATGATACTGCCTAAGGCCACGCCGTCGGCACCACCGAGGGGATGATTACTGACAAAGGTATATAACTTACCGTCATCCTTGTCAGGAAGATTCTCCTCTCCCTCCAACTCGAGCGTCATATCAAGGTAACGCACGCACTCTTCGAGCCACTCCGTACCCGTGAGATGACGACTCTCCCACAAATATCGGTTCACCTCATCCTGGTGCAAGATATGTTTGAGCCAGCTGACCACCGGGGATGGAACCCATTTGGCCTTGCTGCCCATCTTCGCCTTCAGAATGCTCTCTACGTCGACTGTCTTTTCAGTTATTTGATCCATGATGTTAGAAACAGTATGCAAAAATACAAATTTATTTGGAGAATGGCGGCTTTTTATAGAAAAATGTTCAAAAAACTATGATTTATATTGTAAAATGTTGTTTTTGAAGTAAAGGAGTTAAGCAGTTATGGAGTTATTGAGTTATGCACAAAACAGCACTTTTGTGTAAAAAATCAAGAAAAATTGCAGATTTTTGATATTTTTGTGGAGAAAAGTGGTGGAAAGTGGAGGAAAAGTTGTATCTTTGAAGCCGAATTCATATATTAATAAGTACGCATGCGATTTTTAGGTAATATAGAAGCAAAAACAGATGCGAAAGGACGTGTTTTCCTTCCGGCGATATTCCGCAAGGTGCTACAGGCAGCGAGCGAGGAATCGTTGGTGATGCGGAAAGACGTATTCCAGCCTTGTCTGGTGCTCTATCCCGAATCGGTATGGAACGAGCAGATGGACACCATGCGGAAAAGTCTGAACCGCTGGAACCGCGAAGAGCAGGAGATATACCGTCAGTTCGTGAGTGATGTGGAGCTGGTAACGCTGGATGGCAACGGAAGGTTCCTGATACCCAAACGTTACCTGAAGATGGCTGATATTGAGCAAGGTATCAAGTTCATCGGCATGGGCGACACCATCGAGATATGGAGCAGCGCCAAGACCGAGAAGCCGTTTATGGATCCAGATGACTTCGGAAAGGCACTGGAGAGAGTGATGGCGACATCGGCACCAGAGGCGCTTGATATCTAATTCATAATTGATAATTGAAAATTGGAAATCGACAGTGTGTATCACGTACCGGTGCTCTTGAAAGAGAGCGTTGACGGATTAGCTATCCGTCCCGACGGCATCTATGTAGATGTGACGTTCGGGGGTGGCGGGCACAGCAAAGAGATACTGCAGCGACTGGGCAAGAACGGTCATCTATACAGTTTCGACCAGGATGCAGACGCAGAAAGGAATATTCCAGGTGATGAGCGGTTCACCTTCGTACGAAGTAATTTCCGCTACCTGCGCAACTGGATGCGCTACTACGGCGTAGAGCAGATAGACGGTCTGCTGGCCGACCTTGGGGTTTCGAGCCATCATCTTGATGATGAGACACGCGGATTCTCGTTCCGCTTCGATGCCGCACTGGATATGAGAATGAACACAAAAGGGGGAACCACGGCAGCAGAGATCGTGAACAAGGCCGATGAGCAGAAGCTGGCCGACATCTTCTACCTCTACGGGGAACTGAAGAGCGCCAGAAGAATAGCGGCAGCCATCGTGAAGGCCAGGACAGCGAAACCGATAGTAACCACACACGACCTGCTGCATGTCACCGAGCACCTGTTCCAGCGGGAACACGAGAAGAAAGATGCCGCAAGGATGTTCCAGGCACTGCGCATCGAGGTGAACCATGAAATGGATGCACTGAAGGAGATGTTGCTGGCTGCCACCGACCTGATCAAACCAGGCGGACGCTTGTCGGTCATCACCTACCACAGTCTGGAAGACCGCATCGTGAAGAATGTCATGAAGGCGGGCAACACAGAGGGGAAAATACAACAAGATTTCTATGGGAGGATAGATACTCCCTTCAAGGCCGTGAACGGAAAAGTGATCGTGCCCAATAATGAGGAACAGCAAGAAAATCCGCGCAGTAGAAGCGCAAAGCTAAGAATTGCCGAAAAAGTATTACATACAACATGAATGAAGACAAAAGTCTTTTAAATCTGAATGAGAAAGCAAAGAAGGAGGATGCCCACGAGCAAGTCCCTGCGGGAGCAGGGAAGCTCGTGGAGCAGCCCGATGTTGTAAAAAACAACGGCAATGCGACAAAAGAGAAGGAGGAACCGCTCTCGCTGCAAGAGGCCTTCAAGGAACAGGCACGCGAGGACGAACAGCCGATGTCGGCTACCTTCACGCTGAGGAAGATCCTTGGTGGCGACTGGTTGACTACCGACTTCCTGAGACGACAAATTGGGGTAATCCTGCTGATTGTAGGTTTCACCATCGTCTATATATCCAACAGATACAGTTGTCAGAAGGACATGCTGGAAATAGACCGACTGAACAACGAACTGACGGATGCCAAGTACAAGGCGCTCTCCAGTTCAAGCGAGCTGACGGAGAAATGCCGCGAGAGTAATGTGCTCGAGATGTTACAGAACAACAAGGACAGTGTGCTGAAGATTCCCAATCAGCCACCTTATATTATATATACACCTTAGATTAGAATCATGGGCAGTCTCTTCGACAGAAAGAAAATCATACCACGTTACAAGATCATCGGTTACCTGATGGTCTTGCTGGGCATCATGATTGTAGGTAAGGCACTCTATACCGCTACGGTGAAGCGTGACTACTGGATGAAGGTGGCCGACCGTTTGAAGAGAGACAGTGTAGATGTAAAGCCGGTACGTGGAAACATCCTCAGCTGTGACGGACGACTCATGGCGAGCAGTCTGCCGGAGTTTAAGTTGTATATGGACTTCAAGGCGGGTGGTGAAGAGAAGGACTCGCTGTGGAACGAGAAGGTGGATAGTATCTGCGAAGGTCTGCACGACATCTTCCCTGAGAAATCAGCAGCAGAGTTCAAGCGTGACCTCGAGGAGGGCCACAAGATCATGAGTCAGAACTGGCCCATCTGGAAAAAACGCGTGAGCTATGATGTCTACACAGAAGTAAAGAAACTGCCTGTTTTCAACCTGAAACCATTCAAGGGCGGCTTCCATACCGAGACTTTCAATGCCCGCCAACGCCCCTTCGGTTCATTGGCACAACGCACCGTGGGTGACATGTTCGGCGCAAAAGATACGGCCAGGTGCGGACTGGAGTTGTCGTTCGACTCGATCCTGCGTGGAAAGTCGGGTATCGTGCAACGCAAAAAAGTGATGAACAAATACCTGAGCATCACGGAACGTCCACCTATCGACGGAGCAGATATCGTGACTACCATCGATGTAGGTATGCAGGATCTGGCTGAACGCGCCCTGATCGATGAGCTGAAGCTGATCAACGGTAATGTGGGTGTGGCCATCGTAATGGAGGTACAGACCGGTGACGTCAAGGCCATCGTGAACATGACGAAGTGTGACGACGGAGAGTACCGCGAGGTAAAGAACGATGCAGTATCCGACCTACTTGAGCCGGGCTCTGTGTTCAAGACAGCCTCGATCATGGTGGCACTGGATGATGGCGTGGTTGACACGAACTATCATGTGGATACCTTCGGTGGTATTATGGATATGCACGGGGCAAAGATGCGCGACCATAACTGGCACCGCGGTGGATATGGCAGACTGTCGTTGCCGCAGACCCTTGAGTACTCTTCGAACATCGGCGTGAGTCGTATCATCGACGAGCACTATGGTAAGAACCCGGAGAAATTCGTACAAGGCATCCACCGCTTAGGACTGGCTGAGGATCTGCGCATCCCATTGGTGGGATCATCTCCTGCCCGCATCCGTATGCCGAAGATGGACAAGACGGGTAAGCACTGGGCCAACTGGAGTAAGACGGCCTTGGCATGGATGAGCATCGGTTACGAGACCCAGGTGCCACCTATCTCTACCCTCACCTTCTACAACGCCATCGCCAATAACGGTAAGATGATGCGTCCCCGTTTCGTGAAGCAAGTGGTGAAGAACGGAGAGGTGCTGATGGATTTTCCGCCGGAGGTAATCAGAGAACAGATCTGCAAAGAGAAGACGCTCAAGGAGATACAGACCATTCTCTACCATGTGGTAAGTCAGGGACTGGGTAAGAAGGCCGGTTCTCCCTCATTCAAGGTGGCAGGTAAGACAGGTACGGCACAGATCTCGAAAGGTGCCGGCGGATATAAGTCGGGCCAGATGAACTACCTGCTGTCGTTTGCCGGTTACTTCCCAGCCGATGCCCCCCGATACAGCTGTATTGTATGTATCCAGAAGTCGGGTCTTCCCGCATCTGGCGGTGGTATGAGCGGTGTGGTATTCCACCATATTTCCGAAGGAATCATGGCGCAAGACCTGAAGCTGAGCGTAGCTGATGCACGCGACTCTCTGTCGGTGCTCTTACCGGAGGTAAAGAACGGTAATATCCTCGCAGCCGACTATGTGCTCTCTCATCTGGGCGTGAAGACCAATGAGAACTGGAGCGGAAGCTATGCGAACGGCAATCCCATCTGGGGCACCACCTCGCACCAGAACAACCAGGTAATGCTGACGAAGGTGGATAACATGCGAGCAGGACAGATGCCTGATGTGACAGGCATGGGTGCCCGCGATGCAGTCTATCTGCTGGAGAGCAAGGAGGTGAAGGTGCGTATAGAAGGACGCGGCAAGGTAGTGAGTCAGAGTCTGCCCGCCGGTCATCAGATCAAAAAAGGAGAAGTGTGTTCATTAAAACTCAACTGATATGATACTGAACCAGTTACTGAAGAATATCAAGCCTGTCTGCATCAAGGGTGATACAGACATCGACATAACCGGTGTGAACATCGACAGCAGGAAGATCCGCGAGGGTCATCTGTTCGTGGCCATGCGAGGTACACAGGTCGACGGTCATACCTTCATCGGCAAAGCACTTGAACAGGGTGCCAACGCCATCCTCTGTGAGGAAATCCCTGCAGAGACAAAAGCAAATGTGACTTATATCCAGGTGGAGTCCACGGAAGATGCCGTGGGTAAGGTAGCCACGTTATTCTACGGTAACCCCTCAGCTCAGCTGAAGCTGGTGGGAGTGACGGGAACAAACGGCAAGACCACCATCGCCACCTTATTATATAATATGTTCCGTCAGTTGGGTTATCGCTGCGGACTGCTCTCCACGGTGTGCAACTATATCGAAGGAGAGGAGATACCGGCCAGTCATACCACCCCCGACCCCATCGAGCTGAATGCCTTGCTGGCCAAGATGGTGGAGGCAGGATGCGAATATGCGTTCATGGAATGCTCCAGTCATGCCATCCACCAGAAGCGTATAGGTGGACTGAAGTTCGCAGGAGGTATCTTCACGAACCTGACACGCGATCATATGGACTACCACAAGACTGTGGAGAACTACCGCAATGCCAAGAAGATGTTCTTCGACAATCTGCCGAAGAGTGCCTTTGCCATCATCAATGCCGATGATAAGAACGGTATGGTGATGGTGCAGAACTGTAAGGCAACGGTGAAGACCTATTCTACTCGTGCTGCAGCCGACTTCAAAGCACGCATCCTGGAGTGTCACTTCGAGGGAATGTACCTCGAGATCGACGGTCGTGAGGTAGGTGTACAGTTCATCGGGAAGTTCAACGTAAGTAACCTGCTGGCCGTCTATGGCGCAGCCATCATGTTAGGACAGGATCCAGAAAAGGTTCTGGTGGTGATGAGCACGCTGAAGAGCGTGAACGGTCGTCTTGATCCCATCCACTCACCAGAGGGATTCACCGCCATTGTTGACTATGCCCACACTCCTGATGCACTGGAGAATGTGCTCAAGGCCATTCACGAGGTGCTGAACGGTAAAGGACAGGTGATTACAGTATGCGGAGCAGGCGGAAACCGTGATAAGGGAAAGCGCCCATTGATGGCACAGGAGGCCGTCAAGCAGAGCGACAAGGTGATCATCACTTCCGACAATCCCCGCTTTGAAGAGCCACAGGACATCATCAACGATATGCTGGCTGGTCTTGACAAGCAGCAGATGAAGAAGGTGATCAGCATCGTTGACCGTCGGGAAGCCATCCGCACGGCATGTATGATGGCCAAGAAAGGCGATGTAATCCTCGTAGCCGGCAAGGGACATGAGGACTATCAGGAAATCAAGGGAGTGAAGCACCACTTCGATGACAAAGAGGTGCTGAGGGAGATTTTTAATTCGTAAAACGAAATACCATGCTATACTATCTGTTCAGATTCTTGGAGAAATTCGATATACCCGGGTCGCACCTCTGGTCGTATATCTCTTTCCGCGCCTTACTTACCCTGATTCTGGCGCTGATTATCTCTGCCTGGTTCGGAGAGCATTTCATCAAGTACATGAAACGCAGGAACATCGCTGAAACGTCGCGCGATCCCAGTATCGACCCGTTTGGCGAGAAGAAGAAAGGTGTTCCCACCATGGGTGGCATCATCATCATCGTGAGTATTCTCGTGCCCGTGATCCTGTTAGGACGAATGAGGAATATCTACCTTATCCTGATGATCATTACCACTGTTTGGCTGGGATTCTTGGGATTCCTCGATGACTATATCAAGATCTTCCGTAAGAACAAGGACGGACTGAAAGGAAAGTATAAGATTGTTGGTCAGGTGAGTATCGGACTCATCGTGGGTCTTACCCTCTGGTTGAGTCCTGACGCAAAGATCAACGAGAACCTCACCACCGTAAGACAAGGTCAGGAAACGGTGATACATAAGTCGGAAACGGTGAAATCGCTCAAGACCACCATTCCGTTTGTGAAGAACCACGACCTCGACTACTCGAAGATCACATCTTTCTGCGGGGAGAACGCCCGTGCAGCAGGATGGATTCTTTTCGTGATCATGACCATTCTCGTGGTAACAGCTGTCTCCAACGGGGCAAACCTCAACGACGGTATGGATGGTATGTGCTCAGGTACATCGGCTATCATCGGTGTGGCGTTAGGCATACTAGCGTATGTGAGCAGTCATATCGAGTATGCAGCCTACTTCAACATCATGTTCATTCCAGGTTCACAGGAACTGGTGATCTTCCTCTGCGCCTTCATCGGTGCCATGATCGGATTCCTCTGGTATAACGCCTTCCCGGCTCAGGTATTCATGGGTGATACAGGATCGCTCACCATTGGCGGTATCATTGGTGTGGGCGCCGTGATCATCCACAAGGAACTGTTATTGCTGATCCTCTGCGGCATCTTCTTCGTGGAGAGCCTCAGCGTCATCATACAAACTCAGGTGTTTAAGATCTACAAGCGAAAAGGACAGCGTGTACGTGTGTTCAGAGCCACACCGATTCACGACAATTTCCGTAAGCTCGACTCACAGCTGGATCCCACCAGCCGGTATATCTTCAAGAATTGGCCGCAGCGCCAGTTCCATGAGTCGAAGATCACTGTCAGGTTCTGGATTGTGTCCATCATCCTGGCAGCACTCACCATCATCACCTTGAAAATCAGATAAAGAAGAATGAAAAAGATTGTCGTATTAGGAGCCGCAGAGAGCGGAGCAGGTGCCGCCGTTCTCGCCAAGAAAGAAGGATTCCGTGTCTTTGTATCAGACATGGGATCGATTAAGGACAAATATAAGAAATTGCTGGACGGCCACCAGATTGAGTGGGAAGAAGGACACCATACAGAAGAGAAGATCCTGGATGCAGATGAGGTGATCAAGAGTCCGGGCATCCCTGATGAAGCCCCTATGATCCAGAAGATCATCGCCAAGGGCATCCACATCATCAGTGAGATTGAGTTCGCAGGCAGATATACCGACGCGAAGATGATCTGTATCACAGGTAGTAACGGTAAGACCACCACTACCTCGCTGATCTATCATATCTTCAAGGAGGCAGGCTATGATGCAGGACTGGCTGGAAACATCGGAAACAGTCTGGCACTGCAGGTGGCAGAGGATCCGCATGAATACTATATCATTGAACTGAGCTCGTTCCAGCTGGATAACATGTACGACTTCCGTGCCAACGTGGCTGTGTTGCTGAATATCACGCCCGACCATCTGGACCGCTACCAGAACAACATGCAGAACTATGTGGACTCGAAGATGAGGATTATCCAGAACCAAACCAAGGATGATGCGTTCATCTATTGGAATGATGACCCCATCATCAAGCGCGAGTTGGAGAAATATGATATCAAGGCGCTGCAGCTTCCCTTCTCTGAACTGAAGGAGAAAGGCAGTATCGGTTACATCGAGGAAGGACAATATACCATCGAGGTCCCTACCCCGTTCAACATGGAACAGGAAGCCCTCTCGCTGACAGGTAAGCACAATATCTACAACTCACTGGCTGCAGGTATCGCTTCCGATGTGGCAGGCATCAAGAAAGAGGTAATCCGCAAGAGTCTTAGCGACTTCCCCGGCGTGGAGCACAGACTGGAGAAGGTGTGCACCGTGGGTGGTGTGCAATATATCAACGACTCCAAGGCTACCAACGTTGATGCAT
This sequence comes from Prevotella sp., assembly GCA_017651265.1. Lineage (GTDB taxonomy): Bacteria > Bacteroidota > Bacteroidia > Bacteroidales > Bacteroidaceae > Prevotella. The sequence goes on along the minus strand of JAGCDO010000026.1, from coordinate 117,064 downwards.
GCTGGTATGCACTGGAGAGCATGAAGACCCCCACCATCCTGATCATCGGCGGTAAGGACAAGGGTAATGACTATACCCCGATCAAGGAACTGGTGAAAAAGAAATGTGCAGGACTGGTTTATCTTGGTGCCGACAACACCAAGTTGCACGAAAACTTCGATGAAATGGGCATTCCTGTACGCGACACCCACTCTATGAAAGAGTGTATAGAGGCCTGTTACGAGATGGCAGAGCCGGGCATGACCGTACTGCTCAGTCCGTGCTGCGCCTCGTTCGACCTTTTCAAGAATATGGAGGATCGTGGTGAGCAGTTCAAGACGCTCGCACGAAACCTATAATATAATAGTAGTATATGTTCAATAAACTGAGCCGACTGAAAATCAAGGGCGATGGCATCATCTGGATGGTGTTCTTCCTGCTGTGCATCGTCAGTGTGCTTGAGGTATATAGTGCCTCCAGCTCGCTGACCTACAAGGCAGGTAACTACTGGAATCCGGTGCTCTACCATACCATCCTGCTGTTCTTCGGCGTGGGATTCATGATCGTGACGATGAATATCAAGTGTAAGTACTTCAAGATCGTCACCCCCTTCGCCCTGGTCATCTCGCTGGTTATGCTCATTGCCGTACTGATTGTAGGACAGTCAACCAACGGCGCCCAGCGATGGATTGGCTTGTTCGGCATTCAGTTCCAGCCCTCAGAGATAGCGAAAGGTGCTGTCATCCTCGCAGAGGCACAAATTCTAAGTGCCATGCAGACCATTGACGGGGCCGACCGTCGTGCGTTCAAATATATTCTGTTTGTATCACTGCCCATTATCTTCCTCATCGCCATGGAGAACCTCTCTACAGCAGCACTCTTGTTCCTGACGGTGATCATCATGATGTTTATTGGACGGGTTCCAAAGGTGCAGTTGGGACGACTCATGGGTGTGCTGGCCTTGTTGGCAGCAACAGGGTTTGCCATGATCATGCTGGTGGGTAACGATGCGAAAGAGCCGACCGACAGTGAGAAGATGAACATGACCGAGCAGGTGGTGGAGAAGAAGGAAGCACCTGGCTTCATGGCCAAGATCTTCCACCGTGCCGACACCTGGAAGGCGAGAATCGTCGATTTCATGGACCATACGGAACTCTCACCCGAAGAGGTTGACCTCGACAAGGACGCACAGAAGAGTCATGCGAAGATTGCCATCGCCTCCTCGAACATCGTGGGTAAAGGCCCGGGTAACTCTGTGGAGCGTGACTTCCTCTCGCAGGCTTTCTCCGACTTCATCTACGCCATCATCATCGAAGAGATGGGTATCGTGGGGGCAGCTGTAGTCTGTCTGTTATATATCATCCTGTTGTTCCGCACGGCTTCCATCGCTAACCGTTGTGCCAACGCGTTCCCCGCACTGCTGATCATGGGTATCGCCCTGCTGCTGGTAACGCAGGCCATGTTCAATATGGCCGTGGCCGTAGGACTGGCACCTGTTACTGGACAGCCGCTGCCGCTCATCAGTAAGGGTGGAACATCCACGATTGTGAACTGTGTCTATGTGGGAATCATCCTGAGCGTCAGTTACACAGCCAAGCGGAAAGACGAGGCAACAGAAAAGAGAACAATGGCCAAAGCGGCATGAGTCATCATATAAGGATCACCTAAACAACAAAGACATGGAAAAGGAATTGAGGATTATCATCAGTGGAGGTGGCACAGGAGGACATATCTTCCCTGCTATATCCATTGCCAATGCCATCAAGAACAAGAATCCGGAAGCAAAGATCCTGTTCGTGGGTGCAGAAGACCGCATGGAGATGCAGCGTGTTCCCGCTGCCGGATATGAAATCAAAGGATTGCCTATTTGCGGCTTCGACAGGAAGAACCTGCTGAAGAACGTGAAGGTACTCTACAAGATATGGAAAAGTCAGCGCATGGCGCGCAGCATCATCAAGGACTTCCGTCCGATGGCTGCTGTGGGTGTGGGCGGTTACGCCAGCGGACCTACACTGAACAAGTGCGCCGCCATGGGAATCCCCTGTCTGATACAGGAACAGAACTCCTATGCAGGTGTCACCAACAAACTGTTGGCCAAGAAGGCAGAGAAGATCTGCGTGGCCTACGAGAATATGGATCGCTTCTTCCCTGCAGAGAAGATCATCATGACAGGAAACCCCGTACGTCAGTCGTTACTGGAGACAACCATCAGTCGTGAGGAAGCCATCAAGCAATTCGGACTGGATCCTGAGAAGAAAACCATCCTCATCGTGGGCGGTTCCTTGGGAGCCCGCACCGTGAACGAGAGTGTGCTGCAACACCTGGATGAGATAGAGAACAGCGGTGTGCAGGTAATCTGGCAGACCGGTAAGTACTACCACGAGAGTATCCTGGAGAAGTTGAAGGAGCATCATGAGCTGCCGATGCTGAAGGTGATGGACTTCATTACCGACATGGGCGCAGCCTACAAGGCTGCCGACTTGGTCATCAGTCGTGCAGGCGCAGGAAGTATCTCTGAGTTCTGTCTTCTGGGAACACCCGTCATCCTTGTTCCTTCGCCGAATGTGGCAGAGGACCATCAGACCAAGAACGCCATGGCGCTGGTAAACAAGGATGCAGCCTTGTATGTCAAGGACAGCGAGGCCCCCGAGAAGGTCATCGAACTGGCCATCGCCACGGTAAAAGACGAAGGGAAGCTATCATCCCTTCGCGAGAACATCCTCAAGCTCGCCCTGCCCAACTCGGCCGACATCATTGCCGATGAGGTGATCCGGTTGGCACAAAGAAACCAATAACCTTACTTAAGAAGGTTGGAACAAACAAAAAGAAACATGGAACAGAAAGATATAAAAGCAGTATATTTCGTAGGTATCGGTGGCATTGGTATGAGTGCCATCGCCCGTTACTTCCTGAGGATGGGACTGGTGGTGGCCGGCTACGACAAGACACCATCGCCGCTTACCAGACAGATGGAGAAGGAAGGGGCGCTGATTCACTATGAGGAACTGGTGGATGAGATTCCGCATACCTGCAAGAACCCTAAGCACACCCTCGTGGTATATACGCCAGCCATCCCGCAAGAGCACAAGGAACTGGTATTCTTCCGTGAAAACGGCTTTAATGTGGAGAAGCGGGCACAGGTGCTGGGCATGCTCACCCGTTCGAACAAAGGACTCTGTGTGGCTGGTACGCATGGCAAGACCACCACATCCACCATGTGTGCCCATATCTTGCACCAGAGTCATATCGACTGTAATGCCTTCTTAGGAGGCATCTCCAAGAACTACGGAACGAACTATATCTTCAGTAAGGAGAGCGAGTTCGTAGTCATCGAGGCCGATGAGTTCGACCGCAGCTTCCACTGGTTGCGACCGTGGATGACGGTGATCACCAGTACTGATCCTGATCATCTCGATATCTACGGTACCAAGGAGGCTTATCTGGAGAGCTTCCGCCACTACACCACACTGATCCAGCCGGGTGGCGCACTGATTATCCACCGTGGTCTGGAGATGAAAGCTGATGTACAGGAGGGAGTGAAGGTGTATGAGTACGCTTTGGAGGATGGTGATTTCCATGCAGAAAACATCCGGATCGGAAACGGAGAGATCACTTTCGACTTTATCTCTCCCATCGAGAACATCAAGAATGTAGCACTGGGACAGCCAGTACCCATCAACATCGAGAACGGTATTGCCGCCATGGCCATGGCCCAGCTGAACGGCTGTCAGGCGGAAGAGATCAAATATGGAATGAAAACGTACGGTGGTGTTGATCGCCGCTTCGATTTCAAGCTGAAGAACGACAAGATCGTATTCCTGAGCGACTACGCACATCATCCCAAAGAGATCTACCAGAGTGCACGGAGCATCAGGGAACTGTATAAGGACAGAAAGATCACCGTCATCTTCCAGCCGCACCTCTATTCACGCACCCACGACTTCTACCTCGACTTCGCCGAGAGTTTGAGTCTGCTCGACGAGGTGGTACTCACCGAGATCTACCCTGCCCGCGAGCTGCCTATTCCCGGGGTTACCTCAAAGCTCATCTACGACAACCTCAAGGAAGGGGTACAGAAGATGATGATTGCCAAGGACGATGTACTGGATTTCGTGAAGGAACACGACTTTGAAGTACTGATTGTTCTGGGTGCAGGAGACCTTGACAACCTGGTTCCTGAGATGGAAAAGATTCTGAAGAAACGGTATAAATGATATAAATGATGCACTTCAACTGGAAAAAGGCCCTCATTGTGATACTGGATCTGGCCTTAGCGGTCTATCTGGTACTCGCCATGACCTCGTTCAACAAACCGGACGAGACCGCCAAGTTGTGCACCAAGGTCAGCATCAATATTGCCGACGAGAACACCAACGGATTCCTCAGCGCGAAAGAGATCAAGCGAATACTGGAAAAGAACAAGCTCTACCCGCTGGAGAAACACATGCAGAACATCAACCCGAGGGATATTGAGGATGTGCTCAAAACCAGTTCCTTCGTGAATACCGTGCAGTGCTACAAGACACAAAACGGTCATGTATGTATTCAGATCACCCAGCGACTGCCCGTTGTACGCATCATGAACGTCAAGGGCGAGAACTATTATCTCGATGACGAGGGAGGCATCATGCCCAACTCGAAATACACCAGCGACCTGATCATTGCTACCGGCTATATCAATCAGGGCTTCGCAAAGAGTTATCTGGCTCCTCTTACGGAAGTGCTCATGGCCAATGAATTCTGGAAGAACCAGATTGTGCAGATCAATATCCTGCCCGATCTCGGTGTGGAACTGGTACCACGAGTGGGTGAACACATCATCTTCGTCGGCTACCTGCCGCAATCCAAGGATGATGCCACCAGAAAGGTACTGATTACCGACTACATCAACAAGAAACTCGAGCGTCTGGAGAAGTTCTATCAATACGGACTGAATACCGCAGGCTGGAACAAATACCATTATATCAGTCTGGAATTCGACAACCAGATTATCTGCAAGAAAACTGTCAAGACCATGCCGGTCTATACACCACCGGCACCAAAGACAGAAGAGAAGAAAGATTCTACGGCAACCATCAAAAAAGACACGATAAAACAAGACAACAATAAAAAAACAGTATAGCTTATGGCACCAAAGGATTTCATCGTAGCAATTGAACTCGGTTCATCCAAGATGACCGGTATCGCGGGAAAGAAGAACCTCGACGGCAGCATTTCTGTACTCGCCGTGGTTACAGAGGACTCTTCCACGTTTATCCGCAAGGGAGTGATTTACAACATTGACAAGACGGCACAATGCATCTCCAGCATTGTCAAAAGACTGACTGCGACATTGAAGACCAGCATCTCACAGGTCTATGTTGGTGTCGGAGGTCAGTCGATACGAAGCATCAAAAACGTCATCGTCAAGAATCTTGCTGCCGACACCATCGTCACACAAGAGATGGTGAATGAGTTGATGGATGCAAACCGTAACATGAGCTATCAGGATCAGGAGATTCTGGATGCAGCCACCCAGGAGTATAAGGTGGACAACCAGTACCAGTTGGATCCCGTGGGTATTCAGTGTGCCCGACTGGAAGGTAACTTCCTCAATATCCTGTGGCGCAAGATGTTCTACCGCAATCTGAATAAGTGCTTCGATCTGGCTGGTGTACCCATTGCTGAGATGTACCTCGCTCCGCTGGCCTTGGCCGACAGTGTGCTGACAGATGCTGAGAAACGATCTGGTTGCGCCCTTGTTGATCTGGGTGCTGATACTACCACCGTTAGTGTCTATTACAAGAATATCCTCCGTCATCTCGCTGTGATTCCTCTGGGCAGTAACAATATCACCAAGGATATTGCTTCCCTGCAGATGGAAGAGAGCACAGCCGAGGAGATGAAACTGAAATATGGCAGTGCCTGGACAGACAATGGAGAGATCGACAACAACATGTCGCTGAGCATTGATGCCGACCGTTCCGTAAAGAGTCGTGAGTTTATCTCCATCGTAGAGGGACGTATTGAAGAGATTATCGAGAATGTATGGTATCAGGTGCCGTCAGAATACGCCGACCGTCTGCTGGGAGGTATCATCCTGACAGGTGGTGGTTCGAACATGAAGAATATCGAGACCGCCTTCCGCAACCATACCCATATCGACAAGATCCGCATCGCCAAGTTCGTCACACAGAGCATTAGCGCCAAGGATCCGATGATCGCTGCCCACAACGGCACGATGAACACCATTCTCGGTCTGCTGGCCAAGGGTGACATGAACTGCGCAGGCGATGAGGTTGATGCCAATGGCGACCTGTTCAAGGAGACCAAGGCCACACCTGTTAATCAGGAGCGCGAGCCTCGTAAGCCTAACGAATTAGGTCCTGGCGTCATCCAGACCGAGGCTGAGAAGCAGAAAGCCGAAGAGGAAAGACGCAGACAGGAAGAGGCTGAGGAAGCTGCTCGTAGAGCGGAAGAAGAGGCTGCAGAGGCTGCTCGCAAGGCAGAGGAAGAAGAGAAGAAGAAAGAAAACCGCAAGAAGACGGTCGGCAAGCTGAAGAACTTCTTCAAGAACCTCATTGCTGAACCCGAAGAAGAGTAACCTCTCCCTTTTATCAATCAAACATTCATTCACCATTAAATAAAATAACGTTATGATGGACGATAACAGATTCAACATATTAGACTTTGGCGAGCCAGAGAAAGAGAATAGCATCATTAAAGTGATCGGTGTTGGTGGTGGTGGCGGAAATGCCGTAAACCATATGTACCGCGAAGGCATCCATGATGTCACCTTCGTGTTGTGCAACACTGATAACCAGGCATTGAACGACAGTCCTGTACCTGTTCACCTCCAGTTGGGAAAGGAAGGACTGGGAGCCGGTAACAAACCCGAGAAAGCGCGTAAGGCTGCCGAGGAGAGCATCGATGACGTACGTAACATGCTGTCCGACGGTACGAAGATGGCTTTCATCACTGCCGGTATGGGTGGTGGTACAGGAACAGGTGCTGCTCCTGTCATTGCCCGCATCAGTAAGGAACTGGGTATCCTCACCGTAGGTATCGTTACTATCCCCTTCCGTTTCGAAGGTCCGAAGAAGATCGACCAGGCCCTCGATGGTGTGGAAGAGATGTCGAAGCATGTAGATGCCTTGTTGGTTATCAACAATGAGCGTCTGCGTGAGATCTATCCTGAGCTCACCGTGCTCGACGCTTTCGGCAAGGCCGATGACACTTTGAGCGTAGCTGCCAAGTCGATTGCTGAGATCATCACCGTGCATGGCTTGATCAACCTCGACTTCAACGATGTGAAGACCGTTTTGAAGGATGGTGGTGTAGCTATTATGTCAACAGGTTACGGTGAAGGCGAAGGTCGTGTAAAGAAGGCCATTGACGATGCACTGAACTCACCGCTGCTCAACGACAATGATGTCTTCAACTCCAAGAAGATCCTGCTGAGCATCTCCTTCAACAGTGACAAGCAGACGCAGACGGGTCTGATGATGGAAGAGATGAACGATGTGAACGACTTCATGGCCAAGTTCGGTAACGACTTCGAGATCAAATGGGGTCTGGCAACCGATCCTGAGCTGGGCGACAAGGTGAAGGTAACCATTCTGGCCACTGGCTTTGGCATCGAGGATGTGGACGGCATGAGCAGTCATTTCGGCAAGCGTACCCAGGAAGAGGCCGACCGTATCGCCGCAGAGGAAGAGAAGGCTGCAGAACGTCTCGACCGTCGTAACCGTTACTACGGAAAGGATGGTTCCACCACACAGTATAAGCGTCGTCCTCATATCTTCATCTTCCGTCAGGAAGACCTTGACAACGACGATGTGATCTCTGATGTGGAGCAGACGCCTACCTACAAACGTACTCGTCAGGTGCTCGATGAGATCCGCAACAAGGCTGCAGGCAATGTCAAGCCCACCGAGGAAGACAAGGAGGCCATTCAGGGCACCATACGTTTTGCCTGAACCTCATTAGGATAAATCTATACAATATATAAATTATCCTCATTATTTTTTGAACATAATACCTTTACCGCCCTTTCCTCGTGAGAGAAAAGGGCGGTCTTTTTCTTTCATAATACAAGTTGTTCCCAACATGGGAATAAAGTGTTCCCAACGTGGGAATAAAAAGTTCCCAACATGGGAATGAACGGAAACCTTATGGTTAGTTTAGAACTTGATCCACTTGCTGAGATCAACCTTATCTTTGAACATCGGAGCTACCTGTACATTCTTTGTGTCAGCATCCTTGCCCAGCAGGAACTTGTCGAGGAAGGCCTCTACCTCTGGGAACTGCGACTGCGGGAGCTGACAATGGCCGTGACCATCCACGATAGAATAGCCCACACGGTCGGCAATGCCGAAATACTCCCATACCTTACGCGCTGCATTCATGGAAACATAACCAGCCTCATCAGCCAACCACTTGTAGTCGGGATTACCTAACATCAGCAAGGCACGCGGACAAACCAGCGCACACAGCTCATGATGGTCGTATGGCATACGGTACAGACTGTCACCTGAGAAGGTCTCGCGCATGCTCTCCTTGAACCAATGGTAGTCGGTACGCTCCAGACTCTCCACTTCGCCCAGTGTCTTGGAAACACGCCAAGCAGCAGCACCACCGCCACCAGGTTCCTGAGCAATGGTCAGAGCCACACGCTCGTCGAAGGCACCGCACATCAGAGCCATCTTTCCAGCGTAAGAGCAACCCGTTACACCAATATGCTTCATATCGATCTTCGTCTTTGCCTCACCAAGAATCTCCAGACCGTCAATCAATCGGCTCAAGCCCCAAGCCCACTCACTGTAGGCACCATTCTCGGAAAGGGCAGGATACAGGCGGTCGAAGTTATGCTCTCCACGCTCATGATGACGACCAAACTGTCCATAGTCATTCACCTGCTTCTCATGGAAAGTCATGGTAGCTATATTCCTGCTATCGAACAGCTGTCGGGGCAGAGAGATATTACTGGTACCGATCATCAAAGGATAAGGAGCCTGTCCGCCCTTCGGGTATCTGATGGTAGAAGACAGATGCAAGGTCTCACCGTTAACGGTTACATCAACAAACACGGTGTCACCATTCATCCATGCCTTTACCTGACTCCTGTCAACAGTCGGCTTCACGCCAATACCGTAGTGCTGGATTTCGGCAGCAATCTCGTTGCGGCGGCGTTCCCACTGCTTGAACTTCTTCACCTTGCCCTTACCGTTCGACCACTCGAAAGGATTCGGCAGCGTGCGGCACTCACGAAGGTCGTTGTAACCAGGCAGCGCCGGAGCCTTGAAATTCTTTCCTGTGTTCTCTTCTCCATACACCAGAGGGATATCCTTCTGCGCATAAACCGCCATCATGGTCATACTTGCCACTGCGATTCCAATTGTTCTTTTCAACATAACAATATCGATTTTTTTAGTAAATAGTTAACTAATAAGATAGATTCGAGCGCTAAATTACGAAATATTCCTGACATATGGGTATAACTATACCAAGAAAATGAAAAGAATAACAAAAAATAATGATTTTGAAACATATCTTCCGCCTCATTCTCAATTTATTTCCTTTTCTTTTTCTTATTTCATTCTATTTCACTACCTTTGCACCCCGAAAGAAAATATTATTAAATAAGGTATTATGGCAAAGAAAGCGTTATTGATGATTCTCGACGGATGGGGAATCGGACAACATGGTAAGGGAGACGTAATCTACAACACCCCAACCCCGTATTTGGATTATCTGACAGCAGTGAGCGCTCACTCACAGCTGATGGCCAGTGGTGAAGACGTGGGTCTGCCCGACGGTCAGATGGGAAACTCTGAAGTAGGTCACCTCAATATCGGTGCCGGTCGCATCGTATATCAGGACCTGGTAAAGATCAACCGCGCCTGCAAAGACGGTTCTATCGTAGAGAACCCGCAGGTGAAGGCTGCCTATACCTACGCCAAGGAGAACAACAAGAAACTGCACCTGATGGGTCTTACCTCTGATGGTGGCGTTCACTCCAGCCTCGATCATCTTTTCAAACTCATCGAGATTGGTAAGACGTATGGCTTGAAGAACCAGCTGTTCGTACACTGCTACATGGACGGCCGTGATACTGACCCCCACTCTGGAAAGGGTTTCATTGAGCAGGTAAGTAAGGTTTGTGCCGACAATGATGCAGCCATTGCCTCTATCGTTGGTCGTTTCTACGCCATGGACCGCGACAAGCGTTGGGAGCGTGTAAAGGAAGGCTACGACCTGATTGTGAATGGTACTGGTAAGCAGGCTACTGATATGATCCAGGCCATGCAGGAGAGCTATGATGACGGTGTTACCGATGAGTTCATCAAGCCTATCCACAATGCCAGCGTGAACGGTTGCATTGAAGAGGGTGATGTAGTGATCTTCATTAACTTCCGTAACGACCGTGCCAAGGAGATGACCATCGCACTGACACAGCAGGATATGCCTGAGCAGGGAATGCACACCATTCCCGGTCTGCAGTACTACTGCATGACTCCCTATGATGCCAACTTCAAGGGTGTTCATATTCTCTTCCCCAAGGAGAACGTAGAGAACACGCTGGGCGAATACCTCTCCAAGCAGGGTAAGAAACAGCTGCACACTGCCGAGACAGAGAAATATGCTCACGTAACCTTCTTCTTCAACGGCGGTCGTGAGGCTCCGTTCGAGGGTGAGGACCGAATCCTCGTTCCGTCTCCGAAGGTGGCCACCTACGACCTGAAGCCTGAGATGAGTGCCTACGAGGTAAAGGATAAGCTGGTGGGTGCTATCAATACACAGGAATACGATTTCATCGTGGTGAACTTCGCTAACGGTGACATGGTGGGACATACAGGTGTATATAATGCCATCGCAAAGGCAGTATGGGCTGTTGACCACTGTGTGAAGGAAGTGATTGAGGCTGCAAAGGCCAACGACTACGAGGCTATCATCATTGCCGACCACGGTAATGCTGACAATGCCATCAATGCCGATGGTACTCCCAATACCGCCCACTCACTGAACCCTGTTCCGTTCATCTATGTCACCAACAACAACTCTGCCACCGTCAAAGACGGTCGTCTGGCAGACGTTGCTCCCTCCATCCTCCATATCCTGGGATTGGAGCAGCCGGCTGACATGTCAGGTGAGAACCTGATCACGGATTAAGAGGCTTTGCTAATTAAGCACAATAGATATAATCCCGGGTACGATTTCGTATCCGGGTTTTTTATTGTCGTTCCCACGTTGGGAATGTTTTGTTCCCATGCTGGGAATATTTTGTTCCCACGTTGGGAATATTTTCGTTAAGCCTGATGAGCAAAGCATAAAATTCTATAAAAATGAAGGGGCGACATCTTCATGTGAAAGGTGTGCAGTTTAACATAATTTATCTATCACAGATGCAAGATTTTACTATCTTTGCGTTTATAAGAAAAAGTGAAACTAAAAACAGGAAAAGATGAAGGTATGAAGAAGATATGGATGCTTATGATTCTGCTGACAACTGTTGTAACAGGGTTGGCAGGTTGCAGTGACAAAGATGATGATATCACGTATGTGTATCCTGATTCTCGCACTGAGGAGTTCAAGAAAGAATTGCTCAAAGGTAATTATGCAGATCTTCCACTTCCTATCGCCCGGCAATTCCTCTATATGGATGCCATTTCATTAGGAACAGGAACAACCGTTTCCGTAAGGAAGTATAAAGGAGAAGACATCTACAATCTATATCATCCCGTAATGAGCAGTTTTGGCTATGTGTTCAACCATCAAGGTGAGCGACTCTTCAACGTTGATTATCATGAGGGTGCTGACTGGAAACAAGTTCTTGAAAGTCCGTTAACGGTTGGATGGGAAAAGTGTTACCCTGGTGCCTACCAGCTGTTCAAACTATGGCGCCAGTTCATAGACACCGTCAGTGCAACGAAGAGGTGGGATGAGAACAAACCATTAAGCGACTTGCCCGAGTGGCTGGCTAACAGGATTCGCGCCTACAAGGGAAATGGGGCAATTCAAGGGTTTAAAGCATATCAGGGCTGTTGGAATGGTGAAACCATCTATTATCTGGATTATACAGGTTCTGAAGTCCTTATCGATGTGATAACGTCTGACGGGAAAGTACATCAATGGAAGGATAACCTTGAATTGCTCGACTTCGTTCAGAACAGCAGTCAATGGCAGTTGCTCTATGTAATAGATCATGGCTCAGATATAGGCACAGAAAGTGAATATGAACATAGTAATGCCCGATGGATACAACCTGTTGAGAACACACAGGAATGGGAGGATTTCTTTGCCACAGAGGTACGTCATCCATATTGGGACGGAGATGGCAATATACACCGTACTTTCTTTGATCAAACAGAGTGGGATGAACAGAAACTTCTGGTGATTAACAGTCAATCTGACTTCCATCTTGCCTATACCGGAGATAAGAAACTACCAGAGATTGACTTCGACAAATACACATTGATTATTGGAAAGGACTGGGCAAGCAACAGCAGTTACCAATTACAGGATGTGCAACTCTACGACAACGGAAAGCAATACATCCTCGACATCGATATCATGCACTATGTCTGGAGTGGTGCCTATGAGGCTATACAGAATCTATTCTATTGGAAAGTCTATCCGAAGCTCGATAAAAAGGAAATCATCCTAAACCGTGTTTTCTCCTTTAATTACGATAAATAAGGGCAAATGACTTGTACTTGAGGTTTGTGCCGCAGATATTTGTTTTGCTGCTACAAAATTTGGTTTTTCTCTCACTAAATCGTACTTTGCCATCATAGATGGCGAAGATACTCCGTCTCGGCAATAAAAATAAATGCATTTATTTTGTATTGCTCTCAACTTTTCGTATCTTTGTAGGCAGAACCATAACACAATCAATTATGTACGACAAGGAACACGGGCTTTACATCGCCCACTGCTCTTCAGGAGCATTGAGTATTCAAGGAAAGATGGCTAACCGCCATGGTTTGATTGCGGGAGCCACAGGTACTGGTAAGACCGTTACGCTGCAGGTGATGGCCGAATCGTTCTGTCAGGCAGGTGTGCCCTGTTTCATGGCAGATATGAAAGGCGACCTGTCAGGCATCTCTCAAGCAGGTAAGCTGAGTGGGTTCATCGAGAAACGAATGCCAGAATTCGGTATTGAAGACCCAGTGTTCCAAGGCTGTCCTGTACGTTTCTTCGATGTGTTCGGTGAGCAGGGACATCCTATGCGTGCCACCATCTCACAGATGGGACCGCAGCTACTTTCCCGATTGCTGCAATTGAACGAGACACAGGACGGTGTACTGAATATCGTGTTCCGCATAGCTGACGAGCGCGGATTACTGATTCTCGATCTGAAGGATCTGCGTCAGATGCTTGACTATATGGCAAAGAATGCCAAGGAATACACCACTAAATACGGCTTTGTCACCTCTGCTACCATCGGTGCTATCCAGCGTGCTTTGCTACAGTTGGAAGCACAAGGCGCAGACAAGTTCTTCGGTGAGCCTTCGTTCGACATCCGTGACCTGATGCAGGTAGAAGGCGGTAAGGGTGTGATGAATGTGCTGGCTGCTGATAAGTTGATGATGCAGCCCAAGCTCTACTCCACCTATCTGCTGTGGTTGCTGAGCGAGCTCTATTCCACCCTGCCTGAAGTAGGCGATCTGCCATTGCCGAAACTCGTGTTCTTCTTCGACGAGGCTCACATGCTGTTCGAAGATACCTCGAAAGCCTTGCTCGACAAGATTGAGCAGGTGATTCGTCTGATCCGTTCAAAGGGTGTAGGTATCTACTTCATCACCCAGAGTCCTACCGATATTCCAGAGGTTATCCTCGGTCAGTTAGGAAACCGTGTGCAGCATGCCCTGCGTGCTTATACACCGAAGGACCAAAAAGCTGTGAAGACCGCAGCTGACACCTTCCGTGCTAACCCGTCGTTCAAGACCGACGAGGCCATCATGAACCTCGAGACCGGTGAAGCCTTAGTAAGCTTCCTCGACGAGAAGGGTGCGCCCAACATCGTGGAACGTGCCAAGATTCTCTTCCCTCTTTCACAGATCGGAGCCATCACCGAAGGTCAGCGCATCGACATCATCAAGCAGAGCTATATCTACGGTAAGTACGACACGCCGGTAGATCGTGAGAGTGCTTATGAAATCCTGATGAAGGAAGCCGAGGAACAAGCCCTCGCTATAGAAGAAGAGGTTAAGGAGATTGAGAAAGAGGTTAAGGGTAAGACCGAGAAGAAGAAAGCCGGTATGATGGGTAAGGTATGGAAGGCCGTGATGACTGCCGTTACCTCTACCCTCGCCACCATTCTCGGTACCTATGTAAGTAATAAGGTGTCGGGCAAGCAAACCAAGAGTAAGACCTCTGCCAAGGAGAAGGTGGTGAAGAACGCTACATCTGCCGCTACCCGTACCATTACAAGAGAGCTTTCCCGCGATATCCTTGGTAACCTTATTAAATAAAGGTGAGAGTCTTATAGAAGCGAAAGGAAAAGATGAACGTACAGATAGAGGAATCGTGGAAGCGGCATCTGCAAGAGGAGTTTGATAAGCCGTATTTCACACAGTTGACCCAGTGGGTAAGACAGGAGTATAGTACAACCACCTGTTACCCACCGGGCCGATTGATCTTCAATGCCTTCAACCTCTGTCCGTTCGACAAGGTGAAGGTGGTGATTATCGGACAGGATCCCTATCACGAGCCAGGACAGGCCCACGGCTTGAGCTTCTCGGTGAACGATGGGGTGATGTTTCCACCCTCTTTGCAGAACATCTTCAAGGAGATACAAGACGACCTTGGAACACCGATTCCGCTGAGTGGTAATCTGACACGATGGGCTGAACAGGGCGTATTACTACTCAACGCCACCCTCACGGTAAGGGCACACCAAGCCAACAGTCATGCACGCTTAGGTTGGCAGACCTTCACTGATGCGGCCATCAAGGCGCTGGCATCAGAGCGTGAACACCTTGTCTATCTGCTCTGGGGCGGCTATGCCCGAGGGAAAGCCTATATGATAGACAAGCAGAAGAACCTCGTACTCGAATCCGTGCATCCCTCTCCCCTATCGGCCAACCGAGGCGGATGGTTCGGCAATCATCACTTCTCCCAGTGCAACGCCTACCTCGAACAAAATGGTCTCGAACCGATCAAGTGGTAGGGAAAGGTCTAAGGGACTCAGTCTAAAGGATTCGTCTAATTCGTAGAGTAAAAAGATTTAAGTGAACGAAATATCGCCTATTATACAAATCGGTGACGTATTGTTGTCGAGTGACATCATTACCGAATATTTCTGCTGCGACCTTGACGATTGTCATGGTGCCTGTTGCGTGGAAGGTGATGCGGGTGCCCCTGTCACCTTGGATGAGGTGATGGAGATTGAAGGGATGCTGGATGAGGTATGGAACGACCTTTCCGCTTCAGCACAAGCTGTCATTGACAAGCAGGGTGTGGCCTATACCGATCAGGAAGGAGATTTGGTGACGAGCATTGTCAACGGTAAGGATTGTGTTTTTACTTGTTATGGGGATATAGAAGTGAATGGAGAGACCATTCCTCACTGTTGTCTGTGTTTGTTGGAAAAAGCAGCCAGAAACAAAGCCAATTCTCAATTTTCAATTTTAAATTCTCAATTCGTGAAGCCCATCAGCTGCGCCTTATATCCCATTCGTGTGAAACAGTTCAGTAACGGACTGGTAGGATTGAACTACAACCGCTGGAACATCTGTGAAGGAGCCCGAAAAAAAGGACGGGAGCTGAAGCTTCCCGTCTATCGTTTCTTAAAAGAACCGCTCATCCGAAGGTTCGGCGAAGAATGGTATCAAGAACTTTGTGACTTCGCAGAAAACACGTTGTTAAGTAACAAGTAACAAGTGATTACTTGTAACTTATTACTTATCACTTTTTACGATATTCGCTCGGCGACATTCCCACATGCTCCTTGAAATACTTCCCGAGGAATGATTGGTTGGGGAAATGCAGATGCTGGGCAATCTCCTTAATGCTCATGGAAGAGTTCTTCAGCAGTACCCGCACCTCAAGCGTCACGAAGTTATCTATCCACTCATTGGGTGTCCGTCGGCTCACCTGTTTCACCGTCTCAGACAGATACTTGGGTGTGATGCACAACTGCTCCCCATACCAGCTCAC
This sequence comes from Prevotella sp., assembly GCA_017651265.1. Classification (GTDB taxonomy): domain Bacteria; phylum Bacteroidota; class Bacteroidia; order Bacteroidales; family Bacteroidaceae; genus Prevotella. The sequence goes on along the minus strand of JAGCDO010000026.1, from coordinate 100,942 downwards.
CCTCCGTTCCTGTCGGAAGTTCTCCTCCACCAGTTTGATGAACGAGGCAAAGATAGCCTCAGCCCTGGTCTGCCGCTTGTCATTGATCTGCTGCAGTCGGTAAATCGCATTACTGATATCATAGATCATCGTCATCATGATCGACCGCACCACATCGGTCCTGAAATGATGATCCTTCTCGTTCACCTTATATTTCAGTGCCCTGAAATAGAAATCAATGTTCTTCACCTCAATATTGTTCAAGGTGAAAACAGGGTGCGTGCGTGAGAAGAGGAACAAGGACGACAGTTCGTGAATACCCTGGATAATCTCGTGGAAGAAGTCGTACGACATCAGTATGCCGATACCACTGAAGTCAGGACTCAGCATATAGTTATCGAGCACCAGTCCTTCATTGATCAGAATCACATCATTGGGCATCACGGTATGGTCGATCGTATCCACGGAATACTGTGCCTTACCCTTTAGGCACAATCCCAGGATGATGCACCGTGTTCGTCTGGGTGCATTCGGAAACGGTATCTTGGCCAGTTCATCAACCAGCACCAGGTCGTCGTTGAGGTAGCACCCTTTATAGGCCGCCTTCAGACTGCCGATGGTCAGCTCAGTAATATTACTATACATCTTCTTCTACTTTAAACGAATCACCTTTTTATTCTTTCCTTTAATCTTCAGTAGTTGCTCACGACCGTTGCAGACCAGTGTCACCTTACGCTGTTTACCGGTCTGATTCCAGATTGTGGCCTCTACCACACGACCCTCCTTCCAGGTCATATCCACCACATAGCCGCCACGGGCGCAGATGCCCTTCACCTTACCAGACGACCATGCCGACGGGACTGCAGGAAGCAGTTCAATACGGTTGGAAGAGCTCTGCAACAGCATCTCACACACCCCAGCTGTTCCGCCGAAGTTCCCATCAATCTGGAAAGGCGGATGTGCATCGAAGAGATTCGGATAGGTGCCGCCCCCATGACGGTAGTTCGGTGTCTTATCCTGCTCAGGCGCCACGGCCGTAAGTAGCTTACGGTATATCTGGTACGCCTTCTCCCCCTTCTTCAGTCGTGCCCACAGGTTGATACGCCATCCAGTACTCCAGCCCGTTGTCTCATCCCCTTTCAGTTCCAATGTGCGCTGACAAGCCTGCATAAATTCATCCTGCCCTATGGAAGATTTCAGTTCATCGAGTTTCAGATAATGCAGACCAGGGTAAAGACCTATCAGATGACTCTGATGACGGTGCTTCGGGTCCCTGTCATCCCAGTCGTAATACCATTCGTTCAAGTCGCCGTTCTTGCCAATGGTATAGGGGTGGAGGCGCTCTGCTGTTTGTTTATAGACGGTAATCATATTACCGCTTACGGAACTGGCGGCGTGAGTGTTCAGCAGCAGTTCGCGGATGATGGCCAGGTCGGCCGTTCCACCATAGCAGGTCACCCCATGATACCCCTTATCGGTGATATACTCGTTCTCAGGCGAGGTGCTCGGAGCCGTGATCAACTCTGTGGAATTCTTCGGATTCTCCATCAGCCAGTCCATACAGAACTCCGCTGCCCCTTTCATCAATGGATAGGCGATGTTCCTCAAGTAGCTCTCATCCTGTGTAAACAAGTATCTGTCCCACAACGTGTTCACCAGCCAAGCCCCGCCCATGTTCCAGTTCGCCCACATCGGACTCTCATTCTTCTCTCCCACGGGATTCGTCATGGCCCAGATGTCAGAGTTATGACTGCTGCACCAACCTTGGTCTATTCCATAGTAGTTCTTGGCCGTATATCGTCCATTCTCCGAGAGCGCCTTGATGAAATCATCCAGCGGAGCAGCCATCTCGGCGAGATTCGTGTTGAAGGCTGGCCAGTAGTTCTCTTCCAGGTTGATGTTTACCGTATAGTTACCCCGCCAAGGCGACCATTTATGCGGTGTCCACAAACCCTGCAGGTTCGCAGGAACGCCAGGAGTACGAGAGCAGCTGATGAGCAGGTAGCGCCCATATTGGAAATAGAGCGTTTCCAGATACGGGTTCCTCTCCCCCTTGTCGGTATAGTCCTTCAGCTGCTGCGCGGTGGTACGCTTACCATCATACACCGCCCCATCCAGCACCAGTTCCAAACGTGAGAAGAACCTTCGGTAGTCATTGATATGTCGTTCCTTGATCTCCTGCCACGTGCAGTTCACCAAGTGCCACGCCTCATCAGTAGCGTTGTTGAGATAGTCGGCCCCCTCTTTCACGGGATGCTTGTCGAAACCATTGAAGCTCGTCTCGTTCACCAGATAGATCGTAGCCTCATCCACGTTGCTCAACACAAGCGTTGAATCAGAATAAGATACCGTTCCTCCATGATGATCCACCCGCAGGATAGAGCAGAAATGAATACTGTTCTTTTCGTCGCCAATGGCGTGGCCCAGCATGGTAAGCTGTTTATTACTTGCCTTCACCCGATGCGGCACCTGTGAGGTAAGGGAAACGCTGCAGTTCAACGCCTTCGCCTGATTGGCCGTAAGATGTACAGCAATCACCTTATCGGGGTTAGAAGCCAGATACTCCCTGTTGTATTTCACCCCATTACGTAGATAAGAAACCGTTGAAATCGCACTATCCAAACTCAACGACCGATAATATCCACTTACCGTTCCCGGGTTATTATCCTTTATATAAATCATACCCAACGGCTGGTAGAACTGCGAGTTATGCCCCTGCACATAGTGTTGCAACGAATCGGCCTTGGCATAATCCTCCTCGAAAAGAGCTTTCCTTATCTCAGGAATCCACTTTGAAGCCCCCGCATCCTCGTTACGGTCAACCGGCTGACCCGTCCAAAGGGTGATATCATTCAGGTACAGCGAATCAGTATCCACCCCACCATAGAGCAGCGCCCCAATCTTTCCATTACCAATAGGTAACGACTCCTCGAAGAAACGTGCCGGCTGGTCATACCACAGCTGCATCACGCACTGCTCCTGTGCGTTTGCAGCGAAAGGCAAGAAGCAAAAAAGAAGCATTCCTGCCTGAACTACGAATCGTGATATTACAGTCTTCATCTAATCTCTTGCCTCTTGCTTCTTGCCTCTTGCTTCTAAAAAGACCGCAGAGCACAAAGCATCTGCGGTCTTTATCTTTAAGCATCGATATTCGCGTAAGTAGCGTTCTTCTCGATGAACTCGCGTCGCGGTTCCACATCATCGCCCATGAGCATGGAGAAGATCTCATCCGCCTCAGCAGCATTCTCGATGGACACCTGCTTGAGCAGTCGTGTATTCGGGTCCATGGTTGTTTCCCACAGCTGTTCAGGATTCATCTCACCCAAACCTTTGTAGCGCTGTGTATGCAACTGGTTACTGTTCTCATCGCCTGCTACATACTTGTCGATGAACGCCTGACGCTGCTGTTCGGTGTAGCAGTACTCGCTCACCTTCTTATACGTACACTTGTAAAGCGGTGGTGTAGCGATATACAGATGACCTTCCTGAATCACCTTCGGCATGAAGCGGTAGAAGAGTGTCATGATAAGCGTGTCGATGTGAGAACCATCGACGTCGGCATCGGTCATGATGATGATCTTGTCGTAGCGCAGCTTATCGATATTCGCCTCGCGGTCGCCTTCACCATCCACACCAAAGCGAACGCCGATACTCTGGATGATGTTCATCACCGATTCAGCCTCGAACACGCGGTGCCACTGTACCTTCTCCACGTTGAGGATCTTACCACGCAATGGCAGGATAGCCTGTGTATAGCGGTCGCGACCCTGCTTGGCCGATCCACCAGCGGAGTCACCCTCCACGAGGAAGATCTCGCACTCCTTCGGATCCTTGTTCGAGCAGTCGGCCAGCTTACCCGGCAGACCGCCACCGCTCATCGGGTTCTTACGCTGCACGCTTTCACGAGCCTTACGGGCTGCGATACGTGCTGTGGCAGCCAGGATCACCTTGTCGCAGATCTGCTTAGCCTCTTTCGGATGCTCCTCCAGGTAGTTGGCCAAAGCCTCGCCTACAGCCTGCTGAACGGCACCAGCCACCTCGCTGTTACCCAGCTTCGTCTTGGTCTGACCTTCAAACTGCGGCTCTGCCACCTTGATAGAGATTACGGCTGTAAGACCCTCACGGAAGTCCTCACCGGCAATCTCAATCTTTGCCTTCTCAATCTGCTTCGAGATTACAGGATCAGCATCGGCATAACTCTTCAGCGTACGCGTAAGAGCCATACGGAAACCTGTAAGGTGCGTACCACCCTCGATGGTATTGATATTGTTCACATATGAATGGATATTCTCGCTATAGTCGGTGTTGTACATCACAGCCACCTCGATAGGAATACCCTGTTTCTCGGTCTTCAGGTAGATTACATCATCAAAGAGATGTGTGCGGTGGCGATCCACATAGCGCACAAACTCCTTCAGTCCTTCCTGCGCATGGAACACCTCCTTCTTGGTCTTCCCCTCCTCATCGGGGCGCAAATCAACCAAGGTAATGGTAATACCGGCATTTAGGAACGCCAGCTCGCGCATACGGCGGGCGATAATGTCCCACTGATACACGGTTGTAGTGAAAATCGTGGGATCCGGCCAGAACTGCTGACGAGTTCCTCTGAGCTCGGTCTCGCCTACCACCTTCACGGGATACAGCGGCTTACCCTTCTCGTATTCCTGCTGGTAGATCTTTCCGTCGCGGAACACCTGCGACATCATGTGGGATGAAAGGGCATTCACACAGCTCACACCCACACCGTGCAGACCGCCTGACACCTTGTAGGAGCCCTTGTCGAACTTACCACCGGCGTGAAGCACAGTCATTACCACCTCCAGGGCCGACTTATGCATCTTCTCGTGTTCATCTACGGGAATACCACGTCCGTTATCTTGTACCGTGATGGAGTTATCTTCGTTGATGGTTACTTCAATATGGGTACAGAAGCCAGCCATCGCCTCATCGATGGAGTTGTCAACTGTTTCGTTCACCAGATGGTGCAGACCTTTCTCACTGATGTCACCGATGTACATGGCAGGACGCTTACGTACTGCCTCCAGACCTTCCAAGACCTGAATGTTACTCGCGGAATAATTACCGTTGTTCTGAATTTCTTCCATTTTTTAGTCTAATGCTTTTATAGTATGCAAAGGTACAAAAAAAATCCTAAATACTAAAGTATTTAGATGATAAAAAACAATAAAATTACGAGGAAAGAGGAAGGACGAAGGAGGAAGGAGATAATTTTGGGGGGCTACGAGGGCATAAAAAAGGGGGCCATCATCCGAAGATGTGGCCCCATAATATTCCTTGGATTGATAATACTATCCCAGTTTGTTGATGTGCTTGCAGAGACTTGACTTCAAGTTTGCAGCCTTGTTCTTGTGGATAATGTTGGTCTTAGCCAGCTTATCCAGCATCTTCTGTACGCTGGGGTACAACTTTACTGCCTCTTCCTTGTCAGTCATTGCACGCAGTTTACGCACGGCATTACGCATGGTCTTAGCATAATAGCGGTTGTGCAACGTTCTCGTCTTGGTCTGACGAATTCTCTTCAGTGATGATTTGTGATTTGCCATTTTTTAATCTTTAATTTTTAATCTTTAATTTTCAAGCTGGGTCTTACACAATCTCTGCCGCCCTTGCGGATTCTTGCGAATCCTCCGCCACCTTGTCACGACAGCACCTCATGGGAATCTCTCGTTAGCGCATCGCTGCGCGATGACAGATTGGTAGTCCCTAGGAGAGTCGAACTCCTCTTTAGAGAATGAAAATCTCTCGTCCTAACCGATAGACGAAGGGACCGTTCGCTTTAAAAGCGGGTGCAAAGGTACGCTAATTATTTGTATCTTGCAAATTTTCTCACAGATTTTTTCTCTTATCGCCTGATTTTTACTACTTTTGCAAAGATCTTTCGAAGATATGATAACAAAAACGAGGGCCATTGTGCTCAGGGTTTTGAAATATGGTGAGCAGAAGATGATAATCGATTTGTTTACCGAGAGTGACGGCAGGGTATCTATCGTCACCCATATTCCCAAGACGCCCAAGGGGAAACTGAAGAAGCAGTATTTCCAGCCCTTGAACCTCCTTGAGGTGGAGCTGGATAACCGTCCTAAGGCGCAGCTGCAGCATCTTCGCGACGCAAGGATTGCCGAGCCTTACGCTTCCATCCCCTTCAACCCCTATAAGCTCAGCATCGCCCTGTTCCTAGCTGAATTCCTATATTATAGTACGCGCGGTGAACAGCAGAACGAAGCGCTCTTTACCTATCTGGAACATAGCATCCTGTGGTTGGATGGTTGTAAGGAGTTGTTTGCCAACTTCCATCTGGTCTTCATGATGCGTATGAGCAGGTTCATCGGTTTCTTCCCCTACATCGAGGATTATCAGCAGGGCGACTACTTCGATATGCGGGCTGCCTCATTCACGGCTCATGCCCCATTACATGCCGATTTCCTCGACCAAGAAGATTCCAGTCGTATCAACACCTTGATGCGCATGAACTACGAGTCGATGCATCTGTTCAAGATGAGTCACGACGACCGCAACCGCATCATCGATGTCCTCATCACCTATTACCGTCTGCATGTCCCCGATTTCCCAGAACTGAAATCGTTGGGAGTAATGAAGGATCTTTGGAAAGATTGATTCTGATTGGAGGGGGGCGACCAGCCTTATAACGGGTCGTTAGAAAGCTGATAACAACCTAGCTGGGATGTTGTAATACTCGAATTGGCATGTCTATCATCGAATCTACTTCCCGCTGAGCTTCCTTCCGTCCATATTCATCTTGTTTTAGTTTTCAGAGGTTTAACATCATCTTTATATATTAGGCACAAAGTTACGAAATATTTTTCACATCACCAAATTTGAGGGGCTGTACGGTGTAAAAATCCTTTAATATTATGGATTTAACTGTTAAAAAACACTGAACGCCGTAGACGCTACCAGCGTTTGACGTTCCCGCTATCAGAGAATGACGTTCCCACTATCAGTGAATGACGTTCCCGCTATCAGCGTTTGAGGCACTTTCTACAAGAAACTGCCATAGTTTTTGACGCAAAGTGCCATAGTTTGGAGAGCGTGGGCTGCTTTGTTTGTTTACCCCGCCCCCCTTGCCAGGGACCCCGCCCCTTAAGGGGTGGGGAGCCGAGAGAGGAATGAAAGGCAGCACTTATGAGGGTGTTGGAGTTGGGGGCGAGGGCTCATTGGAGCGAACAAACGAACGAACGAACAGTTCGAACTAAGCGAAACTGTCAATCTAATCAGGAAAGGATGCATTTAGAGAAAGTTGTTCGTTCGTTTGTTCGCGCCAATGATAACATGAACACGGAATAAGGGCAAGCCGTTCCGTATTAAATAGTATTTCTGGGATAATTATGATAATTATGATAATTTCTTTCAGAACTAAAAGATCAATAATCCTCCATGATCTCCTTCATCTTCTTCGCCCGTTTCTTGTGCTTCCTCCCCTTGAAGTCGATTAAATCGAAGAAATCAAAGGAGACGGATGCTCCATTGCCCGAAGGTGTGTAGTTTTCTGCAGCATATTTGCGTACGTCCTCCGTTGAAACCGCCATTTTTGGCGCATGACCAATCACCACAACCTCGGCCAATTGCTGACCTGAAGGTAGCAAAAAGATGGTGTCTGGAACCCCTTCTTTTTGTTCGATTACGCGCGTGAGATAGCTGGGATGAGTAAGTGTCATGGTTTGGAAACTGTCGTTTTTCAATACAAAACGCCCTCCCCACTCGGTCTGCACCTTTTCCTTACGACGGTCCAACTGAATGGTAACGTTCTTCAGCGGCTTCCTGGATTCAATGTCAGCCACCCAGATTACACGATGTTTAGGCTTTTGGGTAAGCGAATCGGTTGTTTCAACCTTCTCCTGTGCCTGAAGAAGAGTAGAAAAAACAAGAAGAAAAAGCACCAGAAACGTTCTGATGCTCTTTCCTCTTATCCCTATGGTTACAACCTTTTTACGCATATTTGCAGATTTTCGCTGCAAATATAAGCCATTTCATCAATATTTACTAATCCTTTGACGTTGATTAACGAAGAATAGGATTCGATGATGCTTGTATAATGTTGTTTTTTTTCGTGAAAACGTGTTACTCGCTCACCATGGTCTTGATCTTTCCCTGCTCATCATACTCCAGCGGCATGACTTTCAGAGAACGCAGGTGGGTGATGTCGTTAGAGGGCACGCAGTCGTGATGGAACAGATACCACTTGCCTTTATACTCTATGATACAGTGATGGGTTGTCCAGCCCACCACAGGCTCCAGGATCACACCCTGATAGGTGAAAGGACCGTAAGGATTATCGCCAACGGCGTAGCACAGCAAATGACTGTCGCCTGTTGAGTAGCTGAAATAGTACTTACCGTTATACTTATGCATCCACGAAGCCTCGAAGAAACGATGCGGGTCGCCAGCCTTCAAGGGCTGTCCGTCCTCGTCGATAATAAGCACCTGACGTGGAGCCTCAGCAAACTGCAGAAGGTCATCGTTCATGCGGGCCATCAAGCTGGGCAGTGCCGGCATATCGGGAGCTGTGTAGAGCTGTGTCTTACGATCAGGAGCAGGACCCAGGTCAACACCTTCCTTCAGCACCTTCTGCGGAGCCACGTTCCACTGCAGCTGACCGCCCCAGAGGCCACCATAGTAGCAGTACACCTGTCCGTCATCATCCTTGAACATACAAGGGTCGATGCTGTAAGCACCGCGGATGGGGTGTTCCTGTGGGATGAACGGACCCTCGGGACGTTCGGCAATGGCCACACCGAGATGGAACACACCGTTGTAATCCTTGGCTGAGAAGATCAGATAGTACTTACCGTCTTTCTCTACCACGTCGCTGTCCCACATCTGCTTCTCTGCCCAAGGCACATCCTTCACATCAAGGATCACACCATGATCGGTAACCTCACCTTCCATCACATTGTCCATGGAAAGGACGTGGTAGTCTTTCATCTGGAAATGGCCGCCGTCGTCATCGAAGGCTGCGCCAGCCTCCCAGTCGTGGCTGGGATAAACATAGACGCGTCCATTAAACACGTGGGCTGCAGGATCAGCCATGTAATCGCTGGGGAATAAATATCTTGCTTTCATTGTTCTTTAAGTTTTAAGTTGTTATTCATTATTTTGAACGTGCCTCAATCTCACGGCTCATCTCATCCAGTCTTTCATCGGTTAGCGGATACTTATAAATAAGGTAGCCCACAATTACCAAAAGGATGGCAGGAATGATGGTGGTGAAGATCAGGATGGCATTCTGTGCGATGGCTGAGTAGTTAGCCAGTTTGGGATAGTAGGCATTTACAGGTGCGCTGATGAATGATGCCAGGAACACCACAACGAAGATGCCCAGCACCAGCTGCAGACACTTGTTTGCCTTGAACTCCTGCCACATCTCACCGAAGGAAACGGGCTTCTCGGGAGTGGTGGTGATGTTCTCCTTACTACCCTTGAAGCAGAGCATCAAGAGGAAGAAGCCGACGATAGCAAACACACATGTCACGGTGAACCATGCCATAGGATCGGTAGCCAAAGCCGACTCCTCACTGGCGAAGTTGAAGCCAATCCAGCCCATTACCAACGGAGTGATCCAACCAGCGATGGAGAAACCAGCCTTGAAGGCTACACCAGCCAGGGCGTTTACCGTAGCAGCCGGACGGTTTCCTGTGCGGTACTCAGCTTCGGTGATTACCTCAGGAACAAGTGCCCACATCAGTGAACCCACGAGCAGACCCACACCAGTCATCACCTTAGCGGTCTGAACAAGTGTATTCATGCTTGCCACATCGAAGAACTTACCGATGACGAACAAGATGGCAAAGCCCACCAAGCCAATGGCGAGAAGGGTGTAATACAAGCCTTTCTTACCCAACCATTTCTTCAATGCAGGCAGAGAAGGCAGGATGATGAAGGCAGGAATGGTACCGATGGCCATGAACGTAGCCTGGTTCCAGTCGATAGCTGAATGCACACACATGGCAAGACCGATGGGGAAACCAGCCTGAACGATGATCTGACCCAAGTTGGCACATACCATACGGGTAGAAGTAAGGATAAGCACCTCGTCGTTGTCACGAGTCATACTGGCCATGATAGAGCCATAAGGAATGTTCACCACTGAATAGATCATGCTAAGTATGGTATAGCTAAGTGCAGCATACACCATCTTCATCGGCATTGACCATGCAGCAGCCTGAGGAAGCATCAGCAGACAGGCAGCAACAGTGAGAGGAATACCGCCATAGAGAAGATAAGCACGATACTTACCCAACTTAGGATTGCGGTTATCGATATAACGCCCTACTACAGGACTCCAGAAACAGTCGATGAGACGAACCGTAAGGATCAGTCCGCTGACAAAGGCAGCATTGATCTTCAATACTGTAGTAAGGTAAATCATCAGGTAGGTTGCTACCGTCTGGAAAATAAGGTTCTGCGCCAAATCACCGGAACCGAATCCGATGCGCTGCAACCAAGAAAGTTTGTAGAAGCCTTTTGCTTCCTGGTTATTAGAAAATACTTCCATAAATAATTTAGTTATTAATTAATTGTTTCACGTTTGTCTAAATATCGAGCCCTCCTATTTCATCATCGAAGCGGCATACTTACCCATGGCCTCGTAGCCTGCAGGATTCAGGTGGAGCCAGTCTTCTGAATATTCCTTCTTGAGTTTATCCGGCTCATTCTCGTCTCTTACGAGTTGGTCAAAATCAATGATTCCATCGACTCTTTTGCAATTCCTGATCCAATCGTTGATATACTGGCGACCGGCTTCGTGGTAATAGGAATGGTAGCCATTGCCCTTGAAAGGTGTGATGGTGGCCAGATACACCTTCATGCCCTTATCCTTGGCCTCCTTGATGAATCGCTCATAGGCATTAACGAGTCGTGCGGTGGTCTGCTCCACATGACGACTGTTTCCGAGATCGTTCACACCCTCGAAGATAATCAAAGCGCTCAAACCACTTTGGTCGAGGATATCACGCTCGAAACGCTTCACGGCAGGTTCGCTCAAGCCGCCTTCAACCACACTGTTGCCGCCAATACCTAAGTTCAGTACACCCACCTGTCCTTGCAACGCCTCAGCGAGGAAGTCGGGCCAGCGGTTCTGCTTATTGGTGGTACTGCCACGACCGTCGGTAATCGAGTTACCTAACACAGCCACGCAAGGCAGCGCACCTTTCACGTCGAGTGCAGCGATATTGTACCAATGGTCCACCTTCTCGCCCTCGGCAAAGCTACTCTTGGGCTTGGATACACCGGGAATGATATACGATGTGGTGCGGGAACCACGATGAGAGGTGGCATTTACGGGAACACCCTGACCGTAGTTGATGGTAATGGACAACCGCTGCAATGGTTTCAGGGAATACTTGATGACATCCGAATAAATGGCCTTACCGGGTTCGATGGTCACATTCTTCTTTCCACCGAAGGTAAGATATTTTGCCGTCTTGGTCTGAATCTCCCACCCTTCCAGTGCATCAGCAATGTAAAGGGAGAGGATCTCGACGGGTTCCTTACTGAATTCGTTTGACAATTTCAGGCGCAATTCATTGCCTCCGAGGGAGACATGAATGATTTCACGCAATGAACGGTTTGCAAGCGTACTGGCCGGCATATCGCCAGGACCGGTGAATTCAGCGGCAGCTGCCCAGGTACCTGTCCACTGAGCATGAACCTGCATGGACACTGTCATGAGAATCGCTACAATGATCTTTTTCATAAATTTTATCAACAGGGTTAGTCTTTTACACCTGCAAATTTACACACTCCTTTCCAAAATCACTATTGATTTCGTAACTATTATATTTCAAAATGTATCATTGAGACATTTTTTATCGTATAATTTTGAAATATGAGGGGATTTTTCTACTTTTGCACAAGAATTTAAGACCAAGATATGAGACTACCAAAACAAATCGGACTCCTGATTCTATTCCTGATGACCGTCGTCCATGGATGGGCCGACACGGGAAAGCTGTACGCATCAGGCAAGCTCTCGAGCAGTCTCATTGAATGTATCTGTCAGGACAAATATGGTTACCTCTGGATAGGAACGGAATATGGACTGAACAAATTTGACGGCTACCGGTTCTCGACGTATATCTATGAAAAAGACGATACCACGACGATTGTTGACAATGAAGTGGTGAAACTGCTGTGCGACCAGGATGGCAGGTTGTGGGTGGGATGCAGTAAAGGACTGGCCCGCTACGACTATGAGAACGGGCATTTTGTGAGATATGCTTTTCCCGACAGTGTACAGCCCAGGGTGAGTGCCCTGGTGCAATACAGCAATGGGGATATCCTGATTGGTACAGCGGGTTACGGTCTATACAGCATCCGCAAGGGAGATGACCATATCACCTTGGAAAAGGCTTTCCGCATACAGAAGGCCGACGATTTCTTCAGTAGGATATTTGAAGACGACCAGCACTGCATCTGGCGAAGCAACCACCTCACTACCTTCTCGAGGTTCAAGGTGAATAACCGTAAGCCGGTGGAAGTGAAGAACTACGAATCGCCTTGCGGCGCACCAAGAGACTATATCAGATGTAGCGACGGAGGATTCCTCATTATCTGCGTGTATGGTATTCTGAGATACGACTATGCCACGGGGGAGGTGACAGATGCGGGATTCGACCTGTCGGCACTGGACAGTCGACTGCCGATGCGGGAGGCTACGCTGAGCAGGAACGGGGATATCTTCATTGCTACGGCAGGACAAGGACTGATGGTGATTCCCCACGATTCGAAGGTGCTGCGCCCTGTGGATTCACAGAACAGGGGCTTCAACCTGGCCAACGCGAATGTGAGTGATGTCTTGGAGGATAAGGATAACAATATCTGGATTGGCTGCTACCAGAAAGGTCTCTACCAGCTGAACCAGGAACAGGATGCTTTCAAGAACTGGAGCTTTGCCGAACAGAACTATGCGGTGGGCACAAGTGTTTCGTCGCTGGCCTTGGATGCCAACGGACAGGTGCTTTGCACGATTCAGAACACAGGGGCCTATCGTTTCGACCAGCAGGGAAGAATCGTTGCGCAACTGAAAACACCCGTAAGGCCACATACCATATACACCGATAAAACCGGGCGTTTTTGGCTTTGCACGGAAAGAATTTTATATAGCTATAACCCTGAGACAGGAGCAAGCGTTCCCATGGTGTCGGGCAGTGGATGGGGACTGAACTGCGTGACCGACGACGGGAAGGGAACGATGTATATCTGCGACTATGGTAAAGGACTGATTGTCTATAACACCCACACAGGGGAAAGCACCGTTTACAGCATGAACCAGGACGGAGGAAAGCTGGGCAGTCTGCCGAACGACTGGATACGGGCTTTGTTCATCGACCGGTACGGTCTGCTGTGGATCGGAAGCGCCGATGGAATCGCGTGTATGAACCCCGAAACGCGCAGTTTCAAGCAGTATGGCTGGAACAAAAGACTGCCTGGTCTTCAGTGTAATGCTTTCTGTGAGCAAAGACAAGGGAATATCCTGATCGGTACGAATGCAGGTCTCTATATCTTCGACCGTATCAAGAACGAGATTAACCGCTTCCCGCATTCTGATACGCTGAACAACAAACTCATCTACGGAATTGTTACCGACCGCGAAGAGGATATCTGGGTGAGCACGTCGATGGGTATCTGGCAATACAGCTGCCAGGCACAGAAATGGATAGGACATATCAATGGAAACGGACTGAACAATAAAGAATATGTGCTGGGTACGGTGTTCCAAACCCCCGATGGAATGATTGGTTTTGGCACAAACGATGGTGTTACGACCTTCTACCCCAGTGATGTGAAGAACAGTGATGTGAAGATGGGGGATGTGTTCCTGACAAACCTGATAGTTGACGGAAAGAGCAGGAGTACCATGAAAGACGATTTCACCGTGGCTTACGATGAGAATTCGTTCATCATGGAGTTCTCGCTGCTTACCTTCAAGAACACGGATAACATCACGTTCCAGTACCGTATCAACGGTAGTGACGACTGGCTCTCGTTCAACGAAGGAACGAATGCCATCTCGTTCAACAAGATGAAACCGGGGAAATATGTCATCGAGGTAAGAGCACTTTGCAATGGTATCTATTCGGAAAAGACCAAGACCATTACGGTTAGGGTGAAAGAGCCTTGGTATGCTTCGCCACTGGCCTATCTGATCTACCTCCTGCTGATCTTAGCGGCGGCGGCCCTCACCTTCATGATGGTTGAGCGCAGGAACAAGGAGATGCTGGAGGAGTCGAAGATGCGGTTCCTGATCAATGCCACACACGATATCCGCTCTCCGCTGACTCTCATCATGGGTCCGCTGAAGAAGCTGAAAGCGCGGATTACCGATCAGGAGAGTCTGGAAGATATCGACACCATCGACCGCAATGCACAACGTCTGCTGCTACTGGTGAACCAGATTCTCGACGAAAGGAAGATCGACAAGAACCAGATGAAGCTGCACTGCAAGGAGACCGATCTGGTGCCGTTCCTCAACGGTATCCTTACCTTATTTAATTATAATGCGCAGCAACGCAACATCAGCTTTAACTTCATCCATGAAGACGAGCAGCTGATGGTGTGGATAGACCGCATTAACTTCGACAAGGTGATCAGTAACCTGCTGAGTAATGCGTTCAAATACACGTTCGACAACGGACAGATTGATGTGGTACTCACACACGACAGTAAAACGTTCACCGTGAAAGTCATTGACAACGGTATCGGGTTGAAGGAAGACAAGCCCGAACGACTCTTCGAGCGGTTCTATCAGGGCAGTAATGCCCGCGACCTCCACCTCGACGGCACAGGTATTGGTCTGAACCTGAGTAAGGCGATTGTGAACATGCATAGCGGTACTATTACAGCTGCCAACAGGGAGGATGGTATGCGAGGAACGGTGATTACCGTGCAGATGCCACTTGGGAACAATCATCTCAAACCCGAGGAGATCGAGAAGGAAGAATCCACCACTGCCTCTCATCCGCAGGGTCGCCAGGCTTGTAAGAACTTCAATATCCTCATCGCCGACGATGATGTGGAGATTGCGAACTATATCCGTAACGAACTGGGCAGATGGTATCGCTTCGATGCTGCTCCGAACGGAAAGGAAGCACTGAAGGCATTGCTCACCAGCGACTACGACTTGGTGATTTCCGACATCATGATGCCCGAGATGGATGGTATTGCCCTGCTGAAGAGCATCAAGGGGAATGTCAACATCAGCGATATTCCCGTTATCTTACTGACGTCCCGTTCGGAAGTGAGCGACCGTCTCGAAGGACTGAAGCGTGGTGCTGATGCTTTCATTGCCAAGCCGTTCAACATGGAAGAGCTGCACATCCTCATCGACAACCTCATCGACAACGTGCGCCGCTTGCGTGGTAAGTTCTCTGGCGCCCAGACTCAGGAGGAGAAGGTGGAGAAGGTAGAGGTGAAAGGCAACAATGATGTATTGATGGACCGTATCATGAAATGTATCAACGAGAATATCCAGGATCCCGATTTCAACGTGGAGAAGCTGACCGAGAAGGTAGGTATCAGTCGTGCACAGCTGCACCGCAAGATGAAGGAGATTACGGGTATCTCTACCGGTGATTTCATCCGCAACCTCCGACTGGAGCAGGCTGCCCGTCTCATCCGTGAAAAGAAAATCAATGTCACACAGGTGGCTTATGCGGTGGGATTCAATAACCAGACACATTTCTCCACCGTATTCAAGAAACATTATGGAATGACTCCTACGGAGTATATCGAAAGAGCGGATAAAGGCGAGGAGTGTGGAGTGAGGAGTGAGGAGTGAGAATAGTTCTGAGATAAAGTATTCATATATCAAGCCACTTGTACTTGTAATCATATCTCACTCCACACTCCACACTCCTCACTCCACAAGAAAGTTACTATGAAAGACATTATTTAACAGCAATGATACATAAAGAAATGAGACATTTGCGCTTTTTACTTACTTTTGCAGCGACAAATCTTTTTTTATTATTATATCTAACTGTATGAAAGTAAACCTAAGAAAAAGAATGCTCTGTATGGGATTGTGCACAGTCATCGGACTGACCCTTTCCACACAGGCCACAGCAGCTCCGGAGGGGAACTCCGTGAATGCTGTTCAGCAAGCAAAGAGAGTAACTGGTACGGTGAGCGATTCGCAAGGACCGCTGATTGGTGCCACTATTCTCGAAAAAGGAACCACCAATGGTGTAGTAACCGATTTTGATGGCAACTTTGAGATCTCTGTGAATCCAGGGGCAACCTTGGTCGTATCTTACGTGGGTTATATCTCACAAGAAATCAAGGTAGGCAGCGAGTCGAACATCGCTGTGATCTTGAAAGAAGAAGGACACAGCCTGAACGAGGTGGTGGTCATCGGTTACGGTACCCAGCGTCGTGAGGCCGTGACAGGATCTGTGGCCAACATCGGTGGTGAGAAGTTGAACCAGATTGCAGCCACGAACGCCGCTCAGGCCCTGCAAGGTCGTGTGGCTGGTGTGCTCATGACACAGACTTCTACCAAACCTGGTGAGGAGATGCAGATCCGCATCCGCGGTCAGCGCTCTCTGAGTGCATCTAACGACCCGCTGATCGTGCTCGACGGAATCCCCTTCATGGGAAAACTTTCGGATATCAACCCCACCGATATCAAGTCGATGGACATCCTGAAAGATGCTTCTGCAACTGCCATCTACGGCTCCCGTGGTGCTAACGGTGTGATCATCATCACCACAGTGAAGGGTAACCAAGGTGCTCCTGCCAAGGTGACCTATAATGGTTATGTGAACTTCAAGACCGTGTTCCACAAGTATCCTATGATGGACGGTCCTACCTTCTCTCAGTTCCGTAAGTATGCTGGCTTGTACCAGAACTCCTTGGACGAGAGCGACAATACCAATACCGACTGGCAGGATCTGTACTACCAGACAGGTGTAAGTCATAATCACGATGTGAGCGTGGCTGGTGGTACCAATGGCGGTAGCTACAGCTTCGGCGCAGGTTACTACCACGACGAGTCGGTTGTTCCTACCGAGGGTTACAATCGTATCTCTCTCCGCGGTAACTTCGACCAGTACGTTGGTAAGTGGTTCCGCTTCGGTTTGAGCACCAACAACAGCTATCGCAAGACCGAGGGTGTGAACGATATGTATGGTGTATTGAGCAAGAGTCCGCTGGCCAGTCCGTACGACGAGCACGGAAACCTGAAGCGTTATGTCTCTCTCCCCGCTGACGACCAGAGTGTTGTTACCAAGGAGACTGTTGAGCGCGACAAGGAGGTATGGCTGAGCGAGAACAAGGGTATCGGTTCTTACAACACCTTGTTCGGTGAAGTGAAGTGCCCGTGGATTGATGGTCTGAGCTATCGCATCAACATCGGTTTGAACTTCCGTAGCTCCAAAGGTGGCGGTTTCACCGGTACTGGCGTGAACAACAAGGACGCTAACGCAGTGAACAGCGGTAATGTTTCTGAGAACCAGACCTACAACTGGGCAGTGGAGAATCTCGTTACTTACGACCGCACCTTCGCTGAGAAGCACAACCTGAATGTAGTAGGTATGTACTCTGCTGAGCAGACTACCTATGAGTCAACAGGTGCCAATGCACAGGATATTCCTGCCGACTACTTCCAGTACTACGCACTCGACAAGGCTACTGGTCAGGCAAACCTCGCTGGTTACAGCTACTGGCAGAGCGGTCTGATCTCTTGGATGGGACGTGCGATGTACTCTTATGATAATAAATACATGCTTTCTGTTGCCGTTCGTTCAGACGCTTCATCTCGTCTGGCCAAGGGTCATCAGTGGCACACCTATCCTGCTGTAAGTGCAGGTTGGAACATTGCTCGCGAAGCCTTCATGGAGGATATCACATGGATCAACACCCTGAAGCTGCGTATCGGTTATGGTGAGACCTCTAACCAGAGTATCAATCCTTATTCTACGCTTGGTGGCTTGGCTATCCGCAACTACAACTTCGGCGATACCTACAAGGCTGGTTACTATGTGAATGCACTGCCTAACCCCGAACTGGGATGGGAGTATTCAAAGACCTGGAACTTCGGTCTTGACTTCTCATTGTTCAGCGGTCGTCTTTACGGATCATTCGAGTACTATACTCAGAAGACCAACGATATCCTGCTCGACGTGTCTCTGCCCTCTACCTCTGGTGTAAGCAGCTTCACGGGTAACATCGGTAATACCGAGAACAAAGGTTTCGAGCTCACGCTGAACGGTATCATCATCGACAATAAAAACGGCTGGAACTGGGAAGCAGGTATCAACCTCTACCAGAACCGCAACAAGCTGACCAAACTGACAGGTACAGAGCCTATCGTTCTTCCCGACGGAACAGTACAGAAAGAACGCGACGAGGCTAACCGCTGGTTCGTTGGCTATCCCATCGACGTGATCTACGACTATCAGTATGAGGGTCTTTGGCAGGCTGGCGAGGAAGATAAGCTCGCTATACTTGAGCCCGGTGGAAACATTGGTATGATCAAGGTGAAGCACGACAAGGCGCTTGATTCTAACGGTAATCCTACCCGTGCCATCGGAGCAGAGGATCGTGAGATTATCAGCATGGAGCCCGATCTCATCGGCGGTTTCAACACCACTGTTGGCTATAAGGGCTTCGACCTTACCGTGATTGGTGCTTTCCAGATTGGTGGTAAACTCATCAGTGCCATCCACTCTTCCAATGGTTACCTGAACATGTTGACAGGTCGTCGCGGTCAGCTCGATGTTGACTACTGGACAGAAAGCAACACAGGTGCTAAGTACCCGAAACCTGGTGGTATCCAGAGCGGTGATAACCCCAAGTACGGCTCAACGCTCGGCTATTTCAATGCTGGTTACCTGAAGTTCCGTACCATCACACTCGGTTACAACTTCGACAACCTGAAGGCCATCAAGGATCTTGGCATCAGTCGCCTGCGCCTCTATGCTACGGTTCAGAACCCGTTCGTGCTCTTCTCGCCGTTTAACAATGAGAGCGGACTTGATCCTGAGACCAACTCTTGGGCCAACCAGAATACCGCTGTTGCCGTTGATGGCTATACCGGCAAGCACAGAATGCCGATCGTAGGATACAACACGCCTTCCACCCGCAACTTCTTGTTCGGCGTAAACGTAACATTCTAAAGGAAAAAATAAATATAGTAAGAGTTATGAAAACGAAAAGTATTAAATATATCCTCGCTGCGTGCTTAGTTTGCTGCGGTCTTATAACCCTGACCTCCTGCAACGACGTGCTCGACGAGCAGCCGCGTAGCCAGTTCGACCCCACATTCTTCAATACGAAGGCTGGTATTGAGGGCGGTCTGACATCGCTCTATGCTCACCTGCGCTATTTCTATGGCAATGGTTACTATCTGAACAGCGTAGAGACTGGTACCGACGAATATACATGGGCACAGTCTGCCGACGGAAACTTCAAGGATGCCGACCTCTCTGGTGTTGGTCAGATGACTCCCACCAACTCCATCGCCGGCTCTATCTGGGGAACACTGTTCCCGAATATCAACACCGCCAGCGGTATCATCGAGAATGGTGCTGAAGCTGGTATCGATGCATCCCTGCTGGCCGAGGCTTACTTCTTCCGTGGCTTCGACTACTTCCTGCTGGTGCAGACCTACGGTGGTGTGCCCCTCGACCTGGGTGCAGGTGAACTGAAGTTCAATACTTCTACTGTACGTACATCCGTGCGTAACACAGTGCCTGAGGTTTATGCCGCTATCTTCAAAGACTTGGAGAAGGCTGTTAGCGACCTTCCTGAAAATCCTCGTCTCACGGGTACGGTTACCAAGAATGTAGCCCGTCTGTACCTCTCTAAGGCATATCTTACCTACGCTTGGTGGCTGGAGAATCCCAATAACATCCCCACCTATCCTGAGTGCAGTCGTGAGTCTGGTCAGGCCAACAGCTACTTCCAGAAGGCATACGACACTGCTATGCAGGCTATCAACAATCCTGGTCCGTATGCCCTGCAGCCCACCTTCTATGATGTGAACGTGGCTACCAACGACCGTAACTCTGAGGTTATGCTCTATGCCGACCATGATGAGGACGAGAAATATGGTAACGGTGGTGCTGGCTATGGCTGGGGTAATGGTGGTTCTCCTGAGAACTTCGCTTATTGGATGGAGACATGGAACTACACCGAGATGACCGCCAAGGCTGCTTCTGGTGCTACCATCAATCCTATCCAGCGTGAGGCTGTTCAGGCCCTCGGTCGTCCTTGGACTCGTATGGCTCCTATCGCCGATAACTTCATCGAAGGTGGTGTATGGGAAGATGCAGTCAAGGCCATCGACTCTCGCTACGATGCTACTTTCACTCTGCGCTACCACACCAACTGGCAGAAGGCAGGTAGCACTGAGCCTTATGTCTTCGGTGCCAACGGTATGCAGGTTGGTCCTAACGAGATCTACTTCAGCTGGGTTCCCGAGAGTGAGGACAGTAAGATCAACTACACAGGTGCCGACGGTAAGCTGGGCTTCGGTGAGATGGAAGGTCGTCCCGACTTCGTTGTAGCCGTGAACCATATCAGTCGTAAGAAGTACCCCATCAACTGGAAGATCGGTATCTACCGCACTGACAATGCTGGCGGTCTTGGATCAAAGGTGAATGGTGGTAGTCCGCGCCCCTGGAACGTTGCCAAGTTCTCTGAGTTCTATCTGGTGGCTGCCGAGGCTGCTGTGAAGTTGGGTAAGAACAGCGAGGCTAAAGATCTGGTGAACGTGCTCCGCGCCCGTGCTGGTAAGCAGACATACAGTCAGAACGACGATGTGGCCGTTTCTGTTGACAATACCGAGGCTATGCTGGCTGCTACACCCGATGTGATCACCATCGACTATATCCTCGATGAGCGTAGTCGTGAGTTCTGGGGTGAGGGTTACCGCTGGTACGACCTTGTACGTACCCAGAAGTGGGCAGAGCGTGCAGGTACTTACCGCATCGCTGGCAGTGGTTACACCGACAAGGATCTGGAGACTTTCAAGCGCGATATCCCCGCAGGCTACTACATCCGTCCTATCCCACAGGGACAGCTCGACGGTATGAAGATGTCTGACGAAGAGAAGGTGGCTTACCAGAATCCTGCCTACAGATAATCGTCCACGAACCTCTTGTTAATATTTCAACGGTAGCAAGTCTGACTTGCTACCGTTGTTGTGGAGAGAGGAGTGAGATTAGTACTGAGATACAGTATTCATATACAAAGTCACTTGTACTTGAAACATTCCTCACTCCACACTCCTCACTCCTCACTTCTCACTTCTCAATAAAGTTTGCACAAGTATGTGCAAACTTTATTTTGTTTTGCGCCCGATTTACATTATCTTTGCAACATAAAACCTGAATTTATCAAAAATATGGGATTCATAGAACAACATCTGACAAATAATGAGCAGATTGTCCATAAGGGACATCTCCATTGGTTTGCCTATGCCGGAGGCTTATCCTTGATAGCCATTCTCTGGGCTGTGGCAATGGTTATTATTGCTTTTAACCTTCCCGAGGTGTGGGCGTTTGTGGCGGTTACTTTATTGGCCTTGCTGATAGGCTATATCTATGTATGGCTGGTGTCCAAGAATACAGAATACTACATCACCAGTAAGCGGCTCATTGTGAAGAAGGGCATTGTGCAACGGAACACTTCTGAGCTGCGACTCGTGAAATGCGAGGGTGTGATGGTGGAACAGAGTATGCTCGGCCGTTTGTTCAACTACGGTACCATCAAGATTACCACGGGCGAGGTGGTCAACACCTATCAGTTCATCGCCAGTCCTATCCGCTTCCGCACGAAACTGAATGAAACACTCGACCAACTGGATATCTCCAAGAACTTGGAAAATAATCTGTAAGGCGAAGAATACTGAAGATGAAACCACGTGCTAAGGTAGTCTATACCTTCCTCGCAACGCTGTGCTGCGCCACTATGCTTGCCATTCCTGCTAAGCGCGGGCAATGGAAGACCATTACCCTGTCGGATGGACGACAGGTGAAGGTGGAACTGCGCGGTGATGAGAAGGGGCATTGGTGGGTGGATTCTGTTGGGAACCGGTATTTTTCCCGAGGAAGGACGGATCTTTCCCGAGGAAGGACGAAGGAGGAAGGAGGAAGGAGATATGATGCTGAGACTCGAGGAGTGAGGAGTGAGGAGTGTGGAGTGAGATATGATGATGAGATATGGGAAAAGATAGAGGAAAAGGATTGGAGCAAACGGCACAACACCCGAAGGTATTCTCACTCCACACTCCACATTCCACACTCCACACGCCACATTCCACACTCCACAATACCCCTCCTTATGGAGGGGCCAGGGGTGGCTCCCCCCCACCTTTCAGGTGGGTCCCCCCTTCACCACGGTCTCATCATCCTCGTGGAGTTTCCTAACCAGCAGTTCAGGGAAGAGAATAATCTTGTGCTGTTCGACAGGATTGCCAACGAGCGGGGCTTCAGTGAGCGGGGCTTCAAGGGTAGCGTGAGTGATTATTTCCACGACCAGAGTAACGGGTTACTGCAGCTGTCGTTCGATGTGGTTGGTCCGGTGATGATGAGTAACGACTATGAGTATTACGGCAAGAACGTGCCGCCAGACAACTATGATGCACGCCCCGACGAGATGGTCGTGGAAGCCTGTCAGCTGGTGGACGAAGAAGTGAACTTTGCCGATTACGATTGGGACGGCAACGGCTATGTAGAACAGGTAGTGGTGATCTATGCTGGTCAGGGCGAGGCCAACGGCGGTGGCAGCACCACCATCTGGCCCCATGAGTGGGAACTCACGGAATCCGACTACGGTAAGTATCTGCTGCTCGACAAGGTACGCATCAACACCTATGCCTGCTCATCAGAGCTCAGCTCCCAAACACGCATCGACGGCATCGGCACCATTTGTCATGAGTTCTCCCATTGCCTGGGTCTGCCCGATATGTATGATGAGGACCAGAGGAACTACGGTATGGGCTACTGGGACATTATGGACAATGGTTGCTACAACGGCAACGGCTTCCAGCCCGCAGGATACACCGCCTACGAGAAGATGTACTGCGGATGGCTTGAGCCTACGGTTCTCTCAACAGATACACTGATCAGCGGTGTAGAACCCCTGAGCGAAGGAGGCGATGCTTTCATCATCTATAATGATGCCCACCCCGATGAGTACTTCATGCTCGAGAACCGTCAGAAAACCAGCTGGGATAAGAGTCTGCCGGGCTCGGGACTCCTTATTTACCACGTTGATTACAACCCTGATGCGTGGTCTTGGAACGTGGTGAATTCCTACACCACCTATTACGACATCTACTACAAGGAATACGAGAACGACCATGAGCGGTGCTCGGTGGTGCAGGCCGACAACAACAAGAGTAAGCTGCCCAAAGGTCTTGCCGGCGACACCTACCCCTACCAGCTCAACGACAGTCTTACCGCCTTTTCCAAGCCCGCCACCACCCTCTTCCACGAAGACCTGAGGGGAAACCAGAAGCTACAGGTGGCCGTCATGAATATCAGGAAGAATGGCAACAATACCATCTCTTTCGACTTCTTCCAAAGAGCAGGTGAGCCATCTGGCATTGTTCCTATAAGAAAGGAAAACGCCTTGCCAACCGCGATATACAGTCTGCAAGGCGTCTTCTTGGGGAATAACCTAGGGTTTCTTCCCAAGGGAATCTATATTGTTGGTGGGAAGAAGGTCATCAAAAAATAGTTTATTTCACTACCTTCTTGCCGTTACTGATATACACACCCTTGCGCAGCGTAGCAGCGTTGGTGCCCATGTAACGACCGTTCAGGTCGTATATGCGTGCAGCGCTCTTCTCATCGGCTGATACCGCATTGATGCCAGTGGCGCCGAACTTGAATGTCTTCTCCTCGCTCCACTGCGAATACGTATTCTCGTCGCCGAGGGCACGCACGCGGTAGATAAAGCGACTCTTCGTATTCAGATCCTTCAGCGTATAGCTGTTCGTATTGGTGGTATAGGTAGTCACCGTAGAAGCCCTGCGCGGACCTTGGCCGTTCTGCTTGGCGGCGCTGGCAGAAAGCTGCTCAGCCGTCCATATACCATCATAGATAGCCAGGTAGTCCATATACATACAAGCATCAGGACGGATCTCTATCCAGAACAGATTCTTACGAATGGCGAACGAGAACACCATCAGTCCGTCCTCCGTCAGCTCAAATGTCTGCTCCTCGTACGTAGCCGCATCACCCTCGTTACCGAAGGCCACACGAATCTTACCTTTCACGGGCGTACCCTCCTTGTAGAGCTTACCCCTAATGGCGATGGTCATCTCCGACGACTGCGGTACGTCCCATGTAGCGGTGCGCACATAACCTGTGGCCGAAGAAGTACCGATGCGCAGGCGGTTCGGACTGGTGAAGAGCTTGCTACCCGTCCATCTGGGCAGACCATATTCGCCCATCTTCGTAGATACATCGGTGAAACCAGCCGTCTTCGACTCAAATTCCTTGAAGTCGAACGAGCGCTCCAGCGCCTCGGCAGGATTCTCCGAAGCCGATCCTATCTCGGTCACCTCCAGCTCATAGCTCGTAGCACCGGCCACGGCAGGCCATGTAACGGTGAAGGCAGCCTCACCGGGCACCTCCGTACCGCCATCCGGCTCAGGAATAGCCAACTCCGGACGGCAAGCCACGAACGAAATCAGTCCGTCGGCACTCTCCTTAATATTGTCGATGGGCTTACTCATCAGCTTCTTTCCGTCCACGTTCTCGCTATAGAGCGTAGCGGCAGGAGAAGTATAGTTGGTGAGCTCTGTCACGCCTCCCCTACCCGGGAACGGATCGCCGCTCTCGTTAGAAAGAGAGGTCTTACCGTCGGCAGGAATAATCGTCAGACGTTGTCTTGAAGCAGCCGCGTTCACCCTGTTGCTGGCCCACACCTCCGGGTCGTAATCCACGTGCAACACCAGCAGACCATGACCGTTTAAAGCCTGGTCGAATCCCACCTTCTGACGGTTTTCCAACAGGTAGTACTCATTCTTGTTATTCTCGTTGTAGAGGATATACGCCTCGGGCGATTCCGCAATCGGCTTCATGCCCTCTATGCGCGTCATGTCTTTCAGCTCTATCGGTGTGATCCATCCTGCGAACATGCGCTCATACGAGGTGTAGCCGGCAGGAATACATCCGCGGCCCTCGCCGTTATACGAGCCACTGTCCATCACGTCCCATGAACCCATACCGTAGTTCACCTGACCGTTCGTGTCGTAGAAGTCGGGCAAGCCCAGACAATGACTGAACTCATGGCACGCCGTACCGATACCCATGAGCGTTTCGCCCTGCGTGCCATACAGCTCGCTCGAGCAGGCATAGGTGTCAACCGTCACGCCATCAAGCGTCAGACTGCCGCCGTGATACCTCAGAGCCGACTCATGCGGCCAAATCAGGTTCGGGTCGGCTCCCGTGTAGTTCTGTCCATGACCGGCAAAGATCACGAACACCTGGTCAACCTCGCCGTCACCATCCCAGTCGTAGTCGGGGTAGTTCACTTCAGCCTCAGCCCTTTTCACCACCTCCGACACCATCTCATACGGGTTCGTATCGTTGCTGTCTTCAGTGGGCTTACCGTAGTACGACTCCTTTTGCGACATGACGTACGGTCCCACGATGTCGAAGTCGATTTCCAGCTTACCGTAGCTCTGTGCCTTGAAGAAATCCCTTACCGATCCCTTCATGCCGAAGTCGCTGTATCCCTCCTTGTTGAAGAAGTCCTTAAACACCGCCACCGGGTCTTCCACCGAGAACTTGATGTCCTGGAACTCCACCAGAATCACCAGTCCGCGTTTCTTTCCCGTCAGTGCACCCGAAGGTGTACCCACTCGTCGTGCGCGACTCCTGTTGATTCTCGCCTGGTTTGCTTTTTGCAGACGTTCGCCCCAGATTTTCTGCACCTGTTCCAAGTCAATACGCACATAGTTACCCGTTGCATCCATACGGTACGCCCTTCCGTCCTCGTCGGTGTAGAAGCTGTAGTGCTCATCACCGCGTAACATCAGCGTAACCGTTGTTCCGTCACTCAATGTAACCGTCTTTTTTGAGGGATAGGCCGGAATGGCCTTGGCAGCCACGCAGCAAAGCATCAGCATGGCCAGAATAAGCGTTTTCTTCATCTTTCTGTTTCCTCCTTTGATAATTGTTTTTACCAACAATAAGGTGCACCCATGGTACACCTTATTGCTTATTTCTTTCCCTTTCCCCCTCCCTCCGAGGGAGGGGGTTAGGGGGTGAGTCTTCTCTTAATCTTTAAACACCTCAGCCTTCACAGGAGCCATCCTGTTAGTCTGGATGCGGATCTGCTTCATGCTGTAGCCCTTAGAAGCCACATGCTTCTTCAGTTTCTTCTCGAAGCTGATAGCACGCTTCATAGACTTAGCCTTTGCGCGTGCGCTGGCAGAAACAGCCTCGGGCAACACGAGCTTGAAGGCACCGTTAGCACCTGCATAGTAGCCGTCGGAGCCCATGTACACCAGACCCTGATAGAGGGCAGTGGCGCCATCGCTGGTCTCACGCTCGAATACCGGCAGTGTGATCACACCGTCCTTCAGTGTACCCATGTAACCCTCAGCCTTCAGTTCATCCATGCTGTTGTTAGCCACGTAGCGTGCGCCCCAGCTCATGATAGCCATGGCACCGTAGCCCCAGTCAATACCGATGTCCTGAACAGGGATATATACACCCTCGGGATCCTCAGCATTGATCTCTATGTTATAAACCGAACTGGCATCCCAGTCACCCTCTTCGTTATAGGGGTAGATCTCACCATAAGGATAAATCATACGATACACGCCCGGAGTCTCGGTGTTCTCCTCGATCTCTACCTCATAGGTAACAGGATCCAAACCGAACAAGCTTGCTACGAAGTCTTCCGTGTAGAGACCCTTACCCAGAGATACCCATGGGTTAGCACCACCGCCGTAGTATTCGAACGGAGAGCTGTAAACGCCCTGGATAGCCTGCTCATCGTCGAGCACCACTACAACTACCTGCAGCTTACCTGTTGCGCCTTCTGGGATGGGCACGTAGATATGTCCAGCCTCTACCGGAGTAGCCTCCAGCTCGCCGGCAGCGATAGCGTCGGCAACAGCATCAGCGTCATCATCAGCAGAAACAACCACTGCGCGTACGTCAGTTGCATCAGGACCCAGCTCGAGCAGACCCTCAGCGAATACGCTGCCAGCCAAGTCGGTGAACACACCTGTGCAAGCAAATGCAGCACTGTAGTCCTTCGGCTCATATCCCGGGAAGGTAATGGTGATCATACCATCATTCTGCGTCTTGTTCCAACCGCCAACGCCGTCCATGTAGTAGAACGGAGCCAACTGGATCTCACCCGGTGTGCCATCCTCATTATAAGCCACTACCACATTGTGGAGCCAGTTCTCAATAGGACCGGTAGAAACGAACTTAGAGGGGTGATACCACATGATGTCGGCATCGTAGGTAGCGTGATGGTAACCCGAGTTGAAGTCGGCAAAGTAAACCAGGTTCTCACGGTCAACCGTCTCACCGCGTACCACATCACCCGGCTGCAGCAGAGTGATCTCCAGATACGGAGAAGTATTGTCGGTAACAATGTCAGGATGAACAGCACCATAGATACGGTACATATTCTTGTTCTCCTGGTTCTGCATGATGCTTACACCAACAGTATATTCCCAAAGGTAGCCCTCGGTGAGTGTACCGTTACCGATAGGAGCATAGGGTGACAGCACACCAGCCTTGAACGTGTATGATGTAGCACCGTAAGGTGTGGTGTAGCCGGCATCGGCGATGCTCAGTGTAGCCTCCTTGAACTTATCGTAAACCAAAGCCTCGGGATCATAAGAGAGAACCAGGTCGGCAGAAGCCTGTCCGGCAGCGAACGATACCGAGCCGGGAGCGCTCAGGAAATTGTCCTCGCTGGTCAGTGTTACAGGAACCGTGATAGCCTCATCGGTCTTCACACGATTCACAGGAATCGTGAATGAATTGGTCTTGTTTGAGATGTTCTGCTGAGCGGGCAGATCCTTGCTGAAGTACACCTGAGCGTTAGCAGGAACATCAGCCCACTTGTAGTCTTCGCTGTCAGAGCAGGCGGTGAAGCCAGCCAGGGCGAAGATGGCTAAGAACAAGCTATAAATATTCTTTTTCATAAATTCTTCTTTTTACAGTTTTACTATTCTTACCACTCAAACGGAGTTGAATCTGTAGTAGGAGCATCAGGAGTACTGTTGTTGGTACAAGCGTAGTTGTAGTTAGTCTCCGTCTGCACGATACACAGGTTCATCCACTTCGGATAGAGGCAACCATTCTCCTGGTTCACGAAGTTCCACTTGTAACCTTCCAGGTGGTTCGTGTTCGGATAGTTACGGATAATGGCCTTGTTCAGACGCTTCATGTCGAAGGTAGCGAAGCCCTCACCCCACAGCTCCACGCGGCGCTGCCACCAGATCTCGTTCTGGAAGACGCTGGTGCCGGTGTTACCGTAAGCATCCTGGTGTGTACCATATACATAGTTAGCATCGCGTGTCTTGGCGAAAGCCTCGAGCAGCTGCTGTCCACGGCCTGCATCCTGCATACCGGCAGCCTCTGCCTCAATCAGCTTCATCTCCTCTACGCGCATCAGAGGAACAGATACCACCCAAGCGTCGTACTTGGTCCAGTACTTACCAGCCTGCGGACGGAACTTCAGCTCCATACCACCTACACCTACCTGTGCTGAAGCGGCCGAAGCAATGATCTGCTCAGGATGGTCGGTATAGTTTCCTAAAGCCTCGATGGCTGCACCCTCGCTCATATCGTCGATAGCGAAGTCAATCCAGATGTTCTTACGGAAGTCAGTTGCAGGGATGGTCTCATAGAGGTGACGGTCGATCAGCATCGGACCACCGTAGTTGGCAGCGTAACCGCACTCGAAACCGTTCTCCAGAATCATGATAGAACCCCAGCTGGAGTCACCATCATTATCGGTGATGTTCGGGTCGGTGTCGCGGAAGCGCAGACCGAAGATCCATGAGCTGTTCGGAGAGTTGAAGCCGTTGGAACGACTCAGGTACTCTTCCTGTGACATCATGCTGAAGCCGTTCATAGCCAGCTTAGCATACTTCTCGGCATTTGCCCAGTCCTGAATCTCCAGGTAGGCGCGAGCCTTCAAGCCATATACCACGTTTACGTCCGGCTCATACACGTTTGCACGGTGATAACCAGCCAGCAGTTTCTCAGCCTCGTCGAGGTCGGCAAGAATCTGTGCATAAGCAGCGGTGAAGGTAGCACGTGGGTTCTCGGTCATGATCTGTGAGTCGTCGAGCACCAGAGGTACGGTCTCCGCATTGGGATCCAGTGCGTAGGGCTTGGCAGCATACATACGTGCGATATCCTGGTAGAACATAGCACGCAGGGTGTAGGCGATACCAGCACCTGTCTCACGTCCCTCGGGAGCTTCCTTATACAAGGTAATAGCCTTGTTACAGTTGTCAATCCACTTATAATAATATGTCCAGGGCACCTGGCAACGAGCGTAGGTCGGACCGAGGCCGTAAGAAGCCTCATACCAGGTAGAATACCAGTTGTTGGTACCGGCAGTCACCATATCCTGTCCCATGGCATCACGCTGCAGGAAGAACGAAGGATAACCAAAGTCGTACGGATGGTTGTCCGATCCGCTATAAGTAAACTGGCCATTGAGATTGGAGATCAGCGAAGCCACGGAACTCTCGAAGAAGCCCGGAGTCTCAGACGCCTGCTTCTGTGTAACGTAGTTTGTCTGAGGATCAATCTCTTCGATGCAGCTGGTTAGCATAGGCATTGCCAGCGCAACAGAAACGATGGATAAAAATATCTTTTTCATATCTTATGTCTTCTTGATGTTAAATTAGAAAGTAACTTGTACACCACCAGAGATTGTGCGGACAGGAGAGTAAACGTTCGTGTCTGCGGTCTCGCCGAATGAGTAACGTGGGTCGAAGCCCTTACGTACACTCCAGAAGCACAGGTTCTGACCCTGTACATAGAAACGCAGCTTGTCCACAAAGAACTTCTTGGTGAGCGACTTCGGTACGGTGTAACCTACTGAGAAGCTCTGGAAGTTCAGGTAACGGGCACTGGTCAGGAATCGGGTAGAACCCAGTATTGTATAGTCGTCGTTATACTGGAAACGTGGGATGTTAGAACTGGTGTTCGTAGGACTCCAAGCGTCCAGTACGTCAACGTGGAAGATACGGGCTGATACAGAAGAGCCAGACTCCGGACCCATCAATGTCTGATAAGAGCTGTCGAATACCTTACCACCCAACTGATAGTCGAATACGGCGCTCACGTCGAAGTCGTAAACCTTCAATGTGGTGTTGAAACCACCGGTCACTGTCGGCAGCGTACTGCCCTGAGCGTAACGTGAAGCATCAGTACTCTTCGTTGTAGCGTAGTCGCGGTTGGTAGCAGGCTTAGAGGTGTTCATAGAAACGAAGTTACCCTCCTCGTCTTTCTGCCACAGACCCTTGTCGCCCCAGTACATGGCCAAACCAGCCTTAGTCGGGTCGTATTCCTTGTCCTGTGTCAGCTGCCAGGTGTTCTCGGTATATACACCAGCATACTCATAGATGAACGCGTTGTTCAGGTCACCACCCTCTTCATACCATGCGTAGATACCACCGAAGTCAGAGTTAGCAGCGAAACCGCCGTTCTGCTTGATCTTGCTCTCGGGCAGCTTCAGGATCTTACCCTTGTTGTGAGAAGCGTTGAAGCCAACGTTCCAGATAATGTTCTTGCTGCGGATAATGTCAGCATTCAAAGTCAGCTCAACACCCGTATTGCGGATGTCACCGATGTTGTCGTAGTAACCACGTGTACCGTAGCTCTCAGGAATATTCAGCCAGAAGAGCAGGTCGGTGGTCTTCTTGGTGTAGAAGTCGAAGCTACCGGTGAGGCGACCCTTCCACAGGCTCCATTCCAAACCGGCGTTGAAGTTCGTGGTGGTCTCCCAAGTGATGTTCTCATTACCGATTCTTGAGAAGGTCGGAACGATGCTGTTGCCCGAACGGTTCAGACTGTAGATATTGGTATAGTTCCAATAGAACGGCAGACCGTCGTTACCCTGCTGACCGATAGAGGCCTTGATCTTCAACTGGTCGAGCCAGCCGGCTGTGTTAGCCATGAACTCCTCCTTAGAGATGATCCATGCACCACCAACGCTCCAGAAATCACCCCAACGGTGATTCTTGTCGAAGATAGAGGAAGCATCGCGACGGTAAGAAACCTGTCCGAAGTACTTCTCATCATAGTTATACATGGCGCTTCCAAAGAAACCTTCACGGTTGAAGTCAGTGGTGTAAGAAGTAGAGTTGTAGCGGTCACCGAAGTTATAGATTTCGTCCACCTCGGTAGAGAAGCCGTTACGGGCGTAAGCGGTGAGACGCTTCACGCTGGTCTTGTTCCACTCATGACCTAACATCACCTGCAGGTCGTGAGCGCCAAACTGCTTCTGGAAGTTCAATGTCTGGATATAGTCCTGACGATAGTTAATCTGCTGATACTTGGTCAAGCTACCGTTATCGGCCTTGGTCGGACCCTCGAACGGGTTGCCATACGATGTATAGGTGGTATGACCCAAGTTAATGTTGTTCGTAGAGTTGAAACGCAGCCAGTCGGTAATGGTCACGTCGGCTGTGTAGGTCATGTTCAGCGAGTTACCGATGTTGTACTCACGGTTGTATCGGTTAGAACCCAACGGGTTACTGGTTGACATGAAGCCACGAACCGGGGTATCCACGTAGTTGGCAGCCGGCACACCGTAGTCATACTGCGGATGACCATAGGAGTCGGTGCGGATCACAGGCTGACCTGTTGCGGGATCAATCACGCGCACGTAGATCGGGTAGATCGGAGCGATGAACGATGTGGTGTACATCAGGTTGGTAGCACCCCAAGTAGTATCCATGTTCGGGTTGCTGTCCTGCTTGCTGTGTGTGTAGCCGATGTTGGCACCTACCTTCAGCCACTTCTTGGCCTGGTAGTCAGCCTTCAAACGACCCGTGAAACGCTCGTAGCCGGAGTACTCGATGATACCGTCCTCATTCAGGTAGCCTGCACTGGCATAGAATGACGACTTGGTAGTACCGGCACTGATGTTCACGTTATACTCCTGGCGGAGGGCGGTGCTGTATGCAGCCTTATCCCAGTTGTCGGCAGTGAGGTAATAAGTCTCACCGTTCGAAGCGGTATAGGTGCGGCCCAGTGTAGCATTGGGGTTCAGCTTACCGTTTGTACCAATCAGGTACTGTCCCTGCGGGAGGTTGAACACGTTGTAGCCCAGACGGTTCAGAGTGGCATTGTTTGCCGACACGAAAGCGTTGTACTTGATGGCCTCTCTCATGGCGTCGGTCACCGACTCGTCGTTTGAATAATAACCACCGTTGTTCAGGTAGTAGTTGTTCATCATCGTGTAGTAAGCCTCGTAGTACTGAGCCGGATCGGTGATGCGGTCATACTCCTGCACACTACGGCTGTTAGCACCCAGGCGAACATCCACATTGATTACGGCCTCCTGAGTCTTACCCTTCTTGGTAGTCACCAGGATCACACCGGCAGCACCGGCAGCACCGTAAAGAGCGGCAGAAGCAGCATCCTTCAACACCGTTACACTCTCGATATCGTCAGTAGCGATATTCGTCAAGCTGGCATAGTAAGGAGCACCATCCACGATGATCAGCGGGTCGGTAGATGAGTACAGTGACGAAAGACCACGAATGTACATGTTACCACTGCCAGCACCAGGAGCACCGCTCATACCAGTCATCTGCAGACCGGGAACGGATCCTACCAGGGCGTTAGCCACGTTGGCAGCCGTCTTCTTCGTGATGTCTTCCGAATTGATCACTGTGGCCGAACCGGTGAAGGCAGATTTCTTTGCCGTACCGAAAGCCACGACGATCACCTCATCCAAAGCCGTACGATCGCTCGTCAGCTCGATGCGCATGTTCGGACTTGCTGTTACTTCCACGGGTTCCATACCCACGTAGGAAATACGTAAGTTCTTCCTTCCAGCAGGAACTGCGAGTGAGAACTTACCGTTGATGTCGGTTACCGTTCCCGTATTGGTTCCCACCACCATGATACTCGCACCCACAACGGGTTCGTTATCATCTTGAGACACTACGGTACCTGTAACCTGCATTTGCGCAAACGCTATTCCAACGCATAGGAATAGATTCGCCAAAATCAAAGCTAGTCTTTTTTCCATAAATATCCTCTCGTTAGTTATTATAAAATTAAATTAATTAAATAATCTATATTGTTACAATTTGCAAATATAAGGAGAATTTTGTTATACACAAAACATTCTGTTGAAAAATTGCGTTTTTTATTAAAAAAAGATGAAAAAAGGGGGCGATTTGGTGCGGAAATGACAATACCTTATTATATATATATGCACTTTTTAATGAACTCTTCGTATGGTTTTTTGACCGTTTTGTATGTACATTCCTGCCTTCGTAGGCACTCCTTTGAGCTTTCTTCCATCTGGTGTGAACCATCCTTCATGGATTTTTTCATCTATGTTTTGGCCTGCGCTGTTGTTAACGGATTTTAATGGTACGGTATCCGTATTGTCCGTCGTTATACCACCCCGCTTCCTGATCATTACCTCATCCAGGAAGAATCGTTTGTTGTTCCCGTAGAATAACAACTTTACCCAGCCATGACCAGTAATTGTAGTGTGGTGTTCGTTCCATTGCTGACTTTTCATCCTGTCGAAGACATGATTCGCTATGGTAGCCGTGCCGCTTTCAACATCGAGCCAGATGAAGTTCTCTTCATTATTCCACGGTGCAGCCAGAAAGGAGAGTTCATACTCACCGTTGAGATAAATCGACGGGGTGACGACAAAGCCATGGGCAGAGGTGGTTCCGAACTTCGCACACTGGTTGGCACCAAAAGACTTGATTCCCGACCATCCTTCATTATCGGCCTTGAAAGCAGCCAGCGCAATATTCCCACTCCACTTACCGTCGTTTCCTCCTTTTCCGGCACAACCGTTGAAATGCTCATGGAAGATAATTCCGTCGGAACTGGCCACAGCTGCTGTTGTCTGATATTGAAAGGATACACAACCATTCTGTTGGACAATAGACGTGATGGCCATAGGCATATAGTAATCTCCTCTCACGCTCTTGTTAAATACGGTAGCAGATGGAGTGGAGAGGGCGGTCAGACTATTATTATCGTTATAGGGATAAGGATCTCCGTGAAGCTGCAAAAGAGAAGTGCCGCTGTCGTTATCGGCATGGAAGATGGTACAACGAGGATGGTTAGGATCTGTGTTTACCCTATTCTCTATCCAAGCCCCTTCATCCTCATCAACATGCAGCACAAGCAGTCCGCTACCAGGCAAGGCACTATCCCACCCCACTTGTTGGCGGTTCTCTAACAGGTAGAACTCGTTGGGACTGTTCGCATTATAGATAATATAGGTGTTTCCGCCATCTGATAAGGGTTTCATGTTACTGATCTCTTGGTCGTTGGTAAGCACCACTGGCTGTTTCCACCCACATATCATACGCTCATAACTGGTATAGCCGCAGGGAGAGAAACCATTGTCGTTATAACAGCCGTAATCCATCAGGTCCCAACGAGACATACCGAAACAACCATGATCTTCCGTATCGTACATATCAGGGATGCCCAGACAATGAGAGAACTCATGACAAAGCGTACCGATGCCATCTATCGTTTCACCAAGTCCTAATTCCGAACAGCAGGCGTAGGTAGAAATCGTAACACCGTCCAGGCGTAACGTACGACCATAGTCGCTGACTTCCAACTCGTACTCATGGGGCCAGATGGTAGCCGCATCTTCACAGCAGTGCTCCCCTTGACCGGCAAAAAGAACCACTACCTGTTCCACCACACCATCACCATCCCAATCGTAGTCGGCAAAATCCACTTCCTTTGCAGCCAGTTTACAGGCCTCTGCTATCATTTCCCCAGCACGAAGGTCCTGGCCATCAGCATCATTCTCACCATAGTAGGCATAATCGAGCGACAGATGAACAGGGCCCACCACATCGAAATCCAACAGGAACTGTCCGTCACTCTGATCCTTAAAATAGTCATGAACACTTCCTTTAAAGCCCAGTTCATGCACAAATCCTTCTTCATTGGCAATCCGCTCATAGAGTTCTTTTGTGTGCTCCTTCTTAAAAGAACGATCAGCAAATGAAGCAAGGATGATGAGACCGCGGCGGGGAGAAGAAGCCACCCCTGACCCCTCCATAGGGAGGGGAACAGTGGAGGAATGCTTCGAGGAAGGACGAAGGAGGAGGGAGGAAGGAGAATACCTTCGGGTATTGCGCCGTTTGCTCCAATCCTTTTTCTCCATCTTTTCCCATATCTCATCATCATATCTCACTCCACACTCCTCACTCCACACTCCTCGAATCTCAGCATCATATCTCCTTCCTCCTTCGTCCTTCGTCCTTCCTCGGGAACAATATCGGTTCCCAATAGAATCCTCCCACCAATGACTATTCTCATCGCCTCGCAACTCCACCCTTACCATGGAACCATCAGTCAAATGAATCACCCGCCATAATCCGCGTTGCGCTGGTACAGCCCATGCAGTCATGACTAACACTATACACAAAACAATGAATGCTTGCTTTTTCATAATACAGATTTTTAATATGGTGCAAAGGTACGAATTAGCGAGCAAAATGCAAAAGGAAAGTTTACTTTTCTTTTCATTTTCGAGCGGGAGTACCTTCGGCAAAGTCAAAGGTACGAAAAATCTGAGTAAGTGAGAAGGAAACAAATATATTTGTTTGCTCGAACGCGAAGATTTTATGCAATTAGCGAGCAAAATGCAAAAGGAAAGTTTACTTTTCTTTAGGCGAAACGGTCACATGGTCACAGCTGTGACCATGTAACCATTTGCTGTCAACTTTCTGTATAAGGCATATGTTTTGGAGGGTCTTATCATAGGAATTACAGGCCAAAACCATAAGGATTTAGGGAGAAAACTGCCGTTTTTCCATCGATTGCCTATACGCAAACGATCATGCGCCTATACCCAAACGATCGTTCTCCTATACCCAAATTGAAACGCATAGAAGGAGTTATTTTATCTGATACCCCTTGATCTTCTCTTGCAAATACTTTATGAACTCTGGTGAACCGAGTACTTCGATGTCCTCGAAGAGACCGAGGACGAAACGGCCGATGCCGGCATAGCTGCAGACATCGAGGGTGAGGAGCCAGTGCTTATCGTCTTCCTGCACGAAGTGTTCTGAGGAGAGGGGGTATTCCTCAAGCATGAGGTTATGGGCTAAGGTGCCCATGCGCAGCTGGATGGGCAGACGTTCCTCGCCACTGAACATGAAGAGATCGGTGAACATCCTGCGGTGGTCGGCTTCGTGCTGCCAGTTCTCACTGAGCAGCTCCACCTGTTGAATGCGGGCAATCTTAAAGGTTTTGTTCATGCCCGAGGCGGGTTCGTAGCAACGCACCTCGTTATTGGCGTTCATCAGGAGGAAAGGCTCCACCAGTCGGTCGCGCTGCGTGCGCCCGTGGGGAGAGGAATAGCCTTTGAGCACGGCCATCTGCTTGTATTTAATGGCTTCGTGCAGCTGACTGATGATGAAGGCCTGCTGGTCGTTGGTGGTGCTGAAGTTGAGGATCTGGAAATCCATGGCTGCGCCTAACTTCTCCCTGAGCTTCTCTACCACGGCGTTCTGTCCATCAACCTTCTCGACAAGTCGGCGGAGGATGATGAGCTCGGCCTCGGTGAACGAGACGCGCTCGATGAGACGTTTGAAGAAGGGTGACTCACGGTCGATGCTGTACCTACCACTTGTTTTGTTAACGATGAAGCCGCAGTCGCGGAAGAACTCCATATAGTAATAGAAGTTACGGCGAGAGATATCGAGTCGTTCACAGATATCTTCCACCCGCATGCCCCTGCTGCCTGCCAGGAGGAGCATAAGGTCGAGCTGACGTTCTAGTTTATCGTGGCGCATTTTTAACTTTGATCTTTGAACTTTGAACATTGAACTTTATGATTACACTACGATAAGGAGCCAACACCAACCCCCCAAAGGGAGGGGGACAGGTCCAAATGAATAGACATCTTTCGCTGCTTAGCTTTGAAAGACCGACGGTTCGTCTAATTCGTAGAGTGAAAAAGAGGATACAAAATATAAGAGTAATCATAAAGTTCAACTTTTGGAGCAGCGAGCGCCAAAGATGCTTGAATCAATTTGGCCGAGTCGTGACAAAAGTCAACGTAGTTAAAGTTCAAAGTTCAAAGTTCAATGATAGTTCTTCGTTACCAAGGAGGTTGAAGGACTTGCGGTGATAGGGGGTGATGCCGTGGAGCTTGATGGCCTCACGGTGTTTCTTGGTGGGATAGCCCTTGTTGCGCTGCCAGTCGTACTGCGGGTACTCCTCGGCCAACTTGTCCATATAGTCATCACGGTAGGTCTTGGCTAAGATGCTGGCGGCGGCGATGGAGAGATATTTGGCATCACCTTTCACAATGGTGGTGTGGGGGATGGGGGTGCGGTGGTGCGGTGGCGCGGGGGTAAAGTAGGGCTTGAAGCGGTTACCATCGACGATGATGGCCTCGGGGCGCACCTTGAGCTGATCCAAGGCACGGTGCATGGCGAGGATGGAGGCGTTGAGGATATTGATCTTGTCGATCTCCTCGGGGGTGACAATGCCTACTGCCCAGGCCAGGGCGTCACGCTGAATGACCTCCCGCAGCTCATGCCGCCGCTTGTCGGTGAGCTGCTTCGAGTCGTTCAACGCCTCATTCTGATAGTCGGCTGGGAAGATCACGGCCGCAGCATAGACACTGCCTGCCAGACAGCCACGACCTGCCTCGTCGCAGCCTGCCTCGATCTTGCCCTCGTGAAAATGAGATTTTAACATTAAAGATTAAACATTAAAGATTAAAGTTTTTTATAGAAAAACGGGGAATTTGTGAACTTATTGTGCACAAAGGGATGGTAATTTTGCAGCGAAGACAAAAGAACAGGTTTTTAGACATAATAACAGAAGAACATGTTTTTAAAAGACTAAGGAACCAAAGGACCAAGGATTAAAGACCAAAGAACTAAGGAACCAAAGGTAATCATAAAGTTCAAATTTCAAAGTTCAAAGTTCAAAGTTATGAATAAGGAAATGGTGTTGAGCTGCTCACGTGGTGGGCGCTTCGTAGCAGAGATGATGAGTAAGGTTACTGAGAGCGTGAACCGTCCGGTGAACCTTTTACGTACGTATTACGCCCAGGTGCTGGAGCGCGATTTGAACATGCACCAGACATGGGCGTTGATTGAGGCGCAGGTGGCGTTCTTCTTAGGGGTGATGCCCGTGGGTTACGCCTTTGTCCTGCGTGCCGTGGCACTGCTGTGGCTGGTTGTGGCCGTGAAGAAATGCCGCAGACTACTGGCTTAAGGGGGTTATCAGAACATTTTCCTGATGCGCTCGATGCCTGCCACCAAGGCATCCACCTCTTCCTTCGTGTTGTAAAGGGCGAAGGAGGCGCGGACGGTTCCGGAGATGCCAAGACGGTCCATCAGGGGCTGCGCACAGTGATGACCGGTGCGGACGGCTATGCCAAGACGGTCGAGCAGGGTGCCGACGTCGAGGTGGTGGATGGAGCCGAGGTTGAAACTTACTACTGCGTCCTTTGAACTTTGAACTTTGAACTTTGTACTTTGAACTTTAAGTTGGGGTCCGTAGATATGGATGTCGGGGATGGTGAGGAGTTGTTGCATGCAGTAGCGGGTGAGCTCCTGCTCATGCTGTTGTATGGCGTCGAAGCCGATGGATTGGATATAGTCGATGGCGGTGGCCAGACCGTGGGTGGCCACGAAGTCGGGCGTGCCTGCCTCGAACTTAAACGGCAGTCGTTCAAAGGTGGTTTTCTCCCACGTCACCTTGTCAATCATCTCTCCCCCACCCTGATACGGTGGCAGTTTCTCGAGCCATTCCTCCTTGCCATAGAGCACACCTATGCCGGTAGGACCGTACATCTTATGACCACTGAAGGCGAAGAAATCACAATCCAGATCCTGCACATCAATCATCATGTGCGGAGCACTCTGGGCACCATCAACCAACACAGGGATACCATGTTCATGAGCTATCTGAATGATCTCTTTGACGGGGTTCACTGTGCCGAGTACGTTGCTGACGTGCGTCACACTTACGAACTTTGTTCTTTCCGTCATGTAAGTTGCAATATCATCGCAATTTACGAGACGGCCGTCGTCGGTGATGGGGAGGTGCTTTACGATGATGCCGCGTTTCATAGCCTGCAGCTGCCAGGGTACGATATTCGAATGATGCTCCATCTCGGTAACCAGCACCTCATCGCCTTCCTGCATCTGCGACTCGCAGAACGAGCTGGCCACGAGGTTGATGGCCTCGGTGGTTCCGCGGGTGAAGACAATCTCCTCGGTCTTACGTGCATGAATAAACTGGCGCACCTTCTCGCGCGCCGCCTCATGGAGGTCGGTGGCCTGCTGAGAGAGGTAATGCACGCCACGGTGCACATTGGCATTCACATTGAGATACTCATCGCGCATGGCGTCGAGCACGCAGAGCGGTTTCTGCGTGGTGGCCGCATTATCCAGATATACCAGCGGCTTACCGTACACTTCCCTTGACAGAATGGGAAAGTCTTTACGCTTGTTTATCATTGAACTTTGAAGTTTGAACTTTGAACTTTTATCTTTATGATTACCTTTGGTTCCTTATTTCTTTGGTCTTTAATCCTTGGTCCTTTGGTTCCTTAGTCTTTTTATCATTAAACATTAAATTTATTCGAGGAAGGAGGAAGGACGAAGGAGGAAGGAGAAATGATTCAGAGATACAGAATCTCAGTACTTTTCTCTTGCTTAACTTCGTTGACTTTTGTCACGACTCGGCCAATCATGCAAGCATGGTGGCACTCGCTGCTCCAAAAGTTCTTGCCTCTCACCTCTTGCTTCTTTTATTATTCCTTGCTGCAAAAGTACTACTTTTCTGCGACTTGGGCAACCGATATACGAAAAAAAGTCCCACCGATATGTTGGGCAGGACTTTTTCTTACATCATTTGTCGGCCGTCTTTTTCAGCACGAACTCGCAGCCGAAGAGTGTGAAGGTGAGATATTCAATACCATCTTTCTTCTTCTCTAGTTTGAATGGAACGGTGTAATCCTTGCAGTCGACCGTAATCTCACCTTGTCCAGGCACCTTAATCTTACAAGATTCTGCTTTTTCCTGCGTCGTATCATACGCATAGTGGACAGTGAACTTGATGGTCTTTTCAAACTGATTCACCGATGCTCTGAGTGTGAGGTACAGATTGCCATTACACCTGTATCTACCCCAATAGAGATCAAACTCGGCTGCACCGTCAACAGACGTCCATACCGCCTTGATACTCACTTCCTTGTTAAGCACAAACTCATGACTACCGATGTTGATGGAAATACCGTCTTCGGGTTTGTAGTAACTGCCCAAGATCATGTCACCTTCCTTCCAATTTTCGTTGGCAAAGATGGTGCTTTCGCCGTTTCTGAGGGTTTTCTTGAAGCTAATGATGGTAAGACCCAAATCGTTGTTTTCGCTGGCCGTGTAGTATGCCCGGAATATGGTTTCGGTTTCATTATTCCCAAGATACTTGGATATCTCCATGTAATGCCCATCACTGCGGTCGGTGAAGTACACCTGATACCCGGAGTTGTAAAAACTGGTGTATCCCTGGTTCTCATCATGGAACACCACCTGATCTTCAACGTTCACTTCTTTCTGAATGAACGACTTGAATTTCACATCACCTGCAGTAGAAGAGCCCATAGAGACAGATTGGTAACCCTCGACGTATGGAATAGCAACGATATCACCCACGTTCTTGGGGTTGCGCAACAGGTCGCATTTCTCATCCAGCACACTTACCTGCACAAAGATATAACTGGGATCAACCGAGCATCTGCCACCCCACATCAGTTCCCCATCGGCATCATAGTAATGGAACGTGTATGTCTTGTTCTCGGCGGAGGTGATATGGAAATACGACTTGTCCTTGCTTTCATAGTCCTTATCCAGGAATCCGGGGCTCCAGTCTATTTTAAGAATGTCTCTCATGCGATCCACAAAGAAGGCCACATCGCTCTGAGTGAGACTGCTATTGCCTGCCATGGTGATGGCGTCGTTAATTTCCTGATTCAGCTGCTTCACCTGTTCTGCCGTAGCATCTGCCAACATCTCAGCGAGGTCGCCCCCATCGGGAATTATTTCTTTAAGTCCTTTTGCAAGCAGTTTCAGGTTATTGTTACAGGCATCAATGAAGGTTTCGGCAGTAAGATTACCTTCCACCAACTCAAATATCACCCCTTCGTTTGTCGTGACAAAGTCGTATGCCAGCTTGGACGTTTCAATCAAGTCACCGCCAAATGCGAAGACGATATTAGCACCAGCCTCAATGAGTTGTGGAGCAACGGAAAGCGTCAAGTCAATATGCCGCAAGCCATTGACAGCCATCTCTGTGGCTAGTCGTTCAGTAGCTGTAGATTCTGACGTGACATTATGGTCCATAATAGCTTTGTAGATGGGGATGGCGTAATAGTCGAGCTCGCCCATGGAGAAGGCTTTCCAGAACTGATCGGAAGAGGTGCGGTACTCATTGGGCAGCACATCAGCATCCATGATATCCCGCCAGATGCGCTGACGGTCGGACTTGCTCTTAACGCCGAATTTCGACATCGCCCCAATCACTGTGCAACGGTGAAGCTTATTGGCATCGTTCATCACCAGACCGAAGTCAACGATGGCTTTGGCTTTCGACCAAACACCGCGGG
Source organism: Prevotella sp. (assembly GCA_017651265.1). GTDB lineage: Bacteria > Bacteroidota > Bacteroidia > Bacteroidales > Bacteroidaceae > Prevotella. Next base: position 59,104 of record JAGCDO010000026.1, on the reverse strand, counting down.
TTTCGATGGCTTGCTGCTGACTGAGTGTTGTAAGCAGATAGTCGATACGCTCCGCATCATTGACTTTGCTTTGGGGGTTATAGGCAAGCGCAAGTAACCTTGCCACCAAATCGCCAGTAAGGTTACTGAGTTCATCCTCAGACAAGGGTGTAATCTTCTCTGACTTGAGGAAACGCATGCCAGAAACCATGTTCTTGTAAGTATCATTACCCGCATGATGCTTGAAGGTAACCTCCCCGCTTTTGAAGTCAATACTCTGCAGATCAGAAGTGTTGTAGTATTTGACTTCGCCATTGGTCAGACTAAGTATGACCTGGTTTTGGTTTCCGTCCCTTTTCACTGCATTAGCACCTGTTTGAGCCGATGCACAAACAGACACCAAGAGCAGTAACACTGAAATATATAGATGTTTCATCATGGTTCCCTCCTTTTATTTGATAACAACCTTTTTCTTATCAATGATATAGACTCCCGCTTTGAGTGAGGCAGCACTATTGCCCATCTGCTTACCGCTGAGGTCGTATACTGGCTTACCCTCCAAACCACTCTCTTCAGAAAGCCTTATACGATCCTCAATACTCGTAGCATTTGTGAAGTCGAGTGTAACCACCGACATGTCGAGTGTCTTTGTTGATGTTCCATCATTGAATGTAATGATCACGTCATCGCCTTTGAAAGTAATCTTGGAAACCTTCGAAGCATCAATCTTCTGTTCACCATCGGCCATCATCGATGCTGCCGAGAAGAAAAACAAGGTTATCAGTAGAAATTTCTTCATAATTCATAAAATTTAGGTTAGTAATATGCTGCAAATATAGAAAAATATGATGAGATACCCATTCTCAAAATCACAAAAACTATTGTCAAAATCACAATTTGACAATCTCTCACCTCTTGCTTCTATTAATATTTAATCCCTTTGACCGAATCCCTTCGACCGAATCCCTTCGTAACTATGCACTATGAACTATGAACTATGCACTATGAACTATGAACTATGCACTTTATTTGCACAGCTTGCACCCTTCGCACTTGCTGAGTTCTCCCCTGAAACGCTTCTCCACAAGGTAGTGAAGGCGGTCGCGGAGGGGTTCGAGTTTCATCTTGTCGATGACCTCGTTGATGAATGCGTTCTGCAACAGCAATCGGGCTTCCTCGAGGGGAATACCGCGCTGACGCATATAGAAGAGGGCCGCATCGTTGAGCTGACCCACCGTTGAGCCATGGGCGCACTTCACATCATCGGCATAGATCTCGAGCATGGGCTGCGTGTACATCCGTGCCTCCTTCGTGGCCGTGAGGTTCTGATTGGTCATCTGCGAGCTGGTCTTCTGCGCCCCCTGCTCCACTAGTACCCTACCAGCAAAGGCCCCGGTTGACTGCTCGTCGAGCACATACTTATATAGTTCGTTCGAGGTGCAGTGCGGCACCTTGTGCGTGATGAGCGTGTTGTTATCCACATGCTGATGCTTATCGGCAATGACACAACCATAGCAGTCGCATTCGGCTCCCTCGCCCGAGAAGGTGAGGTCGAGCTTGTTTCGGGTGATGCCATTGTGCAGGGTGATGACGTTGTGGTTAACCCTACTGTTGGCCTGCTGGTCGATATATACATTACTCACGCGCACGTTCTTGGCATGCGTCTCCTCCATACAGTAGAGATCCAACGATGCGTTCTCACCAACGTAGGCCTCGATGACCTGCGTAGCCAGGAAGTGGCAGTCGTCGGCGGTATGATCGCAGAAGAGCATCTTCAGCTCAGCCCCTTCCTCCAGGATGATCAGTACACGACGGTTTACCATCATTCGAGGAAGGACGAAGGACGAAGGAGGAAGGACAGTGTTGCCTGTGGAGGGTCGATTGGCGGGGGATTTCAGGATATTGATGACCTGGATGGCCCGATCAACCACTACCCCTTTGGGAACATAGACATACAGTCCGTCCTGTGCCAGCATGGTATTCAGATTCGTCACCGCATCATGATCCTTGGCAGCCAGCTGATGGTAATGAGTGGTGGTGGCAAAGTCCTTTAGGGAACCGATGACCACCCCTTCGGGCAGATGACTCTTAGGCAGGGCCTTGGTATAGAAAGCGTCGTTTACCACGAAATACAACGAGGTACTCAGGTTAGGCACGTCGCAGCGGAAGGCATCATAGGGATTGACGGGTATGTCGAACCGATTGAGGTTCACACCGAAATCGGGTGCGAAGAGCTCGTTGATGTCGGTATATTTATAGCGCTCCACCTTACGGGTAGGGAAGCCGCTGGCAGAGAACTCACGGAAGGCCTCATCACGCACAGCATTCATCACGGCACTGCTGTGCCCGCAAATCAGCTCGCGAGACTGCTCATAGAGCGAAGAGAGACCCACCCCCTCCCCCTCCCTCTGAGGGAGGGGAGTAGATACCGTTGCTGTTTTCTTCTCCGTCATATTTCTCGTTACTTTATCTGTTAGGTAATTACTCCCCTCCCTCACAGGGAGGGGTTGGGGGAGAGTCTTTTTGGGGGGTCGGGTGTTTCGGTTCGTTTTATCCAATCATACCCGTGCTCCTGTATTTCCTTGGCCAGCTCAGGACCGCCTGTCTTGACGATCTTACCCTGGTACAACACATGAACATACTGCGGTCGAATCATCTCCAACAAACGGTCGTAATGGGTGATGACGATGCAGGAAGTATCCGGTGTCTGAAGCTTGTTCACACCCTCGGCCACGATGCGCATGGCATCAACGTCAAGTCCTGAATCGGTCTCATCGAGAATGCTCAGCTTGGGTTCGAGCATGGCCATCTGGAAGATCTCGTTGCGTTTCTTCTCACCACCGCTGAAACCCTCGTTCACGCTGCGGTTACTGAGTTTGGAGTCCAGCTCCACCACCTTCCGCTTCTCGCGCATCAGCTTCAGGAACTCAGCCGCATTCATCGGTTCCAAGCCCTGGTACTTACGTTTCTCGTTGATGGCGGCACGCATGAAATTGGTCATCGACACACCGGGAATCTCCACGGGGTACTGGAAGCTCAGGAAGAGACCTTCGTGCGCCCTGTCCTCGGGTTTCATCTCCAGCAGGTTCTTCCCGTTGAAGAAAGCCTCGCCTTCAGTCACCTCATACAGCGGATTACCCACGAGGACAGCACTGAGGGTTGACTTCCCCGAGCCGTTCGGACCCATAATGGCATGGATCTCACCATCGTTGATGGTAAGACTGATACCTTTTAATATCTCTTTCTCGCCGATCTTGGCGTGCAAGTTTCTTACTTCTAACATATACTTTTTTATTCGAGGAAGGAGGAGGGAGGAGGGAGGAAGGAGATTACCCTTTGACCGAATCCCTTTGACCTTAAATTTTCAATTTTAACTTCGTTGACTTTCGTCACGACTTGGCCAATCAAGCAAGCTTGTTGGCGCTCGCTGCTCCGAAAGTTCAATTCTCAATTTTCAATTGTTTCACCCCACCGTTCCTTCTAATGATACACTTAACAGCTTCTGGGCCTCAACGGCGAACTCCATGGGTAGTTTGTTCAGCACCTCCTTGGCATAGCCATTGACGATGAGACCAACGGCCTGCTCGGTGGGAATACCCCGCTGATTACAGTAGAACAGCTGGTCTTCGGAGATCTTCGAGGTGGTGGCCTCGTGTTCAAAGATGGCCGTCGGGTTCTTCACGTCCATATAAGGGAAGGTGTGAGCACCACACTGGGAACCCAGCAGCAGGGAGTCGCACGAGGAGTAGTTACGGGCATTGTCGGCTGTTGATGCAGCACGCACCAGACCACGGTATGAGTTCTGCGAATGACCCGCGGAGATACCCTTCGAGATAATGGTACTCTTGGTGTTCTTACCGATATGAATCATCTTGGTTCCCGTATCCGCCTCCTGGTAGTTGTTCGTTACCGCCACGCTGTAGAACTCTGCCACCGAATTGTCGCCTCTTAATATGCACGAAGGATATTTCCATGTGATGGCCGAGCCCGTCTCCACCTGCGTCCACGACAGCTTCGAGTCGTTCCCGCGCAGATCGCCACGTTTGGTCACGAGGTTCAGTACACCACCCTTACCATGCTCATCGCCCGGGTACCAGTTCTGTACGGTGGAGTATTTCACCTCGGCACGTTCGTTCACGATGATCTCCACGATAGCCGCATGCAACTGGTTCTCGTCGCGCATCGGAGCCGTACAGCCCTCGAGGTAACTCACATACGAATCATCGTCGGCAATGATCAGGGTGCGCTCAAACTGACCCGTGTTTCTTGCATTGATACGGAAATAGCTGCTCAGCTCCATGGGGCAGCGCACGCCCTTGGGGATATACACAAACGAGCCGTCGCTAAACACCGCACTGTTCAGGGCTGCATAGAAGTTATCCCGATAGGGAACCACTGTACCGAGATACTGCCGCACCAGGTCGCCATGTTCCTTGATGGCCTCGCCGATGGAGCAGAAGATGATACCTTTCTCGCGCAGCTTCTCCTTGAAGGTGGTCTTCACGGAAACCGAGTCCATGATGGCATCTACGGCCGTATTACCGCTCAGGGCCAGGCGCTCCTCAAGGGGAATGCCCAGCTTGTCGAAGGTCTTCTCCAGCTCGGGGTCTATCTTACCCGACGATTCTTCAGATACCTTCTTAGCGGTGGGATCAGCATAATAGCTAATCTCCTGATAATCGATGGGCGGCACATGTACATGTCCCCATGTAGGCTCCGCCTGCTCCTTCCAGTAGCGGAACGCCTTCAGACGGAACTCGAGCATCCACTCGGGCTCCCCCTTCTTCGCAGAGATGAGACGGACGATATCCTCGTTCAGTCCTTTATCAATGATCTCTGTATGCACATCCGTAGTGAAGCCGAACGCATATTTCTGCTCGGCTATACGGCGCACCAGCTCATTATCGTTTTCCTGTTCCTCAGGTTTATTGATCTTTTCCTTCATGTGTGTTCGTGTATTTGATGGCGAGCATGGTCAGATCGTCGCTCTGCTCGGCTCCGCCCACAAAGATGCTCACGGCCTCATCCATCCTCTTGACAATCGTGGTGGGTGTGTTTTCACCCTGTGCCTGTAAGGTGGCCGCCAGCTTCATGATACGCTCCAGTCCGAACTGCGAGTGGAGGAAGTCCTCTGCCTCGTTAAGACCGTCGGTATAGAGGAAGATGGTGGTATCGGGATCAAGCATCATCTCCTGCTTACTGAACGTCATGCCCGGCATGATACCCAGAGCGAGGTTCGCATCGCAGGGCAGCAGAGCCACCTCGTTACCGATGAGCAAGGATGAGCCATGACCTGCGTTACAATAGCTGAGATTACCCGTGGCCAGATCGATCACGCCGATGAACAGCGTTACGAACATGTTCGTTTCGTTTCCTTCGGCCAATGCCTCATTAAGGGTAGAGGCAATCTGGTCGGGCGATGAGGTATGGGCCGACACGTTGCGGAACAGCGAGCGCGTTACGGCCATGACCAATGAGGCAGGAACACCCTTGCCCGACACATCACCGATGCAGAAGAACAGCTTGTTCTCACGGATGTAGAAGTCGAACAGGTCGCCACCCACATCCTTGGCAGGTGTCAGCATACCATATATATCTATGTCGTCACGCTCGGGATAGGGCGGGAAGGTCTTGGGCAGCATCGACATCTGGATATCGTGTGCCACCTTCAGCTCGTTCTCAATGGCTGCCTTCGAAGCCGTGGTATCCTTGAGCTCATCGATATAAGTCTTCAGAGACGACTGCATTCCCTCAAACGAGTCGCGCAGCTGGCGTATCTCGTCCTTATGCTTAATTTGGGGCAAGGGGGCGTTGAAGTTACCCTTCGCCACCTCGTCGGCCGATGAAGCCAACTGGTTGAGCGGCTTGGTAGCCCGTCGGATGACAAACCGTCCTACAAGATGGGCCACCAGCAGGGCCAGAGCGATAAACACCAGCATGACAACACCGCTGCCAATGGCCAGACTGTCGACCATGATGCGCGGTACGGCAAGGGCTATCGACCAGCTGGTGTCCTCTACCGGTTGGTAGAACACATAACCCGACTGCCATTTGATGTCGAAGAAATCGAAATAGGCGGCATTACCATCTTCCATCCAGGTACCCTTTTCACCTTCCACCATCTGTCGTCCTACATAGTCGTCTATGGTATCCGTCGTTTCCTTGGCCAGCGCAAAATAGTTGTCGTTGACGACACGATTGCTGTCGGGATGGACAAGGAACGTTCCATCCTTGTCGATAATGAAAGGATAGTGGATAAAACGCCAGTTGATGGTGTGCACAGTGGGTTTCTCGCCACCGTTTTCCTCTATTAACGCCAGCGAGTCGTTTTCAATAGCACTATTATAATTATATTTGATGCTGTCGGCTGAAGATATGATATTTGTCTTTATGTGCTCACTGATCATCTTCAGTGAGATATCCGTCCCAATGACGGCAACGGTTTTCCCCTGTTTGTTGCGGACAGGAAGAAGATAGGCCACCAGCGGTATGGAATCGGTGGCATCGAAGAACGCCTTCGACCAGTATCCTTGCTTGGCTTTCAGTGCTTCGGTGAACCATTCTTCTTTCAGGTAGTTATGACGACTGTTGCCGACGAAGCGCTGCTCGATGGTGTTCTTGTCGTTCCGCACAGCATAAGGACAGTACCAACGACCTTTCTGGGGATAGTAGTTCTCCACGAAGCTGATGCCGCAGCCACGAACGCTGGGGTTCTGCTCCACAATCTCTTTCACGATGGCAGCCATCTTGTCGGCCTGCCCGATATTGGTCTCTATCTCCGTCGCATGGTTCAGGGTAGCCACACGCACCTCCGAGAGCATGCGCTGCACGTTTTGGCTTGTAACCTCCAGATAACTCTCGTAAAGACTGGTTTCCTCTGAGCGTACAATCGTTTTAGACAGATTGTAGATCATATACGAAACCACTCCCATCACTATGAGCTGCGTGAAGATAATCCAGCGCGTCAGTCGTCGGGCAAAAGAGTGTAACTTACGTTTCTTCTTCATCGTATGTTCCTTTCATTTCTACTTTTCAGTGGCACAAAACCGAATGGCCAACATGGTCAGATCATCGCTCTGCTCAGCCTCACCCACAAAGTCGTGAACGGCCTCTTCCATCTTTTTCACCACCATAACGGCCTCTTCCTTCTGCAAGGTGGCAGTCATGCGCAGGATGCGCTCCTTTCCGAACTGCTCGTGGAGGGTATTCTCTGCCTCGCTAAGACCGTCGGTATAGAGGAAGATGGTGGTATCGGGATCAAGCTTCGTCTCCTGTTTCCTGAACGCCATACCCGGCATGATGCCCAAGGCAATGTTTGCATGGCAGGGTAGCAGGGCCACCTCGTTACCGATGAGCAAGGGTGAGTCATGACCCGCATTACAATAGCTCAAAGCACCCGTGGATAAGTCGAGCACACCCGCGAAAAGGGTTACGAACATGTTCGAGTCGTTTCCTTCGCTCAACGCCTCATTGAGGGTCGACATGATCTGGTCGGGCGATGAGGTATGGGCCGATACGTTGCGGAACAGTGAGCGTGTTACGGCCATGACCAGCGAGGCTGGCACGCCCTTGCCCGACACATCACCGATGCAGAAGAACAGCATGTTCTCGCGGATATAGAAATCGAAGAGGTCGCCACCCACATCCTTGGCAGGGGTCAGCACACCATATATATCTATATCGTTGCGTTCCGGGAAAGGCGGGAAGGTCTTGGGCAGCATCGACATCTGGATGTTATGCGCCACCTTCAGCTCGTTCTCGATGGCCGCCTTCGAAGCCGTGGTTTCCTTGAGCTCATCAACATACTGCTGCAACGACTGCTCCATATCCTCGAACGAATCGCGCAGTAAGCGTATCTCGTCGTTATGCTTGATATCAGGAAGGGCTGCGGCGAAGTTCCCTTTTGCCACCTCGTTGGCCGAGGAAGCCAGCTGCTTCAGCGGACGGGTCGTCTTCTTGATGGAAAAGCGGCAAACCAACCAGGTAAGCACAATCGCAAGCAGCACGAAGAAAGCCAGCAGTCCGCCCAGGAAATAAGACAAGAAGTCAATGGTTCTTCCCGGCACGAAACTCATCAATGTCCACCCCATGTGCTTGACGGGTGTGTAGAACAAATAGCCTGACCTGCCGTCAATGTCCACACTGGTGTAATTATTCTCTTCGGTATGTCCGAAATCGGTGCTGCCTTTACCATCCTTGATGCGTTGTACAATCACAGCCAAGGTGGATGACTCATCTACCGTCTTTGCATAAGAGCCGATGCTGTCGCGGGCAACACGTTTCTCGTCGGGATGAACAAGGAAGACACCCTTCCGCGAGACGAGCATACTATACGACGCCCATTTCTCCTTCCGGCTATCCCGTCTTTCCTCGTTCTCGCCCATCAACTGATGGGCAAATGTTTCTTCATCGGCTCTGTTCATCTTCTCTCTCAGCCAATGGAGCGAGATGTCGGCACCGATTACCGCAACCGTTCGTCCTTGCTTGTCGTGAATGGGATGAACATAAGCGATGAGGGGCGTGAGCGAATCGTTCTTCGCAAAGAACGGCTCCGTCCAGAAGCCCTCGTTGGTTGTCAGCACCTCCTGGAACCAGTCGTCTTGAAGATAGTCGTTTGTTGCACCGAGGTCAGCAACGCCAATCGTCGTACTGTCCTTCCTGGATGCAAAAGGCATATAGGCTCGTCCTTTGCTGGGGTAATAACCCTCCACAAAGCTGATGCCGCAGCTATGGATTCGGGGATTCAGGGAAACGGTGCGCTCCACCAGCTTCAGCATGCGCTCAGGGCGGTCAAGACTCTCTTCTATCTCGGGCACCTGGTTGCACACGGCCACATAGACGTCGGAGCCCACCCTACTGAGGTTTTCTGCCGTCACATGAAGAATACCCTCATAACGATAGATTTCCTCATCATTGGCAAAAGCACCACCCAGTCCGAAAAGCCACAAGGCGGTTAGGCCCATGATGACCAGCAGCACGAGCACTATCCGTCTTGTAAGACGTCCGGCAAAGCTGTGTAGCTTGCGCTCCTTTCCCTTCATTCCTTACAGTTTCTGTTCCACCTCGATCTCGGTGAAGGTCTCGATGATGTCGCCCACCTCGATGTCGTTGAAGTTCACCAGACTGATACCACATTCCAGACCAGTGGCCACTTCCTTGGCATCATCCTTGTAGCGCTTCAGGGCATCGATAGGAGCTGTATGGATGACAATACCATCGCGAATCACGCGGGCCTTGTCCTTGTTGTGTACCTTTCCGTCGATAACCAGACCGCCAGCCACGGTACCCACCTTCGAGATCTTGAATACCTGCTTCACCTCGATCTCGCCGGATACAACCTCCTTCTTTACCTTGTCGAGCATACCCTGCATCGTTGACTTCACCTCGTCGATGGCGTCGTAGATGATAGAGTATGTATTGATCTCCACGCCTTCGTGCTCTGCCAGCTTACGGGCATCGGCACTGGGTCGTACCTGGAAGCCCACGATGATGGCATCAGAAGCACTGGCCAGCATGACATCGTTCTCGGAAATCTGTCCTACAGCCTTGTTGATGACGTTCACCTGCACCTTCTCGGTAGAGAGTTTGATGAACGAATCGCTCAACGCTTCGATAGAACCGTCGGTATCACCCTTCACGATGATGTTCAGCTCATGGAACTCACCCAGGGCAATACGGTGGGATATATCGTCAAGACCCAAGGTCTTGGTGGTACGTATCGACTGCTCGCGCTGCAGCTGCACACGCTTGTTGGTGATGTCGCGTGCCTCCTGCTCGGTCTCCATGATATGGAAGGAGTCACCGGCAGTGGGAGCACCGTTCAAACCAAGGATGATAGCAGGATCGGCAGGTCCGGCCTCGGTGATGCGCTGGTTACGCTCATTGAACATCGCCTTGATACGACCGTAGCTGGTTCCTGCCACCACGATATCACCCACATGGAGCGTACCGTTTGATACAAGCACCGTAGAGACATAGCCACGACCCTTGTCGAGCGAGCTCTCGATGATACTACCCGTAGCCTTACGGTTGGGGTTGGCCTTCAGGTCGAGCATCTCGGCCTCCAGCAGCACCTTCTCCAGCAGCTCATCCACGCCAATACCTTTCTTGGCACTGATCTCCTGGCACTGGTACTTACCACCCCACTCCTCTACGAGCAGGTTCATGTTAGCCAGATCCTCACGAATCTTATCCGGATTAGCACCCGGCTTATCAATCTTGTTAATGGCAAACACCATCGGTACGTTAGCTGCCTGAGCATGAGCGATGGCCTCCTTCGTGGTAGGCATCACCGAGTCGTCGGCAGCAATGATGATGATGGCAATATCCGTTACCTGAGCACCACGGGCACGCATAGCGGTGAACGCCTCGTGTCCCGGTGTATCGAGGAAGGTGATCTGACGACCGTCTTTCAGCTCCACGTTGTAAGCACCGATGTGCTGGGTAATACCACCAGCCTCACCGGCAATCACGTTCGTGTTACGGATATGGTCGAGCAACGATGTCTTACCATGGTCAACATGTCCCATCACCGTTACAATCGGAGCGCGCGGAACGAGATCGTTCTCATCGTCCTCCTCCTCGGTAATGGCATTCTGCACCTCAGCACTCACATACTCGGTCTTGAACCCGAACTCATCGGCCACGATATTGATGGTCTCAGCATCCAGACGCTGGTTGATACTCACCATGATACCGATAGACATACAGGTACCGATTACCTGGTTCACACCCACGTTCATCATGGTAGCCAGCTCGCTAACGGTTACGAACTCAGTGAGCTTGAGTACCTTGCTCTCAGCGGCCTGTGAAGCCATCTCCTCGTTGAGCTTCTCCTGAACAGCGTCACGCTTCTCCTTACGGTACTTGGCGCCCTTCTTGTTCTGGTTCTGCTTGTTGGTGAGACGAGCCAAGGTCTCCTTTACCTGGCGTGCTACATCCTCCTCGTTCACCTCCAGCGGTTTCTGAACACGTTTCTTCTTGTTCTTCTTACCGCCGCCGGCGTTGTTGTTATTGTTATTATTGTTGTTCTTACCGCCACCCTGCTGCATCTTACCCACAGCCTCGATGTCGATCTTCTCCTTACCGATGCGCTGGCGTTTCTTCTTCTCACCATTGCCGCCTGCAATACGAGCTTTCTCCTCACGCTCACGGCGCTTCTCCTCCTTGGTCTTCTTCTTCGGACGAGTGCTCTGGTTGATGGAGTCAAGGTCGATCTTACCCAGCACGTTCACCTTCGGAGCCAGCTTCTGCTCGCTCTTCAGTGTGAACACCTCTGATTCCTTCTTCTGGGAATCATCCTCGGCAGGTTCCTCCGAGATGGGCTCCTGCGGCTCGGTAACCTCAGGCTCAACCACCTCTGCCTTCGGCTGCTCCACAACAGGCTCTTCAACCTGCTCGGTCTGCACGGGCTCGGGTTTCTCAACAGTCTTTGTCTCGGGCTTCGGGCTCTCGGCAGCAGCCTTCGGCTCTGGTTCGGCAGCAGGGGCAGGAGTCTCAGCCTTCACAGGCTCGGGTTTCTTACCCAGACTGCTCAAATCGATCTTACCCAGCGGCTTGAACTGCTGCTTCTGCTCCACAACAGTCTCCACCTTGGGTTCCGGTCGTTGTTTCTTCTCCTTCTGCTTCTTGGGGTACAGCTTCTCGGCAAGACCTTTCTGTTCCTTGTCCTTCTTGAACTGATCAACGAGCGCACCATACTGCTCGTCACTCAGCTTGAAGTTCAAGTCGCCTCTCACTTCCCCTAAGTCACTTCTCTTCTCCAGGAATTCAACTGCCGTTTGAAGTCCTATGTTCAGCTCTCTTATTGCTTTATTTAATCTAATGCTCATTCTTCCTTATTGTTCAAACTCTGCTCTTAATACATTCAACATATGATCAACGGTCTCCTCTTCCAAGTCGGCTTTCTCCACCAGCATCTCACGCGGTGCGTTCAGCACGGCCTTGGCGGTATCCAGACCAATAGCCTTCACGGCATCGATCACCCACTGATCAATCTCATCAGAGAACTCATCCAGGTAGATATCCTCGTCAGCCTCGTTTTCATCCACCTCACGGAATACGTCAATGGTATATTCAGTCAGCATACTGGCCAGCTTGATGTTCAGACCGCCGCGGCCGATGGCCAGACTCACCTCCTCGGGACGCAGATACACCTCTGCCTTGTGGTTCTCCTCATCCACCACGATGCTCGACACCTTGGCTGGACTCAATGCACGCTGGATGAACAGCTTGGTGTTGGCGGTGTAGTTGATTACGTCCAGGTTCTCGTTGCACAGTTCGCGCACGATACCGTGAACACGACTACCCTTCACACCCACGCAGGCGCCTACGGGATCAATACGGTCGTCGTAGCTCTCCACGGCAATCTTTGCACGCTCTCCCGGCATACGGGCCACACGACGGATGGTAATCAGACCATCGTTGATCTCAGGAACCTCAGCCTCGAGAAGACGCTTCAGGAACTCAGGACTGGTACGACTCAGGATGATCTTCGGGTTGTTGTTCTCGTTGTTCACCTGGTGAATCACGGCACGAACGGTCTCACCCTTGCGATACTGGTCGGCAGGGATCTGCTCCGACTTCGGCAGGATCAGCTCGTTGTTCTCATCGTCAACGAGCAGTACCTCACGCTTCCATACCTGATAGACCTCTCCGCTCACTACCTGTCCTACACGATCCTTGTACTTGTTGTACAGACTGTCGTGTTCCAGTTCGAGAATCTTCGAAGCCAGGGTCTGACGGAGGTTCAGGATGGCACGACGTCCGAACTTCGCAAAATCCACGCGTTCAGACACTTCCTCGCCTACCTCATAGTCGTCCTCAATCTTCTGGGCATCCGAAAGACAAATCTCCTTGTTCTCATCCTCCACCTCACCGTCGGCAACCACCACACGGTTACGGTAAATCTCGAAGTCACCCTTGTCGGGGTTCACGATGACATCGAAGTTCTCATCGCTACCGAAAATCTTCGCAATCACATTGCGGAAACTGTCCTCGAGCACACTCACCAAGGTGGTGCGGTCGATCTTTTTCTGATCGGTAAATTCTCTGAAGGTATCGACCATACTGGGGGTCTCTACATTTTTTGTTGCTGCCATAGCTTATTTGAAACTTATTAAGTATTTAGTATATTTCACTTTGTCCATCTGGAAAGTCTTGTCCACATCCTTCAGTTCGGGACGTTTCTTTCCTTCCTCCTTCACCTTCTCTCTGACGGTCACCACGAAGTCGTTACCGTCCACGCTCTTCAGGATTCCCTTCACCTTCTTTCCGTCGCCGTCGAGCACTTCCACTTCCTTGCCCACAAAGTTGATATACTGCTGGGGCACCTTGAACGGCTGTCCGAGTCCGGCTGATCCTACTTCCAGTTCATAATCCTCCTCATCACGGTTCAGCCGATCCTCGATATAACGGCTCAGCTCAACACAATCCTCAATCCACACGCCATCGGCGTGGTCAATCTCGACAACAATCTTGTTGTCCTTACTAATCTCCACATCTACGAGGAAATACTCCTTATCATCGAGCCACTCCTCAACTAAACTTTTTACAATGCTTTTATCAATCATAAACCTTGAATATAAATGAAAATGAGAGACTCTCGGAGAGTCCCTCATTCCACTGAACGGGTGCAAAATTACGAATAATTCTGCACACTACCAAATTTTTTCCACATTATTTAATAGATTTCGGCTCCAACAGCTGTTTATACCTACTCAAATCGTTGAGCAAATCACGGGCTGCAGCCATCTGTTTGTCATGTTTCAGATTATACTCCACCGTTCCCCGCTGGTAGTAATAAGCGGCCACGATATCCGACGAGATCATCCGTTTCAAGGTCTCCTTATGCAGGTCGAGATCGTGCGACAGATCATGCTGCAGTTTCTTCTCCAGTGCCTCGAACTCGGGTTTTGCCTCCTCGTAGTAACCCTCAAACTCCATGATCTTCTTCAGTGCCTTCATGGCCCGGTCGCTTTCGGGATCATAGGTAAAACCGTTGGCTATAGCCCGCTTCTTGAAGTTCTCATAGTCGGCATCGGTAATCTCGAACGAAGAAACCGGACCGATGTTGGGATGACTGGCCAGGTAGTCCACCTCGTACTCGAACATCGTTTCCGTGGAATCCCTTCCGCTCACACCCAGGTAATAGGCAATGTTCGGCAGAGAGTCCGGCTTCACCACCAAGTCGGGAGTGATTCCTCCTCCATCGCGAACCTCTCGTCCGTTGGCCGTATGGAACACCTTGGTGAGCGAATCGGGAATATGCTCCTGATACACCCCTTCACCCTGCTTGTAGTTAATGGCCTGTATGCATCGTCCGCTGGGAATGTAATACCTGCTGGTAGTCACCTTCAGCTGCGCATTATGGGGAAGGTCAACAGGCAGCTGCACCAATCCCTTGCCGTAGGTTCTCGTACCCACGATCACGGCACGGTCGAGATCCTGTAAGGCACCACTGGTAATCTCGCTGGCCGAGGCCGATTCCTCGTTCACCAGCACCACCAGCGGAATCACGGTATCGATGGGCTCCACCGTTGTCTGGTAGTCGTGATTGGCCCTACGCAGCTTACCGCGGTTAGAGGCCACCGTAATGCCCCGTGGCACGAAAATATTCACCAGATGGGCAGCTTCCAGCTCACTACCGCCACCGTTGTTACGGAGGTCGAGCACCAACTTCTGTATGCCCTGTTTCTTCAGGTCGAGAAAGGCGCGCCTCACCTCTTGGGCACAACCCTCGGTAAACTGTGTCAAGCAGATATAGCCAATGCCGTCGCCCTGCATTCCGTAATAAGGAATCGTGGGTGTAGCACTCAACGAACGACGGGTAATCTTCATCTGCATCACCTTGTTCGTGCTAGGACGCCGAATCTTCAGTGCAAAGGTTGATCCGGGCTCACCTCTCAGATGCTCCCGCACATACTCAATACCCTTGCCCACCATCGTCGTATCATCAATGCTCAGGATGATGTCACCCTTGCGTAATCCGGCTTCCTGGGCAGGTGTATCCCCCATCGGCTCATCAATCACCGTGGTCTTCTCCTTCATGTGATAACGAATCAGCGCACCTATACCCCCGTACTTTCCTGTGAGGAACGATTTCAGCTCACTGGCTTTCGGGTAATACACCGTATAAGGATCCAAACGCTGCAGCATGGCCTTGATGCCCGCTCCCACCATCTTGTCGGCTTCCAGCGTATCCACATACAGCATATCCAGCTGACGGTAGAGGGCATTGAAGATCTCCAGATTCTTCACCACCTCGAAGTTATGATCCTGCTCGTTTTGAGCCTTTATCGGCATTCCCACCATCAGCAGGAACGCCATCCACAATATAATTCTCTTCATAGATTGATGCAACTAAAATAAATCATGCACAATAATCGGGTACAAAAATACATGATTCTCTCGGGATAACGCGCAAAAACCCGCAAAAAATATCGTAAATTTGACGTTTCTTTTATTTTTTCTCAAAAAAGTTTGGTGATTTCAGAAAAACAATATACCTTTGCACCCGCAATTAAGCAAAACCTGCTTCAGTAGCTCAGTTGGTTAGAGCACCTGACTGTTAATCAGGGGGTCGTTGGTTCAAGCCCATCCTGAAGCGCATAAGTCCCAATCGAAAGGTTGGGACTTTTTGGTTCTCTAAAATATTAATTTTCAAGACCTTACGTAATATCAAGAAATCCCTGATACTACAGATTCTTAAATTCTCCAAAATTTCCAGTTTCTCAAAATCAGCGCATTTATAACCAAAAGTTTACCTCTGGTTTACCCGAGGTTTACCCCAAAATCAAAAATTGCTATGCTGACAATCAGAGCAGAAGTCCTAAAGGACAAAAAGAGAATGGATGGAATGTACAACGTAAAAGTACGATTTATCAAGGACAAAAAGGTAAGGCGAATATCAACAAACTTATTCGCTACTGAGGCTGACCTTACGACAGACTTGAAGTTGAAAGAGGATTCCATTGTAAAGCAGGAGGCAGACCGTCTTGTGCTACACTACAGGATGATGTTTGCATCCCTGCATCTTGATTCTGAGAATTACGATGTTATTGAAATTGTGAATCGTCTGCTTAACAAAGAAGAAGCTGAGAAACCCATTGATTTTATAGCTTTCAGTAAAAATTGGATTGCTGCCGCTCCGATTAAGAGCAAGGACACTTACACAACAGGCCTCAATGCCTTTATTCGTTTCCTTGGCAAAGAAGAATTTGACATCAAGAATATCACCGTTGACCTATTAGAGCAGTACCGCGACTATATAATAAAGGAACGAGCAGAGAGAGTGAAAAAAATAGCAGAAGCAGGGAAACGCGTACCATCTAACCGCTGTTTGTCTCTCTATCTAATGATTCTACGTCATCTCTTTAGCGAGGCTCAAAAGTTCTTCAACAAACCCGATAAAGGACTTATGCGTATCCCTCACACTCCGTTTGAATATTTCAAGATTCCCAAACAGGAGGCTACCCGTAAGCGTGCTATCTTGCCTCAACAAATAAAGGCGATCTGGGAAATGCCTTACCAGAATATCCATAAGGGAGCGAAAAGCACATGCCGTTTCGATCTTGCTAAGGATTGCTTCATTCTCTCGTTCTGCCTGATGGGGATAAACTCTGTTGACCTATACAATGCTACAGATTTTCAAGGCAACAGACTTGTTTACTACCGTACTAAGACCAAAGACCGCAGACTTGATAAGGCCAAAATGGAAGTGATCATCCCTAAGATGGTACTGCCAATCATAGAGAAATATCGTGATCGCACAGGTAAACGTCTATTCAACTTCTATCAATACTACTGTGACCACAAGGGATTCAACAAGGCTATCAACAAGGGGCTGAAAGAGATTGGGGAACAATTGAAGATAGACGATCTGGAATTCTACTGTGGACGTCACTCATGGGCTACCATTGCCCTCAACAAATGCAGGATCGATAAGTACACAGTCCATGCAGCACTTAACCATGTAGATGAATCCATGCGTGTCACAGACATCTACATTGAACGAGACTTTGTGAACGAAAATAAAGCTAATGCCAAGGTCGTAAAGTTCGTTTTTTGTAAATAAGGAGCTGCCCCAGAAAGGATAGTTAGGGGTTATTCCCTAATTTCCTTCTGGTGGTTTGACATTCGTTTCAAGCTGCTTCCTCAGTTTCGTGATTCTCTGAAAGCTTCCTTGTTAGTATGTTACAGATTATTGTTTCCTTTTCTGCGCTGTTGGCATCCTTAATTTTTTCCGCTTCTGCCTCTGTGACTTGGCCGATTGCTTCCTTCACCTTCTCTAATGAATAGTCATCATTTGTATGTAGCAGTGAATTAACGACTCTGATCACATATCTTTTCTGTGCATTTTTACCAAATTTCTCCTTAACTTTGTCCAGTAACTCTTGTGCTTCTTCTTTCTTGCGACCAAGCTCTGGCCTAGCCTCTTCCCAAATACCCATAGTCATACTTTGAATGTCTGCGGGTTTAACTTTGTAATCAAGATAGAGTTTCGCTGTAGTCACGTTCAGTTTGTTCTCTTTCGCAAACTCATAAACCGTTTTGCAAGCTTCATCGCCAGTCGCTAAGGCTGCAATACCTATTTTTTCGATGTTGCTGAGTCCACGGCTGTAGAGATTCGTACATCCAACAGCCTGAGCATACTCTTTAACAGACTTAAAAGTGTGAATCTCCACATATTCCAGCTTTTCTTCAAGTCCCCTTCGCCAGAATGTTTCTGATGTAGGACACGAAACATATACGTTTTCTGTTCCCTCTTCTATAGTGTTCCCGTTCTCGTCAACCAACTTAACACCTTCTTTCCAGAAAATGTCAGGCTTAGTCAAGTGGTAAAAACACTTAAAGAGCATGGAGGTGTCTATTTTCTCCATCAGCTTTTTACCGTCTTTAGGTTGTTCCATATCGTACTCTGTGAAGGCTAATACGATTTCTATTTCTGCTCCTTCAATAATAGCGGTTTTTGTTACATACACAACCTCTTCTTCATTCTCCTTAACCATATCTGCCGATTTAGGATTGTTAATACTAGTGATCTCATTAATCACGTTGTTTCTCTCTTCTACCACTTCTGTGGTGGGTGTTTTTTTATACATAATTATGTTAGGACTTCCCAGCTCAGAACTATTCCGTAGCTTTCGTTCCTTTCTGGGCGCAAAATTATAATGATTATAAGTAACAAACTAATATAACGAAACAATCCGTGTTAGGAACTATTTGTGATACAATATTCCCAACTACCTAAGTTTCAATATGATAACAAAAATAGTTAGCCTATACTTTATGGTAACTAATATCAAATACCATAATACTTGTTGTGTACTTTTACTTCTATCCCTTCATAACCACTTATGGCAGTACGAATATACCCCTTCCCAGCATCGTCTGGTTCCAAAAATCTATTATCATTAGTAAGGCCTGTAAAATATGCCATACGCGAGATGAGAAGATCCCTGTTCGTAAAAACTAAGTAGGGGGATTTGTTGACAAGGTCTTCATCTACCTCCCTATGCTTCATGAACCAACTAAGATATTTATAGAACAATGCTAGTCTTACGGTTTTGGCCATCTGTTTAGTGAGTTTCTTGTCGCTCACCTTAGAGATGTCAAGTAATGTGCTGTTTTTCTGAACTCTGGTTTCTTTGCCATCAACCAATACCGTTTTCTTACAAACGTCCGAATCTAAGAAGTTGTAAACAGCATATCCTATAAGTGCAAGAGTTTGTCCATCCTCAATAATGGTGTTTCTCCCTTTTACGTTTAAGGTCAGTTTGGCTTTGCCTTTCGTTTTGATATTCCCACCCCAAGGTTTAGGATCAAGCCTATTCAATTCTGCAACAAAGGTCTCTAATTCCTCTCTGTGTGTAGGATTACCTATTCTTGCACCTTCACAAGTTTGACCCTCAACCCAGTCTTTAATACATACACATAAATACCAGAATTTTGAGTGGTCTAATCCAAAGGCTTTCAGAGTCATTGAAATAATGGGCACATCATCCTTTGAGATACGCATCTCCTCTGATGAAGTGTTATCAATTTCATCCATAGAAACGTGCTTCTTCTGAACTTCTTCTCCTACAGCTTCAATATATAAAGGCATTGTGCTGAGGTCTATTTTTCCATCCAAATACCTACGAGCAAACCTACTTGGCACAAAAGACGGAGTTCGTAAATAATACTCTTCACAGGTTTCTTCATCAAATTCAGGATCTGGTTCCCACCAGAAATAATTAGCCACCTGATTCAAATATTCAAACATGGGATCTTCAAGATATGGATAATCCATAAATCCTGTTCTTTCGTACTCTTTAATAGGAATAATCTCAATCATGCCACAAAGATACACAATAAAATCGAAAACACCTCATTCATTTTTTGTTATTAGTTCTGCCCATGCCACTTTACCCACTTTTAATCCCCCCTACCTTTTAAATATGAAAAAGTAGCCTTTAATATATATGGTGAAAGAGCCCGTAATCTAAACTGTAAAGTAGCCTGTAATAAAACGTAAGTCAGATGTAGTAGAACTGTATTTCTAAGAGGTAAGAACTCTATCATTATTAACCATCAAATTCATTTCATTATGGAGCAAGTTTTAATGCCAGCTGTGGCCACAAACAGCAACCGTTTTGAGTACGCTGACTACGAAGAAATCGTTGAGCAGCCTGTTACCAGTTCTTGTGTGAGTTTCTTGGATGCAAACACCAATGCAATCACTATGAACGAGTTAAGAAACCTCTGTGTAGTTCCTACGTGGGCGAATCAGGAGCTAACTATTTCACATCAGGACTTCATCGACTGTGTGCATGATGCAGCCAAGTCTTTCTATCAGGGTGAAACAATTTCCACTCCTTCCATCAGGGTTTCCCACATCGTCAGGGGCAGAACTCCAGACGCATTAGGAAAGAAAGCATCAGAGCTGTTGGAATGTGAGAAGACACAGTTCTACCAGAGACTGGCTTTCGCTTTCACCATTCCTACCATCTATGAGACGATCAACGGTCAGAAATTGGAGCTCTGCATCGGAGGTGTCAGGAACTACAATGACCTGAATCTCTATAGAGCATCTAAGGGCGTAGAAAAGTTCTCTGTCTTTGTTGGCTGGAGAGTGTGCATCTGTTCCAACCAGATTCTTACAGGGCAGGGTGTGAAACTCTCTATGGAGGTAATGGAATTGAAACAACTATACGAACAGGTAATGGAAATGTTCTACAGTTTCAATCCTGCTAAGGACATTCATTTGATGCAGCAGCTATCCAATTCCTACCTCACAGAGACACAGTTTGCACAGATTATTGGAAGAATGAGACTCTATCAGGCTTTGCCAACGGGAGCTCAAAAACGCCTGCCTCGCCTGATGATTACTGACTCCCAGATAAACAATGTGTGCAGGGATTACTATAGTAGTCCTGATTTCGGAGGGAAAGGAGGTGCTATTTCCATGTGGAACTTCCACAATCTGCTAACTGAATCCAACAAGAGCAGCTACATTGACAGTTACCTGCAACGTGCGGTCAACGCTACGGAAGTAAGTGTTGGCATCAACAACGCACTGCAAGGTGATTCAACATACCAATGGTTTCTTGGTTAGTTGATAGAGTGGAGGGCATCATCTTATTATATATGGGTGGTGTCCTCTTTCCTTTTCCAATGTGTTCAATTAACGAGTGTGTTCAAACAAATCTCTGAAAGTTTACTGGGCATGCTCTTTTCCGTTACCAACCTAATCTTTGATTAAAATGAGTACAACAACTGCAGTTATCTACGCCAGAGTGTCAAGCGTAGGAGACAGACAAAGCACAGACCGCCAGATTTCAGACCTCCTTGATTATGTGGAATACCAGCATTGGGATATTTGCAAGATCTACGAGGAACACATTTCTGGAGCAAAGAAGAACACGGAACGCCCCGTCTTGCAGAAGGCCATCGAATACTGTAAGGCCAACAGTATTTCCATCCTGTTAGTAAGTGAGCTTTCCAGACTTGGAAGAAATGCCTTTGAGGTTCTGGCCACAGTGAAAGACCTCATAGATAATGGGATCAACCTCTATATGCAGAAAGAACAGCTTACCCTTCTTGACAATGAGGGAAAGCCCACCATGTTCGCACCGATCATGATAGCGACACTCTCAACATGTGCACAACTTGAACGAGAGAATATCAAGTTTCGTCTGAATAGTGGCCGCAAGCTATATGTTGAACGAGGTGGAAAACTTGGTCGCAAGGTGGGTAGTGTCAAGACTACAGAGCAGAAGAAAGAAGAGCATAAGGATATTATCTCTTACCTGAAACGTGGATACTCTGTGCGGAACGTGGCCAAGCTTACAAACAAGGGTATCAGTACAGTACAAAGGATCAAGACAGAGTTCAATCTATAGGTGCCCTATCCCTTTGGTTTCTAACTGCTTGATGATGTTGTCAAGTGTACTGGATACATTTCTTATTAAATCTTAAATAATAAGCAAGTTCTTGCACAGTTAAACGTCTTTTTACTATCTTTGTAATGTCAAAGCGGCTCTTAGTAGTTAGCTGAGACAGGGCGTTTAGCAAGTTGCCTCTCGTTGGAATCTGGACAATTCACGGCTGAGGGTGATGAGCAAGAACGCCCACGCAGATGATATTTTATACCCCGAAAGGGATTATTATATCATTGTGGCGTGGGCTTTTGCTTATTATTCAGCCAAGGCAGTCCAGAGCCGCAATGAGGTAATAAGTTAAGAGTTCCCACGCCTTTTACTATGTTTAACTGCTGGTTTCTGGGGATTGGTTAGCACATTTAATAAGTTATGGGGAAAAAGGTTTTCTTTATTTCATTATGTCTCCTTTTTTGTGGAAACATAATAGCTCAAACGTCAAATTCACATCTGTTGTTCCAATTCTTTGGAGTCAATGAGAATCAAAGTGAAATGAATTACATTTCATATGTGTTGGAAACTAATAATATTACTACGCCTGGCCCAGATCAGGAAAAAGTAATAACTGAAGCACGTAATTACTATCGCGCCCATAAAGAAGAAATAGACATGAATACCAAAGCGGAAGAACTAGTTCAATTCAGGGATGTTGTTGAACATGTTGAAGCAGAAGCTTGGCTTCATGCTTTAGGAGCAATCAGTGGGGGCATAACTGGTGCATTAACCGCAATACAGCAACAAGCAGATAAGCGCCAAGAAACAACAGATGATGGAAAGAAGGAACAATCGATCATCTCGCAGCCTACTACAAGTTATTCTGTACAAAATACTCAGAATATTGGGACATTTGCAGGGACAACTGCAATGAACAGTCCTAGCAGCCAGCAGCCAGAACAGACCATTGAAGCCATATATGCAGGTCAGGGCGGTCTTAACAACCTCCTTATACGCGTCCAAGGCGATAAGGTTGTTGCCTATTGCTCCGGTAGAGACTATCAAGGACGCCAAATATGGGATAATATTCAACCTGTTCAAATATATCCGAACAATGGTGGTGCACGTACTTCTAATTCCACAGTAAACAGAGAGACAGCATCAAAAAAACAACGCGCACAACTTGGACAACTTACGCTGTATTTCTGATTTTTAATGAAACCTAATATTGCCCAACTTCTGCAACGAGGTCAATTATGTTCGAAACACATACAGGTAATCTCAAATTCTCTGCTATAGAAGATGAGTAAGGGTAATTATAGATCGTTTATGATAGATTATCAAACCAATAATAATAGATTAATATGAAATTGCGTATTTTATTAACAACTGTACTTATTGTTTTTACTAATAGCATTTTCTCTCAAGAAATTGCGTCAGACGAGATTGAAAATGGCGTTCGTCGTATTCAATCTAAATATAAAACAATAGATTTTGAGAATTTTTTCAGATACAACCTTGAGAAGTATATTTGTAACGGTGAAAACCAATACTTTATACGTGGAAGATCAGAAGAAAACGAATACCACAATTTCCCCAATGACTGCAAATTGTTGTTTAAAACATTTGATGGGGAGATAATTGAGCTTACGTCTGTCTTATCTGAATTAGTATGTTTAAAAGATGGGGTTTGGGAGCCTACCGCATACTATCCAATTTCACTCGATCAGTTGAATAAAATCTTTACTGGCATTTCCAAGATTAGAGTTGAAATGCTCTCATATAATAAAGAGAAAAAAACACCTTTCTTGGATTATCCAGAAAAAGAGTTTACAAAGGACAAAATGGGTAAGCAATTTAAAACAATGTTTGATAACATCGAGAAAAAAGAATTGACTAAACCTAAAACCAAGAAGAGTGAATCAGGTAATGAAAAAGGCACATCCTTAGAAAGGGGTGATGCATCCGCTGGTTTTTGATGATTCCTAGTAAAAGAAACCTGACTACACTTCTTCGTGGACAAATGACTCCATTAGGTTGTGACTGGTTGAGTCGTTTAACCCAAAAGAACAGAGTGAAAAGACAAAGTTCCTTCACTCAAAATAAACAAGAAATACTAATCAATAATAAACAATATAATTATGATCAGAATACCTGTACATCACACGATTACCTGTCCTTCTGAAGAATTCAATAATTACATAGTGACTCTTTCTACTGTTGCTGCTTATGCAAAGGCTGCTCACCAGATGGATTTATATAATCAGATAAAAGAAATTCACGATAACCTAGTACGTCAATACAACGAGCAAAACAAACCAAAGAAAAAGGGATTCTGGGAACAATTCAAGGATAACTTATCTTTAAATATGGACACTCATTTTGCTCTACATGTTTCATATCTTGAAGATAACGCATCATTTAATAATCTTTATGAATACCTTAAAAACTTTCCACAAGAAGAACTGCTAATAGAGCTGAGAAAGGGCATTTCGCAAATTAATAGTTTATTTCGTTAATTATCCAGTTAGAATCTATGATACAATATGATAATAGTGATAGACTATGAATGATGAAAAAGAGATTTGGAAAGCTATACAATTAGTTCTATTATGAGTCGCATTAGGCTTTTGGGCTATGATGTGCCATGGGGGATGTTAAGCGAAACCACTCATTTCGTACTACAATCGTTATGGGTGGTCGAGTGTTCAAGAAATGGTGTAATTTTGCTGTTGCCAAACTTAAAATGATTTACCTTTTTAATAACAACAATTTAAATAATTAATTATGTTACTAGCTTTTATTATCTTTGTAGCTTTCTTAGTATTTGGTATTATTTCCGTTGGAAAAGCCATGCAAATAGTTTCCAAACACAGAAAGGATGTGGAAATGGATGAATTATCAGAAATAATTGATTCAGAATAAATGATATATGTAATTACTATTCTTCTTATTCCATTTGCCTTAAAATATCTGTGGACAGTCATGAATATTTGGCATATTGGAAAAATTGATAAAGAAGAAAAAGGCATTATTCGTCGTGCAAATTATCTTATTTCAAGTGTTACTGAAAGCAGTCCAGAACAATTGTTAAATAAAATGCCAAACTTTATAGGTTCTCAGTTTCAAGGAGAATGGGCATTATACTCTTGTTCTATGACTGCATTCGCTTTAGCTAATATTGGTATTCTATATAACAAGAAAGATACAATGATTAAGCATATTAGTAGCTTGATAGATATAGTATTATCTCCGCAAATACGAAGGTAGCAGAAGAAAAACAATTCATTTCGACTACATTAGGATTTGGTTAACTTTTTATTGGGTAAAGACTGAAAGAATGCTCTGCTGCTTAGTGACTATTTCATAGGAAAGGTTTGTTATTATACCTTTATGTTAAAATGTCACTACAGATTTGCAGCGTTGGGTATTCTGGCTTTGCATATCCCGTTATAATGAAGGCTTTTCGTAACAAAGATCGCTTGTCCCACACAATACAAGTGAAAAAGAACCCATAACCGCCAGATACATTTTTTTCGGAATCAGCCTTGTTTCTTAAATAAATAATGATTATCATTGTAACAGTTAGGATAGAGAATAGGGAATCGTCTTTATGGGGCATTCCCTTCAATTTTTACGGGAACAGAACAAATTTTTTCAGATATACTATTCAAAAGCATGAAAAATATTCTGTACCAGTTCTGTACCTTTAAAAAGAGTGCAGCAACAATTAACTGACAACTTGGACTTGATCGCTGTGAGTCATTAAAAAGTAATACGACAAACACATAGAAAGTGACAAATAAGTTCTCCAGATAACATGCAAGAATGAAATAAGTCCCTTTTGAGGCTTCTAGAACTCTATAGGGCTACTGAAACAGATACAGTTGACAGTTTAGATTTAAGAAGTAAGATAATCGCTATATTATTATCAGATATATGGGGAAATAAGAGGCGCATGTCAGCGTCTTTTATTTTCCTCGTAGTAGAACGGTTTTTTCAAGGCTATCCTATAAATGCATGAAAAATATTCTGTTCTAAAAACATAGATAAAAACAGAGTCAGTAGATCATTCCTAAATAACCTCATATATCGTTTATAAATGATAAAGACTATTTATGCAGGAAACGCTCGTTACCTTAGCGAGCTTTCTGAATTTCAAGACGGATTGCCTCATGGCATAGTCAATAAGACAAAAACAGATGTTGGCGGTACATTCTGTGCCGTAAATTGTAGATACAATTACATAATAGTGTGTCCATTCAGGGACTTGGTGGATAGCATTTCAGCTGATAAGAATAACAAGTACGCAGTATTCAAGTGCTATGGTGGCGTAAGAGAAAACCAGTTCCGAAAGTACATCAAAGACCACAAGATATACAAGATTGCTGTTACCTATGACAGTCTAGATAAACTCTTAAAGTGGATTGGGAACAACACTAATGGTTGGAAGATTCTAATAGACGAGTACCACCTCATTTTAGAAGATATGGATTATCGAGAGTCTGCGATCATGCGAATGTGCTGGAGCATACATAAGTTTAACCATTATACATTTCTCTCTGCAACTCCGATAGATGAAGATTATGAAATCGATGTTTTCAAGATTTTACCCCACTACAAGGTTGTCTGGCCACAAGGTTTACCCATAACAGTAAAGAAGATCAAGGCAACATGTTTACCACTTGGATTGGCCAAATATATTCGAATGTTTAAAGAAGAAGGTATCTACCTGCCAGATGTTAATGGAGAGAGAAGGAGGGTTGAACAGCTATTCATCTTCTTAAACTCAGTAACGACAATAAAGCAGATCATTGACACACTTGAACTAGAAGAAGATGAAGTAAAGATCTGCTGTGCACAAAGACAACGTAACAGACTTATCCTAGGGAGATTCAAGAGAGAGTCCGCTATATCACCAAACAAGAGGATAAACTTCTTTACTAAAAAGAGCTTCCAAGGATGCAACCTGTTTTCTAATAATGGTCTTATTATTGTGGCTAGTGACGTACATAGAACACAAACGTTAGTGGATATAACTACAACAATGGAGCAGATTAGTGGTAGGCTCAGAGAGAATGACGAGTACCACAATATCTTCCGAAACACAATGGTACACATTTACTCTACCAATAATAACATCTTGTCTCAGGAAGAGTTTGAAACTGTAATGCTTAGAAGGGAAGAGGCCGCAACTCATCTATTGACACTACAGGCAAAAGCAGATAAGGAAGAGTTGAATACTCTCATCAAGAGGGTCAACATCGAAAATGACATATTGTCTATAGAAGAAGGCCGATTAGTCCGTAATGAGTTAAAGAAGAAAGCATTTATCAGGAAACAAAAAATTAGAGAGGCATATAAAAACGGAATTAATCTGAGAGCAGCCTATAATAAATCAGAGAAGTTTGTGCAGACAAAACAAGCATACTGGGATGAGTTCGATTTACAACTAGCACGCGCAGTAACAATTTCCTATGAGAAACTACTAAAAGACTATCTGGAGCATCCTTCAGAACAATACGAAATAGAATATCCAGAGTTCAAGGATTTTAGGCTATATCTCAAAGAGACTGAGATGAACAGCCTTAGATGGAACAAAGAAAGAATGATGAAAGCAGTGGAGGATAACAAGAAACTCCAGTAGGCTTTCAGGGCAATCTACAAAAGGGGAGCTTTCATCAGCAACAAGGATATGAAACTCTTGCTAACAGAACAGTTCCAGAGACTTGGTATCTCTTTGTCACCCAAAGCAACTTAGATACTGAAATGCGACATCTACAGCGTAGAAAGATCTAGCTAGTACATAGATGGGAAGAAGGTGAATGGTTATCTGATGGGGGATCCCCTGTTTAACTTAAATATCTGATATGATATACTTCATCAAGAGTGGTAACTACTGCAAGGTTGGCTATTCAAGAGATAAGGTTTCTTTCTTCAAAAGGATGAGAATCTATCTTACACATAATCCTTCGTTCTAGGTTATGGATCTGAGAAAAGGAGATAAGATAACTGAAAAAAAGATCCACACACTGATTCCTCCAGAGCTATATCATTACGGAGAATGGTGTGTTTGGAATAAAGAGATAGCAAGGATATGGTTACAATACTATTAGATAGAAATCGAAGGATCTTTAGAAGATTACTTCATCAATAGAAACAAGTTACTAAACAAAGCGATTGTCAATGAATACAAAGACTCACTTTACTTGAACTTCATTAGATATTTCAACAAGGAGTCAAATCTGGATCTGACAGAACCAGATGAAACAGAATGGAGAGCTCCTTAATCATAGTAAGTGGTACATCAAAGAGGCTATTCTCGATGGTGTGCCACTTTCCTTTTTTATATAAACAACGATACAGAGGAATGGTAATTTCCTAAGATTTGACAATACTTGATTATTTACATATCGCCCACAAACTTTTCTCAGTTCACATTCTTTTTTCTCATTAAAAATGACTATCTTTGTGGTGTAATTCAAGGAAAAGTTGACCTATAGTTGACCCCGAGATTACACAGAGATCATTAACTTGTTGATAATGAGTCCACTGGGAATGATGGGGATAAAGCCTGTTAATCAGGGGGTCGTTGGTTCAAGCCCATCCTGAAGCGCCCATCCTCAACTTCGGTTGAGGATTTTTTGTTTTAATGGACTTCCCCATCCTCATTCCGTTCACATAGAGGAATCCAGACTTTTTGTTTCCCAAATGTTAATAATTATTATTCCAGTGGAAATATTTGCAAAATAATTTGGTTTATATTATAAACTTATTTATCTTTGCAGCGCAATCCGGATGAATTGTGCCTTTTCCTTCCTTTCTGCAGGAGGGAGGAGGGGCGCAAGAGAGCGTTAAACAACATCGTTTCAAATCATCAAAAGCAAAACAACAATGGAAGAAAACAACAACATGACTGCCGAGCGCAGTTTGGAAATTATCACAGAACAGATAGAGCGCAGTCAGCGCACGATTACCAAGAATTCTGCTCTGCCCCTGATGTGGTGGGGAATTTGCGTGATTGTATTTGCGCCGCTGATAGGTTACTTGTGGAAAAACCATGGTGGACCCATCTGGAATACGCTATGGGCTGCCATGTGGCTGATTGGCTTTGTAGGCAACTGGATCATCGACAAAAAGAAAGAAACCGTCCCGACATCATTCGTCAGTAAGACCATCGGTCATGTATGGTCCACATTTGGCTTGTTTTGTGGAAGCATCGGCATCTTTTTCTGTCTGATAGGCACTGGCGTTCTGCCCTTAAAGCTGGTTATCCCCCATGAATATATATTCAGCTGCATAACGAGCATCATTTCCTTGTGCTTCGGAATAAGTACGAGTATCACGGGCCGCATCGTCAAAAACCGTCTCATCGAAAGATGTGGATTCATCGCGGGCTTGGGAGGATTCATAGCCGCCCTGTTTTTCTCTTCTTATCAACAGCTCTATGTAATGGCAGGCGTTACCATCATCGCCCTCATCATACCAGGAGTTGTGATTCATTTACAAAACAAGAAATAAGGAGGGTCGTCTATGTTTCAGCCATTAGACCCACTTCTGCACGCTGAGCTGCGACTGGCCGTCATGTCGCTGCTCATCAGTACCGACGAGGCCGAGTTCCCGTATATCAAGGAGCAGACGGGAGCCACGGCTGGCAACCTGAGCGTGCAGGTCGACAAGCTATCGGCAGCAGGCTATATCGAGGTCGAGAAGACCTTCAAGGGCAAGCGCCCTTGCACCATCTGCCGCATCACCGACAAAGGACGGCAAGCGTTCAAGACATACATCGAGGCGTTGAAATCGTATCTGGAGGTCAGCAAGACATAAAACGCCATGAAGAAAAAAGGAGTTACGAGCAATCGCAACTCCTTTTTCCATCTCATTGACCACTGGTCTCAGCTTTCACCTTTCTCACGTATTGCATAAACCGGTCTATCAGTCCGATTCCCACCATATTCGGTGTTTCAATCAGCGTAGCACCGTTGTTGAACTGCATCACGGTCTTCTTCCCCTCCTCATACACAGGCCATTCAGGCAGTCCTGCCCCATTGGGATTCATCGTCTTGGCGAAGTTCACCCAGTACTGCTGCATGATTTCCGAAACCGCTGCCTCCTGGGGATACCTCTCAGCATCTTTCAGGAAGGAACCGTTCAGGTACATAATATCATCCGCATGCGCAGCCCCGCGACGGTTACCCTTGGCATAGACGGTACGATCCGACTTCTGCGCAAGGTAGGCCGAATACACCGCACTCTTACCCGTCTTCTTCTGCAGCGTTGCCCATGCATAGGCGGGCCACCCGAAATTCAAGTCGCGCACCACGTCACGCACACTGTAATACGCCTGCTCGTCGGTATTGGCGGGATAGATGGCCAGTACGCTATCCACATAGTTCTGGGGCATACCGTTCATCTGCGCCTTATACTGCTCGGCCGTTTCAATCTCCACCACAGCACCCTCGTCGCTGTTGTACATCAGCATCACGGGAACATCAGCATACTGACCATGCTCATAGAGGCGATACACCTCATCTGTCAGCACCTTCCCGTCGATGATGGGCGTACAGGCCATGAAGTTCACGCCAGTGCCCGTGAGCGACTTCGCATCCATTGCACGCAGTTCCTCAATGGAGCTTTTCTGAAGCTGCTGCACGAACATACTGCCCAGCATCTCTGCCTGTTGCTGGTTGATCATACTCATAGACGACATAAAGGCGCCGCTCTGACTGATACATGCACGGAAAAGACCTTTGGCCATGGGCGAGGCACAAAGGATGTTACAGTTCATGGCACCGGCCGACTCGCCAAAGATGGTCACTTTCGAGGGATCACCACCAAAGTTCTTGATGTTTCGCTGAATCCACTGCAGGGCGAAGATCTGATCCAACAATCCGTAGTTGCCTGAAGTGCCGTCGGGCGACTCCTTGCTCAGCTCGGGATGTGCCAGGAATCCCAGGGCACCCGCACGATACTCAATGCTTACCGTTACCACGCCCCTGCGCGCCAAACTCTGCCACAGCTCACCACCATAATGCTCTGTCTTCCAGCTACCACCGTGGATATATACCATCACGGGCAGCGCATCGGTAACCGACTTGGCAGGAGTAACCACACTCAGGTACAGACAGTCCTCGCTCATCATATCATACGTCACATCATCACGTTCAGGCTGTGGGGGCCATTTGGCACACTCCTCTGCCTTCAGAACTCCTTCCCACGGCTTAGCCGGCTGTGGAGCCTTCCATCTGAGTTCACCCACTGGCGGAGCCGCAAAGGGAATCGCCTTATATACGGCCAGATCGGTTCCATCGAGAACACCTTCCACATCCCCCGTTTCCACATGCGTTTTCAATAACGGCTGAGCCTGTGCAGCCACCATGACAAGCAGTCCGCAGACCGCCATGAATAGTTTTTTCTTCATTTACAATATCATTTAGGATTATATTCTGTGCATTAGATGCTCATTCTTAACAAAAAGTTTCAGAAAAAGGAGAAAAAAATCAATTTCAGGAAGGATTGGGGTAAAACCATTCCGCTCGGCTTTGCCGCTTCGCTATGCGAAGAACTTTTCTGGGCCAACCTTCTTCAGGAAAAGACTGTTTGCAACTATTGATGGATTATTTCCGTCTAACAAATAAGGATCATTACTTATTATCAAGATGAAGAAACTATTACTTGCTTTATTACTCGCCACACTTGCCATGCCAAGTGTATGGGCATTAGACACCGACAGTATCAGTAAAAATAAAGCCGACCTGGATTCTTTGATCCTGATGATTGAAACCAATTATGCAGGCTACCCCATCATCATGGAAAAGGGATACAGCAATGATTATCAGACGATGAAGTCTGATATCAGTAAGCAAGTATCAACAGGGCAGATGGGAATTCATCAGGCAGTTTGCGAGTATTGCTATTGGTTCTTCAGCAGGTTTGATGGTCATGTATATGTTGACAATCCCCTATTCATGAACACCTATTTCCCCAAATGTCACATTCGTTATGCAGAACTATTTGAATACGCCCCCAAACCTGTGTCGTGTAAGGTCAATGATGATACATGGCTTATCCGGGTTCCATCGTGTAATGGTCAGAATCCCACTTTCCAATGGCTCGAAGATGCTACTCAGCAATATCTGCAGTCAGGCTGTAGTCATTTGATTATTGACATAAGAGGCAATACCGGCGGCAGCGATGCTATTTGGGAACCTGTTGGACCGCTGTTGTTCGACCATCAGCCAGAAGTGCCTGAATACACCTTATTCAGAAACACGCCAAAGAATCTTTCATTCTACCAGCGTATCCTCAATGATCATCCCGATGATGATGTGGCACAATCGTTGGTGGATCATTGTAGTAAGAGTCAAGAAGAAATGGTTAAAATAGATGATGATGATTCTGAAGATGAGGAATTACCCATATCCCCTTTACCCAAGAAAGCTGCTATTGTGATTGATAAAAGTACTGCCAGTTCAGCCGAATCGTTAGTAAGATTTGCCAAGATGTATTGCGACACCACGCGCACAAAGGTATATGGCAAAGAAAACACATGGGGTGCACAGCACTCTGGTAACATCATTGGCACA
This sequence comes from Prevotella sp., assembly GCA_017651265.1. Lineage (GTDB taxonomy): Bacteria > Bacteroidota > Bacteroidia > Bacteroidales > Bacteroidaceae > Prevotella. The sequence continues at coordinate 27,186 of JAGCDO010000026.1, read as the reverse complement.
CCACTACCCCATAGTCGGATATGGGTATATTATCCCACATGTATCTCATCACTCTTTCTTCATGATGATTCCCAAGGCAGTTCAGGCTTATCTCCCGATGTGCGCATAGATTTGCCTTATCCCCAACAGCTAACGGATAATTGCGACGAGTGGATTCTCTGGATTGCTGATCAACTATAAAGATCATCGCCAACCAGAACGAACATTCGAACGAACAGTAATTTGTCCACATACATATATCCACCTTTAGAATAATAATAAATAATATATATATTATTTATTATTATTCTAACACTATATATGTGTGTTGCTAATTATGTTCTGTTCGTCCGTTTGTATTGTTCGCTATGATTAACCCTGGTACATTCACCCATTGTAAATGCCGTGCTCTCTAAGAGCGTTTGCCTTGATCACTCATAGCGTTTACGGCGTTCAATGTTTTTTAACACGAATGTGGCGGTTTCTTAACAGAAATTTGCACGCTACGAGGGTCGAAATTTGGAGGCTATTGTTATTTGATGTAATTTTGCACTGCATTTGAAGATGCAGCGTGAAAGTCAACGAGACAACAAGTGAACAAGCCAAAAAGTAGTGCGCAGACTTGAAGGACCGGGAGCTTGGAGAATCGGAGACCATCTCACAAATCGTTAACCCTATTTATTAACATTAAATCTAATTATTATGGCAAGACTACTTATTGCAAAGTACAAGAACAACAACGAGAAGAACAGCGCCTACGGCAAGCATTGTTCTGCTCTCGCTATTCTGTCGGTTCCGTTTCACCCATAATAAATAATCCTTTGCGCCAATCACCACGAGATTCAAATTTGACTTCCGTCTTCTTCCATTGCAACTCGGAAAATTGGAGTGTCAGTTGGAGATTATAACCATTTACGGAAGGGAACAGGCATTTATATTGTAAGATACCGATATGCACAGCATTTCAAGCAGTAACAATTAGCAAAACGATAAAATTGTCGTGTTGAAAAAACGGCAAAAAAATGACGCTCTATGGGGCGTCAGCTTTTTGTTCTTAAATATTTACAAAATTTCGGCACCAGTTTCAAATCGTAACCACTTCATGTTTTCCAAAGGGATTGGTTCAAAATCTTACAATCCACACAATAAATCTACTTGGGTATTTTAACGGCTTCACGACACTTCCTGGCATGCTGCATCCGATTTGTCGCAATATGATGGCTATGTCGCAAGTACTGCTCACGAAAAACACAAAATTTCTTTCATGGCTTCAGGAACTGCCCTATCTTTGCAGTGTCGGAAACAAGAAACTCCCGACGATAATAATAATCCATCAAAGACAAGCAGCAATGAAAACAGCAATAATGAATATCAAGGACAGAGCAAGTGAAATGATCCGCGCAGCCGTGCTTCGATTTCTGAATGAGTTAATGCCATACGACTACATGAGAAGGTGCTAACGCCTTGAGTTCAGGTAGCGGATGACTCCCTGGCGAATGCTCTTCAGACCGAACCGTTCGGGTTGGATCTGGTTGAGCGGGAGCCACTGACAGGAGGCGGCATCATCGGCAGCATGGAGCACGGAGGTGTCTTCCACCTGGCACTCAAAGAAGAAATCGAGCGTAGGGATATCCATCCCGCTGTATAAATAATGATTAGGATAGGAGAAGAGATAGGTAGTAGCCGTTACGGTGAGCCCTGTCTCTTCTTTGATTTCCCTGATGACACTCTCCTCGACGGTTTCATCGATATCGGTGAAACCACCGGGGAGGTCGAGCGTTCCCTTGGCTGGCTCGCAATCACGCTCCACCACCAGCAGCTCGCCACGAGCGTTTCGGATGAAGGCAACGACAGCAGCTGAGGGATTGATGAACAGCTCGTAGCCGCAATGGCGGCACTGCTTACTCTTGACCGAGCTGACGAGGAAGTCGGCACTGCCGCAGACGGGACAGTAGCGATAACGCTGCAAGGGGTGTTGCTGATTGCTCATATATTACCAGTTATCTGTGCGGAAAGGGAACAAGGGCAGTCCTGCTGCGTTCTTCAGGTTACCGATCTGGAAGTTCTTGAAGCAGTAGCGGATAGCCACGGGGTTCTTTACCTCGGGTGAGCTGATACGGATGGTTTCATCCCAATAGCCACCACCCGGCTGCCAGAAATGCACGGCCTTGGCAGGATGGAACACACGGTCGGCACCGGCTATCTCGAAGCCCTGGATATCCTCGAAACGACTAATAGCACCCAGATCGTTGTTCAGGTGGATATCCACATGATCGTCTGTGATCTTCATATCCTTGAACGAAGCACTCATGCAACCGAGTGCCTTCATGCCGTAGGTCTTGTTCAAGGCGAGGAACGCCAACCGCTGACCAACAGGTTTCTTCTGTGCGGGGTGGATCTGTGTGAACTCATACGGATAGACAAGGTCGTTCGTGCAGACCAGTCCGCTATTGGGAATCATCTGCGAGGCCTTGTACTGTTGCTCGCGCAACCGGGCACCGTTATCAGCATTCACATCGTCATAGTGATAAGGCGCGATTTCAACGAAGTAGAACGGAATCTCACCCAGGTCGAACTGCTTGCGCCACTGCTCCACGAGAATCTTCATGCGCTCGGAGTACTGGTCGCCTGGATCGCCCACATTCGAGCAACCCTGATAATAGAGGATTCCCTTTACGGTATAGTTCAGAATGGGATTGAACGTGCCGTTGCCCCAGAGCAGCGAACGATGGTAATCCCATTCGGGCCAACGCTTCACGATTTCCAGGGAGTCGGTGGGGTCGTCGGTATATTTCTCGATGTTCTCCTTAGTGAACCAGCTCTCCACGCGCGTTCCTCCTTTATTCGCCATGATGAGTCCTACGGGGATATTGAGGGCCTTGTTCACGGTCTGGGCAAAGAAATAGCCCGTAGCAGAAGCCTCGCCCACTGTTTGCGGACTCACCACTTCCCAATGGCACTGGGCATCGTTGAGGGGCTTGGTGCTCATCACGCTGGGAATCTTCACGAAATGCACGCCCTGGTAGTCGTTTGCCTGGATGATCTCTTGGTTATATCCTTCCACCGGACAGTTGCCGAAGCCCTTGACGGGCATCTCCATATTACTCTGTCCGGCGCATACCCACACCTCGCCTGCAAGAACATTGTTCAGGGTGAGGGGTTCGCCATCGTTGAAGGTAATAGACAGGGGCTGATAGCTGGCAGCAGGGGTTTTTACCTTGACCAGCCACCGACCGTCGTTGGCGGCTTTCACGGTATAGACTGCAGTGTTCCACGAGGTAGTAACCGTAACGGTTTTACCCGGTTCTGCCCATCCCCATAAACGTGCTTCGGTGTTCTGCTGGAGAATCATATTGTCACCAAGAATCTGCGGTAATCGTACTTTGGCCTGCAAGCCACAAACGACTGCAGCCAAGGCTGAAATCATTAAAATCTTCTTTATCATGTTATGTTATGTTACTATTTGACTGCAATATTACAAAAAATTATTATCTTTGCAAAGGAATTCGAGGAATTTATGCAGAATTGAAGAATATGAAAATGAATAAATGGATACTGACAGGCTTGGCCACGTTTGTCGCACTGATGACCTTTGCGCAGAAGCCGGCCGACTTTGCCTTGTGGCCCGAGGGTGCACCGCACCAGAGTAACGACCCTGACGACCAGGCTATGATACGGGTGTATCTGCCCGACAAGAAGGTGGCAACGGGACGGGCTGTGGTGATTTGTCCAGGTGGTGGCTATCAAGGGCTCGCCATGGATCATGAGGGGAACGACTGGGCTTCGTTCTTCAACCAGGAAGGAATAGCGGCTTTCGTGTTGAAATACCGTATGCCGCATGGTAACCGGTTCGTCCCCATCGAGGATGCTGAGGAGGCGATGCGCTGGGTGCGCCGCAATGCGGAGAACTTCAACGTGAAACCTGATCAGGTGGGCATCATGGGTTCTTCGGCTGGAGGACACTTGGCTTCCACCATCGCTACCCACGCGCCGAAAGAGGCTATGCCCGACTTCCAGATTCTGTTCTACCCGGTGATTACCATGATGCCGGATATCACCCACAAGGGGTCGCACGACAATTTCTTAGGGGGCGGCGCAAGGAAGAAGGAAGAGCGCGACTACAGTAATGACACGCAGGTGACACGCGTGACACCAAGGGCTTGGATAGCACTGAGCGATGACGACCATGTGGTGCTGCCTGCCAACGGACTGAACTACTACACGGAGCTGTACCGCCACGATGTGCCTGCCTCGCTGCATATCTACCCGTCGGGCGGACATGGCTGGGGGTTTCGCAGTGATTTCCAGTTCCACCTGGAGATGCTGCTCGAGCTGAAAGCCTGGCTGAAGAGTTTCTAACGCATGGGAACACCGTTCCTGATGTAAATAGGAAGGGTTTCGTAAGACACGCTGTCGGCAGTAACAGTTACTTTCACCATACAGGCCTTGCTATTGATGGGTTTCTGCTGGTCGAAGATAAAGTTACCGATACTGTAGTAGATGGGCTTCCCATGGTATTCCTCTATACTTTGTAAGGTATGTGTGTGATGGCAGATCAAGGCATCTGCCCCCGCATCAATGTATTCGTGCGCCTGCTGCCGCTGCATGGGTATGGGATGGAGTGTGTGCTCGCCTCCCCAATGCAGGGAGAGAATGATGAGACCGTGGGGATCGTCGGCGCGGAGCCTTCGGATGCGCTGCAGGAGGGAGTCATTGCTCTCCTGACTCACACTGGGCTTATCGGGCAGATAGGCATAGTTCTCCAAGGCCATACGGAGGGAAGTGAGCAAATATACGCGGCGCGGATGATCGGCAAGGACAACGGGCTCGGCAGCCTCCTGCATGTTCTTTCCTGCTCCCACGGGAATCATCCCTGCCTCCTCAATGTTTTTCTTTGTATCTAACAACCCCTCCCTACCCTGGTCGATACTGTGGTTATTGGCAAGGTTGAGATGGGTGATACCGTGTGCCTTCAACGCAGACAACCATTCGGGCTCGCCACGGAAGATATACTGCTTGTACATGGGCTGCACGATCTTCGTGACAGGACATTCCAGGTTGGCCACGACGAGGTTGCTCGACTGGAACACGGAATCGACATAGGGGGAGAAGAGGCGCTCTACTCCCCTGTGATTGATTACCTCACGGATACCACGGTCGAGCAGCAGATCGCCAGTAAAGGTGATGGTCAGTGAATCACCGACCATCATCATGGCTATGAGCAACGATGTCAGCATCCGGTACTGTAGAAGATATACTCGTTGTCGATTTTCTTACCGTTGATGGGCACAATGATATCCAACATCCATTCGGGGATACCCTTGTCGGGGTGTGTCTTGAGATTCTCCTGCCACTCCTCATCGGTCATACGCGGCGCATTCAGGTCTTCCTGGAACTCACGATAGGAGAACACCGCACCGCGGGTGAGGTAGAGGTAACCCTCGATCTCTACCACGACATAGATCTCGTGGGCAGGACCAACAGCCTCGTAGAGCACCGACTTATCTGGATTGTTCCCTGCATTGGCGGTATAGACATCGGCCACCACAGAAATGGATTTATCGGCTCCCTGCACATCACTCCAACCCATGAGCTGCTGATCGGGCTCCTGAATCAAGAAGAGCGTGGAGTACTCGAAAGCGGAACCGATGTTCTCGATCTGTGCATATTCCTCGTCGCTGAGACGTTTTCCTTCCAGTTCCTTCTTACTGCAGTTCAGCAGGAACTCGGCCTTGTCGCGCAAATCGTTGGTGGCAATCTTCGCCTTCTCGGTCTCGAGGTTGAAACGCTTCAACACATTCACGGTAGCATCAATCAGCGAAATGGCCTTGGTCCAGTAAGTAACGTTCGGCTCTACATAACCTCTTACCACAGGGGCAGGAGGACCGCCTCCGCCGCACTCGGCACCCATGGGCTGCTTACCATAGAGAATGGCATCGTGCTTCAGTTCAGCCCAAGAGGCTAAGGCACTGTTCAGGTTCTTTTTCTCCCACTGCGGGGTGGTCATGAACTGCGGATATTTCGCATCCTTCGCATTCACCGCCTTGGTAGAGGCAATCCACTGGTTAGCCACCGTGGCGTTCCAGTCGATCTCACCCATGCGCACTTTCATCTTCTGGAGTGTCTGCGTGTACTTATCCCACCGACCCTGTTCGTTGAGTTCCTGCAACAGCACCCGCTCAGCCGCAGGAATACCGATGGCAGCCAGCACATCCAGTCCTTTGGGCGTACCGCGCTGCGTCTCTACACTTTCATAGTCAACCATCTCGAGCAGCACCTCGCTGTCGGGCATGTAGCGCTGGGGCATCATACAGATCTTATATTCGCTCGAAGCAACGAACTTCGGTTTGATGCGCACCTGCTGTTGCGCTAAAGTCTCGATGGATCCGCGGATTTTGGCCATTTTCTTCTTATCCTTGAAGAGTTGGTTCAGCTTCATTCCACTCTTCTGGATCTCCTCATACACCTGCATGATGCTCACATCGTCGGGCGTTCCCATGAGATAGGTAATGGGCTCGGTGATGAAACGGTAGGATTCCGTCAGTTTCTCATTACTACCAATCACCTGCGCCATGAGAAGGGCAGCCTGCAGCTTGTCTTCCATATCGGTGCCGAAGGGGGCATTCTGCAGCCACATCATGGCACGGAAGTAGCGTTTCAGTGTTTCGTTACGGGTGTAATGACCGCGAGGACGATAGGTGTTGTAGATGAACATCGGCATCTTCCTTTCCGGCACGTAGCCGAGGAAGGTGGAATAGGTGGTCTCGGCAGCATTCACATGGTCTATCTCTTCCTTCACCAATGCGGTGTAGTTGGAGGCGACAGGCAGGTTGTTCTGACCTGTGAGCAGGGCGTGGGCAATGGCGAAAAAGGCAGCGTTGTATTGTGCTGCAGCCTTGACGTTCGCATCGGTGGCAAACGAAGCCTGTGTGCTCATGGCATCATAGAGCTGCTTGACAAAGTTAGTGAGCAACGGCACGAACTTCTCCTGCTCCACCTCTTTCAGCAGACAGTCGAAATACATATGGAACACCTGCAGGAAGAGGTCGGTAGTGACGAAGTTGGGGAACTGGTGGTAGTCGTTGCGTTCATATACATGGAACAGCTGCTGCTCATCACCGGGCACGATGGCAAAGGCGTTCTTGGCCAAGGCCTGACGGAGTTTAGGATCGAACGAAGCTAACTGGAAGGGGTTGATGAGGTTGTCCATATTCACCATCATCCCGTTGGGAGCCATGAAGTTCTGCTGTTTCAGCGCCTCCTCACGGTCCTTGAGCTTCTGCATGAATGCTTTCTCGGCATCGGTATAGGTAAGGGGCTTGGCCTTGCCGTCTTCCTCTTCCCAGAAACGGTCGTTCATCACCTTCTCATACCACGAGGTGGCCTCGAAGATGGAACGGAGGTCGCCGCTCATGAAACAGTAGCCCTGACGGGCAGCAAAAGCGTTCCGTAAGACTCGTGCCTCACTGATGGAAAGCGTCGACACATCCATGTTAAGGGGAATCTGCTTGTTCAGTTTCTCTACGTCGATCTTCGCGTTACCGGGAAGTATGACACTTCGCTGCTGTGCGCTTGCGCCCAACACCATGGCAAGCATCACCATTATAAACACTGTTCTTTTCATAGACTATCGTTCTTGTTGTAGTTAGAGTTTTCAAAAATATCCAAGGCCGTCTGCTTAGTTGCGTTCTTGACAAGGAAACGCTCGAACCCCATACCGAAATGGGCCCAGCGGTATTCGGCCACAACATACTGCCCGTCGGTGGTGCGTTCCAGACTCCTGATCTTCCCGTCAACAAAGCGGAAATCATCGAGGATTCCACCGAGCTTGGAGCCCATCCACAACGGACGGATCAGACCGTGGTAGTTCTTGAAGATAAAGATGCGGTGACCTTCTTCCTGGAAGTAACGGGTGGTCTTGACCACGCCCACCAAGGCATCTTCGCTGCCGTCACCATCTACATCACCTGTGCAGAACCGATAAACCGGATAGGGTATCTGCCACTTATCGGCGGTGGAATCGGTGGTTAGGGTGAGGGTGAAAAGTGTATCGTTCTGCTGTTCAATGGAGAAAGCACTCGTTTGGTTGTTCATCACCGTTGGTGAAGAAACAGCCGACTGTCCCCAAGCATGAGCCGTTGGCATCAGCCACAGAAGAAATAGACATTCTATTATCCTCATTTTACTAGTTGTTCTAGTTATACTAGAGATACTAGTTTTGCTAGAGATACTGCGCCACTGCGCTACCGAAGAGATCTTACAGTAAACTCTGGATTTCTTTGTCCAGATCTTTGATCTGAATATCGCGCTTATAGAGTGAATTGGTCTTGTCGATCAGGAAGAAAGTGGGCAGATCCTGGATATTGTAGTGCACCAGTTCCTCTGCATTCAAGCCATCAGCCAAACGCACGCTGATCCAAGGAAGAGCGGCAGTCTGCTGCTTCCAGAAATGCTCATCGGAATCCAACGACACCTGATAGATTTCCAAACCCTGAGCATGGTATTTGTTATAGACATCACGCAGCTTCATGATACGTGCTGCCGACTCCTTCGTGGCAAACACATGGAAGTCGAGTATCACCACCTTACCTTTCAGGTCGCTCAGACGACGGATGGCTCCTTTATTGTCTGGCTGCTCAATATCGATGATGGAGGTGGTGGCAATCTGACTCAGCTCGAATGACTGCTGGCGCCTTCCTTCCAGGATGCGCACATTCTTCATGCCCTCAATGGCAATGTTATGCAGGTTCTGTCCACGAAGGGCGTGGGGGTAATAGGTGTCCCAGCTGGTGGCCACAGCGGCAAAGGCCTTGATGTCTTCCTTGCTCTCGCGCGGATTGAAAATCAGCATGTTACCCAACGTCTGGAACAGGGCGAAATACGAGGAGGCCATCATCGGCTCCTTGTAGATATAGTTACGCTTCACATCGTCCTTGAAGATCTCCACCAATCGCATAATACTGTCGTTGGCAGCCTCAAGACTCATGGTATTGTCGCGCTGCAAGGCAATGGCACGGTTCTGCAAGACGATCTGCTTCTGGGCGAGCTCCTTGATTCTGTTGCAGTTCTCCGATCCCTTCACCTCGTAGTTGAAGCCCATGGAAGGATAGGCGGCCTTGATTCCAACGGTTTCGGTGGAATCGATGCTGAGGTTGATAATCTGATTGGCAATACGCAGACGATAGAACTCGGGGGCCTCAGCAGCATCACCGGAGAAGCTGAAACTGCCCGTTTCATCGAGTTTGACAGAGTCCATAACCACGGCTCCGTCAAGACTCATATTCTCGAAATACAGCGTGGAGTCTTTGGCCTCGGTAATGGTTCCGTTGATGTGGAACTGTCCTTTAGAGCAGGCTCCGAGGGTAAGTGCGACCACAGCGAAGGTCAGTGTCTTCAATATAGTCCTTTTCATATCTTTTCCTATTTTTGTTCTAAGTTTTGATAATATGCGGACAAAGGTACATCTTTTTTTTGACATACCGCACAAATGAACGAAAAAACAAACTATTTCTTTGTCTTCTGACTCTCATCCATGAACAGGAAAGACGACTGATAGCCTCCGCAGTCGATGATGACCTTCTCGAAGACTATGGCCGGATCCTTGGGATGAATCGTTACAGTGTGCCAGCCGTCGCTGGGGTTACCCAACGGCAGTTGTATCGTACTGGATACTACACGGAGTGCTACGGTGGGGTAATAGACGCTGTAGATGTTCTCGGGCTTCTCGTTCAGCTTCTCGTTGAAATTGACTGTCTGAGCCGCTTGGCCGTCGATGGATACGGTATATTCCATTCCGCCCTTATCCATATAGTCAAGGGTTGACTTCACCACGACAATGACCTTCACTTCCTGCAGTTGTTTCTTCGACTCAGATAAGGTGAAACGGTACGATAGAGAGGCATCGTCGGTACTTGCTGTATAAGGCATCAATGACAACCCGCTCAGCGTTCTGCCCATGAAAGGAATAACGGTCCACTGTGCCTGTTTCGCATCTTTCTTCTCCCAGAAATGCTCAGCTTCCATGGCCACATAACCATTCTTCTCTGTGAAGCTGAAACCACCGGTTTCATCGGACTCCTTGAAACGGGAGATCCTTGGCAGACGGTCTTTGGGGAAGTTATCGTTCCAACTCATATAGCCAATGTGCTTCTGGGTCATCATACCGTTCCATTTGCCGTTGGCAATCTCGTGGTTATACTGGGCACACAGCACTGAGTCACGATGGAAAGCTGCTTCCACCTTGTCGGCCCACAGGTTGGCATCAGGATTACCCTCCTTATAGAGCTTCTGGTTCATGGCCTGGGCATAATACATCTGATAGATGTTACTCATGGCCTGCACGGGGAAGAGGATGATCTGACGGTAGCTGTCACGCTGGTCTTCACGCAGTGTGAGGAACTGCTGCAGCGCAGCATTCTCCAACTCAAGGTATTCATTCACTGCACGCTGCCAGTCGCCTGTCTCCACGTTATAGGTGTTGGCGGTAAGCATCTCTGCCGTTACCCTACCGTTGTATTTGCAGCAGAGGTTCAGGATACGGGCAGCCTCTTCAGCCTGCTCCTCACCCCACAGCTGACGACAGAAAGCGGTGGTATGACTGTCGGATACGTTTACACTGACGGAATTCGGGTTCCAAGCCATGTCCATGAACAAGGTGATGGGATATTCCATGGGCTTGATGTCGCCTACATTCAGCACCCACAAACGGTCGATACCGTACTGATAGGCCAGCTGCAGCTGCTCCCACATATTCTGAGAAGGAGTAACATTGAGCCACTTGGAGTTTCGGGGCGCGCCCACATAGTCAACATGGTAGTAGAGACCCCAGCCACCGGGATGATTGCGTTCCTGTGCCTTCGGTACACGGCGCACATTACCCCAGTTATCATCGCACAACAGGATGAGCACATCATCAGGCACAGTCATACCTTTATCGTAATACTCCAGCACCTCCTTATACAAAGCCCATACCTGCGGTGTTTCCTTGGCCGGGCGCTTAGTCACTTCCTGGATGATGCGCCGTTGGTTCTTCACAATATCCTCCAAGAGCTTGGTATCGGCCTCAGCGCTCATCGCCTCGTCACCATCACCACGCATACCAATGGTAATCAGGTCTTCTGTTCCTTTTGCCCGCTCAATACCCTCACGGAAGAACTTATCGAGCGTTTCCTTGTTTTTCTGGTAATCCCACGCACCGTTCTCTTCACGATTGCGAGCCCATTCCTGATGGTTACGAGCCATCGGCTCATGATGAGAGGTTCCGATAACAACGCCCATTTCATCGGCCAGTTTACCATTCTCGGGGTCATCAGCATAGAAAGCCCAGCCCCACATGGCGGGCCACAGGAAATTACCCTTCAGACGGAGAATCAGCTCAAACACTTTCTCGTAGAAATCATGACCGCCGTAATCGGTGCCGAAGGTGTTCTTCACCCAAGACGTCAGACAAGGAGCCTCATCGTTGATGAAGATTCCACGGTATCTAACCACGGGCTCTCCATCGGTGAAAACGCCGTTTTTGACAAAAATCTTATCATGATGGACAACGGGAACGTCGGCCCAATAATACCATGGAGACACGCCCAGTTGCTGGGACAGTTCGTAGATGCCGAAGATGGTGCCTCGGCGATCGCTGCCTGCAATGACGAGTTGCTGACCGATGGTTGTGATGATGTATTTCTCGAGCTTACCCTTCAGCGCCTTTCCATCAATTTTCTTGGCTTTCACCAGCTGGTCGACAGCTGCAGAATGCCCGATGGTTCCGACGATAATGTTAGCATCGGAAGCGGAAGAGAAGGTGATCTGCCCGCCGCACACCTTCTGCAAGTCGGATTGCAGGTTCCGTGCAGCAATGCTCACGCCTTTCAAGTCGTTACTGTCATAATGGATTTTTACGGAATTGTTGTTATTCAGCTGGATATCACCATTACTGAAACTCACAAATGGTTCTGCCGCCATGAGGTGGCTCGTTACAAACAGTGCAACAACCAGGCAGAAGGTACGTAAGATTGGATAATAAGTTCTCATATTGTTTTATGGGTTTGTTTGGATGCAAAGATAAGTTTTTTCTTCTTATTTGTCAAATCTCAAGGAAAAGAATGTTGCTCATGATACAAATTCAAAAACATTTGCAACGGTTTCAACAGATGATTGTTCCTTTTCACCGGTAAAAAGACTCCTTTCTTCGTTTCCGTAGAATCATTTCCTCGTATTTCTTTGTCGGTATCTAATAATTGTTTACCTTTGCCCGCGTTTTCAGGAAGGGGTAAGAATCCCTTTTATTCAACAAATCAAAATTTTAATTACAAATTGACAAAACGATGATGAAAAGAATTCTTTTAGGGGTTTCCCTATTGTTACTGACGTCAACTGTTCATGCACAAATCAATGTAGATGCTTCGGAATTAGATTCCCAGGTTCATGTTATTGGATGGTTCAGCAAGACTGATACCCTAGAGTACCGATTATCAGAAGTGGTTGGAGAAATAGTAAATGGAGACACTACCATCATAGATGGTTCGGGGGGTGATTTCCGCATCTGCGTGACAGACTCGACGAAAAAGGGTTATAAGATGGAATTGGTTTTCACTGATGTGTGGAAACGCGATTCACTGTCCATTCAGGGTCAATTGCTCTTAATGGCTTCGCGTATGGCATTGGGAAGTAAAGTGCTCTTTTCTACCGATGAATTGGGTTGTTTCCAAGGGGTAGATAACTGGAAAGAAAGATATAAGATAGGATTCGATGTCATGAAGAAACTCATTGACTCGAGCTATTTCAATCATCCCGAACTCTATGCACGACAGTCTAAGGAAGAACTAATAAAAAAACTGAAAGAACAATACAATGAAATGGTAGGCACTAAGGAAAAGATGACTGAATTGTTTGCACCGTTGAACTTATTATTCTCCTTCCACGGGCATTCCTTTCCCATGGGTGAGTCCACTGTCGAAAAAGATGGGCGGTCATGTTACTACCAAGTTCATGCCGGTGCATTGGAAGATGATGAGGATTCCGATGAAGATGAGTATCAGATATACATCGAACTCGAAGATAAGAATGACGATGGAAGTCTGACAAGTTATCACTACGAATATGCCTATTTCGAAGACGGCTGGCCTCGCAGTGTATTGGCCACTGTCGTGGAAGAACAGGCAGGAAAGAAGGTAATCACTCAGCAGCACATTGATTGGGTTACCAAGACGTGGTAAACCCTTCTTTTCCCTTGCGTGTACCTTTTAAATGGTAAAAAAAGATAATATTCCCGCATTTATTCGTTTGTTCGCTTACTTTTCCTTATCTTTGCACGGATTTTTTGCGCAACGAAGTGTCTTTGCGCATTTGATGTAAGTTAAAACAATAAGTATTTTTAGATGAACGTAATTACGAAAACCCTTCAATTGGCTGATGGAAGAACCATCACCATTGAAACCGGGAAAGTGGCAAAACAGACCGATGGAAGCGTTGTTCTGCGTATGAACAACACCGTGTTGCTCGCCACCGTCTGTGCAGCAAAGGATGCAGTTCCCGGAACAGATTTTATGCCTTTGCAGGTTGACTACAGAGAACAGTACTCCGCTGCCGGACGTTTCCCCGGCGGATTTACGAAGCGCGAAGGCAAGGCCAGCGACAATGAGATTCTTACCTCACGTCTGGTTGACCGTGTGCTTCGTCCCCTTTTCCCCTCAAACTATCACGCTGAGGTGTTTGTAAACGTTATGCTGCTCTCAGCCGACGGAGTAGATCAACCCGATGCTTTGGCCGGATTCGCTGCTTCAGCCGCTTTGGCTTGCTCAGATATTCCTTTCGAATGCCCCATTTCTGAGGTTCGCGTGGCTCGCATCAATGGCGAGTACGTCATCAACCCCACCTTCGAGCAGATGAAGGAAGCCGACATGGACATCATGGTTGGTGCTTCTGCCGAGAACATCATGATGGTGGAAGGTGAGATGAAAGAGGTGAGCGAGCAGGATATGATCGGTGCCCTGAAGGCTGCCATGGCTGCCATCAAGCCGATGTGCGAGCTGCAGACCGAACTGAGCAAGGAGCTCGGCAAGGATGTGAAGCGTGAGTATGACCATGAGATCAACGACGAGGCACTGCGTGAGCGCATGAACAAGGAGCTCTACCAGTCGGCCTACGATATCACCAAGCAGGCTTTGGAGAAGCAGGCTCGTGCCGAGGCCTTCGAGAAGCTGCTGGCCGACTTCAAGGAGAAGTTCCTGGAAGAGCTTCCTGAGGATTCTGAGATCTCGAAGGAAGATTACGAGGCCATGATGGAGCGTTACTACCACGATGTGGAGCGCGACGCTATGCGCCGTTGCATCTTGGACGAGGGTATCCGCCTCGATGGTCGTAAGTGCGATGAGATCCGTCCTATCTGGTGCGAGGTGTCTCCACTGCCCATGCCTCACGGAAGTGCTATCTTCACCCGTGGTGAGACACAGAGTCTTTCTACCTGTACACTGGGTACAAAGCTCGATGAGAAACTGGTTGACGATGTGCTGGAGCGCGGTTATATGCGTTTCCTGCTTCATTATAACTTCCCCCCGTTCTGTACTGGTGAGGCCAAGGCACAGCGTGGCGTAGGTCGCCGTGAGATTGGTCATGGTCATCTGGCTTGGCGCGGTCTGAAGGGTCAGATTCCTGAGGAGTTCCCCTACACCGTACGTCTGGTATCTCAGATCCTGGAGTCTAACGGTTCTTCTTCCATGGCTACAGTATGTGCTGGTACACTGGCATTGATGGATGCAGGTGTTCCCATGAAGAAGCCCGTCAGCGGTATTGCCATGGGTCTGATCAAGAATCCTGGAGAAGACAAGTATGCTGTGCTGAGCGATATTCTGGGTGATGAGGATCACCTGGGTGATATGGACTTCAAGACCACCGGTACGAAGGACGGTCTGACCGCTACTCAGATGGATATCAAGTGCGACGGTCTGTCGTTTGACATTCTGGAGAAGGCCCTCATGCAGGCTAAGGCCGGTCGTGAGTATATCCTCGGTAAGATTACAGAGACCATCGCTGAGCCGCGTGCTGAACTGAAGCCGCATGTACCTCGTATCGAGGCCTTCGAGATTCCGAAGGAGTTCATCGGTGCTGTGATTGGTCCTGGCGGAAAGATTATCCAGCAGATGCAGGAAGAGACAGGTGCTACCATCGTTATCGATGAGGCAGACGGTGTTGGTAAGGTTCAGGTAAGCGCTCCGAACAAGGATGCTATCGATGCTGCCATCCGCAAGATCCGTGCCATCGTGGCTGTTCCTGAGGTGGGTGAGATCTATGAGGGAACGGTTCGTTCCATCATGCCTTATGGCTGCTTCGTAGAGATCCTGCCTGGTAAGGACGGTCTGCTGCACATCAGCGAGATCGACTGGAAGCGTCTGGAGACTGTTGAGGAGGCTGGTCTGAAGGAAGGTGACAAGATCACTGTGAAACTCCTTGAGATTGATCCGAAGACAGGTAAGTACAAGCTCAGTCACCGCGTGCTGATCCCGAAACCAGAGGGATATGTAGAGCGTGAGCGCCGTCCTCGTCCTGAGCGTCCCGACCGTCGTGGTGGTCGCAACAGAGATGAGCGCCGCGGTGGTGGCCGTCACGAGAAAGGTGAGCGCAGCCACGAGCCGAAGCAGGAGTCTTTCAACGAGTATCATGATCCCGCTGATCATGAGCCGAAGGATTTCAACGACTCTCTTGACCACATGGATTTCTAATTCTTTGTGGGAAGAAATAACAGAAAGGTGTGTCAATCGACACACCTTTTTTTGTATCTCACAACAAGTCAATGACTGCCAAAGTATTAAAATAACTAAAAAATCATATATATAATAAGGTATATGCAAAGTTTTTATCTACTTTTGCATCCCAAAATCAAATTAATATCATTATGCAGAAGAATCTGGTCATTGTAGAGAGCCCGGCAAAGGCTAAGACAATTGAGAAATTCTTAGGAGAGGATTTCAAGGTGATGTCGAGCTATGGGCATATCCGCGACTTGAAGAAAAAAGAAATCAGTATAGAGATGGAATCTCTGGAACCTGACTACGAGATTCCTGATGAAAAGAAGAAACTGGTCAGCGAACTGAAGTCGAACGCGAAGAAGGCAGAGAACATCTGGCTGGCTTCCGATGAAGACCGCGAAGGAGAAGCCATCTCATGGCACCTTTGCGAAGTGCTCGGACTGGATGAAGAGAAAACCAACCGTATCGTTTTCCACGAGATTACCAAACCCGCCATTCTGGCTGCTATCGAGAATCCTCGTCATCTGAACATGAACCTGGTGAATGCCCAGCAGGCCCGTCGTGTACTCGACCGCCTTGTTGGCTTCAAGCTCTCTCCCGTGCTTTGGCGAAAGGTGAAGCCCGCCTTGTCAGCCGGTCGTGTACAGAGTGTTGCCGTTCGACTGATCGTTGAGCGTGAACGCGAGATCCAGAACTTCAAGAGTGAGCCCTACTACCGTGTCAGCGCCATCTTCGGATTGACAAATGCTGATGGTTCGCAGAGTGAGGTGAAGGCTGAGCTCGACACCCGGTTCAAGACACACGACGAAGTGATGGCTTTCCTGGAGATCTGCAAGGAGAGCGAGTTTGTGGTGAAGGATATTCAGAAGAAACCGCAGAAGCGTAACCCCGCTCCTCCCTTCACCACCAGTACCCTTCAGCAGGAAGCTGCCCGCAAGCTGGGCTTCACGGTAAGTCAGACCATGATGGTGGCTCAGCATCTCTACGAGAACGGACATATCACCTATATGCGTACCGACTCTGTGAACCTCTCCTCTCTTTGTCTGGGTACAAGCAAGGAAGAGATCACAAACCTGTGGGGTAAGGAATACAGTCATACCCGACAGTTCCATACGCACTCGAAAGGTGCTCAGGAGGCACATGAGGCTATTCGTCCTACTTATATGAACAAGTCGTCTATTGAAGGTACTGCTCAGGAACGTCGTTTGTATGACCTGATCTGGAAGCGCACCATTGCCTCACAGATGGCAGATGCACAGATAGAGAAGACCACAGCTGAGATCAGCATCAACAACGGTAACAATACACAACCGTATGCCTTCATCGCACAGGGTGAAGTGGTGAAATTCGACGGTTTCCTGAAGGTTTACCGCGAATCCAACGACGAGGATGAGAACCAGGATGATTTCTCACATGTGCTGCCTCCGATGAAGACCGGCAATGTTCTTCAGCGCAGAGAGATCAGTGCTACGGAACGATTCACCCAAGGTCCGCTCAGATATACGGAAGCCTCTCTTGTGCATAAGCTGGAGGAACTGGGCATCGGTCGTCCTTCCACTTACGCCCCCACCATCTCTACCATTCAGCAGCGTGAATACGTGCAGAAAGGTGACAAGAAAGGTGAGGAGCGCAAATACACCATTGATATCCTTCAGGGCATCAAGGTTACAACCAGAAGTCGTAAGGAAATGGCCGGAAGCGACAAGGGAAAACTGCTCCCCACAGATATCGGTATGGTGGTGAACGATTTCCTGATGAAGTTTTTCCCGCAGATTATGGACTACAATTTCACTGCCAAGGTGGAGAAGGAGTTCGATGATATTGCCGAGGGCAGGAAGCAGTGGACCAGTATGATCAAGAAGTTCTACAAGGACTTTGAGCCCACCGTGGAGAAGACCATGAATGCCCGCGAGGAGCATAAGGCTGGCGAACGCGAACTGGGTACAGATCCCAATACCGGCAAGCCCGTATTTGTCAAGATCGGCCGCTTTGGACCAGTCATCCAGATTGGTACCGCTGAAGATAAGGAGAAGCCGCGCTTCGCCCAGCTGCCTGCCGGAAAGAGCATGGAGACCATTACGCTCGACGAGGCACTGGATCTGTTCAGTCTTCCCCGTACTGTAGGCACCTACGAGAACAGTGATGTGGTTATCGGTACAGGTCGTTTCGGACCTTATGTGCTGCATGACAAGAAGTATGTTTCTCTTCCGAAGGAAGCCGACCCCATGACCATCAGCCTTGAAGAATGTATCCAGCTGATTGAAGATAAGCGCAAGCAGGAGACACAGCGCCACCTGAAGTCCTTCGAAGAGGATCCTAAGCTGGAGGTGCTCAACGGAAGATATGGTCCTTATCTTGCTTACGACGGTAAGAACTACCGACTGCCAAAGGCCATGCACGCCAAAGCTGCGGAACTGACTCTTGAAGAGTGCATGCACGTGATTGAGGCGCAGAACGCGAAAAAGAAATGAGGCGGATCATTATCATAGGCTACATGGGTGCCGGCAAGACGACAGTCGGCAAGGCCCTTTCAAAGGAGCTGAATATCCCTTTCTACGACCTTGACTGGTACATCGAGAGTCGAATGCGTAAAACCGTTCCGCAAATCTTCGCCGAACGCGGTGAAGAAGGATTCCGCAAGATCGAGCACAACTTGCTGCACGAAGTGGCGGAGTTCGAAGATGTCATCATCAGCTGCGGCGGTGGCACCCCTTGTTTCTATGATAACATGGACTACTTGAACGCTCAGGGTGATACCGTTTACCTGAAGGCCTCACCCGAGGTACTGTACGGTCATCTGAAAATCGGCAAGACCGAACGACCGCTGCTGAAGAACAAAACGCCCGAAGAGATGCAGGAGTATATCCGTGAGCAGCTCGACAAGCGTGAACAATATTACCTGCAGGCCAAGCATGTGCTTGATGTGAACCTGATGGACAACTACGAGAAGATCAAAATCAGCGTAGCCAAGCTGCGCGAACTATTAAACCTATAAATGAAAGCCTGATATGAAGAGATGGACGATTGAGGATTCCAAGGAACTGTACAACATCAATGGATGGGGTACTTCCTATTTCGGAATCAACGACGAAGGGAACGTGTTTGTGACTCCCTGTAAGAATGAGGTGCAGATCGACCTCAGGGAAGTGATGGACGAATTATCGCTGCGTGACGTGCAGTCACCTGTCTTACTGCGATTCCCCGATATCCTCGACAACCGTATCGAGAAGACGTGGAGCTGTTTCAAGAAGGCCTCGAAGGAGTACGACTACAAAGGCGAGAACTATGTGGTCTATCCCATCAAGGTGAATCAGATGCAGCCAGTGGTAGAGGAGATCATCTCTCATGGACGGAAGTTCAACCTCGGACTGGAAGCTGGCTCCAAGCCTGAGCTGCATGCGGTGATTGCCATGCAGTGTCAAAGCGACTCCATCATCATTTGCAACGGTTACAAGGATCAGAGCTATATCGAGCTGGCCTTGCTGGCACAGAAGATGGGCAAGCAGATCTTCATCGTCGTAGAGAAGATGAACGAACTGGAACTCATCGCCAAGGTGGCTAAGAAACTCGACGTGCGCCCCAATATCGGTATCCGCATCAAGCTGGCCAGCAGTGGTAGCGGAAAATGGGAGGAAAGCGGCGGCGACGCTTCGAAGTTCGGTCTGACCAGTGCCCAGCTGCTGGAAGCACTGGAGCTGCTCGACAAGAAGAATATGCGCGACTGCCTGCGACTCATTCATTTCCATATCGGTTCACAGATTACTAAGATCCGCCGTATCCAGACGGCTCTTCGTGAGGCTTCGCAGTTCTATATCCAGCTGCATAAGATGGGGTATAATGTGGATTTCGTGGACTGTGGTGGCGGACTCGGTGTTGACTACGACGGAACACGCTCGCCTTCGAGTGAGAGCTCGGTTAACTATTCTATTCAGGAATACGTCAACGACTGTATCTATACCTTCGTGGAGGCTGCTAACAAGAACGACCTCCCCCACCCCAATATCATCACTGAAAGCGGTCGTTCACTGGCTGCCCACCACTCGGTGCTGGTCATCGATGTGCTGGAAACCGCTTCTCTTCCAGAGATGCCTGAGGAATTCGAGCCGGATGAGAACTCTCATCAGCTGGTGAAGGATCTCTATGAGATCTGGGATAACCTCTCACCTCGTAATGTGCTTGAAGACTGGCATGATGCAGAGCAGATCAGGGAAGAGGTGCTCGACTTGTTCGCTCATGGTATCGTGGACCTGAAGACTCGTGCTGAGATCGAGGCCATGTACTGGAGCGTTTGTCATGAGATCAATGCACTGGCCAAGAACCTGAAGCATATCCCTGAGGAGTTGATGAATATCGACAAGCTGCTGGCAGATAAGTATTTCTGTAACTTCTCGCTGTTCCAGAGTCTGAGCGACTCGTGGGCCATCGACCAGCTCTTTCCCATTCTTCCTCTTCAGCGACTCAATGAACGCCCGACACGCAATGCCACCTTGCAGGATATCACCTGCGACTCCGACGGCAAGATTGCGAACTTCGTGACCAACCGTCATAACTCCCACTCCCTGCCCGTTCATGCCTTGAAGAAGAACGAGCCTTATTACTTAGGTGTATTCCTTGTGGGAGCCTATCAGGAAATCCTGGGCGATATGCACAACCTGTTCGGCGATACCACGGCAGTGCATATCTCGGTGAAAGACGGGCATTATCACATCGATCAGATTATTGATGGTGAGACCGTGGCCGAGGTATTGGAATACGTGCAGTACGCTCCGAAGAAACTGGTACGCCAACTGGAAATTTGGGTGGCCAAGAGTGTCAAGCAGGGCAAGATCTCCTTGGAAGAAGGTAAGGAGTTCCTCTCTAACTACCGCTCTGGTCTCTACGGATATACCTATCTTGAATAATATATGAAAGAGAAACTAACCATCGTAAAAGTAGGCGGAGCGGTCGTGGAAGACGAGGCTCAGCTGAACCAGTTGCTGAAAGACTTCTCTGCCATCCCCGGTAAGAAAGTACTGGTGCATGGCGGTGGCCGCCGTGCCACGCAAGTAGCCTCCCAGCTCGGTTTGGAGAACCAGATGGTTAACGGTCGTCGTATCACCGACAAGAATATGCTGCAGGTGGTGACGATGGTGTATGGCGGTCTGGTGAACAAGAACCTTGTGGCCCGTCTGCAGGCTCATGGTGTGAACGCCTTGGGCTTAACAGGTGCTGACATGAATGTGATTCGCTCCCACAAGCGTCCGCCCGTGAATGTCAGG
Organism: Prevotella sp.; assembly: GCA_017651265.1. Lineage (GTDB taxonomy): Bacteria > Bacteroidota > Bacteroidia > Bacteroidales > Bacteroidaceae > Prevotella. Next base: position 6,209 of record JAGCDO010000026.1, on the reverse strand, counting down.
AAAGAGGGAACAAACGAAACATGCCTGGTTGATTTCGGCTTTGTGGGCGATGTCGACTGTGCCGACGGCAAGATGCTGTCCACCCTCATCAATGAAGGTATCACACCCGTTATGGCTCCCCTTACCCACGATGGTCAGGGACATATTCTCAACACCAATGCCGACACCATTGCCGGGGAGGTTGCCAAAGCCCTGTCGTCTTACTATGAGGTAACCCTCATCTTCTCCTTCGAGAAGAAAGGAGTGCTGAGCAATCCGGATGATGACAATAGCGTGATTCCTGTCATTACCAGGAACGATTTCAAGAACTATGTGGAAAAGGGTGTCATCTCCGGTGGAATGATTCCCAAACTCGACAATGCCTTCAATGCCATCGACGGAGGTGTGGAAAAGGTGATTATCACCCTGGCCACCGCCATCGACGGTCGGCAGGGCACGACTATCATGGCCTAATAGCAGGAAACATCCCCTTTACCGTGTTTCCTTAAACAACGTTAAAACAAGAAAAAGGTTGTAACTTCCAGCAGTCACAATCGTCATTTAAGTATAGAATAGATGAAGAATATCAGCTTTCGAAACGATATATTGCCGTTGAAAAACGCGTTATATCGTCTCGCTTTACGTATCACCCTCAGGCATGAAGATGCCGAGGATGTCGTACAAGATACGCTGATAAAGGTATGGAATAAGAGAGACAGCTGGCAAGAGATTGAGGACATTGAAGCCTTTGCGCTGACTATCTGCAGAAATGTGGCACTGGACAAGATCAAGAAAGCAAGCAACAACGAGACCACACTCGACGACCACACTGCCTTTCTCACCGACCGCTCTTCAAGCCCTTTCGAACACGTTCTTCAACAGGACCGTGTCGCACTGGTAAGAAAACTTGTTGACAGTCTTCCCGAAAAGCAGCGTAGCTGCATGCAACTGCGAGACTTTGAAGGAAAGAGTTACAAGGAGATCGTTCAAATTCTCGGCATCAGCGAGGAACAGGTGAAAGTAAACATCTTCCGAGCCCGCCAAACCATTAAACAGAAATTTCAAGAAGTTGAACAATATGGATTATAAGTACATCGAACAACTGCTGGAGCGTTACTGGGAATGCACCACTTCTCTCGAAGAGGAGAACATCCTGCGTACATTCTTCCGTCAGAAAGACGTTCCCGCATCCTTGCTTCAGTATAAGGCTTTGTTCACCTACGAGCAGACGCAGAAGGAAGAAGAAGTCTTGGGCGAGGAGTTTGATCGTAAGATGATGGAGATGATTGACGAGCCGACACCTGTAAAGGCCCGCACCATCCATCTCACCCAGCGCCTCATGCCGCTCTTCAAGGCTGCGGCCGTTGTGGCCATCATCCTTACCTTGGGAAATGCCGCTCAGGTGGCCTTCAACCAGGAAGATCCATACGACATGAACATGGCAGAGGTTCAGCAGCCCAGCGAGGGTCCTTCCGTTGCTGCGGTGAGCGATTCCCTGAAGGTTGACACGCTGAAGAAGGCGGAGTTGCCTGTTCCTGCCATCATTAAGTAGAATATATTTCTATGCTTTCTCTATAAAACATGTTTAGTAAAACACATTTTTAAAGATTTAATGAAACTGTGAAGTTTCAATTCTCTCAAATTTTTCATAACATACTAACGTAAGAAGAAGAGCGCGGTCATTGATTGATCGCGCTTCTTCATGTTATGGGGGTTTTAGGAGTTATCGTTTCAGTCGGATACTTAACTGATACAGGGCTGGGATAAGAATCATGATAGAGAAGCCTACGGCCATCCATTCAGCCCGTGCACTGCCGCCAAGAATATCCCGCAGGGTAATGTCGGGAGCCGGATAGGCTGCGGTCATCAGGTAAGCAATGGTGTTATTGGCACAATGCAGCACCACACAGGGTATCAGACTCCGTGAACGTTCGTACAGCCATCCTAACAGCAGACCCAGCAGGAAGGCGTGAGGCATTTGTGCAGGGTTCATGTGGGCAAGAGCGAACAACAGCGCAGAGATGGTAATGGCGGTCCACCGTTTGTTTCCTTCCCAATGCTCAAGCATCGTACGGAGCACTGCCCCGCGGAAGATCACCTCTTCGGCCAAGGGTGCTAAGATGCACACCACCAGATATCCCCAGCGGTGACGTATGAAGTCGAGCAGCTCTTCACCCGCCAGATCAGGCAGGAATGTCAAAGCCGACTGCAGACTCATCGATGGTGCAATGGTGCCTACAGCAGCAATGATGCACCAGATGATGACCGAAAGCGGTCGGGTGTTCCAATAGTTCATCGACACAGGAGTCCAACGCAAGCCTAAGAACAAAGCCACACAAATCACGGCAAAGATTCCTTGCACAAGGAGCATCTGCGGTGTTCCCAGCGTAGCATCCTTCCCGTTGATGAGGATGTTACCCACAGTTACCAGCGCTAATGCCACATATTGCACAACGATGAACAGAAACACATACCATACAACCTTCTTGACCATAACCCTTTATTTTTGTTGAAAATACGTTCTAACCTGCTGCGCATCACTCATCAGCTGTTCGCGCAGTTCCTCTGTACTCATAAACCTATGCTCCTCACGCAACCGCTGCAGGAACGCCACCGTAAGCATCCTACCGTAGAGGTTTCCCGAGTAGTCAAGTACATGAACCTCGAGCGACAGACCATTCTCACCGAAGGTAGGACGGGTGCCGATATTCATCATCCCCGGCAACGCCCTTTCCTCGTCTTCCATACGCACTTCCACCACATAGGCACCGGGAGCAGGCAGCAGCTTTTCCTTACATGTCACATCGATGTTGGCCGTAGGAAATCCCATCTTCCTGCCTTCGTGTTCGCCATCAACCACCTTTCCGGTAAGGAAATACGGATAGCCTAACAGCATCCTTGCCTGATCCACGTCACCTTGCAGCAACGCCTTTCTGATGGAAGAGGAACTTACCGATTGCAGTTCCACCTCTTCATCAGCAGATGGTGAAAGGACAAAAGCATCGTTCTGCAACACCTCCATTCCCATCTCTTCACCATAGCGTACATAATCTTCAAAGCCCTCGCTGCGGTTATGTCCGAAACGGTGGTCATAGCCTATATAAAGCCTCTTCACGCCGATTCTCTCCAGCAGGATCTCCTTCATAAAATCCTTGGCGGAAAGTGCGGCCATCTCTGGTGAGAAGGGTAAGATAACGCATCTGTCGATTCCTGTTTTTGAAAGCAGTTCCTTCCTTTCTTCGAAGGTAGTAAGCAGACGGGGACAATAGTCGGTTTGCAGCACCTGACGAGGATGGCGGTCGAAGGTGATGACACACGACTGCATACCGGCTTGGCGAGCCTCATCCACCAGACGCCTCAGCAGATACTGATGCCCTTGGTGCACCCCGTCAAAGAAGCCGATGGTGGCAGCACACAACTGCCCAGCCTTCATCCCTTTGTCCAAATAGCTTACTTCCATCCTATCCTACTTGTTCCAGCCACTCGTCGCCATGCGAAACATGAAGCGTACGGATACCCAAGGCCTCCGCCGCACGACAATTAGCTTTCGAGTCATCAATGAACAGCGTCTCCTTGGCATCAATACCCGATTCCTCTAACATCCTCTCGAAGATCTCACTGTCGGGCTTCACCATGTGCATCTCGTACGAGAGGAACACCTTTTCGAAACATTCGTCCAACAATTCCTTGCAAGGCAACCAATGCACAGGGTTCGTATTACTCAGCAGGAACAATCGGTATTTCCCTTTCAGTTCCTTCAGTTTAGCCACCCTTTGTTCAGGAATCCCAGTCAGCAACTGGTTCCATGCCCAGCATATCTTCTCGTTCGTAGCGGTGCAGTCAGGCGATTTTCTCCTCACCTCATCGCAGAACACATCTATATCTATACGTCCCGTTTCGAAGTCATGAAACAAATCCTCCTGTCTGCACTCATCCACATAAGTGGATATTGCCTGTGCGCCAATGCTGTTGAAAGCATCCACGCAACGGTACTTATCCAGATCTACGAGTACACACCCGAAGTCGAAGACGATATTCTTGATTTCCATCGATCCGTTCATTTGGGTGCAAAATTACGCAAAAATCTATTCAATCCACCATAAAACAACGGTAAATCACGAATTATTTGACGAGGGGTTGAAATCTATGGTGGTCCATTCCGCCTGCACATTCGCTTTCACCCCTACGGATTTCCCAAAGAACTCTCCACGATAGCGGGTAATGGCATTCTGTCGCATGGGTACATCCTTCAGCTCCTTACCTCCCACCTCTGTTCCGTTTTCATCATACGCTTTCAGCGTAACATTGATGGTTATATCATCCTCCTGCGGGAAGATATAGAAAGAGAAGGTTTGCGACTGCCCATACATATCGTCAGTAATCTCTATCTCCTTCGTTATCGTTGTCTTGGTCATTCCATACCCCGTCTGTATATCGAGTGTTCCTGTGGCCTGACCGTATTTCAATGCCACCTTCTTAACGTTTGATGGGAGGTTATCCAAACAAGTCAGCTCCATCTTTGCCACCACACGTTTCAAAGAAAGCACGATATCCTTCGTGGATTCCGTAAAAGCCACCTCGCCATAGTACCAGAAAGTATCCGTCACATCACTCGCCCGGTCGAACGTTACACCCCCGGTGGATTTCACCGTGCAGTTCTTTTCTCCGCTGTGACCGATTACCAACAGATGGTAGTTACCGAACGGCACATTCATCGACGCGCTACCAAAGGTTGCATCCGCAGACTCCTGATTCACTGTCACAGTCTTCTCGCCCTTGTCGTCAAAGAGCACGAACGACATTTTCGTACAATAGTCACCTAGTCCTCCACCCGCTCTCGATTCCGCGAAGCCAACTTGTTCCAAGCTCTCCACGCGTACCTTGAGCACGGCTTTTTCCTGTTCTTCACTCTCAGGCAGCAATGCCTGTTCACAACTCATGCATGCAGCCATGGCTGTCAAGCACAACATCAAATGTTTCTTTTTCATTGTAATAAAGTAAATAATCATGCACCGTTTTTCATAGTCACGGTGTTTTCATAATAATGATTGCAAGGGCAAAGGTACGAATAAACGAGTGAAAAACAAAACGAAAACGCAAAAAATTTGGTGGTCTCACATTTTTAGAGTACCTTTGCAGCCAGAATATTCACCATGTGTATGTTCCGGACTTGTAGCTCAGTTGGTTAGAGCAACAGACTCATAATCTGGAGGTCCTTGGTTCAAGCCCAAGCTGGTCCACCCTGAAAGACAAGGAGTTACATCAAAAATGTAGCTCCTTGTTTTTTTGCTTTGCGAACACCGTGCGAACACCGAGTGCAATCTCAGACATCCCATGAACACAGAAAAATCCTGCGAACACACTTTTGGTGTTCGCAAGGCGTATTTATACAGTAATACCAGTAAATTACTTTTGAAGAATGACCCAACGTCCAGATTTGACGTTACCCTCGCGGATGATAATTCCTTGTTTTTGCATTGCTGCAAGATCGCGCTCAATCGTCCTCTGCGTCACCGACAAGACCTCCGACATTTCATTGGCTGACATGCGAGGATTTTCTTTTATCAAATCAAGCATTTTCCTCTGTCTTTCAGCAAGTTTTGCCACTTTTTGACCTCCGACATCACCTCCGACATTATCTCCGACATTTGTCATTTGCACAAACTTTGTGCGCTCGATGGTTACTTGTACACCTCCACAGAAATTCTCGACCTTGGGCATGGGCATACCAGCCCCTTCAAAGCCTTCGCGTATTTTTATGAAGCCACGGCCCCATGTATCTATGAAGCCCGCCTTAAACATTGTATTGGCGATGTTGCGATTGCGAGGTTTGGAAGAATGTTTGCCATACAGCATCTTCTCGTCATATCCACTTGGCAGTTCGCCCTCATTCCAGAGTTCGATGTGGTCATTATAAACGTGCATCTGTATATCTGGTCCCGCGTAGTCTTTATGTGCCAGGGCATTGTATAGTATCTCTCGCATGGCTTCCTTGGGTATCTCCAGTGTTTCATAACGCTGCATTCCTTCAAAACGTACGGGTGATACAAGGTATTTAGCTTGTAGAGCTTCCATCACACGGTCGGCCATCTGAATGATGTTACCCTCTATCACATCTTGAAACATCAGGTCAGCTTCATCCTTGCCAAAGCGACCTATCTTGAATACGGCACTTGGGAAGAACTTCTGGGGATTCTTGCCAAACAGAAGAACGGCTGCATTTTTCAAGT
>JAGCDO010000025.1 GCA_017651265.1 Prevotella sp. | reverse complement strand
TATTAACGAATAAAACAACATTATGGCTTACGTAATTGGCGAAGATTGTATCGCATGTGGTACATGTATCGATGAATGTCCGGTAGGAGCTATCTCTGAGGGCGAACGTTATTCAATTGATGCTGATGCTTGCACAGAGTGTGGCACATGTGCAGGTGTTTGTCCTTCTGAGGCAATCACGCTGCCTGAGTAATCAGTTACATGCGAAAAGATAAAGCGGCTCATCACATGAGCCGCTTTTTTGTGTCCTATAAGCTGACGACAAATAAAATGAGGGTTGCCACGGCAACCCTCATTCGTTTATGTTAGATAAACCAAATCTTATTTCAGACTGAGCACCTGCTTAGCAGTTTCGTTGTCGGGCTGGATAGCTTGCAGCTTGGCAGCATACTCCTTAGCCTTAGACACCTGGTCGTTCTGGATGTAGTAAACGGTCAGGTAGTTGTAGCAAACAGCGAGCTGAGCATTCTCGGCATTATCTTTGTCGGCCTTTGCCTCAAGAATCTGAGCACATTTCTCATAAAATGGCTTGGCAGCGCCTTTCTTGATGTCGCTATTGAGCATGTGGTGGATGGAAGCACGACGGAAAGCAGCGTAGCCTTCATTTGTCGGCATGGCAGTAGCCAGGTCGGCATAAGCCTGATCAGCCTTCTGCATAGCAGCTTCCTTAGCGGCCTGTGTGGTTTCATTCTCTGCCTGATCCATATAGATATGAGCGATGGCTTCGTAGTCGCTGGCCTTCTTCTTCTCCTGAGTGTTGAGATACTTCTGATAGTACTCCACAGCCTTGTTGTGATCCTTGCTCTCAAGATAAGAATCAGAGATCAGCTTCAGCACATCGTTCTGTGTGTTGTCAAGGTCGTAGGTCTTCTGGAAGTTCTGGATAGCCTCAGCAAATCTGCCACCACCCTTCAGGGCATGACCGAAGTAGAGGTAGTCACGTCCCACGAACTTGGCACTGTCGCTCTTGTTGAACAGTCTGTCAGCAAACTGGAGCGCCTTGTCGTAGTTCTTCAGGTCGGTGTGGTTATAGAACGACAGACGGTTCAGACCAGCACTGCGGGGGAACTTGTTAGCACCGTACTCGGCTGCTTCCAGACTCTCAGCCGACTTACCCAGGAAGTAAGCTGCAAGGGCATACTCGGTGAGCTTGTCATCTTCCAACTTAGCCTTGTTCACCTTCTGGTAGTTCTCCAAAGCCTTGGCGAACTTGTTGTTTGCATAGTACATGTGGGCAATCTCAGCATCTACCGGATAGTTCGGATCGATAGAGGTCAGCTTGCGCAGCATCTCCTCAGCACCAGCAGCATCCACCTTCTGATAAACACGGGCATACTTGATATAGCCCAGCGGGTTCTTCGGGTCTAACTGTGTAGCTGTCTGATACCACATAGCAGCCTCACCACCATTGTCGTTGATGGCAGCCATGTCGCCCTTCAGCAGATAGCCTGCTGCATTGTTCTTGTTAGCCTTGATAGCCATGTCGGCATACTTCAGGGCATTGGTCTGATCCTTGATGTCAAGATAAGCGCGTCCTAAGCCTGCAAGAGCCTCGGCGTTCTTCTTGTTCTCCTTGATGAATACCTTAACGGCATCCTTCACAGCAGGACCTGCACCATTGTTACTAACGATTACTTTTGTGATGGCGTCAATCTTGGACTTTACGTCCTGAGCCATTACCTGAGCAGAGAAGCCAAGCATCAATGCTCCTACGAAGAAATATTTAATTGCTTTCATAATTCTAAACTTTTAAATGGTTCGTATTTTCTTTGTCACAAATAAGATGATACTTTGTTCTTTTCGTTTAACCCTATTTCGTTAAAAAAGTTTATTCGCTTTTCACGTTCACATCACGAATCATAATCTCACCCCTTACGGGCAACAGACCGGATTTCAAGATGATGAGCTGACCTGTAGGCTGTTCGATGAAATGGGCAAAGCCCCAGGGTAATCCGCGACGCGGATCGTTCAGCAGGGCATAGATTGTTCTGACGAACGGATATCTGTTGTTCAGCAGCCATACTTGATAAGGCTTCCAACTGTTCATTTCGTTGGCTTCGTCTAACTTGCTGACTGACATCACTGTGATGTTCTTCTTAAAGGTAGTGTTGGTAGTGTCGCGCTTATCATTAAGCCAGTTACTACCGATAACACCGATGGCATTCGGTGTCTTCTCGACATATTCAATCACTTCCTTGCTGGTCTTGGCTGCAAAGATGTTCGGACTATTGATGGGCTTTCCTCCAAGGATGGAATCAACACAATAGTGTACCGTGCTCGACTGCTTGTTGTCGAAGCATACCCAGATTTCACCTCGCTTGGAACCGGGATTGATCTCGTTCCAGTTCTTCACTTCACCGCTGAGGATGCGTTTCACATCCTTCACGCTGATACATGAGTCGGTGTTCTGGTTATTGCAGATAAGCGCAAGGCCGTCGTATGCCAAAGGAATCGCTTTGGGCTGGAAACCGCGCTCCTTAAGGTTGTCGAACTCCTTTTGCGTAAAGTTTCTTGCTGCGATGGCTAAGTAGATACTGTCGTTGAGCAACAGGTTGACACCATCGATTTCATTGGTGTAGATAGGCGTGAGGTCGGCCTTGGGGTAGGTGGCCTCAAATACCTGCACCAGTTCGTCCAGTATAGGACTAAAACTTTCGTCAGAAGCGAACTGTGCCGCTCCTGACGAGTAAGTATCTGTTCTACCATCTTTCGGTTTGTCTTCACAGGAAGACAAACCGAAAAACATGGTTAATCCTACGAAAATGTAGAATAGGTTCTTATACATTTGCTGTAATTACTGAAGTTTGAATGTTACAGGAACTGTATACTTCACACGTACGGCGGAACCGTTCTGCTTACCAGGAATCCACTTCGGCATGGCTTTCACCACGCGGGAAGCTTCCTTGTCGAGTGACGGGTCAACAGACTTAGCTACATGCACGTCGGTTACGGAACCGTCCTTCTCAACCACGAACTGAACGATTACACGACCCTGAACACCGTTCTCAGCAGCGATGGTCGGATACTTCATGTTGCTGTTAAGCCACTGCATCAACGCAGCCTGGCCACCAGGGAATGAAGGCATCTGCTCTACCACATCGAACACCTTGTTCTCTTCCTCGTGCTTCGGGGGCTCGGGCTGAGCAATCTCTTCCTTAGCCTTAAGCACCTCACCGCCTACTTCATCGTTACCCTGTACGTCGAAGGCACCGATGGTGACATTAGTCTTCTCAACTTTCTCGAGGTCGAGCTGGTTGTCTTCCTTCACATCTTCATCCTTCTTGATGACAGGAGGGGTGAACTTCACTGAGCTCTTCACCTTCTCGACGACTTTCTCAGGCTCCACCTTTACGACTTCCTTCTCGATCTTCTTGGCTTCCTTCTTCTTCTCGTTCAAAGCAGAGAGCTCAATAGCCTGGGTGTTCTCCACCTGGCGGTTGGCCTCAATAGTACGAGCGATAGTCAGACCAAGATAAGTAAGAACGCCTGCAGCAATCACTAACAGAATGGCAGCGACATTTCTCTTTGAAGTATTCTTACGAAGTACATAACCTCCGTATTTCTGGTTTCTTCCTTCAAAGACTATATCCGCCCAATCATGGGATACCAAATCAATTTTTGACATAGTTCTTTCCTTTCCTTAATTAGTGATTATTTGATACCCAACTTACTCAGAAGTTTCTGGTCGTCTTCGTTGATCTTATCGATCACGTAGGTACCAATGCTACAAATCGTCATCTCATCGAGAGCATCCACCATATTCTTATAAGAAGCCTCATCAGTACACTTGATGACGATGGTCATCGTAGGAACCTTGGCTCCGTTAGCCAGCTCACCCTTCTTGATCTTTGACAATTCCTTGTCGTAGATGCTGTCGGGATACTGGGATGGATTCTCCAGCTTCTTCTTGTCCAACTCGGCCTTTGCCCTCATGATCTCGGCAACAGGAGTAGAACCGTCCTCGGTAACGTGCTCGATGAGCACCTTGCGAATACCGTCCTTGCCCCATGTTGTCTCCTTCATACAGGTAGGATCATCATAGTTGGGGATACCATCGATGTGGTAGATCTTGTCGTTACCACATACGTAGATGGTAATAGTCTGAGAAGCCTTTGACTCGTTCTTCTGATTGTCTTGCAGATTCTTATCATTACTCGGCATGGTCAGGTTCATCGTCTGCGGTTTGGCAAGAGATGTACAGAGCATGAAGAACGTGATAAGAAGCATCATCATATCCACCATTGGCGTGAAGTCAACGCGGACATTCATCTTTTTCTGCTTGCTTTCCTTTTTCTTTGCCATGACTTAATCCTCCGAGTTAGTTTTGTAAGACGTAATCAGGTAGTAACGGTTGCGGTTCATATCCTGTAACTCAGACATCATCTTCTTGATGGTCTTGTACGGGGTATCTGAATCGGCCTTGATGGCCAGCTTCATGTCCTCACCGTTCGCATCATAAGCTGCCGTCACCCAGTCCTGGAACTCGCTCATACCACCATTCACACTGTCGGTAGGAATACCGCGTGTCTGCTGGAAGTCGTTGAGCTTTTCGTTAGGCTGGTTGAGGAACTCACTCAAATCCTTCATCGCGACACCGATATTAGCGGAGCCACGACCATTCTCCAGCTGCTGTCCTGTCAGGCTGATACCATATTTGGCAGCCATGTCGCTCAGCAGGGCCTCCTGCTTCTGCGGCGTGTCCAAGCCGACAAAGACTTTTCCTTCTTTGTCAACGAGGACCGTCAGGACATTGGTCTCTGGAACCTTGATCTCCGATACTGACATAGGGGTCATCACCTTGACTGCCTCATTCTTGACGAACGTAGATGTCATCATGAAGAAGGTCAGCAAGAGGACCATCACGTCAGACATAGGAGTCATGTCTATCCAGACGTCCGATTTCTTAACTTTTACTTTACCCATAATTGATAAATGTTTTAAAAGGGTTAGCAAAAATTAAGCCTCATCCTTGTGGTTGTCTGCGTAGGTCTGGGCGATGGTGTAGTTAACCTCGTCGAGAGCGTAAGTAAGCTTGTCGATCTTGTTGGTGTAATAGTTATAGGCGATCACAGCACCCCATGATGTCAAAATACCAGATGCGGTGTTCACAAGGGCCTCAGAAATACCTTGAGACAGAGCGAGTGAGTCACCACCACCACCGGCTGCCAGAGCGGCGAATGAACGGATCATACCAACCACAGTACCGAACAGAGCGGTAAGGGTACCCAGAGTAACGATGGTTGCGAGGATAGGCATGTTCATCTGCAGAGTCGGCATCTCGAGCTGTGTAGCCTCGTCGTAAGCTGCCTGGATCTTAGCGATCTTCTCTTCCTTGTTCATACCAGTGGTCTCTTCCATCTTCTTGTAAGTTGCAAGTGTAGCACCGATCACGTTAGCAACAGAACCCTTCTGCTCGTCGCAGAGCTTCTGAGCCTTTGCGAAATCGTTAGCCTTCAGAGCGGCCTTGATGTTAGTCACGAACTTGGGGAGCTTGCCCTTACCAAATGCAGTGCGGAGAGCGAGCCAGCGCTCGATGCTCAGTGCGATAACGGTGAACAGCAATGTGATGATCACAGGCACCACGATACCACCTTTGTACACGAGACCTAAGAGGCTACCGTCCTTAACGGCGTTCTCAGGATTACCGTCAACGAAGTTTGCCGGGTTACCGAGCACGAATTTGTAGAAACATACAGCCAAAATGAAACAGATAACAATGATCCAAATAGCTGCTTGAACTCCCTGGAATCCTGACTTTTTCTTAGGATTCGCTGCTTTTGCTTGTGTAGTTGCCATAATTTTGAATTAAATTTTAGTTATTAAAAAATTAAGTTTAAAATTCTCTTTTTTTAATCCTCAGGGCCTTCCCAATAAGACCACCCTGCCGAAATTGTCACATAGACTTGGCAAAGATAGCAATAAAACGAGAACTAGCCGAACAATTAAGAAGATTTAACTACGGATTTTTGATTTCTTTGTCCTTATACCTTCCTATGGAAGTACTATGGAGTGTCCTTATTTCAGTTTTGACAAACAGGATTTGATCCTCTTCATGGCCTCGCGGATATTGTCATCGCTGGTGGCGTAGCTCATGCGGAAACACTCAGGGTCTCCGAAGGCATCGCCTCCTACTGTGGCAACATGTCCTTCTTCCAACAGGTACATGGCCAAGTCGGACGAGGTGTTGATCACTCTCTTTCCATCGGTCTTCCCAAAGAAACTGCTGCATTTGGGGAATAGGTAGAAGGCTCCTTGCGGCACATTTACTTCCAGTCCGGGGATGTCTTTTGCCAGTTCCACAATCAGGTTACGGCGGCGCTCAAAGGCAATTCGCATGTCTTCAACGCACTGCTGCGAAGCCACATAGGCTTCTTCGGCTGCTTTCTGACTCACACTGCATGGTCCGCTGGTATATTGTCCCTGGAGCTTGTTAAGACCCTTGACGATCCATTCAGGAGCAGCGGCGAAACCGATGCGCCATCCAGTCATGGCGTATGCCTTACTCACTCCGTTGATGATGATGGAGCGCTCTTTCATGCCCGGAATGGATGCGATGCTGGCATGCTTACCCGTATAGTTGATATGCTCGTAAATCTCATCGGCCAATACGAAGAGGTCATCATGCTTGAGAATCACTTCGGCAAGAGCTGCCAGTTCCTCTGCGGTGTAAACACTTCCTGTAGGATTACTCGGAGAGCAGAGAATCAGCATACGTGTCTTGGGTGTGATAGCTTTCTCCAGTTGCTGGGCAGTCATCTTGAAGTCCTGCTCAAATCCGGCAGGTACGATAACAGGATTACCTCCAGCCAGTTTTACCATCTGCGGATAGCTCACCCAGTATGGGGCGGGGATGATTACCTCATCACCGTCGTCCACCAAGGCCAGGACGGCATTGCACACGCATTGCTTGGCACCATTGCTGACAGATATCTCGGCAGCCGTATAGTCGAGACCATTCTCGTTCTTCAGCTTGGCAACGATGGCCTTGCGCAGATCAGGATAGCCTGCCACGGGGGAATACTTGGAGTAGTTGTTGTCGATAGCCTGTTTGGCAGCAGTCTTGATATGGTCGGGTGTGTTGAAGTCTGGTTCCCCCACACTCATATTGATCACATCGATGCCTTGGGCTTTCATCTCGCTGCTCTTCTGAGACATGGCCAGCGTAGCTGACGCTGCGAGCCTGTTTAGGCGACTGGATAATTGAGCCATATTAACGTATTCTAATAAATTCGTGCAAAAGTAATCAATTTATTCGTGAAAAACGAAAGAAAGTGACATTTTTTTAATTAAAGATGCAGAATATGTCCCATTCTGTCTTTCTTCGTCTTCAAATAGCGAAGGTTGTATTCATTGGGCTTTACTTCGATGGGGACATTCTCCACAATCTCTAAACCGTATGCCTCTAATCCTACGCGCTTTACGGGATTATTAGTAAGCAGGCGCATCTTTCTCACACCCAGCTTGGCCAGGATCTGAGCTCCGCAGCCGTAGTCGCGTTCGTCGGGCTTGAATCCCAGGTGCACATTGGCCTCTACGGTGTCCAGTCCTTCCTCCTGCAGCTTATAGGCAGCGATCTTGTTCATCAGTCCGATACCCCTTCCTTCCTGCTGCATATAGACCACTACGCCCTTTCCTTCCTTGTCGATCATCTGCATGGCCTTGTGGAGTTGTTCGCCGCAATCGCAGCGCATACTGCCGAGGATATCACCGGTGGCACACGAAGAGTGAACGCGTACCATAATGGGCTCTCCCTCTTGCCATTCCCCTTTAATCAATGCGAAGTGTTCCAGTCCGTTACTGATCTGTCTGAACGGTATCAACCGGAAATGTCCGTAGGCGGTAGGCATATCCACCTCTTCGCCCATTTCTACCAGTGAGTCTTGTTTCAGTCGGTAGGCTATCATGTCCTTGATGGTGATGATCTTCATGTTGTGCTGACGGGCAAACGCCATCAGTTGGGGCATGCGAGCCATCGAGCCATCTTCGTTCATGATTTCCATGAGGGCACCAGCAGGGTATAGACCGGCCATCTTACAAAGGTCGATAGCCGCTTCTGTGTGTCCGCTTCGTTTCAACACGCCATTCTCCTGGGCATAGAGCGGATTGACATGCCCTGGTCGACCGAATGTCTGCGGTGTGGATGTGGGATCGGCCAAGGCACGGATGGTTGCAGCGCGGTCGTGAGCCGATACGCCTGTTGTGCATCCTTCGAGCTTGTCAACGGTAATGGTGAAGGGGGTACCTAAAACGGAGGTGTTCTCCACCACCTGGTGGGGCAGATCGAGTTCTTCACATCGTGAGATGGTGATAGGTGCGCAAAGGATACCCCGCGCTTCCTTCAGCATGAAGTTCACCATCTCGGGGGTGATCTTCTCTGCCGCGCAGATCAGGTCTCCTTCGTTCTCACGGTCCTCATCATCCACCACGATGACGAATTTCCCGTCTCTGATATCTTGAATCGCTTCGTCTATACTATTGAGTTTCCAATCGTCCATGTCTTATACCTTATTATATATATCATTCAGTGCGGACCATTTCATGGATCCTGTTCACGATTTTCGTACTTGTCTGCTTGATGGTCTTCAGGTCTCTGTACAATCGTAGTCGGAACGACCACATTCTCAGGTAGAGGAAGAGACCTACAGGGATGATGATTGCTGCTACAATGTTCATCCAGCGGTGCTCAAAAGGTCGCGTATGTGCCTTTGTAGATACTACCGGGAAGTTGTTCAGCTCTGTCATGATCACCTTATCGCGGGTATTGGCCAGATCGTCGATCACCATTTCCATCTCGTCGCTGATACGCTCAATCTCATGGTCGGGCTCATACTTAAAGAACACCTTGATGGGATTCGGCAGGCGATAGAGCTTATGTTGATGTGCATACGTCGTGATCTCTTCATTGATACGAGTCAGTTTCTCTGCATCCTCCCTATAATGAGGATCTTCGATGATCACCTCCTTGGCTGTAACATGCCGTTTCAGTCGTAAGCCCAGCATCTTCATAGCGAAGGTGCGATAGAGGTCGAGGTTGAACACCACCGAGTCGTTGTTCGCCTTATAGGTGAAGAACACGGCCATAGGCGCCAGTACGGCTGTGGCGATACCCTTGCCGAACCAGATGGCCCATATACCACGACGTGACATCTGGTATCCTGTATTGTCGAGGATATAGTAGATGATGAATACCAATACTGAGATGATGACGGGAATACCCAGTCCTCCTTTCCGGATGATGGCTCCCAAGGGGGCTCCGATGAAGAAGAACAGCAGACAGGAGAGCGACAGGGTAAACTTATCGATGGCCCAGATGTGATGCTGGCGTATAACCCTGTCACCTTCTGACGTGATAAGGGATTTGAATTCCATGTTCGACTTCTCCGTCAGAATCCTGCCTCGCGATATCGACATGGCCCGCTGACGTTCGTCGGATGACAGTTTGTTGATGATCGTATCGATGTTGAAGGTCTTGGTGCCCGCCATCTTGATGGCCCTCAGCGAGTCGCTTTTCGACAGGTTACCAGGTGCGTAGAAGGCGCGTTTCACGTCGTTGTAGAAAGCTCTGCCGATACTGTCGTATTCATGGTTCAGTGAATCCACGTCACTCCATATCTGCTTCAGACTCTTTCCACGGGCGTCGTTGGCCAAGACACCGGCATCAGCGATGTTGAAATCCGCATCGAAATCCAGTACGATACGCTTCTGGGCAAAGGTCTCACGACGATAGGGAACGGTAAGTCCTGTGGCTTTCATGTTCTCGAACCACTCACCGCTGTATAGGGTTAACAGCAGGTGTTTCTTCTCAGCCGTGCTCTGCAGCATACCCGAGTCGGCCAGGATGATGGCCGCATCTTCGAAACTGTCGGTCATACGGTAGATCATCATACCATAGAGCATACCGGTCTGCGTATCCTTCTTCTGCACGTACAGGTTCGTCTTGGGAATACCGTCATAGAATATTCCTTCGGGAATCTCCAGTTCCGGACTCTTCTGCTTCATGGATATCAGCAGTTGGGCAAACGACTTGTTTGCCTGCGGACCGATCACATTCTGGAAATAGAACGAACCCAGCATAATGAGAACCGAAAGGAAGATCAGGGAACGGAACGACTGCAATAGGGATATTCCTGCCGCCTTGATGGCAGTGAGCTCGCTGCTTTCACCCAGATTTCCGTAGGTAATCAACGATGAAAGAAGGATGGCAAGCGGCAGAGCCTGTGGTATCAGCATCAGACTCATATACCAGAAGAACTGTGCCATCACCTCCATCGACAGTCCTTTGCCGATGAGTTCTTCGATATAACGCCAAAGAAACTGCATCATGAGTACGAACAGACTGACGAAGAACGTACCCACAAATAGCAGACAGAACTGCTTCGTGATGAAGATGTCGAGTTTCTTGATTCTGAACATATAATACCTTACACACTAATACGGGGTGCAAAGTTACGATTAAGTGAGCGAAAAACCAAATTTATTTGGGTTTTTCCGAACGTGAGTAACTTCGGCGTAGCCAAAGTTACGGATAAACGAGCGCAAACCTAACCAAATTTATTAGGGTTTTTCCGAACGTGAGTAATTTCGGCGTAGCCAAAGTTCCTACAATCCTGTGGTATGGTGCAGCCTTTCCAGGTTACTCTCCCAGATGGTCTCCAAACTCTCAACATCTTCCGGCAAGGCATGGTCCGTGATAATCAGGATATAGTCACCAGTGATGTCACTTTTCTCTATGCGCAGTTCCCAGAAATCCTCCGAGGAATCATTCTCCCAGGAATAACGGATATATTCACCTCGGGCTTCTTCCACTACTGAGGCTGTTCTGATTTCGTGGTGGCTCCACACTTCTCCCCATGTGAACTGCAGCTGGTCGCCATTCCTTTCCACCTCGTTGGCAATCCATTTTGCCAGTCCCTCAGGCGTACTCAGCAAGGGCCAGATGATATTTGCACTTTTGCATCTTAACTCTTTTTCAATGCTAAATCTTCGTTTCTCCATAAGCTGGCTATTTCGCTAACTCAATTGTCGCATTTCCCAACTTCCCCTCCATGTTCTTGATGTTCTTTACTTACGAAAGTTGTATTTTGCTAACTTGTTGGCAAATTTACAAAAAAAATCGGGATATCGGAAAATTATTCTCAATTATTTTTGGCCATTTAAATATTTTATGTACCTTTGCACCCGCAAAACGAGTTAAGGACACTTGTTGGCGGGGTAGCTCAGCTGGTTAGAGCGTCGGATTCATAATCCGGAGGTCGTGGGATCGTGACCCACCCCCGCTACTTCATGCGGAGAGTCGGAAGGCTTTCCGCATGTTGTTTTTACACGTGAAAACCTTGCTCCACGAAATGGAGTAATGCGGGTTTTGTGAATGAAGAAAATGGGGGAAGGGTAGGGACGATCGGGTTCGAACCGATGACCTCTTCAATGTGACTGAAGCGCTCTAAACCAGCTGAGCTACGCCCCTGAAGTTTTGCGGATGCAAAGGTAGTACAAATCAAGCAGACCGCCAAACTTTTTCGGCAAAAAAAACGCTGGCGGTTTGATTTGTGATAAATTAATAGCCCATTAGGAAAATTTTACGGGATTTTCTTCGGGACATTCACTTAATTTTTGTAATTTTGCACCCCTATAGTAATGTATAATAAAGATATGGCTGGAACAAAGAAAATCAAGACCGCATTGGTATCGGTATTCCACAAGGATGGATTAGACGAACTGCTCGCCAAACTGAATGCAGAGGGCGTGAAGTTCTTGTCAACAGGAGGAACTCAGAAGTTTATTGAATCGCTGGGCTACGAGTGTCAGACCGTAGAGAGTGTAACAACCTATCCCTCTATTCTGGGAGGTAGAGTGAAGACCTTACACCCGAAGGTGTTCGGAGGTATTTTGGCTCGTCGTGACAACGAGGGCGATCAGGCTCAGATGAAGGAGTATGAGATTCCTTCCATCGACCTTGTTGTTGTTGACCTCTATCCTTTTGAGCAGACAGTGGCCAGTGGTGCCAGCGAAGCAGATATCATCGAGAAGATCGATATCGGTGGTATCTCACTCATCCGTGCTGGAGCCAAGAATTTCAAGGATGTGGTTATCGTTCCCAGCAAGGCAGAATACAGCGTACTGCTGGATATTCTCAACAAGAAAGGGGCTGAAACCGATATCGAAGATCGTAAGATGTTTGCCACAAGGGCTTTCGGCGTGAGCAGCCACTACGATACAGCCATTCACAATTGGTTCGTTTCAGCGAAATAATAATCTAGTATTACTAGTATTTCTAGTTCAACTAGCAAAGAAATAAAATAGAGAATATGGGATTTTTTTCATTTATTCAGGAAATTGCAATGGACCTTGGTACGGCCAACACGATCATCATCAGTGATGATAAGATTGTGGTGGACGAACCTTCTGTAGTTGCCCTCGACCGTCGTACTGACAAGATGATTGCCGTTGGCGAGAAGGCAAAGATGATGTATGAAAAGGAGAACCCGGGCATTCGTACGATTCGCCCGTTGCGTGACGGTGTGATTGCCGACTTCACCGCTTGCGAGCAGATGATGCGCGGTCTTATCAAGATGGTTCACTCCGGATCACGCCTTTTCAGTTCTTCCCTCAGGATGGTCATTGGTGTACCCTCCGGATCAACCGAGGTGGAGCTTCGTGCTGTACGTGACAGTGCTGAGCATGCCGGTGGACGTGATGTGTATCTGATCTTTGAACCGATGGCTGCAGCTATTGGTATCGGTCTCGATGTTGAGGCTCCGGAAGGAAACATGATCGTAGATATCGGTGGTGGTACCACTGAGATTGCCGTGATTTCTCTCGGAGGTATCGTGGCCAACAACTCCATCAAGGTGGCAGGTGATGATCTGACAGCCGATATCCAGGAATATATGTCACGTCAGCATAACGTGAAGGTATCTGAGCGTATGGCTGAGCGTATCAAGATCGGTGTAGGTTCTGCCTTGACTGATCTCGGTGAAGAAGGACCGGAAGATTTTGTCGTTGTGGGTCCGAACCGTATCACTGCTCTGCCCATGGAGGTGCCTGTATGCTATCAGGAGATCGCCCATTGTCTGGATAAGACCGTGGCACGCATCGAGACGGCTGTGCTCAACGCTTTGGAGAGCACTCCTCCTGAACTGTATGCCGACATCGTGAAGAACGGTATCTACCTGACAGGTGGTGGTGCCTTGCTTCGCGGTCTGGACAAGCGTTTGTCCGACAAGATCAACATCCGTTTCATCGTAGCCGAGGATCCGCTCCATTGCGTAGCGAAGGGAGCTGGTATCGCCTTGAACAATGTTGATCGCTTCTCATTCCTGATGCGATAAACACGATAACGGGGGGAGATACATGCGGAATCTGCTGGCGTTCATCGCGAAATATAACCATTGGTTTCTCTTCGTCATCCTGGAGGTGATCTGTGTGGTACTGCTGTTCCGTTATAACAGCTACCAGGGCAGCGTATTCTTCTCATCGGCCAACGTGGCGGTTGGGAAGGTGTACGAGTTCGATGCACAGGCTAAATCCTTCTTCAGTCTGACGAAGGTGAACGAGCAGTTGACGCAACGTAACTTGTATCTGGAAGAGCAGGTGAAGGAACTGAACGAGCGTATGGTGGAGCTAACGAATGATACGAACTACACCAAACGCAGTCAGTTGGAGATGCTTAGCAGCTACAAGTTGATTCCCGCCAAGGTAGTCACCAATTCAATCAATCAACGCGATAACCTCATCACGCTCAACAAGGGCAGTGATGATGGTGTCCGCGTGGATATGGGCGTGGCCTGTGGCAATGGCGTGGTAGGCATTGTCTATATGGTCTCCAAGAAATACTGTGTGGTGATACCTGTACTGAACAGTCATTCCAACATCAGTGTGACTGTCGATAAGCGTGGCTATTTCGGTTATTTGCACTGGTTAGGAAGACGTCCTGACAAGGCTTACGTGAACGATATTCCCTTGCATGCCAAGGTACTGCCTGGTGATCAGGTTGTAACCAGCGGCTATTCCAGCATCTTCCCTCCGGGAATGCAGGTGGGTAAGGTGCTGTATGTGTTTAAGTCGCTTGATGGTCTATCC
The DNA here is from genome assembly GCA_017651265.1 of Prevotella sp. GTDB lineage: Bacteria > Bacteroidota > Bacteroidia > Bacteroidales > Bacteroidaceae > Prevotella. The sequence continues at coordinate 32,636 of JAGCDO010000025.1, read as the reverse complement.
CTGCAGTTGCAGGTCCGACTGAGCACGGATTTCAGTACGCTCCGTGATGTGTGCATCATCGATGATGCGAAGATGAAGGAACGTATTGACCTGATGCGTGCTGCCCAGGATTCCATCAAACCTAGAAACTAAAGCTGTCATGAATACGGAGATACTGAAACGACTGTTGGCTTTCGTGCTGCTGTGCCTCGTTCAGGCGCTGATACTGAACCGTATCCGTTTGTTTGGCTTTGCTACACCGCTGCTACCCGTGTATTTCGTTATCACATTCCATCGCGGATATCCCAAGTGGGCTATCCTTATTTGGAGCTTCCTTTTGGGCTTGTGCCTTGACAGCTTCTCGAACACCCCTGGTGTGGCGGCAGCATCCATGACCTTGGTAGCTCTGCTGCAGCCCTATCTTCTTGAGCCTTTTGTTCCCCGTGACAGTACCGACGATTTGAAGGTGTCAGTCCGTTCATTGGGGTGGGGGAAGTTCGCTTCCCTGTCATTCCTCCTTGTCGTGGTCTATGTCGCGGTGTTCTTCACCCTGGAGGCATTCAGCTTCTACAACTGGCAGCAGTGGCTGATGTGCATCGGTGGTAGCACCGCCATGACCTATCTGTTTATTCTGGTGATTGAGAACCTGAGGAGCAAGTGATGAAAGGCGACTACGGACTGGATAAACGGCAGTATGTGATTGGTGGCGTGGCTGTATTGATTATAGTCATCTACCTGATCCGTCTGTTCACACTCCAGATCCTGAGCGACGACTATAAGAAAAACGCAGATAGTAATGCTTTCCTGAAGAAGATAGAGTTCCCGGCGCGTGGTGTGATGCGTGATCGCCATGGCGACCTTCTGGTATATAATCAGAACGCCTACGACCTGATGGTGGTGATGAACGAGCAGAAAGACCGTATCGACACCATGGAGTTCTGTAAGACGTTGGGTATCACCAAGGAGGATTATATCAAGCGCATGGAGGAGATCAAGGACCGTAACAAGAACCCTGGTTACTCACGTTTTACCCAGCAACTCTTCATGAGTCAGCTGTCTGAAGAGGATTTCCGTATCTTCCAAGAAAAGATGTTCCGCTTCCCGGGCTTCTATGTCCAACATCGAACCCTTCGTCAGTATGTCTATCCCTATGCTGCCCACCTTTTGGGCGATGTGGCCGAGGTGTCTCCCAGTGATATCGAGAAAGACGATTACTACCAGGCAGGCGACTATATTGGTAAGCAGGGCATTGAGCGTTCGTATGAACAGGAGTTGCGCGGCGAGAAAGGTGTGCAGATATTACTTCGCGATGCCCATGGTAGAATCAAAGGCCGCTATCAAGACGGTGCCCTGGATACCAAACCGAAGTCGGGTAAGTCGTTGGAACTGAGTATTGACATCAACCTGCAGGCTTTAGGTGAACGGCTGATGGAAGGGAAGATGGGTAGTATCGTGGCGATAGAGCCCGAAACAGGCGAGGTGCTGTGTATGGTATCGGCTCCTACCTTCGATCCAAGGATGATGGTGGGTAAACAGCGCGGTAAGAACCATCATGAACTGATGAAGGACCCGTGGAAGCCCTTGCTGAATCGTGCCATCATGGGTGCCTATCCGCCGGGATCTACTTTCAAGACCTCACAGGGTCTGACCTTTCTCTCCGAGGGTATTATCCACCCGAAGAACACCGCCTACTCTTGTCATCGAGGCTTTTATTACAAAGGTCTGCACGTGGGCTGTCACGGTCATGCCTCACCGCTTTCCTTAGTACCCGCCATCAGTACCTCGTGCAACGGTTATTTCTGCTGGGGATTGTACCACATGTTGGGTAACCGACAGAAGTACAAGAATGTGCAGGAGGCTATGAATACCTGGCGCGACTATATGAAAAGCATGGGCTTTGGCTATCCCCTCGGCATCGATCTGCCTGGTGAGAAGCGTGGTATGATTCCCAATGCCGACTATTACGATAAATACCTCTCGAAAGGGTGGAGCGGACTGAGTGTCATCAGTATCTCCATCGGTCAGGGTGAGGTAACGCTCACACCGCTGCAGATTGCTAACCTGGGTGCCACCATTGCCAACCGTGGCTATTACATCACGCCGCATGTGGTGCGCAAGGTGGAGGGCGAACCCTTGAAGAAGGAGTTCACCGAGAAGCATTTCACCATGGCCAACCGCACGGCATATGATTATATCGTACAGGGTATGCGTGCTTCAGTACTGGGCGGTACCTGTAAGCACCTGAACCGTGGCGACATCATTATCTGTGGTAAGACCGGTACGGCGCAGAACCGCGGTCGCGACCATTCGGTATTCATGGGCTTTGCCCCGATGGACAAACCGAAGATAGCCATTGCCGTATATGTGGAGAATGGTGGCTTCGGTGCCGACTTCGGTGTGCCTATCGGAGGTCTGATGATTGAACAGTATCTGCACGGAAAGCTCTCACCAGGCTCTGAGGCTCGGGCAGCAGCATTCCAACATAGAAGAATTGCTTATGGCAGCACAAGTAGATAAACAACCCAGCGTACTTCGTTCCATCGATTGGTTAACGATTGCGATATACCTGGCACTCCTCGTGTTCGGGTGGGTCAGCGTGTGCGGTGCCAGCTACACCTATGGCGATACCGATATCTTCAGTCTCGACTCCCGTTCAGGGATGCAGATCGTGTGGATCGGTACGTCTATCGTACTGGGCTTCATCTTGCTGATGCTCGATGACCGTCTCTACGAGTATGTGGCATACCTGCTTTACGGACTGATGATCATCGCCCTCATTGCCACCATCTTCAATCCTCATGAGATCAAAGGATCGCGATCGTGGCTCGTATTGGGTCCTGTTCATATCCAGCCGGCAGAGTTCTCGAAGTTCGTCACGGCCCTTGCCTTGGCGAAGCTGATGAGCACCTATGGCTTCTCGCTGAACAAGATGAAGGATTTCGCCTTGGCGGTGGGTATGCTATTGTTACCGATGCTGTGCATCGTCTTACAGAAGGAAACGGGTTCGGCACTGGTCTATCTCGCCTTCTCCCTGATGCTTTACCGTGAGGGTATGCCGGGAAGTATCCTGTTCACGGCCGTGGCTATGGTCATCTACTTCGTGGTGGGCATCCGTTTCGAGGAGGTGATGTTATGGGATACCCCCACCTCGGTGGGTAAGTTCTCCGTACTGGTCATGGTACAGTTGTTCACGGCTGGTATGCTGTATGTCTATCTGCGCAACAAGAAACAGTTCTGGCATATCATTGCCTACACCATTGGTATTACCATCTTGGCACTTTTGTTCTCCAAGTATGTCATCCCGTTCGATATCGTCTGGCTGCAGATGGCGCTCACAGCGGGAATGATCGGTTATCTGATTTACCTCGGACTGAGTACGCGCATACGTACCTATTATTTTATAGCCCTGTTTGCCATTGGCTCGGTGGCGTTGTTCAACCTGTCAGACCATATCCTGAATAATACGCTGGAGCCCCATCAGCGCACCCGTATCAATGTGTTGCTGGGTATCGACAAAGATATCAAGAAGACGGGATATAACGTGCACCAGAGTCAGATAGCCATCGGCTCAGGTGGTATCACGGGAAAAGGCTTCCTGAATGGTACGCAGACCAAGTTGAAGTTCGTACCTGAGCAGGATACCGACTTTATCTTCTGTACCGTTGGCGAGGAGGAAGGATTTGTGGGGTGTGCGGTTGTGCTGCTGCTTTTCCTGGCATTGATTCTCAGGCTCATCAAGTTGTCCGAACGACAACCGTTCAAGTTCGGAAGGGTATACGGCTATTGCGTGCTGGGCATATTCCTCTTCCACGTGTTCATTAACGTGGGTATGGTGTTGGGCTTAACTCCTGTAATCGGTATCCCGTTGCCGTTCTTCAGCTATGGAGGCTCCTCGTTGTGGGGCTTCACCTTACTATTGTTCATCTTCCTCCGCATCGATGCCGGAAGGAATCTGGTACGCACCTAACGTTTCTTGGTCATCTTAAACCCGATGTCGGAGATTCCAAGTAGAATCTCTCTCTTCATGGCATGACGGATGGTTACTGCCAATGAGTCGCCACGCCGTAGGTCGAGGTTGCGCAACGGGAAATCGTATTGCGAATAACTCACCGCCTGTCCGCGAAGGTTATCATTGGGTAGGAACTGGCAACGCAGCGTATCTCTGTGGAAACGGAAACCGGGCAGGATACGTTGCTCCACCACCAACGACAGACTGGTGAAGGGGTAGTTTCTGTTGATTCTTAATCCTATTGTTTCCTGGAACGAACCTGAGTCGCGTAACGGTGAAACGGAAAAGAACAGGGTATCGTTCTTCTCCCACCCATTCAGGGGTGTATGCTCATAGCTGTCATAGACGGTATTCTCTTCACATGCAGAAACCACGACTGTGGCAAAAGCCACAGTCATCAGTATCATAAAAAGGTGAAAGGAATGTCTCATGACGGTTTCTTCTGCTCCTTGTTGTCCTTGCCTTCTCTGCCTTGAGAACCACCCTGACGGTTTCCCTTGTTCCCGTTCTCGGGTCCCTTCGGTTTAGCGTTCTGCGGGTTCTTGCCCTGACGGTTCTTCCCCTTCTTCTTTTTCTTGCTCTTGTCGAAACGGGCGATATTCTCGCCTGCCAGCAGGTCGATAGGATGAGAAGCCGCCTTCTGCTCGTGGTCGTCGGTGAGCGATACGGGTTTCTCACCCCGTTTGTTCATCTCCCCGATCTCCATGGCGCGTTCGGCCGAGATGGTCTCCAGGTTAGCTGCGAGACGCTTGTCGGTAGAGTAGGTAACCATTCCAGCAAGGGCATCGGCCTTGAATACATAGTAGTCGCTGTCTTGTGTCTGCAGCACCACTTCCTTACCCGGTAGCTTCTTCCCTGCTTCGATGTAGTTGTCCACCTCGTAGTTCAGACAGCATTTCAGCTTGGCGCACATACCCGCCAGCTTCTGCGGATTCAGTGATATATCTTGGAAGCGGGCAGCGTTGGTGCTCACGCTCACGAAGTTCTTCATCCATGTGGCACAGCAGAGCTCTCTTCCGCAAGGACCCGTACCACCGATGCGTCCCGCCTCCTGTCGTGCACCAATCTGTTTCATCTCGATGCGTACATGGAAGGTGGCGGCAAGGTCTTTGATCAGCTGACGGAAGTCCACACGCTCGTCGGCGATGTAGTAGAAGATAGCTTTGTTACCGTCGCCCTGGTACTCCACGTCACCGATCTTCATGTCCAGACCGAGGTCTTTGGCAATCTGTCGGCTTTGTATCATCGTACCGTGCTCCCTTTTCTTGGCCTCGTGGTATTTGTCCATGTCCACCGGCTTGGCCAGTCGATACACACGCTTGATGTCGTCGGCTGATTTCAGGTTCGCCTTTTTGATCTGCAGCTTAACCAGTCTGCCGGTCAGTGTCACCACGCCGATGTCGTGACCTGGATTAGCCTCCACGGCTACCACGTCGCCCTTCTTTAGGTCGAGGTTGTTCACGTTATGGTAGTACCCTTTGCGGGTGTTCTTGAACTGCACCTCCACCAAGTCGGTACTCTCCTGATTGCCCGGCACGTCGGCCAGCCAGTCGTAGGTGTTCAGCTGACGGTCTTGGCGTCCGCATGCCTTTTTGCATAGGCCGCGGTCGCATCCCGTGCTGATCTTGTATTTCAAGTTTTTATAATCCATTTCAAATTCTCAATTTTCAATTCTCAATTTTCAATTTTTCAACAGCATGATCACCTTCAGCGCCATATCGAAGAACACGATACGGGGGTTCGCATTCTGAGCGATGTCTCGGATGATCCTTGTGAACAGCTCCGAGAGCTCCACCACGTTCTCTTCGTTGATGAACCGTGCGAAGTTCTTGGCGAAATCCTCTTCCTCTTGCGTCATATACACCAGATCGGGATTCTGGAAGTTATACATAAAGTTCTCGCGGACGAGTCTGAGGAAATAGGTCATCATCCTCTTCTGTTTCTCGCGCCCGAAACCCGTAACGGTCTCACCCCATTGCTTCAGCTCCTTGATGTTCCGCAGGTAGGCCAGTCGCATCAGTGTGATGAACATATCCAGGAACAAGCGGTTCTCGTTTCCCGCATCCAGCTCCTCCAACGCTTTCAGCCAGTCGCCATTCGCCACGCGGGCAATGCGGTGAGCTGTCGGCTCGTTGATGCCCCTTCGTTCCACGAGCGCTTGCTCAATGGCCTCCGTGGCAGTCTTCTTCATATCGATGCGCTGTGTTCTGCTGCGGATGGTCTCCAGCAGTTTCTCCGGCTCCTCGCTCACCATCAGGAACACCGTCTGTTGTGGCGGTTCCTCGATGATCTTCAGTAGCTTGTTCGCGCATTCGCCGTTCATGCGTTCCGGTAGCCAGATGATACTCACCTTATAGCCGCCCTGACTGGATTTCAGTGACAGCTTACGGATGATGTCATCGCTCTCGCTGGCATAGATGATAGCCTGCTGGTTGGCGGCTTTCATGCGACTGAGCCACTGGTCGATCGAGAAGTACGGTCCTTCCATCAGCATCGCATGCCACTCCTTGGCGAAGTCATCGCTCACCATCTTATGGTCGGCACTGGTACCCGTGGGTCTGATCACAGGGTAAGTGAAGTGCAGGTCGGGATGTTGCCATTGCGCCAGCAAAGCCTCGGCATTGCGCTTAGCATTCTCGTTGTTAGCTGTTGAGGTAAGCAGATATGAGGCGAACGCCATGGCCATGGCCATCTTCCCGCAGCCCGCAGGACCGCAGAACAGCAGCGCATGCGGCAGTCGCTTTTCCTCCATCAGCTGCATCAACCGTGCTTTCGTCTCTTCTTGTCCTATCACCTCATTCCAGTTCATAATTTATAATGCCTATCAACTATCCGCTCGGCTTTGCCGCTTCGCTATGCGAAGAACTGTCAACTAAATCTGTTTCACAATCTCCTGTACCGACTCCACCGCCGACACCGTGTAGAAGTGAATATTCTGCACCCCATGAGCCGCTAAGTCGCGACACTGCTGCAGTCCCCATTCGATACCCAGTTGTCGGGCGTCGTCATCGGTCTTGCATTTCACCACCTCCTTGGCCAGTTCCTCGGGGATGTCGCAATGGAATGTCTTGGGCACCATGGTCAGCTGCGACAGCTTCGCAAAGGGCTTCAGTCCGGGTATGATAGGTATGGTAATGCCCATCTCCCGAGCCTTCGCTACGAAGTCAAAATATTTCTGGTTGTCGTAGAACAGTTGCGTCACCGCATACTGTGCCCCCAAGTCCTGCTTCTCCTTCAGATACCGCAGATCCATCTCCAGATTCGGAGCCTCCTCATGCTTCTCAGGATAGCAAGCCACACCGAAGCCAAAAGGAACACCCGGTTGTTTAATCGGTGTACCGTCGAGGAAAAAACCCTCGTTGAACCGCTGCACCTGCTTGATCAGCTCCGTGGTATGCGAATAGCCCCCTTTGATGGGAGTAAACTGCCTGTCCTCCTTGGCCTTGTCGCCTCGGAGCAGCAACAGGTTCTCGATACCTAAGAACTGCAGGTCAATCAGTTCATATTCAATATCCTCGGCCGTGATGCCGCTGCAGATGATATGCGGGATGACGGTGATGCCGTAGCGGTTCTGGATGGCGGCAGCCATGGCAATGGTGCCCGGACGGCGACGGATGCGCTGCCGTTCAAACTGTCCGTTCTCCAGTTCCTTATACACATACTCCGAGTGGTGGGTAGTGATATTGATGAACAATGGGTTGTAATCCTTCAGCAGGTCGATGGTGTTGAACAGTGCTGCCGTACCGCTTCCTTTCAGGGGTGGCAACACCTCGAACGAGAAGCGTTGCTTCCCGCTTTTATCTTGTTTCAGAATTTCTGTTACATTCATTGTTATTAAAGAGGTGAGAGGTGAGAAGCAAGAGGTGAGAGGCAAGAGATTAGTACTATTCTCACTCCACACTCCACACTCCTCATTCCACATTTCTTTGGCAAAGGTACGAATAAGCGAGCACAAAGCAAAATAAAAACATGTTTTTCTTTTGTTTTGTCGAGCGGAAGTACCTTCGGCGTAGCCAGAGGTACAAATTTTTCTTCGTTTTACAATATTTTGCGGGGAAAAGAGTTTATTAAACGTAATTTAATTAGAGAAAGTAATATAATCTTACTAATATGCAACAAAATCAAGCTGGTAGCAAGGCCTACCTTATTTCAATCGTGATGGTCGCCGTACTCGGCGGTCTGCTCTTCGGTTATGACACCGCAGTGATCTCTGGAGCCGAAAAAGGTCTCCAGGCGTTTTTCATGGAAGCCAAGGATTTCTCCTACACCGACGGGTGGCACGGCTTCACCTCTGCTTCGGCCCTCATCGGCTGTATCATCGGCTCTGCCCTCTCAGGCTTCTTAGCCACCAACCTCGGTCGTAAGAAGTCGCTCATCATCGCGGGTATCCTCTTCTTCATCTCCGCTCTGGGCTCCATGGATCCCGAGTTCCTGTTCTTCGAGCATGGCACACCTACCTTCTCGCTGCTCATCATGTTCAACATCTACCGCGTTATCGGTGGTATCGGTGTAGGACTGGCTTCGGCTATCTGTCCGATGTACATCGGTGAGGTGGCTCCGTCGAATATCCGCGGTATGCTCGTTAGCTGGAACCAGTTCGCCATTATCTTCGGTCAGCTGGTGGTGTATTTCGTGAATTTCTTCATCCTGGGCGACCATATCCAGCCGCTGGTGGAGGAGATGGGCAAGGGTCTTGCCGCCATCAACCCCGCCGCACAGTGGACCGTTACTACAGGATGGCGCTATATGTTCGGTTCCGAGGCTGTACCCGCAGGACTCTTTGCCCTGCTCATCTGCTTCGTTCCTGAGACTCCGCGTTACCTGGTGAGCATCAACCAGGACAACAAGGCGCTGGGTATCCTGTCGAAGATCAACGGCAGCGAAAAGGCTGCTCAGATCCTGCAGGATATCAAGGATACCATGACTGTAAGAACCGAGAAGATCATGACCTACGGTGCCATGTGTATCTTCATCGGTATCATGCTCAGCGTGTTCCAGCAGGCTGTGGGTATCAATGCCGTGCTCTACTACGCTCCGCGTATTTTCGGTGACATGGGTATGGACAACCCGATGATGATCACCGTATTCATGGGTATTATCAATATCCTGTTCACCCTCGTGGCCATCTTCACCGTAGAGAAATGGGGTCGTAAGCCGTTGCTCATCTGGGGCTCATTAGGTATGGCTCTGGGTGCCTTTGGTGTTGCTCTCACCTTCGGACATGCCGGTATGGAGTTCTTCACAGCCGCATCACTGCTGCTCTACTCCGCATCGTTCATGTTCTCTTGGGGCCCCATCACTTGGGTGCTCATCGCCGAGATCTTCCCCAACACCATCCGTGGTGCAGCCGTAGCCATCGCCGTGGCCTTCCAGTGGATCTTCAACTTCATCGTCAGCTCTACCTTCGTACCGATGTTCAACATGCATCTCTCCGAGGGTGACGACTTCGGTCACTGGTTCACTTACGGTCTCTATGGTCTCATCTGCGTCATCGCCGCCATCTTCGTTTGGAAGTTGGTACCGGAGACAAAGGGTAAGACCTTGGAGGACATGACGAAGTTGTGGAAAAATCGCAAATAAAAATAGAGAGGGTTCTTAACAACAAGAACCCTCTTTTATATTATCAATTTTTCTTTGTAAAGGAATCTATTTTTCTCCCTCTTTTTCTTTGGCGCAAAGAAAAGAAACCTCTCTTCTCCTCTTTTTCTCTGGCGCAGAGAAAAGAGGCAAAAGAGACATCCACCCTAACCAAACCTTCCCCTATATGGGAAGGCTTAACCGCTTCTACTCGTCGCTCGTTCACTAAGGTACGCTCAGGGCATCAAAGCCCTGGCGTGATTTTTTTTCGGCTTACGCCAGGTCGTTGGCGCGTGATGTCGTGATGCTGGTATGTCGTAATTACATGATCCCGAAATTACGAAACCTTTGTGGTCATCTCGCGCCACCGCGCCACCGCACCCCCGTGCCACCGAGATTTTGTGGTATTCTCATTCCGCACTCCACACTCCTCACTCCACAAATCATTTCTCCTTACTCCTTCCTCCTTCGTCCTTCCTCGAAACGGAGGTGGCTAGGGGGGAGAACTACCACCACTTCATCAGCATCCTGAGGAACGCAGTGAGTTCCCCCGCCATTTTTTCGTGCTGCCAGATGCTGGGATGCCAGCTGGCGCCGTAGTATAGCTCACCCGTCTGCGGGGTGAAATCGAAGCGGTACACCTCGTGGTCACCGTTCTTCCGCGCCTCGTCCCTCAGCTCGTTGAGCGTTTTCTGCTGCAGCTCCATCTCCTTACCGTTAAGCATAGAGCCCGTCAGCAGTACGATCTTCGCGTTGGGGTAATGCCCGCGTACGGTCTTCAGGAACTTCCTGTACGCCTCGGTAAACAGTTTGATGTCGAAGTTCGGCGTGGAGAGGTCATTGGTGCCTAAGTTGATGCACACCAAATCGGGCTGATAGCGAGAGAAATCCCATTGCTCGCGCTTGTCGTTAAACAGCGTGTACTCATACAGTGCCGGCATGTTATCGGGGTTACCGGTCCTCGGACCGTTATAGTTTCTGTATATGCCGATACCGCTGCGGGCCACCACCCAGTGCTGCGCATGCAGGTTCCGTGCAGTGATGGCCGCATAGGCGTAGTAGTGGTTCTCTGTCTCATATTCAAACGGGTCGCTGCGTTCGATGCTCTCGTTACCATAGCCGCAGGTAATGGAGTTCCCGATGAACTCGATCTTTCGTTGGGGTAGGGCAGGCGGTGGTGCTAATTGTCGTCCCTCGTCGAGGATGAATCCCTTGAACACAGGTTTCAGGTCGAGTCCCTCCACGACGTACATCAGCTTCACCAGATGTCTGCCGTCAGCAAGCGCCGTAGCTACGGTCACTACCGAGTCTTTGGGTGCCATGAACCCCACCTTGAACGGCTCCGCCTGATCAATCTGCGCCATGAAATACCCGCTCATGGGCTTGGCCATCACCTTGAGCGATGTGCCTTCGAAGCACGCCATGATCTGCGTTCCCGGGTACGAGAACGTGGGCGCATCAGGGTTTGCAAAGCTGATGCGACCGGTATAGACAATCCGTGGGTCGGATGCTTTAATCACTGTTCCCTTCAGTGGAATCGTTGTTGAGGCTATTGCTGCTATGGCAGTTATTGCCATGAAACAAAAGATGATTACTATTCTTTTCATATTCTTTCTATTTCACACAGATTTCATTTCTCACAGAAAACTTGTTTTTTTTTATTTCCCGCAGAAATAGCAGAAATGGCAGAAATTTTAATTACTACTTGATTCTAATGTCTATTGATAATCATGCCGCATGGCGGGCGCAGCCCTTTCGGTGATTTCTGCCATTTCTGCGGGACCTCTTTGGGGGGTGGGGGTGTTTCACTCCCAGAATCGGTACTCCACAAACGCCTCCATGGCCTCATAGCAGGCCAATCCCAGCGCATCGTATTTCTTTGCCGTGTCACGGTTACGGTCCTCCGCCCGTTGCCAGAACAGTCGTTCGTCGTTACCCAAGAACGGGGCACTCTCCATCTGACTCTGGTGGCGCAGGATGGCGTTGCGTTTCTCACGCAGCTCCTCAGGACTCATCGGCACGCACATTTCGATGTCGGCCACATCCCATTCCGCCCACGCCCCGCGGTACATCCATACACGGCAGTCGTTTAGCCAGGTAGCTCCCGCCTTCCGTTCCTCATCGATAGCCGCCAGTACGGCATCGGTGCACTTACGGTGCGTACCATGAGGATCAGCCAGGTCGGCCGCCACATAGATCTGGTGCGGTTTAATTTCCTGTATCAGTGCGATGATAGGCTTCACATCCGCTTCCGTCATCGGTAGCTTCTCAATCCGTCCGCTCTCATAGAAGGGCAGGTCGAGGAAATGGATATGCTTACTGTCAATACCGTTGTATTCGCAAGCCAGTCGTGCCTCGCCCCTGCGTATCAAACCCTTCAGTCGGAGAATCTGTTCCGCATCCACATCACCTTCCTGCTTATTGTTCAGGAACTCCTTCACCCACTTATAGTAGTGTTTGATCACCTCGTCAGAGCCATTGGCGAAGATGGTGTTGAAACCGTTGGTGAAGTGCATGAAACGCCGCACCTCCTCATCACCCACGGCGATGTTCCCCGATGTCTCGTAGGCCACATGCACGTTGTGCCCCTGCTGCATCAGTCGGCGTATGGTTCCTCCCATGGAGATTACATCATCGTCGGGATGTGGCGAGAACACCAGAACCCGCTTGGGGTAGGGGAATGCCCGTTCAGGACGTGTGGAGTCGTCGGCCTCAGGCTTTCCGCCCGGCCATCCCGTGATGGTGTGCTGCAGTTCGTTGAACACCTCGATGTTCACCAATCCTGCCTTCCCCTCGAACTGTTCCACGAGGTGCATCATTCCATTATCCACATAGTCCTTGGTGGAGAGCTTCAATAGCGGCTTTCCCACCTTCTCACACAGTGCGATCACCTGTCGTCGCAGCGTGTGTTCGGGCATCTTGATGTTTGCAGTTAGGTTTAGGTTCATTTTTAATCCTCCTTCATCTCCGAATGCTCCTTCATATAATCCCTCGGCGACATACCGTAGAACTTCTTGAAGATGGTGGAGAACGAGGCCGCATTACTGAATCCGCAGGCGTACATCACCTCGGTGACGTTCTGGTGCTGGTTAGCCAGCAGGTTAGCCGCCTGCTTCAGTCGCAGGTTACGGATAAAGTCGTGCGGTGTCTGGTTCGTCAGCTCCTTCATCTTCCGGTGCAGGTGTACACGACTGATACCCACCTCGTCGGCAATCATGTCCACACTCAGGTCGGAGTTGTTGATATTCTTGTTAATCACGTTCATTACGCGCTCCAGTAGCTTCTCATCGGGCGACTTCATCTTCACGTCTTCCACCATATTCTCCTGACTCTCGTTCCCGGTGTACTTGAACCGCATCACCTTGCGCGCTTCAGTCAGGTTAATGATGGTACGTCTGAGAATCTCCATGTTGAACGGCTTCACCAAGTAGGCGTCGGCACCTGTTTCCAAGCCCTGCAGACGGTCCTCGTCGCGGTTCTTGGCGGTGAGTAGCACTACGGGTACATGGTTGGTGTTCACGTTCGCTTTGATGCGCGAACAGAGCGTATTACCGTCCATCTCGGGCATCATCACGTCGCTAATCACCACATCAGGCACTTGAGTTAGAATCACAGGCAAGGCCTCCTTACCGTTGGTGAATGTCCTCACGGTGTAGTCGCGCTCCAGTTCGGTGCGCAGGTATTCGGCAATCTCGTTGTCATCCTCCACTACCACCACGAACAGATCCTTACGGTTCTGTAGCATCGCCTCCAGTTCGGTGTCCTGCGGCTCCATGATGCTCTCCAGCTCGTGCAGCGTCTCCTCGTCCTGCTGACTCTCCATGATCATTTCCTCGGGTTTCAGATGACTGTTCCCTAAGGGGATGGTCACGGTGAACTCGCAGCCCTTACCGTCGGTGTTGTTCTTCACGCTGATATTACCGTGGTGCAGCTCCACCAACGACCGCGTCAGGTCGAGTCCGATACCCGTACCGATATTCATGTCGTTCACCGTCGAAGTGGTCTGGTAGAAGCGTTCGAAGATCTTCTCCATCTTATCAGCTGGAATACCCTCGCCCGTGTCCTTGATAAACAGTTTCGCCTCTTTCTCGTTGTGCTCTACCCTGATCTCCACCTTTCCTCCCGGGGGCGTGAACTTAAAGGCGTTCGACAGCAGGTTCACCACCACCTTGTCGAAGTTCTTCCGGTCGATCCATACCGGCAGACGGTCGGTGTCGTGCACATAGCTCAGTTGGATATTCTTACTGCGGGCCTGCACCTCGAAGAGCGAGTACAGATCCTGCACGAACGACACGAAATCGGTCTCGCTCATGCGCATCATCATCTGTCCCTTCTCAATCTTCCGCAGGTCCATCATCTGGTTAATCAGGTGCAGAATACGCTCCGCATTGCGCTGAACGGTCTTATACACCCCGTGGCGGTGTGGATCAGTGTCCTCCTTGATCAGCGACATAATCGGCGTGAGGATCAAGGTCATCGGGGTACGTATCTCATGACTGATATTCATGAAGAACCGCAGCTTGGCCTCGCTCATCTCCTCGGCATGGATATGCTCCTGCAGGCGCAGGTGAGCCTGTTCCTGGCGGCGGCGGTAGGTAAGATACAGATATGCTCCCAAAGCCAACAGCAGGAAGTAGAGCAGACGGGCCCAGGTGGAGAGATACCACACGGGGTGTATCTTCACCGTGAACTCCTTGATCTCAGATTCGGTGTCGCTGATGATGGCCTTCACGCGGAAACGGTAAGTGCCCGAAGGCATATGACTGAATGTGAGTTCGTGGGTGCCCGGGGGCATGGTAATCCACGGCTCGCCGTTGATGCTGTATTCGTAGGTGATATGGTCGGGATAGTCGAACGTCAGGGTTGAGAGGTTCAGCGAGAACGAGTTGTCCTGATGGTCCAGCTCGAAGCGGTTCGAATTGATCACCGTACTGTCGGTGATGACGTAGCTGCCCGACTTCTGTCCTGCGCGCACATCGATGCCGTTGATGCGCATGCCGGTGATGTGTACCGAGAAATTCCGCTTGATGGGGTGGAGGTCGGCTGGCTTGAACCAGGTAATACCCTGCATACCGCCGAAGATCAGGTTCCCGTTGTTGTCGGCAAACGATACACCCTCCGAGAACTCATTGTCCTGCAGACCGTCGTCGGCGAAGTAGTTGATGGTCTTGCCCGTCTCGGGGTCCATCTGACTCAGTCCGTGTCCGGTGCTCACCCATATCTTACCCTTGGGCGATATCTCGATACCTGCGATATACTCATCGGCCAATCCCGACCGCTTGTTATACACCTCTATCTTCCGCGACTTCAGGTCGTAGCAGTATAGTCCTTCGCTCGTTCCTGCCCATATCCTTCCTTTCGCATCCTCCTGGATAGTGTTGATTTGTATGTCGCGTATAATACCGTTGGTGTTGAACACATTGGTCCAGTTGTTCGAGGGCAGGTCAAGACAGGCCAGTCCGATACAGGTGCCCACATACAGGCGCTTGCCGTCGGGCGACAGCTGTAGCTGGGCGATATAGTCGTTCATCAGACAGTTGCTTAGACTGTCGCTGTTGGTGCTCAGCTGCGACCGGTATGTCCTTTCCTCGTTGTTCTTCAAATCCACGCGCTTCAGTCCGCTGCCCATGCTGCCAATCCACAACACGTCATCCCTTCCTATCACCACGTCGAACACACTCTCCATCTCGTTCTGCGTCGATGGCAGTCGGTGGTAGGTACCGCTCTGCTTGTCAACCCATCCTGCGCCGTTGCGGTAGGTGCCCACCCAGAGGCGCCCCTTACTGTCTTCGGCCATGCCCAACACCGTTACGGGGGGCTCACCCGGTTGCTCCAGTCGGAAATGCCGCACCTGTTGGTTATCGGGCGATATGGCATACAGTCCGTCGTTGTCGCCGGCCACCCATAGGATTCCGTCGCGGGTCTTCATCACGCACATCACGCAGGCGTCGCCAATGGTGTTCTTCGCACCGATCTTCCTACCTAAGTAGCCAAAGCTGTTCGGACGCACGGGCTGCATATACACACCCTTCTGCAGCAAACCAATCCATAGGTTACCGCTCATGTCCTCTAACACGCTCACGGCCTTGCTCTTGTTCAGGTCGATCTCTGAGCTTACATACGAGATTGTGCCCACTGCCCCGTCTTTCACGTTGTATTGCTTCACGCCCTGACCGTCGCAGCCTAACAGCAGACTGCCGTCGCGTTTCAGGGTAATCGTGGCAATATGGAGCCCTGCGGTTGAGGGAATCTGGAAGAATCCCTCGCTGCTATGCGGCTCAAAGCGGTATAAACCGTTGTTACTGCTGCCCACATATACCCGGTTGTTCATATCCACGCACACCGATGTCAGCTGCCGTTTCTGGTCGCCCATGTGCATAAACTGTCGTCGGCTGGCCTCGTTGAACATAAACACCCCGTTATCTTCGGTCACCACCCAAAGGCGCTTACCGTTGTCTTCGGCAATGCGGTGCGAGTGTTTCAAGTCGGCAAACACGCCTTCCAGCTGGTGTGCCTTCTTCATGTCGTCGTCCATGCGGTAGATGCCGTAGCCCGAGGTGGTAATCAATATCTCGCCGTTGGTACGTTCTATGATGTCTGTCACAAACGCCGCCACCTTCTGTCCTGAGCGGTCAATCATGGGGATATCGGTAAACCCGCTGCTCTCGTAGCGCTGCAGTGCGTTGGCCATACCTATATATATAGCGCCCTTACGCGTCTGCATGATGCAGTTCACGCTGTTGTTGGCCAGTCCCCTTGATTTCTTAAAGGTGCGGAAGGTGTAACCATCATAAACGTTCAGTCCGTTCAGTGTCGTAATCCAGATGCGTCCCTTTTGGTCTTGGAACACCTGGTTGATAACGCTGCTCGATAGTTTATCGCTCGTAGTAAAGAGTCTTCCCGTCTGTGCAAACACACCAACGGCAAGAAACAACATAACTATAAATATATTCCGTCTCATGGATGTAGTAAAATTGAATGCTGCAAAGTTATGGAAAAAAAGTCGAATACTTTTATAAATGTTTCATTTTTTTTCGTTTTTGTGTATTTTCCCCCATTTTTGCCCTGTTTTTAATAAAATCTGTCGAAAAAACAAAGAGCATGTAACTTATGATGAAGAAACATATCAAAATAAATCGTAATTTTGCACTCGTTCACAGTTCTTGAGAAATCATAAACTTGTGATCAGTAGTAAAATTGTTATAGATTCTACTGGGGGGGCAATGTCGTGAGACATTGCTCCTTATTTTTTGTTTACCCCACGAAACAAATAGAAACAAAAAAAGTGTGCCAATGACTGTCTCAATCATGGCACACCCCGCGTTCATCCATTGAGGATGCTGGTGTTTTTAATAGAATTTAATCCAAGGAATTGACAAAAAAGACCTCTCCTGCAGAAACGAAATAGAGAACCATTCCCTCTGTGTCCTCGTCATAAAGCGGAATTTCGTATTCACTTCCTGCCGAAGTGTCTCCTATATAGTAGTCCATTACTCCTACGTCGTTCTTGCAAACTAACATTGTCACGTCAGTTGCAGCTTTGTTGAATGTTACAACTACCGTTCCGGCATCCTCGTTAAATTCAACTCTTACCGCAGGTGCGATGCGCGGTCCTCTGTGCGGACCGTGCACAATAATAGGTATTTCATCATCACCATCAGTAGGACCCATAAAGGGTGCGCTTGCCAATGCACTCATTGGGAAAGCAATCATAGCTGCCACAGCAGCACATACAATTGTTCTTTTCATTACAATAATTAATTAATAATAAAAGTAGGTTTATAGTTTACGCCGACAAAAGTACAACCAATAATAATACCATGCAACAAATTCCTCATCTTTTTTTAATGAGGTGTTGCATGGTAATATTGTGTAATTTGCTCTAAACTAAGATGTTTCGTTTGTATTCCATGCGAATAAATCATGGATATGCAACGTGTAAGCCTATAGTTTTTGAGATTTTACTCTTGATTTTATCGATCTCATCGTTCCATCGGCTACTCCCAAAATTCTTTTTACCTCCATACTATCCTTCCCCATCTCAAACAAAATCAGGTATAATTTCTGACGCTCTGATAAGTTTTTATACTCTTTTTCCAATTTCGAGACAAAAGCGATGTCGAGAACCTTGTAATACTCGATAAAATCGGTATATTCGGGTTTGTTCCACTGATAGGCCGTTCCGCCATTGATAATATGGTCGTAATATTGTTTGCCTTTTGCAAGCTGGAGAGTTTGACGCTTCCTGACTTCTGCTAACTCCTTGTTGAGAGCTTGTAATTCTTCGCTCTTACCCTTGTCCGACTGTTCCATCTGGTGAATCTTCTCCTCGTAGTGGTTTATGAGCAGCTGGTTCTGCATGATCTGACTACTCTTTTTGTTCAGACGGAATCGGTGCTGGATGCTGCGGGCGAGGAAGATGAGGGCAAGGAGGACGGCGAGGAGAAAGGCGTAGAAGATGGTCTGACGGAAACGCAGGTCCTTGATCTTGTTGTCGAACGAGTTCTGCACATTGCGCACATCGTGCTCTTCGCGGAGCCGTGCCTCGTTACTCTTGTCATCCATCAGGGTTCTGGAGGTGAAATAAGCGCGGTCGTAACGTTTCTGCAACTCAAAAAGTTTCATGGTAGTTTGCAGTACATAGATGCGCTCTTCTGAGGTTTTGGCCAGATCGTAGGCCTTTGAACACAGACTGTCGGCGGCTGCTTGGTTGCCCTCGCGGTGGTGAATCTGCGCCAGCGTGATATACCCCACGCTGTTGGGACGGATGGCGTTACTCTTCATGGCATACGACTGCGCGGTGGGGAGATCGTCTTTCATGGTGAGGGCGGCGATGTAGTTATAGAAATCCACGCGCTGGGAATCGGGCACCTCAGAGATATACGAGATGCACTTGTTGAGGTAGTGACTGGCGCTGTCGCGTTGGCCCAAGCCGGCATGGATCTGGGAGATGAACACCAGAGCATAGGCAATCCAGTTGTTGTTACCCGACATGGACGACAGGGTGAGGTTCTGGCGACCGTATTCCATGGCCAGCTGGTACTGGTGCTCGGACATGTTCCAGTCGGTGAGGCACTCGATGATCTTGTGGCGCACGGTGAGGTCAGAAATGCCCTGGGCTTCGTTCTCGGCCTTCTTCATCTCCTCGAAGGCTTTTGCCACATGACCGTCCTCATAATCAGTCACAGCCTGGTAATACAAACTCTCAGCCAGTCGCTCCTTATCGCCCGTTCTCGTGAACTCGTCGATGCAATAGCGGATGATCGTGTCGGAGACGATGGGGCGGTACTGCAGGTGGTTCAGCTTGACTGTGGACAGAAGGTACAGTGGCTTGTCCTCTTCCGACAGGTCGGAGAGGGTGATGCGGTTCAGACACATCTGTGCCGAGTCGAGCTTGTTGACGTTCAAAAGACGGTTGATCTCCGTGAGTTGTTCGCGGTCGGTCCTACAGCCCACGAGGAGGAATAGTGTTGCCGCTGCAAACAATGTCATAAACAATCTTTTCTTATTCATCTTACATTTATTTATATAATGGTAATATTTGCGTAAATAGTTGTGACAGGCACGAGGCCCATCGTAAAAAGTCGAAAAAAACAGCGTCGACCTCACGGCCCACGCTGGATACAACATAACTAACAAAATAACCTAATAAAAACTTCTAAATATAATTTAAAAACCAAAACATAACATATATAACTAACTGCTAAACAATCTTCATATTGAACTCTTCTCTTAGAATTCCGCTGCAAAGATAGCAACATTTTCCAAACTATTCTTCATTTCTTGTTACAGCAACTTTATTTTTAGTGTAAACTGTCGATTTTCTACAAATGAAACCCCTCTGTGCTACATCTGCACAACTTTTCCACTTGTTTTGCCCCATTTTCCCCTGTTTCCACGTATATTTTCCTTGATGCATTCTTTGGATTTGCCGGGCAAAGATGGGCTTTTATAAGTTAGATGCTTGCAATCGGTAATCGTTTAATTGCGGCAAACATGTATACATAACAAAAAAGGGCGGGCCTCACGGCTCGCCCTTTCTGTAACATAATTAACTCAAGTTTGTTGGGATATTAAGGTTTACAATTCATATTTCTTACATCTTAATCCCAGTCCCAGAGATCGCCCCAGGCCTTGCCCTGAGAGTCGATCAAGCCATAATCGTCTTCAATGGGCTCTGTAGGATAATTGTAGCCCTCATTATCCCAGTTGGGATCAGCATGTTCGGACCCCGATTGTCCAGCACCCCATTGTCCTTCACGTTCACCAGTAGGACTAGCGCATACGAAGTTCTCCATATCTGTGCGGAAAAGCTCCGTTACAGGTTTTACATATTTCTTCATGGTAGGTCCTCCTTCCTTACTTTACGTAATACTTCTTACCATTGATGATATATACGCCCTTGGGCAGTCCTTCGAAGGTGGTCTTGTCGCGACTGACGATCTTACCGTCGATGCTCACCACGATATCCATATATTCCACTTCGGGAGCCTTACCCTCTTCCTTCTCGATCTTCTCGATGAGGGTAGCGATGCCCTGTGGAGTGTCGTTGATGAAGAAATAATCCTCGTCGAAGGCAATGTCATGACTCTTAGCTCCTGGTGTGCTACCAGTACCGCTTGAGCTGGTTACACCGCCAAGATCTGTTTCAAGTCCAGCTAACGCTGTAGCGTTCGGAATGATAATTGCAGAATACTGGGTCCAAAGTCCAGTAGAACGTTTAGGATTACTTTCCCTCTCACGGAAGTACTTGGGATAGATTGCCCCGGCTGGCGTACCTAAGAAGTAGGCGTATTCCGGGATGACTACGAAAGCACCCAGTGCTCCAACTTGACTCTTCCAATTGTTGTATTCAGTGGGATAGTTATTATATTGATTCAAAGCATTTTCGTAATCTATTTGTGCCTGTGCGGGATCATAATTCTGGTATGCCTCCAAGTCGGCTAGATACTGTTGATACTTGGCATAATCTTTCAGATACTGTTGGTATGCTGCCACCTTGCTGTAGTTGTTGAAGAGGTTCTTGCAGTAGTTGAAAGTATATTCCTTAGTTGCGTCGTCACCATAAGGATTTAAACCAGAAATGGTGTTCTGAATAAGATGGCACTTGCTATTATAAGCATTCCACTGAGCCGAATTATCATTATATTCAGCCGTAATTTCAGTACCTTTATAATCGAACCATATACCACGATTATACTGGTCAGTACCGTCTGTTAACTGATTTTTATAAAGAGCGATATCCTCATCCGACAGCGTGATTCCTGGATCCTCTACAGTCGAAGGCTCTGGCACCACTTCAGGTTCTGGTGGTGCTACAGGTTCTTTCGGCTTATCAATCTGAACTGGCTTCGCAGGTAACGATGACACGTCAATACCCTTTTTTAACTCCCTATGATTACCCTTAAAGGTATAGGTGTTACCTGCATAACCAAGACTTGTATAGTTTGCCTGATCGTAATTATCCCACTTCTCCTGCTGCGTGCTTTCGTGACCCAGATCAACGGTGCGCGCCATGTGATTATATAACCAGTCTCGGTAGTCATCTACAGATGGGTCTCCTGAAAGCGTATAGTCGGCAGAAGATTGTTCCTTTTCATTTGGACTGTTTTTCCAGGAGATACCAGCCATGTTACAAGCCTTCTTGGGCTGACCAGGATTCACGCCGATAGCAGGGTGAATCATATAAGGATGACCAGCCTCGGCAAGGATACCGTCGATGAGAATAGCTTCTTCTGCATTTCCTTGACCAGCTTCAGTACTAATGGCAAATGTCTTGGTCTTGTTTTGGTCTAATTTGCCGCCTATAGGATGCACATGGTGATACTGAACACCAGGATTATCAGGATCTACATAAACATTATACTCAAAGTTACCATGCTGCTCCCTCCAAACAGTCTGCCCTGGTTCTCCTCTATAGATAGTTTGCCCATCATTACACAAGCGATAGTAAATCTTATCATTTGTATCTTTGTAATAAGTAACAGCCACTTTGTTGAAATGGAGTATTAACTTCAGCGGGTCGGTCTCAGTCTTTTCCACTACTTCCACACCACTGAAGTCGGCAATATTGAACGTCTCATTGAATGCAGCAGCCAACTGTTCGTCGGTCAGGTCGAAGGGGAAGCACATGGTGTACCATACGTCGCTGTATTCCTTGGTGAACACCACATCTTCTTCGCCTGGCACATATTCCTTCATCAGCACAAACTGTGCCCATCCGTTTTGAGTATATTTACCATTGGTGCCGTCTAAGAGATCTGTAACATCGGGATAATTACTCATAATCTGATCTGCCGAACGACTCGACATGTCACTACGGTTGGCAGGCAGTCCATAGCCATCGGATGAGGTGGCATCATAATTAGCAGAGATGGCCGCCTTTACCTTGTCTGCAAGCTGGGTAGGGTAGTGGAGTACAGGAATACCATTGGCATGTGTATAATACCAAGCTGCCGCTTCGTCCCAAGACATACCTTCTACTTTAGTACCAAAATCGTCGGAAAAGCCTCCCCAGCCCCAGAAATGACCGCTACCGAACGAGGCATTGCCATCGAAACTGCCACCACTATTATCGCCGAATAAACCAGCCGACCATATATACGGAATCTTGTCAGGATTGGTGGTGGTAAGGAAAATGTCTGTGAAAGGACATAAGCAGAATGCTTTCTGTCCGATTTTCTCCACATTGCTCGGAATAGTAATACTGTTCAAAGCCAGACAGTTGTTGAATGCTTCGTTACCTATGTATATCAAAGACTCAGGCAGTCGGATGGACTCCAAGTGCTGACTGTTAGAGAATGCGTTGGCACCTAAGGAAACGATACCCTCTGCAAGAGCAATGTGCTTCATACTCTTACATTCACCGAATGCGAGATTACCAATATAGCAATCACTAATACCTGCAGCAAAATCCAGGTCCTCTAACGTTTCGCTATGTACAAATGCGCCACCTCTAATCTCCTTAACGCCATTGCCAATATACAGATGTTGAATTCTTGCTTCAAGCGCGCACTCATGGTCGAGAATCTCGTAGTTATTGGGAATGACCAAGGTCTCGATGGGGCCATATTCTGGAACTTTTGTCTGACCATTCTCCACATAACTAAAGGCTGTTGCGAAATCATCATCACTCATCCCATTAACAGACATGTAGTTCGCCTTGTTTTGAGAGCCTAATCTTAAAAGGCTTTTGGGTGGCAGGGATTCGATTCCTGTTGGAAGCTTTATATCTACGACATAGGTTGACATATCGGCTTCGCAGAAATAGTAGAAAGAATTGGTTTGATAGTTGTCGGGAAGACTTGTAAAGCCTTCTGTTTCCTTGAAGGGATCATCAAGGTCAAAATGGCGCTTGTCTCCACTTTCTGTTTGGTATTGAAATGTATAACTGGGTATTGTGCAGTCGGTAAATGATGCACCAGTGAAATCCCATAGAGCCACAGGACCATTATATCCGAAGATTGGCTTATTGTTATCTGAGTGATCAACCAGGTCGTTATTTCCGAAGGCTCCTGCCATACGAACACTTTTGGCACCTTCTAAGATGGGGAATGCATTCTTGTATTTACCTGCGCTATTGGGTACAAATGAATAGACCGCCACCTCTTTATTATTGGTTGTCACACCATTGAAGGTAACAGTGTTACTTTGTGCTCCCGCCATCTTCAGCGCAGTATTTTTGGAACTTGAATGCAGGTTTGCCATGGCTTCCACATCATCGGCACTGGTCATCCCATTGGGCAGCTGCAGGTATTCCATCGCGCTCAGGTTCATACCCGACATGTCGGAGATGCTCGCAACGGTTGCTCCGCTAAGATCCAACTTAGTGACGCTGGCCAGTTGAGAATAGGTGTTGGAGTTCAGTGCTTCGAAATCCTCGGCAGTTAGCGTTCCTGTGATAATCAAGGAGCTTTGAATGGTGCTAAGGTTAGCAAGCTGATTTGCAAGGGGGGTATCACTGCTGACATTAATGGTTGTCTGTGCTTGAACACTGATGCCCAGCAAAAGCACCCACATTAGTAGTAAAATTCTTTTCATTTTGGAGTTAATTATTTGTTTTTATTTTTATTCTGTTAAATATATGCTTATTTGTGTACGATAGATTAGGATACATGGCGGATGCCGCCTCCGTAGAGTGGGGGAGAAGGGTCTATACGTGACCGGAACCGTGAGTGTATGGTACGGGTGGTCAAGTTATCATACAGTAGTAGTAAATCCGTCATTATATTTCTAAATTAATTATGTTGTAGTTGTCTGTTTGTAGTTGCTCCCTATATCTTGTCGAGCTTTCAATACTATTATTTATCGCAGCAAATATACAACATATTCTTTGAATATGCATGCAAGAGGGTGTGTTGTTTAAGATTATTTAACAGACAAAAGAACTAAGGATTAGACATAATAACAAAAGGACATATAATTGTTTTAGACAAAAGAACATAATTAAAGACCAAGGAACCAAAGAACTAAGAGATAGATCCGTTTGATCTGAGTGATCCGTGGTCGTATTATATTCACAGCGGAATAAACGGAAACGACAGAGCAGCGAGAGCAGAACCAAGCAGGCTTGAACTTTGCCAAGTCGTGATGGAGGAAGACGATAGTCAAAATGAACGGAAACACGGAAATTATCAGTTGAATCATGTTTCTGCGATTTGGCTTCCCCTAAAGCGTCGACCGTTGGTTCTGTGGGAAATAATAATTCTGTGAGATGGTTAAGATCTGTGTGAGGTTTTTATCAGTCCCGCAGAAATGGCAGATATAGCAGAAATTTGTATGATTTTGTATCTGATTTTGTAAGATGTCTCGCCGCAGGCGATCAAAAGAAGAATTGAACAGAATTTGATCCAAATTGAACAAAATGTAGTTATACATCGGAAGAAACGGAATAATATCGGAAACACGGAAAAGGCTATGTATTCCGTATTAAATAATATTTCTGGGATAATTATGATAATTATGATAATTTCTTTCTGAACTAAAGCGACCACGAATTTACCAGATTAAAGATTAAACATTAAATCCTTTGGCCCTTTGGCCTAATTGACTTTCAGCGATTATCGTCACGACTCGGCCAAATTGATACAAGTATCTTTGGCGCTCACTGCTCCGACAATTCGTCTAATTAGTCTAATTCGTAGCGAAAAAAGCGGGGGACGTCATCACGACGTCCCCACTTCCATGAAAAACTATTTACTTCTAAATACTAACACTATAAATGAAAACTATCCATTTACTTTCTTTTATTACTGACCACGGATCTTTCGGATCTTACGGATTTTTATGTCCCGCAGAACCAACGGTCGGCGCTTTAGGGGAAGCCAAATTGCAGAGATAGCAGAAACTACTATTTGTCTTATTTTATCCGTTGCATCTGTGCAATCCGTGTTCGTCTTTGACTTGAACGCGCATCAGCGCTTTTGAACGGGCTTTGCCCTTGAACGCTGCTTGCAGCCTTCGGCCTCTCGGCTCTGCCGCTTCACTTTGCGAACAACTGTCAACTGTCAATTGTCCGCTCGGCTCTGCCGCTTCGCTTCGCGAAGAACTGTCAACTGGCGTAGCCTAATTCTCTCCCCACATGTCGTAGGGGTTGGAGCTGTTGTCTGTGTCTCCCCAGATGTCTCCGAAGGCATCATCTTCAAAGAGGAGGTTGTTCTCCTTTCCCAGACCTTCGTCAGACACATCCGTACTGTTGTTGATGATGTCAATGCCTTCGTCCATTACAGACCCGAAGAGTTTCACGTTGACCGTTTCAGTAACGGGACTTAAATATATCTTTTTCATTGTTCTGTTCCTTTCCTTATATTTATACCGTTACTTATTTCACTAACACTTTCTTACCGTTCACGATGTACATGCCCTTCTCGGTGGGCTGTCCGTTGAGTTTCTGACCGCTCAGGTTATACCACTCGGCCTCCATTGCAGCTGGGTTGTTGCCGGTAGCAGGCGACAGATCTACAATTCCTGTTGCAATACCCTGGCTAACCTCGCCGAACAGTTCATCCACGAACACAATGCTCAGCTTAGCGTTACCACCGTTACTACTGCCAGTAAGAGGAACCATCACGCTGGTAGGTAGCTGCAGGTAGGCGCTGCAGTAGCTCAGTGAAGCACCTTGATTATTATTACCGTTAGGATCGACACGTACGAAGTTCACTTCAGTACCCGATTGAACCGTCGAGCCATTTGTACCATAGCTGTACTTCTTTGCAGTCAGCACCAGGTTCGTGTTATCACCAGCTGTTGCACCCAGAAAACCCTTGGTGGAGGCATCGGTGGTTCCGGGCAGGAACGACTTCATCACATTAGTAGTGGTGTTCACCATTCTGTCGGAATTGATCTTGTCGTGCATATCTGGAACGAACACATGGAAACCGCCGTTGAGAATGCTTACAGCCCCGTCGCTGTGATGCAGGATGCAACCGTTGCTGTCGCCGTCAGTAGCAGCAGGCAGAATCTTGGCACTCGTCTCGGTAGCACCGAACTGCGTCATCACGAGCTGGGTGTTATCAGCATTGATGGCACCCGTATAAGCCTTGATATCCTTACCAGTCAGGTAGGCGGTCAGGTTATGGTCGATACCAACTCCCTCTGCACGACTCTCGGTAGCGTAGCCGGTAGAACCAATTTTCTTAGGATCGGTAGATACAGCGAGCTTCTTCAGTCTATAGCCGGCAATGGAGAGGGTGAGGTGCCGCTTGGCTGTTCCCTTATTCATGATGGCCAGGATATACTCGTTGGTTCCATCAACCTGAATGGGTCCGTAGGTTTCGAGATTTGTATTTCCACCCTTGAACTCATAGGCATAATCAGGACCTACTTCTCTATTCTTCACCATGCGCAGATATACTGCCGCATTAGCAGGAACATTCGGAACCACTACCTTCAGAACATCTTTACTGGTTCCGCCAAAATCCATACCGTCGCTGTTAATACCCCATTTACCATTGTTCTGGTTGTTATTATATGAGTAGAACCAGAGACCTTGTGTTTCGGGAACCACAGCTCCGTTTGCCCATACCTGGTTACCACCGCCGAGAGGAATGTCCTTGGCCGTCTCAAAGATATTGTCTTTCTCCTTCAGATCACCATCTCCTTGTTCCTTCTGACTGTTCAGGCGCAGGTCGTAGGCGGGATTATTACCGGAAAGTTTTTCCCAGAGAGAGAGGTCTGTTGAACTCTTCTCATAAGATAGATTCCAATCATCATCGCTGATAAACCAGGTGGGTTTATTAGTTGTAATGGAAGATCCTATACCAATTGCATCTTCATTAGAGAAGTGAGAAACACTATAGCCAATCATATCCATGAAGTCCCAAGTGTAGGGATACGTCTGTGTCTCCTGATAGGCAACGGTCACGTTATGGTCACCGTAGTCGGCCACGTACTTCATGTTCTTCTCCATGTCCTTGCCACGCATACGGAATGTACCTATCTGACCATAGTCATGCTGATAGGTGAAGGTGTTGTATAGTGGTTGAGTCGGATCGGTAACATTACTGGTGGTGAACCCATTGTCATTAATGTTGGCTCCACTCTTGATCTTGGTAGCTTGAAGCTCAACGATTCCGTTCTTCACGCCATTGGATCCGTCTGCAATTTTCTGATCCTTACCGAAGTAGTTCAGCGTCCAGTTGTAGGTGGGACCGATGTCTTTACCTGTGTTGTCGTTGGGATCGTTATCCCTGCTCCACAGCAGGAACTTGTCGGTAGCAGTTGCACCCTTGATTTCATTGGTGTTGATGCGGTCACCGTGGTAGATCTGGATCTTGTAGATCTTGCACATAGTACCGCCCACCAGTTTGAAACGCATGTCGCCATCTTCTTTTGCGAAGAAGTGGTAGCAGCCACGGTAGTATGGATCACCCGTAGCACCATCCCAATGGGAACCGCCTGCCACATAGTTATCTGTTGCAGAGATTTCATTATGCTCAGCATCGAGGGCATTGGTGATGTTGAACACCATCTCTTTTGTCTCACTTTCAGGACCTGTACCGCTACCCATGTATATAATCACGCGGTCGTCCTTGTTAAGCCATGGAATCAAGAACTCACTCTCGAGACCATCACCAGCGTTAGGCCAAATACCCACGTAACGGTCGGGGTCGGTTTCCTCGGTGTGCTGAACTTCATTATTATTGCTATTAGTAAATTCGTTATAGATACTGTTCTTGGTGAAGTTGGCCAGAATGACCATACCCTCAGAGTCCCACACCATATCAGCGTTGTCGCCAACCATGTCGTAGTTGTTCACGAACTGCGGGTCGTAGTTGTTATCTTGAGTCCTTAAGCGGTAGTTGAATGTCCAGTCGGAGTTTTGAATTCCGTGACTGTCTGTCCAGTTCATTTCGTCGTTGAGAAGTGAATTCGGATCATCGCTGGTACCGAACGGAGTCACGACAGCATAGGTGCTATAGGTGTTCTTCCACTGCAGTCCGTTCAGCTGTTTGGTTGAGAAGTCCCACGTATGACCTCTTTGTGCCTCAGGTATGTTAGAAGCTGAGTTATATGAGGCATCGTAAGCCACGGTAAGTGCGAATACGGGGTCGGCACGGTTATAGCTGTTGGGGTTATCTGTCACCTCGATAAGGATGACACCGCCGCCAATACTATTATCCTTAAGCACTATGTTTTTGATCTTTAATTTCCCATCTTGAAGGTATGGTTCACAAGACTGGATATTGTCCGACATCTTCTTCACTTTCACATTACTGTAGCCCTTAACAGTGGC
Organism: Prevotella sp.; assembly: GCA_017651265.1. GTDB lineage: Bacteria > Bacteroidota > Bacteroidia > Bacteroidales > Bacteroidaceae > Prevotella. The sequence goes on along the minus strand of JAGCDO010000025.1, from coordinate 4,338 downwards.
AAGATCGTCATCAGCACCAGTTCTTTCCGGCACCCACTTGGCAAGCGGATACACCAACTTTTCAGCTCTGTAGGTTACTTCAAGCAACTTGGGTACACCTGCGAAATACCGGGATTTTTTATTTTCATTAGGAACCCAGTCGGTGTAGTTGGATGCCGTTGCCCCATTTTGCCAGCCACCAAACAAGTAGTAGGTGTGTCCGGCTACTACGTTGATATTACTCCAATTATCATTATCTATCAACTGATTACCATTATAGAAAAACTGTTTCTTAATGCTCGTAATTCCATTTTCATCAACATCTATCAGATAGTACGGACATGATGCATTACTTGCATACTCATTGGAAGTATTAGAGCCGTCGCGGTAGAGACCATCCGCTCCATACCATAGGTAATTGATACTCGATGTATAGAATTTAATATCCATGGAACCACTTATTTCAGGAACAAATTTGTAGTAGGTTCCATTAGTAGGAAGGTTGGTGGTGAGATCTCCACTGAAAAGTCCCGTACTATTGTCGTTCCTTGCGATCTTGTAGTGGTTCTCGTCGTAGATACTTACCACTGGTGTGTAGGCAGAAGCCACCACAGTGGCGTGCTGATCCTCATCATCATTACCCACATGCACCTGCAAGCCACCGGGAATAACATGCTGTTTAGTCTCTAACTGACCGGTAATATTGAAATAGGATGTATAGCCAGCCTCAAGAGAACCGTTGTATTTGTGAACCATCGATGCCTTATGGTCAGAATAGATCTCTACTTTTTTAAGAAGTACGTTTTCATCAAAGGCAAAGTCCAGGTGTCCGTCTTCCGTCACTGTAATAGGATAGGTTATAAGATCATGATACTGTGTTTCATTACCTTCGAGGTTCATTCCTGCTGATATAGTTGGTTCACCTTCATCTTGAACACCGTTGTCGTTGAGATCCATGAAACCTGCACAGCCACGGTATTCAATCGTTCCATCTACATTACCACCATTCTGTTTACTTCCGATCTTGGCATGACCAACATTACCTTCACCATTATAATCTCGATTGTAGAGGGTAAGAACCACACGGTCGCCTGCTTTCAGATCACATATACTGAAGTTGTGCCATGACCAACGGTTCAGTAAACCTTGGCTTTCATTTCCGTTTTGGTTTTGTAATTCATTTCGCCAAGTAAAAGTCCATGGCCTTAAAGTGTTATCACCATCTTTCGCTTCGCTGATAGCGATTCGCTTGTTCAGCGGTGTACCATCAGTCAGGTTCGTAATGATAATAGCATCTAAGTCATTGTAGTCCAGAGGGAAAGATGCGTACAAGTCAGTATAATCAATATCACTATTATTAACATACCTATTAACCCAATATAAGTCGTACGACTCAATGCCAGGGTCGTAGGTATATTCAGCAACATTATTATTGCTCGATTGCGCTGCCTTTTCAATCCTTATATAATCTATACCAGCATAGTCTGCTCTCATGGAAATCTCCATGGTGCCAGGAACGTTCACGGTAACAAAGTTGCCATACGTTAATACTCTATTTGGTGCTAGATCGGTAATACGTGATACATTGTAACAATTGTCGTTGGTTACATATAAGTATACCTTGTCACCAAGATTCAAGTTATGGATAAATACAGACTGGTCACCGACATTTGCTTTTCTCTGTAAGTAAGAAGCGTTATTATGGCCTTGGTCGTGTCCAATCTGCCAAGCATTGGGGTCTTCCACAGAAATACTGCCCTCAGGGAAATACCTAGTTTCCTTGCCTTCCTCTGATAAGGATACGAGATAACCGTTTTCGTCAATTTCAAGTTGAGAATCACCATAATATGAAACACTGAAATCACGGAAATCTATTGTTACAGTTTCCTGTGCCAGTAGATTAACACCCACCAGACAGACTAGTGCGATTAAAGTAAATAATCTCTTCATAATACTTTGAGTTGTTATTAGTTGTTCTTATTAAATTTTTATTATCAATAACTGAGTTAATGATGTTCCCCTTTTGGGGGGTGATGATCATGTTCCGCTATAAACTTGCCTATAGTCTAGGCATATTTCGGCGGCAAATATAAATATTTTTTTTTGTAAACTCCAAAAAATCGATGAGTTTTTTATATTATTTTAATATTCTTGCAGTAAGAAGCACTTTTATAATAAGGTTAAAGGGGAACTGAGCACGGATTGAGCTGATCAGGCGGATAATCAGGTCACACAAAAGAATGCGGAAATCACAAAGTCCTTTAATTTGTCATTTGTTTTTATCCATTAGATTAGGTTAATCCGTGGTTGTAAAAGAAATTGGAACAAATTAGACAAAAGAACCAAGGGACCAAAGTTAATTAAGACCAAGGAACCAAAGAACTAAGGAATATATCCGTTGAATCTGGTAGATCCGTGGTCGTATTATATTCACAACAGAATAAGCGGAAACGACAGAGCAGCGAGAGCAGAACCAAGCAGGCTTGAGCTTTGCCAAGTCGTGATGGAGGAAGACGATAGTCAAAAGAATCAGAATAACGGAAATTAATCTCACACATAAATACTTGACCACGGATGACACGGATTGTACGGATAGTCCTTGGAGTCCATAGAGTCCTTAGACAAGATGTATAGTTATCCGTGGGATCCGGTAGATCCGTGGTCGTTAATTTTTGGATCGCCTTCGGCGAGACATTGAACAGAATTTGATTCAAATTGAACAAAATGTAGTTTTATAGCGGAAGAAACGGAACCGACAGAGCAGCGAGAGCAGAACCAAGCAGGTTTGGGGTTTGCAGAGTCGTGATGGAGGAAGACAATAGTCAATAATATCGGGAACACAGAAATCTGTGTTATCAGTGTGAGAATTATATTTTCTTGCTTAATCGGTTAGGATGCATCCTCATGTCCCATAAAGCTGCTATTCTAATCGTATTTCCTTTTATATAATAGACAAGCTTGTGGTTCTTGTCAATGATAATAGAGCGGTACAATATGTGTTTGTTTCGCAAAAGTGGCTCAGGGTGTCCAATTTCCGGGAAACGAACGAGTCTATTAACTTTTTTGTCTATGGCCAAAGCAAGGTTCTTGCAAGCTTGTTTCCCATAGTTTAGGAGATAGTAATCGAAGGTGCTGCTTATGTGTTTTATAGCCTTTGAATTATACTCAACCTGCATAGTTTTCAATCTTGTCCCAGATCATTTGCATCATTTCCTGATGCGTAAACACTTCACCACGTTCAAACTCTTTCTCTCCTTCTTCAATCTCTTTAATAGCTTCATCAAAAGAATGGGGTACTCCTTCAGGCATGCTTTGAATAGCAACTTCAGGAATACCATACTCAGCATAGGCTACTGGCTCGGAAGCCATTTGTTGCTCCGTTTCGTGCTGTTTGTACTTCTTATCTTGTGTTTCCATATAATACATTATTTTCGTGCTGCAAAAATACACTTTTCAAATGAAAGTAGCAAATAAAAGAGGGAGAATCTACCATTATTACAGACAAAAGGACCAAGGATTAGACATAATAACATAAGAACATATAATTGTTTTTAGACAAAAGAACAAAATGTAGTTTTGCAGCGGAAGAAACGGACAAATAGACGGAAACACGGAAAAGGTTATGATTCCGTATTAAATAATATTTCTGGGATAATTATGATAATTTCTTTCTGAACTAAAGCGACCGCGGATTTACCAGATTAAAGATTAAACATTAAACATTAAATCCTTTGGCCCTTTGGCCTAATTGACTTTCAGCGATTATCGTCACGACTCGGCCAAATTGATACAAGTATCTTTGGCGCTCACTGCTCCGACAATTCGTCTAATTTGTCTAATTCGTAGCGAAAAAAGCGGGAGGCGTCTCACGACGTCCCCCGTTTCCATGAAAAACTATTTACTTCTAAATACTAACACTATAAATGAAAACTATCCATTTACTTTCTTTTTTTTACTGACCACGGATCTTTCGGATCTCACGGATTTTTTATGTCCCGCAGAACCAACGGTCGGCGCTTTAGGGGAAGCCAAATTGCAGAGATAGCAGAAACTACTATTTGTCTTATTTTATCCGTTGCATCTGTGCAATCCGTGTTCGTCTTTAGCTTGAACGCGCATCAGCGCTCTTGAACGTGGCTGTAGCCGCTTTTGAACGGGCTTTGCCCTTGAACGCTGCTTGCAGCCTTCAGGCCTTCGGCCTAATTCTCTCCCCAGAGGTCGTAGGGGTTGGAGCTGCTGTCCCCGTCTCCCCAGATGTTTCCGAAGGCATCATCTTCAAAGAGGAGATTGTTCTCCTTTCCCAGACCTTCGTCAGACAAATCCGTACTGTTGTTGATGATGTCAATTCCTTCGACCATT
>JAGCDO010000024.1 GCA_017651265.1 Prevotella sp. | reverse complement strand
CCAGAGGTCGGAATTCGAACTTACCAGAGAACTGGTCAGATTCCAACATGATAACCTTTTCGGGTCTTTGAAATGCTAAAATCGCCATATATGGACTATTTATTATTTAGAGTACAATTCGACAATGAGCTGCTCCTGAATATTCTCAGGGATATCAGCACGCTCGGGAGTGTGGAGATACTTGCCGCTGAGGGAATTCTGGTCCCACTCAAGCCATGGATATTTGCTGTGGTTGAAGCCAGCAAGGGCGTTATCAACAACCTCAAGAGCCTTTGAGCGCTCGCGTACGCCAACAATCTGGCCAGGCTTAACGCTGTAGGATGCGATGTTGACAACCTTACCGTCAACGACTACATGCTTGTGGAGGACGAGCTGACGAGCAGCAGCGCGGGTAGGAGCGATACCTAAACGGTAAACGATATTATCGAGACGGCTCTCAAGAAGCTGAAGAAGTACCTCACCGGTAACACCCTTGGTACGCTCTGCCTTCTCAAAGAGACGACGGAACTGTGACTCAAGTACACCATAGGTATATTTAGCCTTCTGCTTTTCCTTAAGCTGAGTGCCATACTCGGAAGTTTTCTTACGACGATTCAGGCCATGCTGACCAGGAGCATAGTTCTTCTTAGCGAGAACCTTGTCTGGTCCATAGATAGCCTCGCCTAGTTTGCGGGCAATGCGGGTTTTTGGTCCAGTATATCTTGCCATAGTTTTTTTACAATTTAAGCATTAAATTAATTAAAAAACCACATTATTCACACATTATACCTTGCGACGCTTTGGAGGACGGCAACCGTTGTGTGGAAGTGGTGTCACGTCGATAATCTCAGTTACCTCGATACCAGCGCCATGGATGGTACGGATAGCCGACTCACGACCGTTACCTGGACCCTTAACATAAGCCTTCACTTTGCGAAGACCAAGATCGTAGGCGATTTTTGCGCAATCCTGAGCTGCCATCTGAGCAGCGTAAGGAGTGTTTTTCTTCGAACCTCTGAAGCCCATCTTACCGGCAGATGACCAAGAGATCACCTGACCCTCGCTGTTGGCGAGTGAAACGATAACGTTGTTGAACGACGAATGTACGTGAAGCTGGCCATTGGCGCTAACCTTCACGTTACGCTTTTTAGCTGCAACTGTTTTCTTAGCCATAGTTTTCTTCTAATTTAACAGATTACTTTGTAGCCTTCTTCTTGTTGGCAACAGTCTTCTTCTTACCCTTACGTGTACGAGCATTGTTCTTGGTGCTCTGGCCACGTACTGGCAAGCCAAGACGATGACGGATACCGCGGTAGCAACCGATATCCATGAGACGCTTAATGTTCAACTGAACTTCAGAACGAAGATCGCCTTCTACCTTGTAGTTGGCACCGATATACTCACGAATAGCGGCGGCCTGTGAATCAGTCCAATCTTTTACCTTGATGTCTTTATCAACACCAGCATTCATTAAAATGGTATTTGCGGCGCTACGGCCGATACCATAGATGTAAGTCAACGCGATTTCTCCACGCTTGTTCTGCGGAAGATCTACGCCTACAATTCTAACTGCCATATAAATTTAAATAAGTTGTGTTTTTTGCGAAAAATGCCTGCAAATATACGTAATTTATCCTTGACGTAGCTTAAATTTCGGATTTTTTTTGTTAATTACGTACAAAACGCCGCGGCGACGGACGATTTTGCAATCTGGAGTGCGCTTTTTAAGCGATGCTTTTACTTTCATATCGTAAGAATTTTATTTGTAGCGGAAAGAAATTCTGCCTTTCGAGAGGTCATAGGGAGACATCTCTACTCGAACCTTGTCACCTGGCAAAATTTTGATGTAATGCATACGCATCTTGCCAGAAATGTGGGCGGTAATCTCGTGTCCGTTTTCGAGCTCTACGCGGAACATAGCGTTCGAAAGGGCTTCAACGATAGTACCATCTTGTTCAATTGCTGCTTGTTTTGCCATTCAATAATTTTTGAAATTTTACTTAGATAAATCGATCGCCTAATACTTCTTGAATATAGTCGAAGGTGGAAAGAATCTCGGTCTTCTCTTCGCGAATTGCCACGCAATGCTCGTAATGAGCCGACCATTTATGGTCACGAGTGCGAACGGTCCAACCGTTGCGGTCAATGGTGACATTCTTCGATCCCATGTTGATCATTGGCTCAATGCAGATGCACATACCCGGGCGAAGAAGAGGTCCGACACCACGACGTCCGTAATTCGGAACATCTGGATCCTCGTGAAGACCGCGGCCGATACCATGACCTGTCAGCTCACGAACGACTGTGTAGCCACGCTTCTCGCAGTAGTCCTGTACGGCAAAACCGATATGACCTACACGATTACCCGCCTTGGCCTGTTCGATACCGATATAGAGACTCTCCTTTGTTGTTCGCAACAAGCGGAGAACCTGCTCGTCAACCTCACCCACAGGGAAAGTATAACAGCTGTCGCCATTGAAACCGTTGATGACTGCTCCACAGTCACATCCAACGATATCACCGTCCCTAAGTTCATAATCCGAGGGGAAGCCGTGAACTACCTCGTCATTGACCTCGATGCAGAGAGTTCCCGGGAATCCATCGTAGCCCTTGAAACCAGGAACACCACCATGATCACGGATAAACTCTTCAGCAATTTGGTCTAACTTAAGAGTAGTAACACCTGGCTGGACCCACTTGGCGACTTCGCCAAGTGTTTGTCCAACCAGTTGATTAGCCTGTCGAATCAGCTCTATTTCTTCGTCTGTTTTCAGAAATATCATAGCGAGATTATCAATAAGCAGCTACAGAACCTGTGCGACCTTTGATCTTGCCATTCTTCATCAGACCATCATAGTGGTGCATCATCAGGTGCGACTCAATCTGCTGGAGAGTGTCCAGAATTACACCTACAAGAATCAAGAGCGATGTACCACCGAAGAACTGTGAGAATTCCTGAGTTACGCCGAGAATACGTGCGAAACATGGGAGGATAGCCACAAATGCCAGGAAGATAGAACCTGGAAGGGTGATACGCGACATGATCTTGTCAAGGAACTCAGTGGTCTTCTTGCCAGGCTTGATACCAGGGATGAAGCCGTTCTGAGACTTGATTGCATCCGACATCTGCTGAGGATTCATTGTGATGGCGGTGTAGAAATAGGTGAAGACAATGATCAGGATTGCAAATACAAAGTTATAGGTGAACGTTGTATTGTCAAAGAAACTTGACCAGAAGCTTGCAGTGTTCTGGCTAGCAAAACCTGCAAACACAAGAGGGATGAACATGATAGCCTGTGCGAAGATGATAGGCATTACACCAGCAGCATTGACCTTAAGAGGAATATACTGACGAACGCCACCATACTGACGGTTACCACGAATCTGCTTAGCGTACTGTACAGGCACTTTGCGGGTACCCTGTACCAAGAGAATGCTGATACCAATCACGATAAGGAGGAACACAATCTCGAGGAGGAAGAGCACGAGGTTGCCAGTTGAAGAGGCAGCCTGTACGAACTCCTGCGAAATTGCAGTTGGGAAGCGTGCGATGATACCGATCATGATAAGGAACGAAATACCGTTACCAATACCCTTGTCGGTGATACGCTCGCCAAGCCACATCACGAACATTGAGCCTGCTGTCAGAATGATAATGCTGCTGAAGTTAAACCACCAGCCCCAATTTACAATAGCTGGACCGATCTGATAACGAAGGTTGGTCAGATAAGCGAAGCTCTGGAAAATGAGCACAACTACTGTGAGCAGACGTGTGTACTGATTGATCTTGTTACGACCACTCTCGCCT
>JAGCDO010000023.1 GCA_017651265.1 Prevotella sp. | reverse complement strand
TTTTCTGCTCATAAATTTGCATATATCGACGAAAACCACTAACTTTGCACCCGCAAAACGCAAGGATCGGGATTTAGCGCAGTTGGTAGCGCACACGTCTGGGGGGCGCGAGGTCGCTGGTTCGAGTCCAGTAATCCCGACTGAAAACAACGGGAACCGCCTATTTTAGGCGGTTTTCTTGTTGTCAGGGGTATATAAGTCGGCGAAAAGTCGGTGCGTACTTCTTTCATTGGTATAATCACTAAGGTCGTCTCAAAATTTTAAAGAGATGACTAAAAAAATTTTTCCTTCAACTGAAAAGAGCAGGCTCGTCCACGAAATTGTGGGCTGGAAGCCGCCAGTGTTCCATCAGGCATCAGAATGCTATGTGTCGGTTTCGGCCTTCGATCCAGCGATCGGTCGTATGCATGTCAAGAAGATCATGCTAGGCCATATCAAAGGGAAGAAAGCGCAGAAGATGTACGGTGAGGCTCTGGTAAAGCGCCTTACGGAGAAACTCATGCAGGGATGGAATCCGTGGGTAGAACTTGTGAATCCGCGAGAATACTCGTCTTTCAACGATGTGGCGGATAAATACAGGGAATACCTCCTGAAGATGTGTGATGAAGACAGCCTCAGGCAAGAGACGGTCACTTCGTATTTCAGTCGCCTACGCATCCTTCAGAACTGGATGGCCGACAATAATGTCAAGGTGTTCTATACCTACCAGTTTGACAAGAACGTCGTTGGCCAGTTCCTTGACTACATCTTCGTGGACCGGAATAACACGCTCCGGACACGCAACAATTATCTTACATGGATCAAGTCGTTCTGCAGATATCTGCTGGATCGTGGTTATGTACCTTCTGATCCGTCTGCAGAATACTCATGTGTGAAGAAACGAGGTAAGGTGAAAGACCGGGATATCATCCCTGATGACATCCTTCAGGATCTCCATGACTATCTGGAGTCGACGAACCGGTTCTTCCTGCTTGCATGCTATATGCTCCACTATGTCTTTGTCCGTCCCAAGGAGATGAGTTATCTGAAGGTCGGTGACTTTTCCATCAGGAACCAGACGCTCCGGCTGTACGGAAACAATACGAAGAACCGTTGTGACGCCGTGGTCACACTACCTCAGAAGGTCCTGAAGCTGATGATCGACCTGAAGGTGTTCGACAGCCCTGGGAACTATTACTTATTCAGTGAAGGTTTCCGTCCTGGACCTAACAGGAGAAGCGAAAAGGCATTCCGTGACTATTGGCACCATCATGTTAGAAAAGACCTTGGACTCACAGACAGGTATAAGTTCTACAGCCTCAAGGATACAGGCATAACCAATATGCTGAAAGCAAATACAGATATCCTAACGGTCAGAGATCAAGCCAGGCACTCATCTGTGCTGATTACTGATATCTACACCCCGAAGGATATCATGGCTGCAAACCACCTGCTTCTTAATTACCATGGAGTCCTTTGATACCGATTGCATGAGGCGTGCGAATAGCATGCCTCATGTTGTCTATATTCTATTATGATTATGATACAGAAGATTAATTATTCGTTGTGCATCGGCCGCAATGGTGCCGAGACTCAGAAGGGATATCTTGTCCACGTGGAAGCATACCAGGCAGGGAGAAAAATCTACTTCTCTACTAAAATCCACCTCAGAAAAAATCAGTTTTCTCACGGACTCGTCGTTAATCATCCGCTTGCGGATCGTTATAATACCTATTTATATAAATTAAGGAACGAGATAGAGAAGGTGGAGCTTGACATGATTTCACAAGGCAGACGATGCACGCTGGCCATTCTAAAGGCTGCATGGCATGAGGACATATCAACTTCTTCCACATTCCGCGATTTTACTCTTTCCGTGGTCTCTCGTTCTGCTACACGCAGCCAGCATACAAAGGATAGTTATGTAACGCTTACTAAGGTCGTCGATGAATTCCGGCCAGGTACTACCATCAAGGATATCGATGTCGATTTTATCAATGACTTTTCTTATTGGCAGCAGTCTCGTGGAATGTCTCAGTCAACTATATCTGGCCGGCTCAAGTCCATCCGTGCAATTATCAACGAGGCAATAGCACGTAGGATTATGTCTTCAGACGATAATCCGTTCCTTCATATAAAGATACCGAAGATCAAAAGCCGGGAAGAGGTTCTTACTGCTAACGAGGTAAGACGGCTGGAGAGGCTTCAACTGGATGGCAAGAGTGCTCATATTCGCGACTGCGCACTGTTCGGTGTCTATACAGGTCTTCGATATCATGACCTGACAACGCTCACTTCTAACATGATTGTTCGTGACCGGGGGAAGATGTGGCTGGTTCTTGAGCCTGCTAAGACGTCACGTTCATCCGGTGTCGTTATCCGACTTCCCCTCTCTACCATATTCGGTGGTAAGGCTGTATCGCTTATTGAACGTTACGGAAGTGTGGAACATCTGTCACATATTGGTAACAATGCGGCGGCCAACAGGACCCTGAAAGAGGTGATTCGCAGGTGTGGAATTTCAGACTCCAGACAGATCACGTTCCATACGATGCGTCACACATTTTGTACTTTGCTTTTAGCCAAAGGAGTGCCTATAACGACTGTCGCCCAGCTGGCCGGTCATACCAAAATTGAGCAGACTCAACGCTATTCACATATTGCCCGTTCGATGATCGCAGAAGATGTGAAAAGAGCGTTCAAGTAGGTCCTGGGCGG
>JAGCDO010000022.1 GCA_017651265.1 Prevotella sp. | reverse complement strand
ATTTCTCGAGGAAGGAGGAAGGAGGAGGGAGGAAGGAGATTACCTCTGAGATACAGAATTCAGAGGATTCTGTTCAGGACACATGCGCTCAGTGCATATCTCCTTCCTCCCTCCTCCTTCCTCCTTCCTCGAAAGAGAGTCCTTCCTCGAAAGAGAGTCCCCGGCTTCTCCTCGAAGGCGACTTCCTCCGCATGGACCTCCATCAGCTCTTCGACGGTAGGCCGTTCGTGCTGACGGGCAACTACCCCTATGACATCTCTTCGCAGATATTCTTCAAGGTGATTGATAATAAAGACCTGATTCCTTGCTGCACGGGTATGATTCAGCGAGAGGTGGCGCAACGCATGGAGGCCAAGCCGGGTACCAAGGCCTACGGCATTCTCAGCGTACTCATCCAGGCGTGGTATGATGTGGAGTATCTGTTCACGGTTGATGAGAACGTGTTCGATCCGCCACCTAAGGTGAAGAGCGCGGTGATCCGCATGACACGCAACAAGGTGCAGGATCTTGGCTGCGACGAGAAGTTATTCCGTAGGGTGGTGAAGACGGTGTTCAATCAACGGCGTAAGATGCTGAGGGTGAGTCTGCGACAACTGTTCACCAAGGACACCATGCCCGACAGCTCTTTCTTCAGTCAGGACATCATGACCATGCGCCCCGAACAGCTCACCATCCCGCAGTTTGTGGAACTAACGAATCAGATAGATATACTCGAGTAAGGAGGAAGGACGAAGGACGAAGGAGAATACTTCTGAGATACAAGATTCAATGGATTCTGTTCAGGACACATGTACCCAGTGCATATCTCCTTCCTCCCTCCTCCTTCCTCCTTCCTCGAATAAAAAAAGTGAAGAATATGCTTGAAACTGTGAAGGATTTTGACTATCAGGTGCTGGATGCGATAAACTTTCCAGGACCTGCGGCGTATGATGCCTTCTGGTTTGCCTACTCCGACAAGTTCACATGGATTCCCTTCGTGGTGGTGATTCTTTATTGTCTGTTCCGTCACACTAACTGGCGCAGTGGCTTACTGCTGCTGGTGGCCGTCGGACTGCTGTTCTTCTTAAGCGACTATGCTTTGGCGCACCTCAAACCCATCTTCTGCAGACTCCGTCCTTCGCACGATGCAAACATCATGAACATCCTGCATTATGTGAACAACTACCATGGCGGACAGTACGGATTTCCGTCGAACCATGCCAGTAACGGGTTTGCCACCGCTACGATGTTGACGCTACTCTACCGCCGACGAATCGTTGCCGCATGTGCTTTCCTTTGGGCCATCGGCTCCTGCTATTCGCGAATGTACTTAGGTGTTCATTTCCCCACTGATATACTGGTAGGAGCCATCGCCGGAACATGTATTGCCGTGGCGGTCTATTATCTCTATAGATTTGTTTATCAGCGACAAGCGCTGAAATGGAACCTGCCAGCGTTCGAGCAGCAGTTCGGCAGTCGTGAGCCATGGCCCATCATGGTCGTGTTCATACTCACCATTGTCGCCCTCTTCGTTATGGCGCTACTTTAATTATGTTCTTATGTTATTATGTCTAAATAGTTATTATGTCTAAGAAAGAGAAATATGAATTGCTTCTCCAACAAGTGGAGAGTCTGATTGAGGGTGAAACAAACAAGGTAGGCGTGATGGCCAACATCACCGCCGCCATTCACGATACTATGCAGTTCTTCTGGGTAGGCTTCTACCTGGTAGAGGGCAACGAGCTGATACTCGGTCCTTTCCAAGGCAGCGTGGCCTGTTTCCGCATCCCCTGTAACAAAGGTGTGTGCGGTACAGCATGGGCTCGTCGTGCAACCATCGTTGTTGAAGATGTGGATCAGTTCCCCGGTCATATCGCCTGCAGTTCCCTGAGTCGCTCAGAGATTGTCGTACCGGTATTCAACCAGCAAGGCGAAGTAGCTGCCGTGCTCGATATCGACAGCACCGACCTCGCCACATTCGACACTACCGATCAGTATTATCTCGAACGCATGATGAAATCTCTATCTCCCGTTATGTTATCCCGCTGATAATTTGTTTTTTTAGTCCCGCAGAAATCGCAGAAATGGCAGAAATGGGCTTCGCCCAGCCATGCGGCATGATTATCTATACATTAGAATCAGTGAGAAACTAAAATTTCTGCCATTTCTGCGATTTCTGCGGGACAATAAAAATCTATTTCTGCGGGACGAAAAAACTCTAATTCTGCGGGAAATAAAAAACATAATTTCTGTGGGAAATATATTATCTGTGAGATAATCTTTTCCGTTTTTCCGTTATTTTCCGTATCTTCCGTTGTAGAAAAAATAGAGAAAATTCTCTAAAATGTTGGCAGTTTCGAAAAAATGCGCTAATTTTGTCAAAAGAAAACCTAAAACGAAAGAAAATGATAGATGTAAAAGCTACATTAGCAGAGAGTGAAGAGAGAATGGAGATGGCAGCCATGTTCCTCGAAGAGAGCCTGAACCGCATCCGTGCAGGTCGTGCCAACGTGGCCATCCTCGACGGTGTGAAGGTGAACTCCTATGGTTCGATGGTTCCCCTGAACCAGGTGGCCAACGTAAACTGTCCTGATGCCCGCACCATCGCTATTCGTCCTTGGGACAAGAAAGCGATTCGCGACATCGAGAAGGCCATTATGGATAGTGATGTAGGTATCACCCCTGAGAACAATGGTGAGATTATCCGTCTCAACATCCCGCAGCCCACCGAGGAGCGCCGTCGTGAACTCACCAAGCAGTGCAACAAGATTGCCGAGAAAGCCAAGGTTGAGGTGCGCAACGTGCGCGGCGATATCAAGGAGAAACTGAAGAAGGCCATCAAAGACGGTCTCAGCGAGGACAACGAGAAGGATGCCGAGCTCGAGCTTCAGAAGATCCACGATAAGTACATCAAGAAGATCGATGCACTCATCGAGGCGAAGAACAAGGAAATCATGACGGTCTAAATTAGTTAACAGTTGATAGTTGACAGTTGATAGTTTGCTGCCGCACAAGTGATTGGTAAAATGATGGTCAACTGTCAACTATCAACTGTCAACTGTCAACTAACAATGTTTGGCTTAGTCATCAAGAATACCGGTTCGTGGTACACCGTCCTTTTCGACGATGGTACCACGGCCGATTGTAAAATAAAGGGGAACTTCCGTCTGCGAGGCATACGGAGTACAAACCCTGTAGCCGTCGGCGACCATGTGGAGGTGGCCGACGGTTTCATCACTGAGATCCACGACCGCAAGAACTACATCATCCGCAAATCACCCAATCTTAGTAAGCAGAGTCATATCATCGCCGCCAACGTCGACCAGGCTGTGTTGGTGATAACTGTTAACTATCCCCAGACTAGCACCACCTTCATCGACCGTTTCCTAGCTTCTGCCGAAGCCTACCGCGTGCCTGTCATCCTGCTCTTTAACAAGACCGATCTGCTTGATGCCGACGAACGGCATTATCAAGAACTGATGGTCAACCTCTACGAGACCATTGGTTACCAGTGCTTGCAAGTGTCGGCCCAGACAGGCGAAGGCATCGATCGCCTCCTTCCGCTCCTTGAAGGAAAGGTCACTGTCTTCAGTGGAAACAGCGGGGTGGGGAAGTCCACCTTGTTAAACACCCTCGTTCCCGGCATCAACCTTCGCACCGCCGAAATCTCTGATGCCCACAACACGGGTATGCATACCACCACTTTTTCGGAGATGATTCCGCTCCATATTACGAGGAAGGAGGAAGGAGGAAGGATTTCTCGAGGAAGGAGGAAGGACGAAGGAGGAAGGAGATTACTTCTGAGATACAGGATTCTAAGGATTCTGTTCAGGTCTCATATACACAGGACATTTCTCCTTCCTCCTTCGTCCTTCCTCCTTCCTCGAAACAGACATCTGCGACAGCAGATTCTGAAAAACGGTCTTGGTTAATCGACACCCCCGGCATCAAAGGCTTCGGGACCTTCGACATGGAGCCCGAGGAGATTTGCGGTTACTTCAAAGAGATCTTCCACTTCTCTAAGGACTGCCGTTTCCGCAACTGCACCCATACCCATGAGCCGGGCTGCGCCGTGCGCAAAGCACTTGAAGAACACTATATTGCCGAGAGTCGTTACAATAGCTACCTCAGTATGCTCGAGGATAAGGAAGAGGGTAAGTACCGCAGCGACGTAAACTAATTATGTATTTTTGCATTATGTATTTTTGCATAATGCAATTAAATATCAGATTGTGAAGCCATTTATTCCCACGTTGGGAACTTTTTATTCCCATGTTGGGAACATCTCGTTTCATGGCATTTTTCTTTCACCCCGCCCCCCTTGCCAGGGACCCCGCCCCTTAGGGGAGGGGTGAGCGAAGCTGGGGTGGGGTAAGACAAAACCGATTTCCCCAAGACCTAACAGTTTCACGGCAAAAATCCCCTACACAAAGATGTTTCACGTTTTTTTACACCTAACATAAACCTAACAAAAAGGTAACAAACACCTAACATCAAACCTAACATTTCCCCATCGTGTTACGTTATGTCTTACGTTATGTCTTACGTTAGGTCTTATGTTAGGTTTATGTTAGGTTTATGTTAGGTCTTTGGTTAGGTCTTTAACACCCGCTTTTTCTTCTAAATCACTCTAAATAAAGCAATTAGGTTTTTGTAATGTTAGGTCTTTGGAAAATAATCAAATTTCTACAAAATGTTAAATCCTGATTTTTTATTTGAATATTCTTGGAGGTATCGAAAGTGATTCCTATCTTTGCAAAAAGAACAATAAAAAGATCCGATATTATAATTCAGCGTTGGAAAGATTATTTTGAGAAATAAATATTAATTTAAAGGAGGAGTGTTTATGAAGATTCAAGAGATTTGGTTTGAAGCAGACCATATTTTCGGCAGAGATGAAGAAGGGCATGAATATAGTCAGTCTCTCTTGTGGTATCCGAGACTACGTATGGCATCAGAAGAGGAAAGAATGCAGTTTACGTTTGGTCTCGATGGTATCCATTGGAGAGGGTTGGACGAGGACATTAGTTTCGAAAGTTTTGCTTATGAAGATGCCGAACCAACAGCTTTGCAGCGTTTCTTTTTGACGCACAAAGAAATCAATGTAGCAGAATTTGCCCGTTCGCTCGGTATTAATCCAACATTGTTGCGAAACTACATCAACGGTTTCAAAAAGCCGTCCAAGGAACGCGAAAAAGAGATTTTTGACCATATCCACAAATTAGGTAAGGAGATGGTGGCGGCATAACACTCTTGTAGTTAGCCTCTGCGCTAATTCCTATAGAAATGTTAAAAATATAAGATTTCGTTATAAAAAGTTTGCAGATATCAAATTTGTTGTTATCTTTGCACAAAATATGTATGTACACAAGTTAAATCTCAAAAAACTAAATTTATGAACAAGAATTTCATGAATAGGCTTACAATGCTGGCTGTGACCCTGATGGCGAGCATGGCCTGCTTTGCACAAGGGAAGTCGGCCACGACCATTGGCGCAGGTCATGTCGCGGGTGACATTTTTGATTATCAGGAACTGAGATACTATGTAATTAGTAATTCAGGTATTCTTGAATTGGAGGTAATCGGCCTTGCCAGTCAGATAAGTGGTTCAACAGGTGATAAGACCCTTTTGACAAGTGAGTTTGAAAACAAGGTAACCATACCACTTTATGTTTCAGGTACTGTTGCTGGTCAGTCATTCTTTGTTTCATCGATTGCTGCCAATGCATTTACCTCAACCTCTTGCCGTGGTGATGCTGCTGACAACAAAGCCAATTTTGCTGATGCCGCAGCCTTGGTGACTTCAATTACCATTGACTATAACGAGGAGTATGATGCTGCCACTATTGGTGCAAATGCCTTCGCTGGACTTACTGCCTTGACAGAGGTGAATAATCTGACTCCTGGTACAGCTATTGCTGCAATTCCGGATAACGCATTTGCAACAGCAGTATACAAGAAACCGTTAATTGTTCCAGAAGAGAGAATGGGTAAGTACTCCCAGGTGGGCGGTTGGAAGAATTTCCGTTTAATCAAGGATCAAGAAGGCCATATTTTAGGAAATATGAACACTGATACAAGATTGACTACAGGTGATTACTCTAGTTTGTTACTATTGGTAAAAAGTAAACCAACTTCTTTCCCATCTTATGCAGATGTGAATGGAGATGGTAGATTGAGTACAGCCGATTGTAGTGCTTTATTGCTTTTGATTAAATAATAATAATTTATAGATTATGAAATTATACAAGATTTTGTTTTGTGCCATTATGACATTCATGTGTGGCACGTTGTATGCGTCTGACGACGTGGTTTCATTTACCATCGGAGACAAAGATGGTAAAGAATTAACTGTAGAACCTGGTGGAACAGTGGATGCGTATATCTTTTTATCCTGTTCTGATGCAAATGTTGTTACAAGGCTTTGCTCAGGACAAGCATGGCTTGTTTTACCTGACGGATTTGAATTAGCAGGAACACCTGAAGCAGTAGAAGAGAATTGGAACTATTCAAGCAATCTCGAGATTTCCACTGACGAAGAAGGATGGTGGTATATGGTAGCAAAAAGTTCTGCAACAGCTGCTACATTCCCAAAAATAAAGGCTGAAGGACCGATTTATAAGTTTACCATTAAGGCCACTTCAGCTGAAGCTTCTGAAGATCCTTATGTTGCTTCTTTCGATGCTTTGTGGATTGACGATAACGTAGAAGGTACAACTGTTGAAACACGTTATGTTATTGATGACTTGGAAGATGAACATCTTCAGTTCAATATCACCGTTGGTGCCGCAGCCGTAGAGACCGAAAAGATTACCCTTACTAAGGAATACAACACCTATATTCCAGCAAAGGCTCTTGACTTTAGTGGCGTAGAGGGCATCACAGCTTATTATGTAACAGCTGTTACTGCAACTGAGGCTACACTGACCGAGGCTACAACCGTTGCTGCTGGTGAAGGAATTATTCTTAAAGGTACTGCTGAAGCAGAATATGAAGTTCCTGTAGCAAGTGGTGAGGTAGCAAAGAACGATGAGAACCTGCTCAAGACTTCTGGTATCGCAGTTAACGACTACATCCTTTATGATGGACAGTTCGTGCTCTGCAGTGATGGCGAACTGGCAGAGGGTAAGGCATTCCTGCCTGCAAGTGCATTCACTACTTCTGGCGCTAAGGTCATCAATATTGTATTCGGTGGCGAGTCAACTGGTATCAACGAGATCCAGAAGGCTGAGGCCGATGGTGCTATCTATAACCTGAGCGGTATGCGCGTAAGCAAGACCCAGAAGGGTGTGTATATCATGAACGGCCGCAAGGTCATCGTGAAATAATGTGAGTTTTTAAACAATGTATAACAACAATTGAAAAAGAACTTAGTTATGAAAAAAGATTATATTAAGCCGTTCGTGAAAGTAAAGGTACTGGATACTGATCTTTGTCAGATTACTGTTACAAGCGATCCGAGCTTGTCTCAGCCTGGTGCAAATGCTGATGCAAAGGAAGTCTTCGATTTCTTTGAATAATCAAAGATACAACCCTATAAACCAAAAGGTGCCGCGACAAACATCGCGGCACCTTTGTTTTTTAAAAGCAATGGAATATGCAATGTCACCGCTACTATAACAATGAGTGCCAGCATTCATTCGAAGGCTGGCACTCATTGTTATAGTAGCGGTGAGCCGACGTTACTTCTTGAACAGTGAGGCAATCCAGAGTACTACAACAGCACCCACGATACCTGTAATGGTCTGACCAATCCATCCGTTGCTCATGCTGATGCCTAACAGGTTGAACAACCAGCCACCTACGGCACCACCAACCAAACCTAACAAGAGGTTCAATACCAGGCCGAAGCCACCACCACGCATGATCTTACCAGCCAAGAAACCGGCGATCAAGCCTACAATAATTGCACAAATAATTCCGTTCATAATGATAAGTTTATTAGTTAAAAATATAAGTTTATTAGTTTAATATAGTTTGATATCCGATTACAAAGGTACGAATAAGCGAGCACAAAACAAAATAAAAACGAGTTTTTCTTTTATTTTGTCGAGCGAAAGTACCTTCGGCGAAGCCAAAGATACAACTTTTTTCAATACCTTCCAAACAGATTGGCTTTTTTATTTCTCATTTCCCCTCTTTCACTTCATTGGAATTGCCCATCTTTTTCTTGGGCAGACGCTTCGCCTTGCGCAGTGCCTCGGTAATGATCCACTGCAACTGACCGTTGGTGCTGCGGAACTCGTCAGCAGCCCAGGCCTCTATCGCGTCCATCGTATCGGTATCGATACGCAGAATGAAATTCTTTGTCTTCTTTTCAGACATATCTTTTAATCTTTTGTGGAGTGTGGAGTGTGGAATGTGGAGTGAGATATGATTTCAAGAACAAGTGGTTTGATACATGAATACTATATCTCAGTACTATTCTCACTCCACATTCCACACTCCACACTCCTCGAAACAACTCCACATTTCCCCTCCTTATGGGGGGGTAGGGGTGGCTTAATGATTCAGCGTACCCGTATTCACCACAGGCTGTGCCGACTCATCACCGCAGAGCACGACGAGCAGGTTGCTCACCATAGCAGCTTTCTTGTCGTCATCAAGGTCCACAATGTTTTCGTTAGAGAGCTTGTCAAGGGCCATCTTCACCATCGACACAGCACCTTCTACAATCTTTTCACGGGCAGTGATAATGGCTGTGGCCTGCTGACGGCGCAGCATCACAGCAGCAATCTCGGGAGCATAGGCCAGGTAGTTGATGCGAGCCTCTACCACCTCGATACCAGCCAGGGCGAGACGCTCATCCAGTTTCTGCTCCAACTGCTCGTTGATCTCGTCGGCGCTTGAGCGCAGCGTGGGCTCTCCTTCCTTCGTATCCTCATCATCGTAGGCATATTGTCCTGCCACCTGACGCAAGGCTGCATCACTTTGTACACGTACAAAGTTCTCCAGTGCGTTCATCAGTCCTTTGGTATCTGAGCCCACCGCGTTTGGATTAGCAGCCATGGTCTGCGAATCCACCTCGAACAAGGCCTTATAGGTGTCCTTCAGTTTCCACACCAATACCAGACCGATCATCACAGGGTTACCTGTCTTGTCGTTTACCTTAATGGGCTCTGCGTCGAGGTTGCGGGCACGCAACGATACCTTTTTCGTTCCGTAGAAGGGGTTGATCCAGTAGAAACCGGTCTTACTGAACGTACCGCTATACTTACCGAACCAAGTAGTGACACGTGCCACATTCGGTTCCAGCTGCAAATGACCGCACCACATAATGGTGTTGATGATCAGTAGCAGGATACTGCCGCCCAGAAGCCAACCGCCTTGTGCGCCATTGCTGCCATCCAGCTGGATGATGCTATAGATGATGCCTAACACTGCCAATACCAGAATGGCGAAGTTTACAAACAACATCAGGAAACCATTCATTACTGTTCCCTTGAAAGCAAATTCTTTATTCTCCATCTTCTTTTAAAGTTCAAAGTTTAAAGTTCAAAGTTCAAAGTTTAAAGTTTAAAGTTCAAAGTTTAAAGTTCAAAATTCAAAGTTTAATGATATCATTTTGATATCGCAAAGATATGTACTTTTTTTCATTCGGCAATGGGTTTCTGCAGTTTTTTATGTTTCTTTTACTATTCTTCTCTACAAATTAGACGAATTAGACGAATTTTTTTGTATACCTTTGTACCCAGAAATAATGCATATAGTGCAAATGAATATCAAAGAACTGGAAGATAAGCGCATTGCCGTACTGCTGTCGGGCGGCGTAGATTCATCCGTGGTGCTCTACGAACTGGTGCGCCAAGGACTGCAGCCCGATTGCTTCTATATCCATATCGGTCCCGACGAGGATGAGGAGTGGGATTGCTCCAGCGAGGAGGATGTAGAGATGGCAACGGCCGTGGCACATAAGTATGGGTGTAAGCTTGAAGTGATCGACTGTCACCAGGAATATTGGAACCAGGTGACGGCCTATACTATAAATAAGGTACGCGAGGGCTTCACACCCAATCCTGATGTGATGTGCAACCGACTGATCAAGTTCGGGGCCTTCGACGAGAAACGGGGACATGACTATGACCTTATCGCCACGGGGCATTATGCCATGACTGAGATAGATGAAGAGGGGAGGAAGTGGCTTTGTACGAGTCCTGACCCTGTGAAGGACCAGACCGACTTCCTGGCACAGATATACGACTGGCAGCTGCGGAAGGCGCTGTTTCCCATAGGGCATTATATGAAGGATGAGGTGCGGGCCATTGCCGAACGCGAACATCTGGTTAATGCCAAGCGAAAGGATTCGCAGGGCATCTGCTTCTTGGGGAAGATCAACTACAATGATTATATCCGTCGTTTCTTAGGCGAGAATCCGGGGGATGTCATCGAACTGGAAACGGGTAGGAAGATCGGCGAGCATAAGGGTTTGTGGTTCCATACCATCGGACAGCGCAAGGGACTGGGCTTTGGCGAAGGTCCGTGGTTTGTCATCAAGAAAGATGTGCCGCAGAATATCTTATATGTGAGTCATGGCTATGATCCGCAGGATGCGTATAAGCAGGATTTCCTGATACACGACTTCCACTCACTCACTCTGCCGTTGCATACCTTGTTCAACGGACAGACAACGAAGAATGTCACATTCAAGATCCGTCATACACCGGAGTATCATCCGGCGGTGCTGGAAAAGGTTGACGAGGGGAAATACATGGTGCATTCAGCGCATCCCATCCATGGGGTAGCACCAGGGCAGTTCTGCGTGGTGTATGATGAGAAGCATCACCGCTGCTTTGGGTCGGGGGAGATTGCTTCAAGTGTGGAATGAGGAATGTGGAATGAGGAATGATTTTAAGAATAAGTGGTTTGATAATGATTACTTTATCTCAGTACTATTCTCATTCCACATTCCACATTCCTCATTCCACATTTCGCAAAGTGCTGTCATGGAGGGAACAACAAGGTCGGCTCCTGCCTGCCAGAGTTGCTCATCGGGTAGCGGTCCTGTATTCACACCGATGGTGAAACACTGGGCGGCAACACCTGCCTGAATACCCAAGGGGGCATTCTCCACAACAATGGTTTCCCATGGCTCTGTTCCGCATTTCTTCATGCCGGCCAAGTAGGGATCGGGTGCTGGCTTACCTCGTTGCACATCATACGCTGTGGTGATATGGTCTTCCGTGATGAAAGGATGGAAGTCGGTGGTAAGACGGTTGATGAGGGGGCGCTGACCGCTGCCTGTCACCACAGCCATGACAAAGCCTTCTTGATGCAGTTTCTCCATCAGCTCATAGGCACCGGGCATGATCTCGGCCTTGGGCATCTCGCCGAAGAAACGAGTCTTTACGTCGTACATCGCTTGCGCCTCTTCCAAAGTGATGTCTTTCCCTTGCTGTTGCTTCACCATGTTGCGGATGGTGTCTATACCACGGGCACCTTCTGTGGCGTAGGCATCATCGGCCGTCATGCGGATGCCGAAGGTGGCCATGGAGCGCTGCCAGGCCACAGCATGGTTGGGCATGCTGTTAATGAGCACGCCATCCATATCGAAGAGAACGGCTTTGGGGCAGAAAACCCCAAAGCCGTGTTTTTTTAAATACTTTTGAATTGATTCCATGGGGTTCTAGTTGCACTAAGCTTCTTTGGCCAGGCGTTCCTTGATGGCCTTCGATTCGGCCTCATAGCCGGGCTTGTCGAGCAGGGCAAACATATTCTTCTTATAGGCCTCCACACCCGGCTGGTTGAATGGGTTCACGCCAAGCACATTACCGCTGATGCCGCAGGCAATCTCGAAGAAGTAGATGAGCTGTCCGATGTAGTATTCGTTCAACTGCGGTACGCTGATGCGGATGTTGGGTACGCCACCATCGACATGGGCCAAACGTGTTCCTAACTCAGCCATCTTGTTCACCTCGTCCACGCGCTTACCAGCGAGGAAGTTCAAGCCATCGAGGTTCTCCTCATCATTCGGGAAGAGCAACTTCTTGTTCGGCTCCTCAACGCTGATGACGGTCTCGAAGATGGTGCGCTCACCTTCCTGAATCCACTGTCCCATGGAGTGGAGGTCGGTGGTGAAATCGCAAGATGCCGGGAAGATACCCTTGTTCTCCTTACCCTCGCTCTCGCCATAGAGCTGCTTCCACCACTCAGCAATGAAGTGAAGCTTCGGCTGGTAGTTCACCATGATCTCGATTTTCTTACCAGCGCCATAGAGGCCGTTACGGATGGCAGCATACTGGGCTGCGATATTCTCCTCGAAGGGAACATCCTTACCACAAGCCTTCTCCATCTCCTGAGCACCCTCTACCAGTTTCACGATGTCGAAACCGGCACAGGCAATGGGCAGCAAGCCCACCGGTGTGAGCACAGAGAAACGTCCGCCTACATTATCGGGAATGATGAAACTCTTGTAGCCTTCCTTGTCGGCACAGGTGCGGGCAGCACCTCTCTTGGCATCGGTAATAGCCACGATCACTTTCTTGGCCTCCTCCTTACCGCGCTGATCTTCGCATTGCTTCTTCAGCAGACGGAAGGTGAGGGCGGTCTCGGTGGTAGTACCACTCTTGGATATATTGATCACACCGAACTTCTTATCCTTCAGATAGTCGGTAAGCTCAGAGAGATAGTCCTCACCGATATTATTACCTGCAAACAGGATCGTAGGATTCTTCTTGTCGGCCACCAGCCAGGCAAAGCTATTGCCAAGGGCTTCAATCACGGCACGGGCACCTAAGTAGCTACCACCGATGCCGGCCACTACTACTGCCTCGCAGTTCTTACGAAGGGTGTCGGCACATTCCTGCACCTCTTTCAGGAATGCAGGAGTGATAGATGACGGCAGATGCAGCCATCCCAAGAAATCGTTACCTGGGCAAGTACCCTTCTCCAATGCTTCCTGAGCAGCCTTCACCTGAGGCTCGAAAGCTTTCACCGCACCTTCTTTGAGGAAGCATGCAGCCTTTGTCATGTCTAAAGCAATATTCTTCATCTTGTTTAAGTATTTTTGTTAGGATATGTTTGTCTGTTTAACGGAAACTGTCGGTAAGAAGCTTGATCTCGATCTGCGGGGCGATGCGCTCGTACAATATATTATATACAGCATCGAGGATGGGCATGTTGACATGCATGTGGCGGTTGATCTCCTTCATACACTTCGTTCCGAAGTAGCCCTCGGCAATCATCTCCATCTCAATCTGTGCCGATTTCACGCTGTAGCCCTTACCAATCATGGTACCGAAGGTGCGGTTACGCGAGAAGTTGCTGTAGCCCGTTACGAGGAGGTCGCCCATATAAACCGAGTCGTTGATGTTCCGTTCAATGGGATGAACGGTGTTCAGGAACCTGTTCATCTCCTGCACAGCGTTCGACATCAGTACGCTCTGGAAGTTATCACCGTATTTCAGTCCGCTGCAGATACCTGCGGCAATGGCATAGACATTCTTCAGTACCGATGAATACTCAATGCCGATAACATCCGTGGAGGTCTTCGTCTTGATATAGTCGCTGGCGATGAGATCGGCAAACGACTGGGCCTTCACCTTGTCGTCACAACCGATGGTGAGGTAGGAGAGACGTTCGAGTGCCACCTCTTCAGCATGCGAAGGACCGCCGATGCAGGCCAAGTTCTCGTAGGGCACATCATAGACCTGATGGAAATACTCGGAGCATACCAGGTTCTCATCGGGCACGATACCTTTGATGGCCGTGATAATGAACTTATCGCGGATGCGGGTCTTGAGTTTCTTCAGGTGGTTCTTCAGATAGGGTGAGGGTGTGACGAATACCAGCGTGTCATAGTTCTGTACGATCTTGTTGATGTCGCTGGAGAACGCAATCTCATCCACATCAAAATGTACGCTCATCAAGTAGGCAGGGTTATGCCCCATCCGCTTGAAGTCCTCTATGCGGTCGTCGCGGCGCATATACCACCCGATGTGGTGGGTGCGCCCCACCACGATCTTGGCAATGGCGGTTGCCCAGCTTCCGCCGCCAATGATGGCTATGTTACCGCAGTCGTACACTTTGAACTATGAACTATGAACTATGAACTTTATTGCGCCTTCTCAATCCAAGCAGCTACCTCGTCCACTGAGGGCTTCTGCATATCGAGCTTATATTTCTTCACCACGTCACCGATCTTTTGCTGCAAGCCCTGGGGTTTCTCGTCCTTGATGTTCTGTACGAGGTTGAAGCCGATCTTGCGGAGTACGGGAACCCATTCCTCGGGAACACCAATCTCAGCCCATTCGGCCACTGTGCTCTGCGGCACTTTCTTCTCGGGCTTCATCTGCGGGAAGAACAACACCTCCTGGATGAAGGTCTTACCGGTCATGAGCATCACCAGTCGGTCGATACCAATACCGATACCACTGGTAGGCGGCATACCGTATTGCAGGGCACGGAGGAAGTCCTGATCAATGATCATGGCCTCGTCATCACCCTTATCAGCCAACTTCATCTGCTCCACGAAACGCTCTTCCTGATCAATCGGGTCGTTCAACTCAGAGTAGGCATTCGCCAGCTCCTTACCATTCACCATCAGCTCGAAGCGCTCTGTGAGTCCGGGCTTAGAACGGTGCATCTTGGTGAGCGGCGACATCTCCACGGGATAGTCGGTAATGAAGGTCGGCTGGATAAAGGTACCTTCGCAGAACTCCCCGAAGAGCTCATCAATCAGCTTACCCTTACCCATGGTCTCATCCACCTCCATGCCCTTTGACAGACAGAAGGCACGGATCTCCTCCTCCGTCTTACCATTGCAATCGAAGCCGGTCTTCTCCTGAATAGCCTCCAGGATGGGGAGTCTTCTATACGGAGCCTTGAACGATACGATGTTTCCGTCGATCTCGCGCTCTGGCTTACCATTCACAGCAATACAGATAGTCTCTAACAGTTTCTCCGTGAACGACATCATCCAGTTGTAGTCCTTGTACTGCACATACAGCTCCATACAGGTGAACTCTGGGTTGTGGTTACGGTCCATACCCTCGTTGCGGAAGTTCTTACCGATTTCATAGACACCTTCGAAACCACCCACGATGAGGCGCTTCAGGTAGAGCTCGGTGGCAATACGCATATACATATCCTGATCGAGGGCATTGAAATGCGTGATGAAAGGACGGGCTGAGGCGCCACCGGCAATCATCTGCAGGGTTGGTGTCTCCACCTCGGTATAACCAGCCTCGTCGAGAACCTTTCTTAAAGTACGGATTACCGTGGCACGCTGTAAGAAGGTATCCTTGACACCCTCGTTCACTACGAGATCCACATAGCGCTGACGATAGCGCAGCTCCGGGTCGTCGAACTTATCATAGGCCACACCGTCCTTGTATTTCACGATGGGCAGTGGCTTCAGACTTTTGGCCAGCAGTGTGAGTTCCTTGGCATGAACCGAGATCTCACCCGTCTGGGTACGGAACACGAAACCCTTGATGCCGATGAAGTCACCGATATCCATGAGTTTCTTAAATACCGTATTATATAAATCCTTATTCTCTTCAGGACAGATATCGTCGCGGGTGATATACACCTGAATCCTGCCCTTGGAGTCCTGAAGCTCCACAAAAGAGGCTTTGCCCATTACACGGCGACTCATCATTCTACCGGCAATGCACACCTGAGGCAGCTCTTCTCCTTCCACATTCCACTTTCCACATTCCACGTTGTTACGGATGTCGGTACTGAAGGCGTTGGTTGCATACTCAGCTGCAGGGTAGGGGTTAATACCCATGTTGCGCAGTTCCTGCAGACTCTCGCGTCTGCCTATTTCCTGCTCACTTAATTCTAATACATTCATATTCTTCATATAATTATGGTGCAAAGGTACAATTAAGTGAGCGAAAAACCAAATTTATTTGAGTTTTTCCGAATGTGAGTACTTTCGGCGAAGCCAAAGGTACGAAAAGTTTTGGAAAAGTCTTATTCCTTTCCGTTTTTTTATCGATAATAAGGCATTTTGTATCCAATGAAACAAATTGTAAATCTTATGTTACATGAGATGGCGGTAATTCAAAGAAAAAATATTAACTTTGCAATCATTATTATCAACGATATTACAAAACAAATGAAGAATATGAAAAAATTATTGGTATCATTACTGCTGCTGGGCACCGTGAGCGTTTATGCCCAGAACCCAGTTATCCGTAACATCTATTCAGCCGATCCAACGGCTCGAGTATTCAACGGAAAAGTTTATGTCTATCCGTCGCACGATATCTTCCCTCCTGAGGGACAGCGACAGGATTGGTTCTGCATGGAGGACTATCATGTGTTCTCTTCTGAGAATCTCATCGACTGGACCGACCATGGTATGATCGTTACCCAGAACAAGGTGCCTTGGGTACGTCCGGATTCCTATTCGATGTGGGCACCCGACTGTGTGGAAAGAAACGGAAAGTATTACTTCTATTTCCCCTCAGCTCCTGCTGCAGGTAGAGGTGGCTTTGCTGTGGGTGTGGCCATTGCCGACAGTCCTGAAGGACCGTTCATCCCGGAACCGCAGCCTATTGCCGGTATCAATGGTATCGACCCCTGTGTGCTTCAGGCATCTGATGGTAATGCTTATATCTTCTGGGGCAACGGACGTTGCGCTAAGCTCAAGGATAATATGAAGGAACTGGCTGATGATAACCCCAAAGAAGTCGTGAAATGGGGTAACCGCGAAATGGAGATGATCGGTGCCAACTGTCTGCAGGGACTGCCTAACCGTCAGGCTGAAGGTCCGTTTGCCTTCGAGTACAACGGTAACTTCTATCTTACCTATCCTTATGTAAGGGAGAACACCGAGGTGCTTGCCTATGCTATGAGTAAGAAACCGATGGGTCCTTACGAGTATAAAGGACTGATCATGGCCGAGCATCCTAATGGCTGCTGGACCAACCACCATAGTATTATCAACTACAAGGGTCAGTGGTATCTGTTCTATCATCGTAACGACTACTCACCGAACGACGACAAACGCCGTTCTGTACGTATCGACAAGCTGAGCTTTAATCCCGATGGTACGATCCAGGAGGTGAAGCCGACAGAGCGTGGCGTGGGTATCTCTGATGCTACCAAGCAGATTCAGATCGACCGCTTCAGCGACAAGAGCAATCAGGTGGATATTCAGTATCTCGACACCACGAACTACTTCAAGGGCTGGTCGGCTGATCTCCAGAAGGGTGCTTGGGTGCGCTATAATGATGTTGACTTCAGTAAAGTGAGCGGAAAAGAGGCTTCTCTGATGGTGAAGACCAATGGAAAGGCTACCTTGTCGTTGCGTTTAGGAAGTGCTACTGCTGCCCCCGTGGCTACAGTACAGGTAAAGCGCGGCACTCCTTGGACCACTGTTTCATCAAAGATCAAGAAAGCTGCTCTCTCCAGTGGCGTGAAGGATCTCTTCGTGACCTGCGAAGATGGCTCAGCCAGTGTTGACTGGGTGCAGTTCAAGTAAGTGAAGAGTGAACAGTTAAGAGTAAAGAATTTGCTGCCGCTGTGGTGATTGGTTGGAACCAATGCTACAGCGGTAGCTTTTTTTAGTGTTTTTAATTTGACCTTTGGTCTTATTTTGTCACGACTCAACAAATGAAATGCAAGCATTTCTTTGTTTTCGCTGCTCCAAAATTTGGTTTTTCGCTCACTTAATCGTACCTTTGTCCCATCAGATGCATGGTTCATCGTAAATGGTACATTATGGATGTAGAAGCAATTAAAAAGATCATAGAAAAAGAACCGAACCTGTCAACAGCCTTGGGTATGGAGTTTTATTCCACCCCCGAGGAAGACACCTGTATGGCGGTGATGCAAGTGGATCATCGTAACCGACAACCCTTCGGCTTCCTGAGTGGCGGGGCTTCGTTGGCGCTGGCAGAGAACGTGGCAGGTGTGGGTTCATCAGCCCTTTGTCCTGGTAAGATATGCGTGGGCATCAGTGTGAGCGGCGATCATGTCAAGGCCGTGTCTGAGGGTGACACCGTAACGGCGCATGCCAAGCTGGTGAGCAAAGGGCGCACTCTGCATGTGTGGGACGTGAAGATCGTGAATTCGTCGAACGAACTGATTTCCAACGTGCATGTCACCAATTATATTATTACACCGAAGAAAGGGAAGGGATGAAGAGTTTTTCCATCTATCGCCTTCCTTATCAGAAGGAATGCACTTTGATGATTCAGCATGAAGGGGAACCCTTGAAGCTGAAGTCGTATACGGAACTGAACGGAAAGCGCGGTTTCGTCATGGCTCCCTTCGCCGTCTCTCCTGATCAACCCATCTTGCTGATTGAGGCGGATGATGTGAGGAGTGTGGATATTTCGAGGAAAGAGGAAGGAGGAAAGAGGAAGGAGAATAGTACAGAGACTCTGTCTTCTTTTCTTGTAGAATCATATAATCAGATCATATCTCCTTCCTCTTTCCTCCTTCCTCCT
>JAGCDO010000021.1 GCA_017651265.1 Prevotella sp. | reverse complement strand
GCTGAAAGTACTGGAGAAGGCAGGGATTCCCATTGACATTGTCACAGGTACGTCGATGGGTAGCATCATCGGTGGACTCTATTCCATTGGCTACAACGCCAACTCGCTCGACTCAATGGTAAGGGTGCAAGACTGGAGCTATGTCATTACCGACAAGGAAGATATGAGTCGTCAGGGTATTATCGACCGTCAGAAACAGAACACCTATTTCTTCACGTCGGGCCTGACCATCGGTAAGCGCGACATGAATGCAGGTGGTATCATCAAGGGTAAGAACCTGGCGGAGCTGTTCCAGCAGTTGTGCTTCGGGTTTACCGACTCGCTCAACTTCTCCACCGACCTACCCAAACCGTTTGCTTGCGTGGCAACAGATATTATTGACAATAGCGAGGTGGTGTTCCATAGTGGACGATTGCCGCAGGCCATGCGTGCCTCGATGGCCATCCCTGCAGCCTTCTCACCAGTCAGAATGGGTGACAGGGTGTTGGTAGATGGCGGTCTGAAGAATAACTACCCTGCCGATATTGCCCGCGAGATGGGAGCCGAGATCGTTATCGGTGTATCTGTTCAGGGTCCCCCGAAAACCGCCGAGGAGTTAGGCGGAACAATGAGTATCCTGAGTCAGATTATCGATGTGAACTGTAAGAACAAGTACGACGAGAATGTAGCTATTACCGATCTGCACATGAAGGTGGACACCAAGGGCTATAGCTCGGCCAGTTTCTCACAGGCAGCCATAGACACGCTGATACGTCGCGGTGAAGAGGAAGCCATGCGCCATTGGGATGAACTCATCGCCTTGAAAGAGCGTATTGGTGTTGCTCAATCGTACAAGCCAGAGATCCTTCACCCCATACGTCCTGGGGTGATGACCGATAAACACCGCATTCTTGGCTATACGTTTGAGAATATGACACCGCAGGACGAGCGCTTCCTTCGTCAGAAATTCAGACTGGATAAGAAATTAGCTAATAAAGACAGTATCGACGCCAAGCTGGAGCAAGAGCTTACTACATCTATGCGCGTGGATCTGTTCTACCAGACAGCAGAGTGCCGTTTGGTGCCCGAACATCTGCCTGAGGTTACTCGGCGCATGAGGATTCCAGGTATCTGGAACACGCAAGATAGCATCTGGGGACATGCCGATGGTGTGCGAGTGGTGCTTACAGCTGGCGAACGTAAAACAGTGCAGATACATGGAGGTGTGCGTTACGACAACGAGGAATATGCAGCCTTGCAGATAGGACTTGACATTCCGTTGAAGGCGGCCATACCTGTGAATACAGATATCACGCTGCGATTGGGTAAACGACTCATGGCTCGCGGTGAACTCACCATCCACCCCAGTAGCTTCACCAGTCCTACGCTCAGCTACGCCTTCCATCGTAACGACGTGGATGTATATACCAATGGCGATCTCGACTACAACATCCGCTACAACCAGTTCCAGGCTGAACTACTGCCCATCAACCTGAGTCTCACTCGCTTCAACCTGAAAATGGGTGTGCGCTGGGACTATATGCACTACCGCGACAAGCTCGGATCGGACAACTCCATGCAAGTGACACTCGAGAACGAACATTTCTTCAGCTACCGTGCACGACTGAACTTCAACAGCGAGGACGATTGGTATTTCCCCACGCGCGGCGTGCGGTTCAATGCGGAATATGCCTACCTGACCGACAACTTCGTCAAACTCGACGACAAGACAGGATTAAGTGAGGTTAGTGGCGACTGGCGCATGTCGTTCCTCTTAGGTAGTCGTTTCACCATCCAGCCCATGGTCTATGGTCGTTTCTTCTTAGGTTCCGTTACTCCTCCTGTCTTTGGTAACACCATTGGCGGCGACTGGTTCGGTCATTACGTCGAGCAGCAGGTGCCCTTCGCTGGCATTGGTAACCTTGAGTATGTAAAGAGTCAGTTCCTGGCTGTCCAGTTCCTGGCGCAGCAGCGTATCGGCACTAACAACTACGTGGTGTTCAAGGTAGCTGGCGCCCAGCAAGCTGACAAGGTTAAGCGACTGCTCGAAAACCGTACCATCCTGGGTGTTCAAGGCTCGTATTTCTACAATACCATGTTCGGTCCTGTAGGAGCCATGGTGGGATATAGCAACCGTACCAAGAAACCGTACATCTTCCTGAACATAGGATTTGTTTTCTAAGAAATAATCAGAAATAATCAAGTAAGATCCACTTTTTTAGTAAAAAAATGTGGGTCTTTACTTTTTTTTATTATCTTTGTGGCCAAATACATGTCTCTTGGGAAAGAGATTCATTTACTACTAAACTTATTAAGACCACACATTATTCATTAAATAGCATAATACAATAAAAAATATAAAAACGAAAAAACTAAAAATGGAACAAAAGAGATCTATCAAATTAGCATGTTTGCTCGGCATGGCAATGGGATTGACAGCCTGCGGACTGGACATCCCCAAGGAAGTCCCCTCGTCTTATGAAACGATGAAGGTGGAGAAGAAGGACATTGAGGTGCCTATGAAGTTCAGTGCCAAGTTGAAGGGACAGTCGGACGTGACCATTACCCCACAGGTAAGTGGACAGCTGATGAGGATCTGCGTTACTGAGGGTCAGCAGGTGAAGAAGGGTCAGACGCTCTTCATTATCGACTCCCGCAATGCTCAGCACGAAGTAGAAGCTGCGCGTGCCAACCTTCAGGCGGCCCAGGCCAATCTTACAGCAGCTCAAGCCCAAGCCAACAGTGCTAGACTGGAATTCGAGAGTAATAAGAACCTGTTCGACAAGAAGATTGTGAGCAGTTACATGTTAGAAAACTCAAGGAATAGTTACAATCAAGCACAAGCAGCAGTGAGTCAGGCCAAGGCAGCTGTCACTCAGGCACAGTCGGCTGTGAACCGTGCCAAGGTGAATCTCGGTTTCTGTACCATTACGGCACCTGTATCAGGTGTTATCGGTGAGATTCCCGTTCGCACAGGCGATCAGGTTTCCCCCGCTTCTTACCTTACCATTCTCAGTGGTAATACGAAGATGGATGCAGAATTCTCGGTGACAGAAGGTATTATCGAGTCGCAGGTGCAGGCCGGCATGAAAGCTTCTGACAAGGAGAAGTATATGGCTGCATTACCCGATGTAACGTTTGTGATGAAGAACGGTACGGAATATCCGCATAAGGGTCGTATTACCAGTTTGACAGGTGTTGTTGACGCCACCACAGGTTCACTGGGTGCCAAGGCCTCATTCCCCAATCCCGATGGTCATCTGTTCTCTGGTGTACAGGGAACAGTAGTACTTCCGCTTCAGCGAAAGGACGTGATGGTGATTCCGCAGAATGCTGTGGTTCGTCTGCAGGACAAATCCTTGGTGTATAAGGTGAAGTCAGACAGTACCGCAACAGCAGTCACGGTAACCACAACCACAGCTGGCGACGGTAAGAATGTAATCGTCACGAATGGTCTTAAGGTTGGTGACAGAATTGTGACCGAAGGAGCCAACAATGTCCAGGAAGGTCAGCGTGTGCTCTTTCCTGCTCAACCTGCTGAAGAGAAGTAATATCGTTATGTCGTGATAACGTAACAACGTGATAGCGTGATAACGAAATAACTAAACATCAAGAATCCGAAAATGAAGAACAACATTTTCATCAACAGATACGTGATGGCTTGTGCCATCTCAATCGTGATAGCGCTGGTGGGCTTTATCTGCATGAAAAGTTTGCCCATCGAGCAGTATCCGAATATTGCTCCGCCCACGGTGCGTGTCATCACAAGCTACACAGGTGCCGATGCCAACACGATTATGAAGTCGGTGGTTCAACCGTTGGAGGAGAACATCAATGGTGTGCCCGATATGACCTACATGACCAGCTCTGCCTCGTCATCAGGTGATGTCAGTATCGTGGTCTATTTCAAGCAGGGCACCGATCCCGATATTGCTGCGGTAAATGTTCAGAACCGCGTGAGCAGAGCCTCTGCGCTACTGCCAGCCGATGTAACCAAGGTGGGTGTGCAGGTGATGAAGCAGCAGAGTAACATCCTGCAGATCGGAGCCATCAGGAGCGTTGATGGTAAGTACGACGATGATTTCGTGGCCAACTACATCGACATCAACCTGAAACCCCGTCTGATGCGTATCACAGGAGTCGGTGACGTGATGGCTCTCGGTAATACCTATGCCCTGCGCATCTGGATGAAGCCTGATGTGATGGCACAATATGGTTTGGAGCCGAACGATGTGTTTGCTGCCATCGGCGGTCAGAGTTTCGTAGCTGCCACAGGTTCATTAGGCGCCCAGTCGGAAAACAACTACCAATATACCATGGAGTATAAGGGTACGCTGAAGAGCATTGAGGAGTTCAACGACATTGTGCTTAAGACCAGCGACGGCGGT
Source organism: Prevotella sp. (assembly GCA_017651265.1). GTDB lineage: Bacteria > Bacteroidota > Bacteroidia > Bacteroidales > Bacteroidaceae > Prevotella. Next base: position 5,807 of record JAGCDO010000021.1, on the reverse strand, counting down.
CATCTGCTCCATCTGAGCGATGTGGCTGACGTGGAGATTGGTGCTATGAGCTACAACTTCATCTCGAACATCGGTGGTAAGCCAGGTACTATCTTCATGGTGTTCCAGGCCCCAGGAGCCAATGCAACCGAGGTGAACGCCCGTATCGACAAGCTCTACGAGGAGTTGAAGCCGATTATGCCGGCAGGACTGGAATTTGTGAAGCTCGAAACATCCGACGACTTCCTCTATGCGGCCATTGGTAATGTGGTGGAAACCCTTATCATTGCCATTATCCTGGTAATCCTTGTCGTGTTCTTCTTCCTGCAGAACTTCAAGGCCACCATCATCCCATCTATCTCGATTATCGTATCCCTGTTGGGAACCTTTGCCATCGTTTCCTTGGCTGGATTCTCGCTTAACATATTAACGCTGTTCGCCTTGGTATTGGCCATCGGTACGGTAGTGGATGATGCTATTGTGGTGGTTGAGGCTGTGATGGCGAAGATGGAAGGTGGAATCACAGATGCTAAGCAGGCCACCCGCGAGGCCATGAGCGATGTGTCGGTGGCTGTTGTTTCGTGTACCCTTGTCTTCATGGCCGTTTTCATCCCTGTGGCCTTCATGCCCGGCACATCAGGCTCGTTCTTCACTCAGTTCGGTGTTACCATTGCCTCAGCAGTCGGTCTGTCGTGCGTATCAGCTCTCACGCTCTGTCCTGCCCTCTGTGCCATCATGCTGAAGGTAACCGAGAAGGAAAGCGAGCGCAAGAGTCTTACCTACTACACAAAGAAAGCCTATACCACCAGCTATAATGCCATCTATAGGAAATATTCCAAGAGCGTGCAGAAGTTCATCAAGCGCCCCGTGCTGGCATGGGGTCTGCTGGCTGTTGCAGCCATCCTGCTTATCTTCTTCATGAAGAACCTGCCTTCAGGACTTGTACCACAAGAAGACCAGGGCGTAATCCTTGCTGAGATCCGAGCTCCTGAGGGAACAACACTTCATGAAACACGTGAGATTGTGAAGAAGGTGGAGGAAAAGGTACAGGAGATTCCCGAGATGGAGAGCTTTGCCACTGCCTGTGGCTATGGTATGATGTCGGGCTCAGGTCCTAACTATGCTACCTTGATTATTCGTCTGAAGACCTGGGAAGAACGTGAAGGCTTCAACCACTACGTCGATTTGGTCATCGGTCGTTTGTACTACGCCTGCAAGGAAATCAAGAACGTACAGGTAATGCCCTTCCAGCTGCCGCAGGTACCTGGCTATGGTTCAAACAACAGCGTCAACCTGGTGCTGCAGGATTTGAACGACGGTGATTTGGCAGAGTTTGCCAAGTTAGCCACTAACTTCCTGACCAAGCTGGGCGAGCGCCCGGAGATCAGTATGGCCATGACATCATATTCTGATAGATTCCCGAAGTATCAGGTGGATGTAGATGCTACCCAGTGCGACCGCGCAGGAGTATCGCCTGCTGCAGTGTTGAAGACGTTAGGAGCTTATTGCGGTGGTTCCTATGTAGGAAATTTCAACCAGTTCGGTAAGGTTTATCGTATCATGGCCAGTGCCTCCCCCGAATACCGTCTCGACCCCTCTTCACTGAACAACATCTTCGTGAAGGTACGAGGTGGAAAGATGGCTCCTATCTCGGAGTTCGTCACATTGAGGGATATTGTAGGTACGTCGAGTGTTGAGCATTTCAACCTCTTCCAGAGCATCACCTGCTTCGTGCAGTCGGCCAACGGCTATACCGAAGGCGACGCCCATAAGGTGATTGCCGAGGTGTTCAAGGAAACGATGCCCCAAGGCTACAGTTACGAATACAGTGGTATGTCTCGCGAGCTGGAGGAAGCCTCTGGTTCTAATACCACTGCCCTTATATATATAATATGTGTCATTCTCATCTACCTGATCCTCGCCTCGCTCTACAACTCGTGGTTCACCCCGTGGGCTGTATTGCTCAGCGTACCGTTCGGTCTGATGGGAGCATTTGTCTGCGCCTACCTGGGTTCATTGGTTCACCTGCCAGGTATGGACAACAACATCTATCTACAAACGGGTGTTATCATGTTGATCGGTCTGTTATCCAAGACCGCCATCTTGATTACGGAGTTCGCCTCAGAACGTCGTGCCCAGGGCATGAGCATCCGCGATGCTGCTTTCGAGGCTTGTAAGGAACGTCTGCGTCCTATTCTGATGACGGTATTCACCATGATTGCCGGTATGATTCCACTTATCATCGAGGGTGGCGCCGGTGCAAACGGTAACCGAGCCCTTGCCCTTGGCGTTGTGGGCGGTATGTCAGTAGGAACCGTTGCCCTGCTCTTTGTCGTACCTGTCTTCTTCATTATTTTCCAAGGATTACACGAGAAGTATCAGGGCAAAGAAGTGGCTGTAGAAACAGCGGAAGAAGCTGTGGAAGAAACTACGAGAGAAGAAATCAATCCAGATACTAATCAATTAAATTAATTCAATATGAAAAAAGCTATTATTATGAAATCAATACTCCTGCTATGTACGCTATTAGCAGGGGTTGTAAGTGCCCATGCAGATGATTATGATTATGAATGGGTGAAGGTTACTAACCTTGCAGATTTACAAACTAATGACGTTGTGCTTTTGGTAGATGAGGGTATGAAAATCGCTCTGCCAAATAATGACAATTCCTTTGAAGGAGTCTCTGTAACCATCAGTGACGGTAAGATTGCGGACGAAGGCTCAGCAAACATCCAATGGACACTGACTAAGAACAATGACGACACCTATACATTCACAGCAGGTGGCAAGACGCTCTCTTTTCCCCAAAAGTTTCCTAATTCTCTAACATTTGGTGACACTAGTCGTTCAAAATTTGTTTACAACTCAGGTTTGTTAGGTGCAGAAGCGGGCAGCAATACGCTTTGTGTTAAATGGGATACTGACAATAAGGCGATATTTAATTTAGTAAATGCAAACAATCCTCCTAATTCTGTTAATGCTGAATTCACATTCTACAAAAAAGTTGAAAAACTGTATGTGAAATGGAAAAGGGCAGGAGAAGGTAGTTTTACTGTAGGAAAAGGTGAAGTTATCGTTGTCGTTGACGTGGCAACAGAAAGAGCCCTGGCAAACGATAAGGCTGACAAAGACCCGGATGCTGTAGCCGTGACACTGAATGACGACAAAGACCGCATTGTCATGGACGAAGTACCTGAAAAATTGCAATGGATATTCAATAGAAACAAAGAACAGGGTGCCTGGTTAAAGACAGGAGAAGGAAAATATCTCTATGCAGATACCGACAAAGACGGCAACCCTGTACTGAGGGTTGGTGACGTTAATGACGATAATATTTATTTCCACTACGGGACCACAGCTCCTTATTATGAGAGTCTGGATATTGCTAAAGGTGAAGGAGACAATCAAAAAATTTACCTATTCAGTGTTGATGACAGCATGTTCAGTAACGTTTGGCAGTTGAAAGTAATAACTGATGACTTTAAGGAGAACGACTTGTTTTACTACAAGAAGGTAGAGGACCACCAGAAAGTGGTTAAAATTGAGATGGCCGAGAACTACTTCGTGGACATCAGTGAAGATGAAACGTTGAATCTCAACGCTAAATGCACAGGAGCTGATTTCTCAGACATTACATGGACGACCAGCGATAAGAATGTTGCAACTGTTACAAATGGTATCGTTTCAGTGAAGAAGGCAGGCACCGTGGTAATCACGGCTTCCGTGGGAGAAACTGATTATCACGATAAGGCCTCCGCTAAATGTACGGTGAGAATAGAGGATGTGAGTTCAACTGACCCGGGTAGTGTGAATAACCCCTTAACTGTAGCTCAAGCCAAGGAATTGGCAGAGAAAGGAGAAGTAACTGTCAACGGCACAAAAATTGAGTGGGAAGAAGGTATGAACTACCACATCAAGGGCAAGGTGAGCAAGGTGAATTCCGGTATGCTTGCCATGTTCGGCGACATGGATTTCGGTGAGCTGGGCGGCATAGGAGGCGGAACTGGCAACGGAGAGAACGGCATGAATTTCGACGATATGATGGATGATATGGACTTCGACATGGATTCCATGAGCGAAATGGGCTTCGACATGTCTTCTTTGGGCTTCGATATATCTGCCTTCCTCGCCACTTCCGACGGATTGACTTACTTTATCTCTGATGATGGTACGAAAGACAATCAGCTGAAGGTGCTCAATGGCTATGAAAGGATGAGATACATTCAAGGCGAAGCAGTGTTTGATAAAGATCTTGACTTGAGTCCTGGTGACGACGTGGTAGTCTGCGGTCCGCTGGTCTATAGCGAGGATACAAACATGCTTTCCAGTCTGATGGGTAGTGGCGATGAACCGAAGAAATCGTGGAAGGTAGGTGAAATAAACTATCAGACATACCAAGATATGATTATAGAGGTTGAGGATCATGATATATATATCAACAATTCATTGAAACTCAATGAACTCTATAACGTAGATGAGGATATAGTTAATGGTACCATGGAGGAACCCACAATCAAATCATCTGACGAGGAGATTGCCAAATGGGATGAAGAGAAGAAGGAACTCGTTGGTGTAAAGGTAGGTACAGCCAAGATTACCGTCAAGATAAAGGTTGTTGTTGCTGCTGAAAATGGTGATAACAAGGAGAAGGCCTACACCATGAAGCGCAAGTTCAAGCTTACCGTGAAGACAAGAGATGTTGAACCGGCTGGTAAGTACGCTGGTGATTATGTACTGACTACTAATACCGATGATCTTGTAGACGGTACTCGTTTGGTACTTGTTGGCACAAGAGTGAAGGAAGGTAAGGAGGATACCGACTACATCATGGGTGAAAACAACTCATTCATGGGTGGCGGCAAGAGCGGCAGCAAGATTGACAATGATAAGTTTGTAGACAACAAGACCAAGATTCCGTGTGAGGATGTTCCCAAAGGCACGCTGGAGGTTGTTCTTGAAAAAGATGGCGATAACTGGTACCTCAACATAGGCAAGGATGAGAATGGCGACAAGCTCTATCTCTATTCATCTGACAAAGAGGGCGAGGGCAACAATTCTAATCCGATAATGGAAATGTTTATGTCTAACAGTGGACTGAAGGTGGCTACCATGGCGACTGCCACCGCCGACAGCTGCAAGGCTACAATCTCCATTGCAGATGGTATTGCTACTATCCAGTTCCCCAAGACAGCAGGTAAGAAGACACTCATCAAGCTCGATAGTTCGTTCGACATAGAAGAGATGATGAAGATGTTCAGTAGTGAAGGAGAAGGTCAAGGAGACGGTAATAGTTCCTTCGATATGGGCTCCTTCGACATGTTTATGGCTACGTTCAATACCAAGAAAGCTGATGATACGAAAGGCTTCTTGCCACGCATCTACCGCTTCGTACCTGATCCAACATTTGTTATTACAGTTGACAATTCGGGCTGGAGCTCCATCGTTACCTATAATGATGTGATTTTACCAGATAAATTGGAGGCATACGTAGTGACAAAGGTGAAGGAAGCAGATGGAGAAAAAACGGCTATTCTCAAAGACGTTGATGGTCTGAAGGGCGGACATCCATATTTGCTCCATAGTGAGACCCCAGGTAACTTTACCCTGACCTTGTCAAATGATGTTGAGGAACCTGAAACGAATCTGTTACAGGTAAGCGATGCTAAAACAGGCGATGGCGTCTATGTACTGGCCAAAAAGAGCGGTGAGGTAGCCTTCTATGTTTGGGATGGCGGACTCTTAGGTTCCGGTCGTGTATATATGCCCGCTGAAAGTGGAGCAAATCTTGCCCGTATCCTCATTGACTTCTTCGAAGAACCGGCAGGTAT
>JAGCDO010000020.1 GCA_017651265.1 Prevotella sp. | reverse complement strand
CACCCCCGCACCCCCGCACCCCCGATTATTGCCCTGTTAGCTGGTAGCCGCAAGCAGGAGATCAAGGATAACCTGCCGGCGATGCTGGAGGCGGTGAAGCCGTTCCCTGATTATCAGTGTGTGGTGGCTGGTGCTCCTGGTATTGAGGATGCTTACTACGAGGAATTTATCAAGGGCACTTCTGTGGAGATTGTTCACAACGAGACATACGATCTGCTTTCGCGTTCCACGGCTGCTCTCGTTACCAGTGGCACGGCAACTTTGGAAACAGCCTTGTTCAATGTACCGCAGGTGGTGTGCTATAAGACACCCGTTCCTCGTCTTATCCGGTTCGCCTTTAACCATATCATCAAATGCAAATATATCTCGTTGGTGAATCTGATAGCCGATAAAGAGGTGGTGCAGGAACTTTTGGCCGACCGTTTCTCGGTGAAGAACATCCGGGAGGAACTGAGCAAGATCCTGCCAGGACAGACTGGTCGGGAACAGATGCTACAGGGATACGAAGAGATACGGACTGCATTGGGGGATACTTGTGCGCCTGACAATGCTGCGAAACTGATGGTTTCGCTGCTGGCGAAATCGTAATTACGATGGTTCTTTATACTGATTAGTGATTGATTTTGTCAGGAAAAAGTGCCAAAATTTGGTGCTTCGTTCCAGGACAATCTAGGGAATTTGACAACGACTAATCAGGTTGTTTCTGACCGTTATCTAACTCAGGTTCTGCAAAAGCATAGGTTTTGGGTGATGAAATGATAGTTATTGGCGTGCAAAACCATAGGTATTGGACTGTAATACGGCTGCTTTTGCAGTGCAAAAAGGCTGATAACGCAGTCTAACCAGCCTTTTAACAACACCAAACTAAGCTTTTAACGTCACCAAACTATACTGTTTTTGATGACGAAATACCGAGGTGTGATATAACTGCTTTAATGCCAATAAGTTGCAAAAATGCGAAAAGGAGAGCGTATTTGCGACCATTGAACCGCTTGATGGATTTCAAGCGATTCTGGAGAGGTGCTTTGTAATAATTATTCGCAAAAGGGTTGCACCTTATTGGCAGATAATGGTGAGTGTGTAGATATAGACTACAGCAGCGGGGAAGGCCATAAGGGAGGAGTCGAAACGGTCGAGCATACCACCATGACCGGGCAGGATATTACCGCTGTCCTTGATGTTGATGGTGCGCTTGAACAGACTCTCCACCAGATCGCCCCAAGTACCGAAGACCACAACCACCAGTCCTAAACCAATCCATTCGATGAGTGTGAGAACGGGCGGGTTCAGTGACGACTGTGTAGGATCGGCTCCCTGCTGGTCGAACCAGCTGATGATGCAGGCGGCAACGACTACAAAGACGGCACCGCCGATGCTTCCTTCCCAGCTCTTACCCGGACTGATGCGGGGGAAGAGCTTATGCTTTCCTAACAACGATCCCACGCAATAGGCGCCGGTGTCGTTCACCCAAAGGAAGATGAAGACGCTCAGCGGAAGGATGGTGTTGAAACGAATCGCTCCGTCGGCACTTCCATTGAATGCCAATACATTGATCATCGAGAAGGGTAGGGCGATATACATCTGTGATAGCATGGTATAAGCCCAGTCGTTCACGGGGTTTGCCTGCTTGAGATACAACTCACTGATGAACAGATAGATGATGGTGAGCAGGTAGGGAATGAAGATACCGCTTCCTGATACCAGACCGCTACAGTAGCCTGCCATGGCCAGGAAGAAGTACACACCAGCTACCGTACTGATGAAACGGTTCACGGTAGCCCCGGCAATCCGGTCGTTCACCAGTCCGCAGAACTCCCAGATAGTGAGTCCTGTGACAATGGCAAAGAGCAGGAACATGGCTTCGGGGCGCATGAAGCTCACCACGATGGCGGCCACGAAGAACACGCCTGTAATGGTTCTGACAATCAGGTTCTTCATGCTTCACCTCCTTCCTCCCCTAAGCTATCCTCTTGCTTCTTGCTTCCTGCTTCTTGCTTCTCTGTGCCATCCTCCTGCTTTTCCTCATTCGCCTGCATGATTTCCAACGAACGACTCACCCAAGGACGCTTACCGAAGATGTTCTCCACATCCTCCGTATAGATCACCTCCCGACTGATCAGCAGGTCGGCCAATTGGTTATGACCCTCTTTGTGCTCAGTAAGAATCTGCTTGGCACGTTCGTACTGTTCGTTGATCATCTTCAGCACTTCCTCGTCCATCACCTTGGCCGTGGTCTCTGAATACGGCTTCTGGAAGTTGTACTCATTATTATTATAGTAGCAGATGTTGGGCAGCTTCTCGCTCATACCTGCATAGGCCACCATACCGTAGGCACTCTTGGTGGCGCGTTCCAGGTCGTTGATGGCACCCGTGGAGATATGTCCCGTGAACAGTTCCTCGGCAGCACGGCCTCCCAGCAGGGAACACATCTCGTCGAGCATCTGCTCCTTGGTCGTGATCTGTCGTTCCTCGGGCAGATACCAGGCAGCACCTAAGGCCCTACCTCGTGGTACGATGGTAACCTTCACCAGCGGAGCAGCATGTTCGCAGAACCACGAGATGGTGGCATGACCCGCTTCGTGCAGGGCGATAGACCGCTTTTCCTCGGCAGTCATCACCTTGGTCTTCTTTTCCAGTCCGCCGATAATACGGTCAACAGCATTCAGGAAATCCTGCTTGCTCACCGCTTTCGCATCCCGACGAGCGGCAATCAGGGCCGCCTCGTTACACACATTGGCGATATCAGCGCCAGAGAAACCAGGAGTCTGTCGTGATAGGAAGTCGAGATCCACGGTATCGTCTTTCTTCAACGGTTTTGTATGTACCTCGAAGATGGCTTTTCTTTCACTCAGGTCGGGCAGGTCGACATTGATCTGACGGTCGAAACGTCCGGCACGCAGCAAAGCGGAGTCGAGCATGTCGGCGCGGTTCGTGGCAGCGAGGATGATCACACCACTGTTGGTGCCGAAGCCGTCCATCTCGGTGAGCAGGGCATTCAAGGTATTCTCACGCTCATCGTTACCGCCCATGGCGGGGTTCTTCGAACGGGCTCGTCCCACAGCATCAATCTCGTCGATGAAGATGATACAAGGTGACTTCTCCTTGGCCTGACGGAACAGGTCGCGCACCCTACTGGCACCCACACCTACGAACATCTCTACGAAGTCGCTACCGCTCATCGAGAAGAAGGGAACCCCTGCCTCGCCGGCCACAGCTTTGGCCAGAAGCGTCTTACCTGTTCCCGGAGGACCCACCAACAAGGCGCCCTTGGGAATCTTTCCACCTAAGTCGGTATATTTCTGCGGGTTCTTGAGGAACTCCACGATCTCCTGCACCTCCTGCTTGGCACCTTCCTGTCCGGCCACATCCTTGAAGGTGATACCTAAGTCGCCACCTTTCTCGTACATCTTGGCCTTGCTCTTGCCCACGCTGAATACACCACCGCCGCCAGCGGCTCCGCCACCCATGCGGCGCATGATGAAGATCCAGGCACCGATGATGATGAGTAGGGGCAGCAGACTGATGAGGAGGTTCATGAAGTCGCTGCCACGTTTGTTCTCGTAGCTGAGCTGTCCTGTAAACCGCTTCGCCTGTCGCTGGTCGTCAATGAACTTCTCCAGCTGGTCAACACTACCGTAATCCACCACTACATAGGGTTCCTTGCCCACTTGCTCAGTCCCCTTGCCGAAGACCTCGCGGATATGTTCCGGCTTGACATACATCTTGATCTTCTTCTCGTCGGTGACAACGACGATCTTCGAAGCATACTGCTTCTGGACATATACCTGGAACTGACTGTAGTCGGCAACGCGACTGGCGCTGCTGTTGGTGGTGCCCTCGCCTGAGAACCAGACGAAAGCCAGTCCGATCAACACGAGGATATAGATCCAGTTCATGTTGAACTTCGGCATCTTGGGCGTATCGTTCTTCTTATCTTGTTGCATCTTGTTATTAGTCTATATCGGGAACGCGCTCCAAGGGAGCATCTTCCCAGAGGTTTTCCAAATTGTAATACTCTCGCATATCAGGAACGAAGATGTGAACCATGACATCTGTAAAGTCCATGGCAACCCATACGGCATTCTCCTGACCGACAATGTGTACGGGCTTCTCGTGGGTTTCCTTCCATGCAAATTCCTCTACAGAGTCGGTAATGGCCTGTACTTGCATGGGAGAGTTCCCCTGACAGATGATAAAATAGTTACAGATGGCACCATCGATGCCGTTCATGTCGGCAATGGCTATGCCTTGCCCTTTCTTCTCCTGAATTCCTTTGGTAATGGCTTGTACTAATTCCTTTGTTCTTGTCATTGTAAATATGATACATTATTCTGCAAAGATACACCCTTTTCTTCAAATACCATCTATAAAACTCGTTAAATTGCGTTTTTTTTCAGAAATGGCACAAAAAAGTTTGGAAATTTGTTGGTAGTTCAAAAAAAAGCAGTACCTTTGCAGGCGCAAATCTGAATTTGCGCCTGCTATTTCAGGCTGCACCTCAGCAAAAAGCTAGCTTTCTGCGTTCGGTTTGCACTGAAATTGTCATCCGACTTATTGGGGTATGGTGTAATGGTAACACTACAGATTCTGGTCCTGTCATTCTTGGTTCGAGTCCGAGTACCCCAACAAAAAGAATCCGCTAAGCAACTTGCTTAGCGGATTTCTTTTTGCTTATTCTGTAGCGAGACTTAACTTTCTTCTGCATTCTCGGCATCAATAGCCTTGATCTTCTGGCGCACCAGCTCACAGTCGTCTTTGAGCTTCTGCACCTTGCGGTTCATCTCGTCGATCAGACTGTTACCCTTCTTGCTCGAAGCATTGAGGAAGCCCAGGTTGTTCTCGTAGGTCTGGATCTCCTGCTTCAGTCCTTCGTAACGGCGCATCAGACGGGCACGTTCGTTGTCGAGAATGTCACCACCGCGCTCAGCCATGCTCTTGATATTGCTCTTGAAATTGTCAAGACGACGGCGTGCTGTAGAGATATTCAGCTCCTTGTACAGCTTGTCGAGAACCTCGTGGTACTCCTTATAGATCTTGTCCTTCTCCTTGAAGGGCACATGACCGATGCCCTGGTAGTCGTCAACCAATTGCTGCACCTTTTCCTGCACATTCTCACCAGCCTCCTCGGCCAGCGCCTTCAGCTGAGTGATGATGTCGCGTTTCTTCTGTAGGTTGTCACGTTCTGCAGTGCGGGTACCTTGGTTGGCCGCATTGCGAGCCTCGAAGAACTTGTTACAAGCAGTCAGGAACTCGTTCCACAACTGGTCGCCCAAACGTTTCGGTACCATACCGATGGTCTTCCATTCTTTCTGCAATGCAATGAGTTTATCGCTGGTTGACTTCCATTCCGTGCTATCCTGCAGCGCCTTGGCCTGCTCGATAAGTGCCCGTTTCTTGTCGGCGTTCTCAGCAAACTTCGCTTTCATGTCCTTGAAGAACTCAGCCTTTCTGCCGAAGAAATCATCACAGGCAGCGCGGAAGCGTTCGAAAATCTTCACGTTCATCTTCTGCGGAGCGAAGCCGATGGTCTTCCATTCAGCCTGCAGATCGATGATCTGCTTGGTGTGGCGCTCCCAGTCGCCAGCTCCCTTGTTCTCTTCCTTAGCAATAGCTTCCACCTTCTCGCACAATTCGGTCTTACGAGCCAGGTTCTCCTCCTCCTTGGAACGGAGATTATCGAAATGCTGCTGGTGTTTCTTGTTGATAACCGTAGAGGCAGCCTTGAAGCGTGTCCATATCTCTTCGCGCAGATCCTTGGCTACAGGACCCGTTTCGCGATACTCCTGATGGAGTTTCTGCAACTGGTGGAAAGCGCTGATGACATCCGGCTCATCGGCCAGTTTCTCTGCAGCTTCGCAGAGACGGTTCTTGATTTCGAGATTCTTCTTGAAGTCATATTCGCGGGCTTCGCTGTTCAGCTTCAGCAGATCATAGAACTGCTCCACATACAACTGATAGTTACGCCACAGCTCGTTGGCCTTCTCAGCGGGAACAAGACGGATTTCCTTCCATTCCTGCTGCAGTTTCTTAAATTCCTGGTAGTTCTTGTTAGCCTCCTCGGGAGAGGTAACCATGCCTTTAATCTTCTCAATGATGTCCAGCTTCTTCTTCAGGTTCTCCTGCTTCTCAGCTTCCTGCTCAAGGAACATCTTTGCGCGTTTTTCCTTAACGACACCCATCTCAGCCTTGAACACTTCTTCGTCCTCATCAGGAAGAATGGTATATTTCTCTGGATCGCCACCTGCATCAAGATAGGCTTTCTGCGCAGCTTCGCGTTCTGCGAAATGCAGTTTGTAGAACGTGGTCTTCAGCAGGTCAACTTCCTCTTTGGTTGGTGACTCATCACCGTGAGCAAGTTCTTTGATCCGCTCAATTACCTCCTTCTTGGTGGCATACACCTTCTTGGATGCTGTCTCCTCAGAAGGCTCCTCTTCAGCAGCGGGTTCCTCCTCTTGGGGTTCCTCAGCAGGTTCTTCTTCTACTGCGGCTTCTTCCACTACAGGTTCCTCTGCTACAGGTTCCTCAGTTGCAGATTGTTCTTCTGCTGCTGGTTCCGGGTTTACAACATACTCTTCCTGTTTAACTACTTCCTCAGCCACTGGCTGCTGGTTGGTTTCTTCTAACTGTGCCTCGTTGTTGAGGACGTTTTCTTGAGAGTCCATCATTTTTGAATGATTAAAGTTTCATATTCATGCACCTTTTCTCGCCATGTCAATGAACATGCAGGCATCGCATGGGTGGTTTGACTTCACGAGAATGATTGTATTCAAGGTACTGTCATTATTACGTAATAGGGTGCAAACTTAACAAAAATTATCGTAAAATCCTAATGATTTCCGAAAAATTTTCACTTTTTGCGCCTAAATCAACCGTTTGTACTTTAAAAAGAGCCAGGTAAGTGCACTTCCGCCGATGGAAATCACGAGAGCCACGATGAATCCTATTTTGCTATCTTCCATCCCGTTGATGAGGTTCATACCAAACAGACCAGCCACGAGGGTAGGGAACATCATGATGATGGTCACCACGGTAAGCGTACGCATCACATTGTTCATGTTGTTGTTGATGATGCTCTGGTAGGTATCCATCGTGGATTCGAGAATGTTCGAATAGATACTGGTGGTTTCACGGGCCTGTGTCATCTCGATGTTCACGTCTTCAATCAGGTCGGCATCCAGCTCATCCACCTGAAGTTTGAACTTCAGTTTGGCCAACAGGGTCTCATTACCCCGGATGGAGGTATTGAAATACGTGAGTGAGTCCTGCAGTCGTGACAGTCCAATCAGACTCTCATTATCCACATTATGATCGAGGTTACGCTTGGCCTTCTCAATGAGGTTGTTAATCTGCTTCAGTCGTTTCAGGTACCACACCGCCGACGAGAGGAAGAGTCGGAAGATCATATCCACATAATCAGTGAATCCCGTACCGCGTTTCTGATGGAAGCTCACGAAGTCGATCATCATGTTCGTCTCGTAGTAGCATACCGTGATGGTGACATCGCGTTTGTGGATGATACCCAACGGCACGGTGGTATAGGGCGTGCGACTTCGAATTTCCTTGACATAAGGGATACGTAGAATGATGAGCATCCAGCCGTCATCATATTCATAACGAGCCCGCTCATCAGTATCGCTGATGTCACTAAGGAAATAATCGGGTATTTGGAATTTCTCCTCCAGCATACGCTGGTCATCTTCTGTTGGACACGTCACCTGTATCCAGCAGTTCGGCTCCCACTCCGGGATAGCCTTCAAACTGTTGTTTGTATTCCAGTATGTTCTCATTGTGCTAATCCTTTTTAGTGCATAATTCACAATGCTTGATGCATAACTAAAGCGGCAAAGGGATTAGCTACCTTGCTCGCTATCCCCCGCCTTTACGAATTGTTTTTATCCGCCGGGTAATCGTCCATATTGGTATAAATTGGTGAATAAATGGTCTTCCGCTAACGCGGTCAACGTGTTATCAGTGTGCAAAGATACGAATAAGTGAGTAAAAAACAAAGAAAAAAGCAAATTTTTCTTTGTTTTTTCGAGGAAGGAGGAGGGAGGAGGGAGGAAGGAGAATAGTACTGAGATATTGGCAATAATTGGTGGCACATTACTCTGAGCATATCTCCTTCCTCCTTCGTCCTTCGTCCTTCCTCCAGAATTCTTACTTCACCGGAATATCCTCCAAAGTCTTCTTCAGCAGCTGCCAGAAGGGAGCTACGGTGGCCCAGAGGGCGCGCTCGGTAGTGGTGTGCGGCGACTTCATCGTAGGACCGAGACTGACGACATCCAAGTGCGGGTACTTACCCAAGATGATAGAGCATTCCAGTCCGGCATGATCCACCTGGATAATACCTTCGGTGCCGAAGAGTTCCTTGTATTCCTTGAGCAGTAAGTGCAGGATCTCGCTATCTGGGTTCGGATCCCATCCGCCATAGCTGCTGTCGGTCTCCACCTTCATGCCAGCCATGTTGAAACAGCTCTGCAGCATGTTTACGATATAGTCTTTCATGTCCTCACGACTGGATCGCGGGAGGACCTTGATCAGGGCCTTACCGTCACCGATGTTGATGATTGCGAGGTTGGAGCTTGTCTCCACTACGTCGGGATAAGAAGGAATCATGCGCACCACGCCGTCATGACAAGCATAGATGGCGCTGATGAGGTTGTCCTGTATCTCCACGGGCACCTCCATCTTGGGCGTCTCCACGTCCTCGGCAAAGAACTCAATACCGCTCTCAATGCCTTTGTATTCATCGATGAAGTCAGCTTTCCAGTCATCCACCAACTCTTTCAGGGCATCCACGTTCTCCTTCGGCAGCGTGAGCACCACCTCAGCCTTGAATGGAATGGCATTGCGCATGTTACCACCGTTCCAGCAGGCCAGTCGTGCCTCGCACTCCTCGATAGCTTCTCGAACGAAGCGCACCATCAGTTTATTGGCATTACCGCGACCCTCATGAATCTCCAGTCCGGAGTGTCCACCACGGAGTCCTTTGAGTGTCACTTTCACGGCCACATCCTCTGGGTCGGTCTCCACCTCTTTGTATTCGAGTGTAGCGGTGAGGTTGATTCCACCAGCCGAGCCAATCACGAATTTTCCCCATGTCTCAGAGTCGAGGTTCAGTAGGATATCACCTTGAAGTTCCCCTTCAGGAAGGTCGTTTGCACCATACATACCCGTCTCCTCATCGGCGGTGATCAGTGCCTCCACCGGACCGTGCTTCAAGGTCTTGTCCTCCATGATAGCCATGATTGAGGCCACACCGAGTCCATTGTCAGCACCAAGGGTGGTTCCCTTGGCCTTCACCCACTCGCCATCGATCCACGGTTGGATCGGATCAGTCTCGAAGTTATGCGTACTCTCGGGTGTCTTCTGCGGCACCATGTCCATGTGAGCCTGCAGGATCACGCCCTTTCGGTTCTCCATTCCAGGAGATGCCGGTTTGCGCATCACGATGTTGTTGGCAGGATCCTTGAAGGCTTCCACGCCAGCTGTTTTAGCAAACTCCAGCAGGAACTGCTGTACTTTCTCCAAGTGTCCGCTTGGGCGCGGCACCTGTGTCAGTGCATAGAAATTCTTCCAGATGCACTCGGGTTTCAGATTTTTAATTTCGCTCATAGTTTTTTCTTCGTTATCGAGGAAGGAGGAAGGAGGAGGGAGGAAGGAGATTACCTTCATGCCATTCCTTACTCACAGCCTGATGTTTGTACTATTTTTGTTGAAAGATAATTCTTTAGTCCAGACATGACCCTAGAAAGATGCTCCGCTTTTCTCTCTGCTATGTCCAACTCTTCATTTGTAATATATCCTAAAGACTCAGATATGTCCAATTGACATGATACCTCAGCCAGAGAACCGAAAGCAATTTCTAAGAAATGGATTCTTTCCTTGACAGACATTCTACCTAAACCCTCAGCGATGTTTGAGGGTATTGAAATAGCTGAACGTCGCATTTGGTCACATAATGCATAATTCTCGTATTGAGGATAATTCTTAAGTAAAGAATATACGTAGATAACATAGTCTTTTGCTATATGGTAAGCATCAACTTTCTTATAGAAAAAATCATTCATATTCGTATTATTCATTAAGGTTAGACATAATTGTATTCTCCTTCCTCCTTCCTCTTTCCTCCTTCCTCGACAAGGACACTTCACGTGTCCTTGAGAAAGACAACGCCGCCCACCCATACACACCCAGCAGCACCACGAGCATGGTCTGGATGGTGTGGACGATGAGGACGAAGTAGAGGGCCTGCTCGTCAACCACTCCGTAGAGAATCAGCATGGTCTTGACGGCAAAATGCCACGGACCGGCTCCGTTGGGGGTTGGAACGATTACGGCGATGCTGCCCACGATGAAGGTCACCAAGGCACAAGAGAGGCCCAGATGACTGGTGAAATCGAAGCAGAAGAACGTGAGATAGTAATGCAGGAAGTAACTGATCCAGATTCCTAACGTAAGAATGATGAATAGCGGGATGTTATGCACATCCTTCAGGGAGGCCACTCCTTGCCAGATACCACTGAGTGTAGCCTTTACCTTATTATATATAGATAGACGTTTGAGCAATATATGCCCTAAGGTAATCGCTGCGACGGCACAGATGGCAGTCACCAGATACCCTGTCCAAGAGAACTGATGCCAGATACTATTCATAGAGGTACCGGTCTTCTCGAAGAAGGTTCCGAACACGCTCATCTGGAACAGCAGGGTACAACCCGTGATGATCAGTACCAGCAGCGTGTCGATAGCACGCTCGGTCACCACCGTTCCCAAAGCCTTCGAGAAAGAAACCTTGTCGTAACGTTTCAGGATACCGCAGCGGGCAAACTCACCGATGCGGGGAATCACCAGACTGACAGCATAGGATACGAAGATGGCATGAACACAAGTGGAGATGCGCGGATGCTCATCAACAGGGGCAAGCGTCTGTCGCCATCGCCATCCTCGACACATCTGTGCCAGGATACCGAAGGGGAACGACAGTAGCATCCACCACCAGTTCATCTCGTGCATCAGCACATGCTGGATCCTACTGAAATCAAACCCTCGGTACATCCACCAAAGGATTGCCCCGCCAAGTATCAGCGGGAAGAGGATCTTCACAGCACCACCAATGATTTTCTTCGTTTCCATGTGACAAAGGTACGAAAAATCTGAGTAAGTGAGAAGAAAACAAGTATATTTGTTTTCTCGAACGTGAAGATTTTATGAAATAAGCGAGCACAAAACAAAAGAAAAGCACATTTTTCTTTTGTTTTGTCGAGCGAAAGTACCTTCGGGGAGGTCAGACATACCTAAAAACGATGATTAAGCAAAAAGTTTTCTGATTTTTTCGAATCGACCGTTTGTTATATGAAATTATTTACTACTTTTGCAGCCAGAAGCAATGATTATATGATGAAAAAAGCAGTTATCATACTACTCGGAATGATTCTCATCTGCAGCTGCAGTGAGAAGAAAGAGCAGGGAGTGAAAGCTCCCACGAGAGTGAATACCATGGTTGTCTCCTCATCTTCCAGTCATGGGGGACAGTCGTATGTAGGTATTGTTGAAGAACGTGAGGGAACGGCAGTAAGCTTTACCAGCATGGGAATCGTCAAACGTGTACTGGTGAGCGAAGGACAGGCGGTCAGTAGGGGACAACTGATAGCGGAGATGGACAACACCCAAGCCCGCAATATGCTCAGCAGTGCCGAGGCCTCCATGGCGCAGGCCAATGATGCCCTGAAGCGATACGGTATGTTGCACGACAATGGTTCATTGCCCGAGGTACAATGGGTGGAAATCCAGAGTAAGGTGGCACAGGCGAAGTCGCAACTGGATATGGCCAAGAAGAACCTTGCCGACTGTCGGTTGGTGGCTCCCGTCAGTGGTATCATCGGTAAGAAGATGGTAGGTACGGGTGAAACGGCTCTACCTTCACAGGCTGTTGTCACTATTCTCGATGTCAGTACCGTAAAGGTAAAGGTGGCCATACCCGAAACAGAAATCAGTTCCATTTCTTCTTCCACCCCTTCCAGTATCTATGTGGAGGCTGCACAAAAGACCGTGATGGGCGGGAAGATAGAAAAAGGTGTTCAGGCAGATGCCCTCACCCATACCTATGATGTCCGTATCCATGTAAGGAACGCCGATCGGAAACTGTTACCCGGTATGGTGGCCTCTGTTCAGTTCGCACCAGCATCACCGTATGTGGCCAAGCAGGCCATGCTGCCCGTGACGGCCATACAGAAGTCATCCGACGGCTCGCTGTTCGTTTGGACCGTTGCCAAAGACAGTACCGCCCATCGTACAAAGGTAAGCATCGGCGATACATCCGGTAACCAGGTAACCGTCTTGGGCGGTCTGGAGATGGGTGAACGCGTGGTGACCGAAGGCTTCCAGAAGCTGAGCGAGGGAACGAGAGTGGTTTATTAGTTCATAGTTCATAGTTCATAGTTCATAGTTCATAGTGCATAGTTCATAGTTTATAGTTTATAGTGCATAGTTCATAGTTTATAGAGATGATGAAAAAGATGTCATGGCTGAAATGGCCATTGGAACACTACTCCATATCGCTCCTTATCATAGGTATCTTGTTCGTGCTGGGTATCTATGGTATGTATGTGATGCCAAAGGATGAGTTTCCCGCCTTCACCATCCGTCAAGGTGTGGTGATAGCGGTATATCCTGGAGCAACAAGCGAAGAGGTGGAAGAGCAGGTGGCCCGACCCCTTGAACGATATTTGTTCACCTATGGAGAGGTCAACCGTACCAAGACGACCACGACTGCCCAGAACGGGATGTGTATCGTGATGGTACGACTGAACGATGAGGTAAATAATAAAGATGAGGTGTGGAGTAAGATCAAGCACGGACTGACCCTCTTCAAGCAGAGTCTGCCCACTGGCGTACTGGCGCTTGTGGCGAACGATGACTTTGGTAATACCTCAGCACTACTCATTGCCATTGAGAGTCCTGAGCGCAGTTACCGGGAATTGCAGGATTATACCGATAGGCTTTCCGACCGTCTGCGTCGTATCCCTTCCGTGGCTAATGTCCGTATCTATGGCGAGCAGAAAGAGCAGATATCACTCTATGTCGATCGTCAGCGCCTGCAGGCCTACGGCATCGGACAGCAGATGCTGTTCAGTCGGTTACAGGCACAGGGCATCGTAGCCATGAGCGGTAGTCTGAGTGACGATGACCAGCAGATTCCCATTCATGTGGAAGCTACGGAAGGCAGTGAGGAAGAGATAGCCAATCAGATCATCTTCAGCGATCCTGTCACTGGCAAGGTGGCCAGGGTGAGGGATGTGGCTCGTGTGGTTCGTGAATACGACAGTGAAGACAGCTATATCGAACAGGACGGTCATCCCTGTGTGTTGGTGTCCTTGGAGATGACGCCTGGTAATAACATTGTGGCTTATGGTAAGGAGGTGGATCAGGTACTCAAAGATTTCCGTGAGAATGAACTGCCTGATGATGTGACCACTACCCGCATAGCCGACCAGCCCAAGGTGGTGAGTTTGAGCGTGAGTGATTTCCTACGCGACCTGCTCATCTCCATGTTCATCATCATCCTTGTGATGATGGTACTGTTCCCTTTGCGCTCTGCCATCGTGGCGGCCATCACGATACCGTTGAGCACCTTCATCTCGGTGTCTATTATGTATATGATGGGCATCGAACTGAACATCGTGACCTTGGCGGCACTCATCGTGGTATTAGGTATGGTGGTTGACAATGCCATTGTGGTTATTGACGGCTATCTGGAATATCTGGGCAAAGACTATGAGCCGAAGAAGGCCGCTATCGCCTCTGCCAAGCAGTATTTCATGCCGATGATGCTGGCCACCCTTTGCATCTGTGTGATTTTCTATCCTTTGTTACTGACGATGAAGGGTGCTTTCCATGATGCCCTGGAGGATTTCCCTGTTACCATTACCATTAACCTGATGGTGTCTCTCTTGCTTGCGGTAACAGTGATTCCCTTCCTCGAGGTACTAATTATCAAGCCCAATAAGCCCATCATGCCCATTGAGCCTAGTACAACTAGCAACACTAGCAACACTAGTACAACTAGCTCTAGCACTTCCAGTCAAAATGCCATCACCCGCTGGGTGCAAAGCACCTACAACCGCGTGCTGGATTTCACCTTCCACCATCCCGGCTTGACCATCTTCGGCGGCATTGGCATCATTCTGTTATCCTGTATACTCGTACCCACGTTGAAGATACGTCTTTTCCCCTATGCCGACCGTGACCAGTTTGCTGTTGAGATATTCCTACCGGAAGGCAAGGGCGTTTCTGAAACCCGCGTGATTGCCGACTCCCTGCGCCATGTGTTGCAGCAGGATGAGCAGGTGAAATGTATCACAAGCTTCGTGGGCTGTTCATCTCCCCGCTTCATGACCTGCTATGCGCCGCAGATGGCAGGAAGTAACTATGCGCAGTTCATTGTGAATACCAACTCGCATAAGGCTACGCTCGATCTGCTGGCTAAGTACCAACCGCAGTGGAGTGAGGCGTTCCCCAATGCCTATGTGCGATTCAAACGACTCGACTACCTGGAGGTACCGGAACTGGAATACCGCTTCTACGGGGATGACCTCGACTCATTGCATGTGGTGGCAGAACGATTGATGGAACGGATGCGTGAAATGCCCGAGCTGGAATGGGTGCATACCGACTATCTGCAGCCTTCACCTATTATAAATGTAGAGCTCGATCCCGTGGCTTCGGCACAGTTGGGTATTACTCGTTCCACGGCAGCTCTTGCCCTGAGTGCCACCACCAACGATCTTCGTGTAGGACAAATATGGGAGGGGAATTACGAACTGCCGATTATCGTGAAGGACGATGCCGACATGACCTTCTCTGATATTGAGAACTTAGGTGTTGCCACTCCGATGGCGATAGTCTCGGCAGGAGCAGGAGGCAGTAATACAACAGTACCCCTACGTCAGATTGCCAAGGTGGAACCCCAGTGGAGCGAAAGTCGTATCATGCATCGTGGAGGCGAACGATGTATCACCGTTACCGCCCAGTTTGCCAACGGTACCTATGCTGCCCCCGTGGAGAGTCGTATTGCCGACATCATGAAGAAGGAAATCCCGTTGCCGCAGGGCGTTCGCGCTGAGGTGGGAGGAGAGATAGAGTATGATGCTGAGGCCCTGCCGCAGATCTTCGGCGGAGTGGCCATTGCCATGGTCATCATCTTCTTCTTCCTGCTCTTCAACTTCAAGAAGTATGGCATCAGTATCGTCTGTATTGCAGCCCTCGGACTGATGTTACCGGGTGTGTTGATCGGCTTAGCCTTGATGAACCGCACCCTCGGTCTTACATCCATCATGGGTGTTATTACCTTGATGGGAATGATTATGCGTAATGAGATCCTGATCTTCGAGCATGCCCTCGACCTCATTAAGAAATATGTGGCGGCACATGGAGATTGGACGGTAGATCGCAAGGCCTATAACGAGGCTGTGAAGCAGGCTGCCTATGAGGCAGGTAAGCGCCGTATGGTTCCTATCTTCCTTACTACAGCTACCACCGCCGTGGGTGTGGTACCGATGATCATTGCCCAGTCGTCGTTCTGGATGCCTGTGGGTGTCACCATCTTTGCTGGTGGAATCGGTTCACTCATCCTGGTGGTTACGATGCTGCCTGTGATCTATTGGCAAGTGAGTACGAAGTGAGAAGACCCACCCCCTGCCCCTCCCTGAGAGGGAGGGGAGTAGATAGATTCAGATTCTTCCCGTTGAATATAAAACAAGTATGAAACAGATTATAGCTTATATAGTAATGAGTTTGGTGGCAGTTCCCCTGTTTAGTCAGGTAACTACTCCCCTCCCTCCCAGGGAGGGGCAGGGGGTGGGTCTCTCTACCCCTCACGGGTCTGGGCAGGGGGTAGGTCTCCTTTCCCTGCAGCAGCTCAAAGATTCCGCCCTGCACCATAATATGGCCATTCGCAGTGCCCAGTATCGTATCGATGCAGCGCAAGAGCAGCGCAAGGAGGCTTTCACCAAGTATTTCCCCAGTGTGAGCGGAACAGGTTTTGTGTTCAATGCCAATAAAGGAATGGCGGAGACCACCTTGAATCCCTCAGAGATGATCTCACCCGAGTTGGGAATGGCGCTAGCCCAATCCTTCCCTCCCGAGGCGTTGGCCGCCCTTGCCAATCCTGTCAGCATCTCGATGATGAAGAATGGCGCACTGGCAGGCATCAATGCCGTGCAGCCCATCTTTGCCGGAGGACAGATCATCAACGGTAACAAACTCGCCAAGGTAGGTGAGGAAGCCGCCCGTCTGCAGCTGCAGCTGTCGGAGAATGAGGTGGAGAACCAAACCGAGCAGTATTACTGGCAGATAGTCTCCATGCAGGAGAAACTGAAGACCATCGATGCTGTTGATTCCATGCTCGCCGGTATTCATAAGGATGTTGACGTGGCGGTGCGTGCTGGTGTGGCCATGCGTAACGATCTCTTACAGGTACAGCTTCGCCAGAACGAACTGAAGAGTCAGCGACTTAAACTCAATAACGGTATCGATATCGTCCGTCAGCTGTTGGCTCAGTATTGTGGATTGAGCACTACTGAGTTTACGCTTGCCCAGCCGTCCTTTCAAGAGGAAAGCCTGGCGATGAGTGCCATCGCTCCGGATTCTGCCCTTCCGAATATCCCTGAATACCAGTTGTTGCAGAAGCAAGTTGAAGTGGCCAACCTGCAGCGCAAGATGGAGATTGGTAAGAACCTTCCCTCAGTGGCGGTTGGAGCAGGGTATAACTACCACAACATGCTCGATGTTGACCGTACTTTCGCCATGGTGTTTGCCACGGTCAGCATTCCCATCTCCGATTGGTGGGGAGGCTCTCATGCCGTGAAACGCAGTAAGCTGGAATACCAGAAAGCCCTTGATGAGCAGCAAGATAAGTCGGAACTCCTGAAGATCCGCATGCGGAACGCCTGGAACAGTGTTGTGGAATCGCATCAGCAGCTTGCCATTGCCCAGCAGAGCATCGAGCAGGCAGCAGAGAACCTTCGTCTGAACCAGAACTTTTACAAGGCGGGAACCCATAAGATGTCCGACCTACTGGAAGCGCAGATGCTCTACCAGCAGTCGCTCGACCGTCGTGTAGATGCTTTCATCAACTACCAGATCAGTCTGCTCAACTACCGTCAGGCTTCAGGACAATAAACAATCTTTCGTGCTGTTTCACACTTTTCCATTGAAACAACACGGAGTTTCGGGAGTAAATTTGTATATTTGCACCCAAATGAAGCAAGTAAGACCCAAGAAGAACCTCGGTCAGCATTTCCTGACCGACCTGAATATCGCCAGTGCCATTGCCGATACCGTGGACGCATGTCCCGACTTACCCGTCCTGGAGGTCGGTCCTGGCATGGGTGTCCTCACCCAGTTCCTGATGCAGAAGCCCCGTCCGCTGAGCGTGGTGGAGATTGATAGGGAGAGTGTGGCTTATTTGACAGAACGGTACCCGTTCTTTTCGAGGAAGGAGGAAGGAGGAGGGAGGAAGGAGATT
>JAGCDO010000019.1 GCA_017651265.1 Prevotella sp. | reverse complement strand
TAATCTCTTTCTAAAAAGACAACTTATTAAAGCACCTTAATGTTACTTTGTTACCGTTACTTTGTTACTTTTCCTGTGGTGGTTTGTCTTTTGTCTTTTCCTGATTTCGGTTGACAGTTCTTGCTTATTTCCTGATGTGGTTGACAGTCGATTTACTGAACGAGTTGACAGTCTTCCTGATATCGTTGACACCACTATCCGAAAATATAAATAGTGTGCAAATTTTGCTAGAGTTCGGAGTTTATTAATTTAGTTTTATAGAATATGAGTGTGATGTACGAGGTGATTTCGTATATCAGAGAGAAAAAATGTTGCAAAACTGAAGAAAACAGGCAATAGTTTTGGTAGTTTCAAAATAAGTTTGTATTTTTGCACTGTCAGAAATGACTAATCCGGTATTTTCCGCGTGGGGGTAAGCCCGTATCGACCCTGCCCCGATTTAAAAAGCCACCTTTGAGGCGGCTTTTTTATTGCTCATATTTTCGTCTGATTACCTTCTGCAGCAAAAATGTCTTTCTCATTTTCAACGGGCTTGAAGATATTAAGGGACGTCAGCATTTTCAACTGACGTACAAAACCTGCTCCACTCAAAATATGAAGCCGTGCTAATTCCAAAGCAATATCGTATTCAGGCATTGTGTACTTTTCTCGTATTTTGCCCGCAAAGGTAATACTATTTATTGAAAAGAACAAAGATTATGATACAAAAATTGCCGAATGAGACCTTTTTCGATAAGCCAAACGAGAGCCATTGTCATTACCCCAAGTCCTGCTTTAACCTTTTGATTATTTCATGCCGGTACGACTACTGAAGTTGATGCGGACACCCTTGTCGTCAACCATCATGTCCATGCCGCCATTGTTACCGTTGCTGGCAGTAGGCTTGCGAACGCCATCGAGTATTTCGCGGCACATGTTCTTAATGTCGGTTACACGCTGAGGCGACTCCAGATTGTCACCACTGTAATGACCAGGGAAGAGGAAACGGATGTCATTCTTTTTCATATAGTTCTCGATTCTCTCGGCGGTGTACATTTCTGTAGAAAGGTTGGTGAATACCAGCAGGTTGGTGGAGCCGAAAGCATCGCCACTGAATCCGTAATGTTGGGCCTTGTCGAAGAAAGTTGCACTTCCGGGAGTATGACCGGGAGTAAAGATTACCTCTATCTCACGACCGCCAAGGTCTATTACTTGACCATCGTTAAGATAACGGATCTGCCCCTTGTAGTTACGCATGTTATTCGGAACGATCGTCATGTCACCAGCATTCAGATACACCTCAGGGAAAGGTCCTACCCCACCCACATGGTCGCCATGGGCATGAGTGAGCACCATCGTGACAGGCTTGGAAGTAATCTTTGCCACTATCTTGTCCAGATCAGGAATGTATGTTCCTGCATCAATCAAAATAGCACGGTCGTTACCCTCAACGAGATAGAGGGATTCGTTATAAACTCGATGTCCGTTACCTATCCATGTATGATCATCGAGCTGGCGGAACACCACCTCATCATCCTGATAAACCACTTTGCCGCGAAGGTCGCGACTGTTGATATCGGTTACCTGCGCCTGAACCATATATGGTATGAGGGCAAGAAGCATTACTGCCAAGATCCTGTAAGTTTTCATTTTTATAAAGATTCTATAAGTTATTATCTTGTCATTCTTTTTGCAAAAATAATAACAAAAAATGAAATGGAGAAGAAAAACCGTCATTTATTTTGTATTTCCCTCACTTATTCGTACCTTTGCAACCAATTTAGATAAGGTAAAGAGAATCACTAAATAACACCCAACAGAGATGAAAAGAGACAACGAGATTTTCGAGTTGATTGAGAAAGAGCATCAGCGCCAGTTGAAAGGCATGGAGCTGATTGCCAGTGAGAACTTCGTGAGTGACCAGGTGATGGAGGCCATGGGCTCTTACCTGACGAACAAGTATGCAGAAGGTTATCCAGGCAAACGTTATTACGGCGGCTGCCAGGTAGTGGACCAGGTAGAGCAACTGGCCATCGACCGTGTATGCAAACTGTTCGGTGCTGAATATGCCAACGTACAGCCGCACTCTGGTGCACAGGCTAATGCCGCTGTTCTTCTGGCTGTTTTGAAGCCCGGTGACACCTTCATGGGAATGAACCTCGACCACGGCGGTCATCTTTCTCATGGTTCCCACGTCAACACCTCCGGTATCTTGTACAACCCCATCGGCTATAACCTCAACAAGGAGACGGGTCGTGTGGATTACGACGAGATGGAGCAGTTGGCCCTTGAGCACAAGCCCAAGCTGATTATCGGTGGTGGTAGCGCCTACAGTCGTGAATGGGACTACAAGCGTATGCGTGAGATTGCCGACAAGGTTGGTGCCTTGCTGATGATCGATATGGCACACCCCGCTGGTTTGATTGCCGCTGGTCTGCTTGACAACCCTGTGAAGTATGCACACATCGTTACCTCTACTACCCACAAGACCCTGCGTGGTCCTCGTGGCGGTATCATCTTGATGGGCAAGGACTTCGACAATCCTTGGGGCTATACTACTCCGAAGGGTGTCGTGAAGAAGATGTCACAGCTGCTGAACTCTGCCGTCTTCCCCGGACAGCAGGGCGGTCCGCTGGAGCATGTCATCGCTGCCAAGGCTGTTGCCTTTGGCGAGGCTCTGCAGCCTGAGTTCAAGGAGTGGGCTAAGCAGGTGCAGAAGAATGCCAAGGTACTGGCAGACGAGCTGGTGAAGCGCGGCTTCCATATCGTGAGCGGCGGTACAGACAACCACTCGATGTTGGTTGACCTGCGTTCGAAGTATCCCGACCTGACTGGTAAGGTGGCTGAGAATGCGTTGGTTGCTGCCGACATCACCGTGAACAAGAACATGGTTCCGTTCGACAGTCGTAGCGCTTTCCAGACCAGTGGTCTGCGCTTAGGTACTCCTGCCATCACTACCCGTGGTGCCAAGGAAGACCTGATGGTATTGATTGCTGAGCTCATCGAGGAAGTGCTGAACGATCCCGAGAACGAAGAGGTAATCGCTAAGGTACGTGCCAAGGTGAACGACACGATGAAGAACTATCCTTTGTTCGCCTACTAATATAGAATAAGGTATAAGTATCTATATAAGCCTCCTGATTCTTTCAGGAGGCTTTTTTATGGTAAGATCCATGATAAACCCAAATCGGTCGTTAGACTGTTTTTGGGTTAAATAGTGTGAATCTTGAACAGCAGGGCGTTTTGTAGTATTAGCGGACGGTTGTGGGTGAAGAATACGACACCGTCGACGGTGGTCTTGACATCGCAGAGTATCATGCCGTTGTAGGGGTCGATAATGTTGGCCAGGGT
>JAGCDO010000018.1 GCA_017651265.1 Prevotella sp. | reverse complement strand
TAGGTGGGGGAGGTGACTTCGTCTTCCACACCTACTTCCTGACAGATAGCCTTGATGAATGTTGTCTTGCCGGCTCCCATCTTTCCATAGAAGGCATAGACAGTGCTGTCGGGCATATTCTGTATAAATGCGCGTGCCGCTTCGCGGATGTGCTGTGGGTCTTGTATGATGATTTCCATTTTAATACTATGAACTATGAACTATGAACTATGAACTATGAACTATAAACTTCACCTATTTCCTTCCTTTCATCATGACAACGGGGATGATCATCTCTTCCATGGAGATGCCGCCGTGCTGGAAGGTGTCTTTGTAATAGCTTACATAATAATTATAGTTGTTCGGATAGGCAAAGAAGGTATTGCCTGTGGCGAACACATAGCTGGTTGAGAGGTTAGGAGCGGGCAGGAAGGCCTGCTGCGGATCCTTGATGACGAACACTTCCTTGGGATTGTAGTTCAGGTTCTTCCCTAACTTGTAGCGCAGGTTCGTGTTCGTGTTACGGTCGCCGATAATCTTCACGGGCTTATCGGCACGGATGCTACCATGATCAGTAGTGATAATGACGGTATAATCGTCTTGAGCCAGTTGCTTGAAGAGATCGGCCAATACACTATGTCGGAACCAGCTGAGGGTGATACTGCGGAACGCGCTTTCGTTGTTGGCCAGCTCGCGTACCATCTTCGATTCGGTTCGGGCATGACTGAGCATGTCGATGAAGTTCACCACAAGTACGTTCAGGTCGTTGACATGCAGGTTATTGAACTGCTGCAGGAATCGATCGCCAGCAATGGAATCGTTGATCTTATGGTAAGAGAACGAGTTCTTCCGACGGTAACGGTCGAGTTGTGTCTGAATGAGCGGACCTTCATTGAGGTTCTTCCCCTCTTCTTCATCCTCATCCACCCACAGGTCGGGAAAGAGTTCCGCAATCTTGTTGGGCATCAGACCGCTGAAGATGGCGTTACGGGCATATTGCGTAGCAGTGGGCAAGATGCTCATATACAGATGTTCCTCGATATCGAACTGGTCGCCGATCTCTTGTGAGAGGATGCGCCACTGGTCGTAACGGAAGTTGTCGATGACAATCAGGAACACTTTCTCTCCCTTGTCTAGACGAGGGAAGATATAGGTCTTGAAGAGATCGGGCGAGATGATAGGAGCCTGAGAGGTCTGCTGTTTCCCTCTGTTCTCCATCCATTCCATGTAGTTCTTTTTGACGAATTTCGTGAAACCGTTGTTCGCTTCTTCTTTCTGCATGCGAAGCATCTCGGTCATACTACTGTCGGTACTGCTCAGTTCCAGTTCCCAGCGCACGAGTTTCTTGTAAATCTCTGTCCAGTCGTTCCATGAGTTGCAGTTGTCGATCTGCATAGAGATATCCATGAAACTCTGCTGATAGCCACTTTGAGTAATCTCGGTCTCGATCTCTTTGCGATGGATATTCTTCTTCAGTGTAAGAAGAATCTGGTTGGGATTCACGGGCTTGATGAGGTAGTCGGCAATCTTCGATCCGATGGCCTGGTCCATGATGTTCTCCTCCTCGCTTTTTGTGACCATCACCACAGGTGTAGCAGGCTGGATTTCCTTGATGACCTGCAGCGTTTGGAGTCCGCTGATACCAGGCATCATCTCATCCAGCAGGATCAGATCGAATGTCTTTTGCCGACACAGATCGATGGCATCTGTGCCGTTACTGACCGTCAACACCTCGTAGCCTTTCTTCTCCAGGAAGAAGATATGTGCTTTCAGGAGCTCAATCTCATCATCAACCCATAATAGTAATCCGTTCGTCATATCGCGTTCTCTTGAAGGTTGTTCATTTAGAAGCCATCCAACTCGTAATACTCATCCTCGATATCAATCTCGGTTCCGCTTGGAGTGGGAGTATCGGTAGGGTCATCGGTAATCTCGAAGACGGGTTCATCGGTGGGCGTTGTGGGCGCAGTGGGCTCACTGGGGATTTCTATGATATCGCTTGGAACTTCAGTATTGTTACTAGGAACTTCTATTACATCGCTAGGAACTTCTATGATATCACTAGGTATTTCTATGCCGCTCTCTGGTTGAACGGGCTCCTCAATAGTAGTTGCAGACTCCTCAATAGTAGTTACGGGCTCCTCAACAGTAGTTGTAGGTTCCACCACTGTAGTAGCAGGTTCTTCAACTACCACTGCAGGTTGCTGAGGTGCAGGAACGGGTCGAACGGGTTCCTCTGCAGGAATCTCATTGCTTTCTGTCTGCGTCTTGTTCTCCTCGGCAGGAATCTCATTGTTTTCGTTGGGAATCTCCAGTTCTGTAGTGGGGGTAGGTTCGATACCCAAGTCGATCAAGGTGTTATCATCCAATACACCACCATTAAGGATCTCTTCCTGTTCCTCCGAGGCAGGAGATACCGGCTCCGGTTCGACTGGCAGGTCAGCCGGTTCCGTGAGTAGTTGTACTGTACTGATCTTCAGCGGTACGAAATACTCTTCGTAGAACTCATCGTAGTCGTTATAGCTGTAGTGTGTACCGAGCAGTTCAAGGTTCGGTTCACTGATAAGAATCATGCGCGCCTTCCTGAGCAGTCGTGTTACCGCCTCGTTTTTATACAGCTGACGTGCATATTGCCATGCCTCGTCATAGTTCAGGAACCCGCTGATCCTCATCCTATGCAGTCCGTCTATATCTTCCACCTCAATATCGAAGTTTCGTACCATGAAACTGGTGAAGTTAAAGCGGGCCATCTCATAGAGCAGCTGGTTCTCGTTGACGGAATCAGGCTCGTAGGCCATCATGAAGACGAAGCGGTCGTTACGCTCGGCTGTGAATACCCTTGCTGCGATAGAGTCGCTGTCTTGCAGCACCTCCGACCGTCTGGTCCACACATCACCCATATCGAACTTCCCTCCATGCAGTCGTCTGCCAGCATTGACACCATTGATGATCATGCCCGCCAAGGCACTCACGTCGCTCTGTGGGTAATCTTTTACTACCGTCTGCATATCCTCCACGCAGCCTTTACCGTCACCATCGTTCAGCTTAGCCAGACCACCGATAAAGATGAACTTATCCCGATGGTCTCCAATGGGGAACCTTTGGGCAGAGAGGATGGTATTTGTTTTCACCTCCGTCAGACGTCCCGCCTTGAAGGCCGCATAGGTAGCAGCATAGAGTGAGTCCTCGATATGCGCTCCGAAGCGGGCGTTCTCCTCGAAGTACGGATCATTGAGTAAGGTGGTCCACTGACTCTCCGGATAGTGTTCTTTCAGTTGGTCGAGATAGCTGTCGGCTATCTGTGGTTGCAACTTACGCTGATAGAGCAGCCACAGGTGATAGAATACATCATCCATGTGCTCAAAGTCAGGATACTGATCGGTCAGTCGGCGCAGCTGTTTCTCACTCAGATGCAGGTTATCGAGCTTATCCTTGAAGATGACACCACTATGATAGAGGGCATCCTTGATGATCATGTTACTTTCTTCCACCTGCTCTTCGGTAAATGGAATCTGCGCCAGGTAATATTCCCGTTTATGCGGATCGTTCTGTACGCTGTCAGTAGCCTGTGCTAAGGAGTCGGCTATCAGTTCTGCAGCTTCTAATGAATCCCGCTGTTCGTCAGTCAGGTTAGCAAGATCCGTAGGACCCGCCACAACGGTTTTGTTAATACGCTGCCAGTCATCTACGTTCTCACGCTTTCCCCAGGCTCTCTGGAAGTTACTCTTACCTTGGTTCACAGCTGTAGGATTATAGAAATACCAGACGCTGTTGCCTTGTTGTTGCTGTTGAGGCTGTCGGGCAGGTGTCGGACCGTCGTTAGGGATGATATCATCGTAGTTCTCACCTCCTTGCTCATGTTTTCTCGCCTCCTCTTCAGCTTGTCGGTTACGTTCTTCCTTTTCCTTTTTCTTCAGTGCTTCAATCACGCGGTCGATGGCCGCATTACGGTCATCCTCACTCATCTTGGCCAGTACCTGCAGCGAGTCTTGCAGATGGATAGCCTCGGTATGCGGTACCAATTCATCGAGAACCTTCGAACGATTGGACAACTGCTCATAGTCATCACGATCCTTATCGAGCAGACCAATAGCCTCGCCATAGCAACGACGAGCATCACTAAAGTTCTCACGCGCCCAGTAGAGGTCGCCTAAGTGCAGCAGCAGCACACCTTTCTCGATGCCTGGACGTGTTGCTTTCTCATTACCTTTCTCGTAGGCCTCGATGGCTTTCAGCGTGTCGCGTTTCGACAGATAGATATTACCGATAGCGTAATATACCTGGTCGAGATAATCCTTGTTCTTGTCAGATGCCGCCATACGCTTCAGTCTGCTGATCATCTGCTTATCCTTCGTGCCGGCCATTACCTCGGTCATGGCAATGCGGGCATTGAATTCCAGTTCGTAGGGAGGACTCTGACGGATGACGTGGCGGAAAGCCTGATAGGCGTTGTCGCGATGACCCAGTGCCGCTTCTATCTGACCTAACAGATACCACTCGCGTGCTTTCTGCTTCTTCCGCATCTCATGTTTGATGACCTTTTTCAGATAGGGGATCGCCTCCTCGTAACGTCCTGTATGGATATAGTAGTCGGCAAAGGTATAGTCCCATTCCTTCACGGCCCGCCAGTCGAGCGAGTCACGTTTCATCTTATTGATCACGTCCTCGGCATCGTAGATCCAGTCCTGTTCGATATAGCACTTAGCCAGCCAAGCCCGGGCTTTTCCGTAGATGGCAGGCTGCGTCTGGTACAGTCGACTCATATAGGCAAACGTGGAAGCCGCCTCATCGAAGGCTCCTTGATGGAACTGCGATCTTCCCATGAGCATCCATGCTTTCCACAGGAAGGGGTTGTATTCGCTACGGTTGAGCCATTCGATGTCGCGTTCAGTCTTCTTTCGGTTCTTGGTCCATTCGGGTCGGCGTGTAATACTGTGGCGCTTGATGGCTTTCTGACTCTTCTCGATGGCTTTGTTGAAGTTGCCTTTACCGATTTCCTTACTGTTCTTGTTACTCACAGGGTAGAGGGGAATCATCTCCGTGAAATTGTCACGATGACCATTCTCCTTTTCCAAGGAACCATCGATATAGGCTTGCGAACCATTAAAGTAGGTGTTGTATTTGGCGTTGAAGGAATGCCACCAACGCGACTGCGCCGTGTTCTTATCGTTGGAGCAGGAGGTAAGAAGCAGGAGGTAAGAAGCAAGAAGCAAGAGGAAGGAGATATGACGATGATGCGAAGCCCGCCGCAGCGTGCCCCGAACGTTTTCGTTAAGCCACATATCCTTATATTTCATTCCCTACCTTTAATCTTCTGTTGTATTCTCACTCTACAATCCTCACTCCACACTCTTAGAAACAGACTCCTCACTCAGCATGATGGTCTCATCTTTGATTTGGTTAGGCAATTCAATACCTCTGAGTACCAGACTGCGGATCCAGTCCTTCACTTCTTCCTGACGCATGGAATAGAGAATCTCGCGGAACTGATCTGCCTCCTCGTCTGAATAGTCGTCTGCTGTTCTACCTTTGAACGCATCCAACTCCTCGTCATCGAAATACTCGATGTCGCGGATAGCAGCTTCCATCATGCATTCCTGTTCGCATTTCTCGTTGTCGCCGTTGCATGTGGAACAATCGTTCCCATATATCACAACGTCTCCGCCCCCTTCTTTATTGTGTGAGAGTAGGGCTATGATGGCGGAAAAAACGCCCAGAGCCACTAATGCGAGCAGAAGATAGGTCATAAATGGTATTCGTTTAGGAATTGTTGGGTGTTTCTTCGATGGTGAATCCCACTGAGCGGATGTCGTCCCAGAACTTGGGGTATGACTTGCTTACCACCTCCGGATTGTTCATTTTCAGTCCGGGAATCTTGATGCATACAGGGGCAAACGACATGGCCATGCGATGATCTTCATAGGTATCGATGGCTTCCATCGAGGCTTCACAACGTTCCCCGTCCCACAACAGTTCTTCTCCGTTGATGTCGCGAATCACATATCCCAGTTTCTTCATCTCTTTCTGTAAGGCAGCCATACGGTCGGTCTCCTTGATCTTCAATGAGGAAAGACCCTTGAAGTGGAAGGGAATGCCCATCACGGCACAGCACACTACGAACGTCTGTGCCAGGTCGGGCTGGTTGATGAAGTCATAATCCAGGCGGGGCAGTCGTGTGCGAACCTTCTTCAGTGTCACCGTGGTCATCACTCCAGGTTCGGTATTCTCGAATGAGGTCTTTATACCAAGCATCGAGAACAGATAACGCACCACCGAGTCGCCTTGTCTGGATCCATCCGTCAGTCCCGTCAGCTTGATCTCGTTGTCATAATCGTCACTCAGCGCCATGATCTCATACCAATAGCTCGAGGCACTCCAGTCGTTTTCAATTACATATTCTCTCTGCTGATACTCCTGATGAGGCGCATAGATGGTATTGTAATCTGTCCATTCAATCTTCAAACCATAGTCGTGCATGGTATGCATGGTCAGGTCGATATACGGACGAGAGATGATATTCCCTGTGAGCTTCAGTTCCAGTCCGTTCTTCAGGGCAGGACCGATCATCAGCAGGGCCGAGATATACTGTGAGCTCACGTCACCGGGAATCTCTATGGTGCCGCCTTCCAAAGCATGACCCGTAACGCGCAGTGGAGGGAATCCCTCTTCGCCCAGGTATTTAATCTCTGCTCCCAAGTAGGAGAGAGCATCCACCAACACCTTGATAGGACGATGTTTCATGCGATCAGTACCGGTAAGGGTATGACTCCTGCCCGGTGTCACACTCAGATAAGCCGTCATGAAGCGCATCGCTGTACCTGCTGCCTTGATGTCAATCACATCGGGCCAGTCACGCAGCGCTCTTACGATGACTTCCGTGTCATCGCAGTCGCTCAGGTTCTGTGGAAGGGAATGACCGCCAGAGAGGGCATGCAGAATCAGTGCGCGGTTACTGATGCTTTTCGAGGCTGGCAGTTGTATGGTATTACCCAAATGTTTGGGCGCATAAAGGGCATATTGCATGAATGTTTTCTGTTTTTCCTGCAAATGTACAAATTTATTCCGTAATAACATCATCAATCGCGAAATAAATACTAAGTATTGTCAAAACTTAAAACTTCTTTTGTTTTTTCTGCTCATAAATTTGCATATATCGACGAAAACCACTAACTTTGCACCCGCAAAACGCAAGGATCGGGATTTAGCGCAGTTGGTAGCGCACACGTCTGGGGGGCGCGAGGTCGCTGGTTCGAGTCCAGTAATCCCGAC
>JAGCDO010000017.1 GCA_017651265.1 Prevotella sp. | reverse complement strand
TGAACTTTGAACTTTGCGCTCGGCTCTGCCGCTTTGCTTTGCAAAGAACTTTGAACTTTTCCTGGAGCGCACCAGAATGCTGCATTCTTCACGTCTTTGGTGCTGCCAATCACTTGGAAACCTTCGGGAATGGCGGTAATAGTGTCACCATGACTCATCCACACCTGAGAGCCTGTCTCAAAGCCTTTGAACAGCGGATTACTGAGATCGATGGATTCCAGATGGGCACGACCGTATTCTCTTGAATCGGTCTTCTCTACTTTTCCACCCAAGGTATGGGAAAGGAACTGAGCGCCGTAGCAAATGCCTAAAACGGGCAGACGACCGATAAACTGACTCAGATCTACCTTGAATGCTTCGGGATCGTGTACGGAATAGGGGGAACCTGACAGGATTACACCAATAACTGAGGGATCATCTTTGGGGAACTTGTTGTACGGGAGGATTTCACAAAAGGTATCTAACTCACGTACTCGACGACCAATCAACTGGGTGGTCTGACTGCCAAAATCAAGAATGACAATTTTCTGTTGCATAAAATACCTAACCTTATTTTTGCGTGCAAAATTACTAATAAACGAGGACAATACAAAGAAAAAGCGTATTTTTGTTTTCAATTCCGACCGACGTACTTTGGACAGAGCCCTCTCCCACCTTTACGAATGCTACAAAAAGACTCTACAGAGGACAATAATAATTATACAAAAACTCTACATCGACTATATTCATCCCCTAAGTGTAAAGTTGGTGTATAAGTACTATCATTCTATTTATCAAACATTTAGCTAACATTACACAAATTTCACAACCACAACATCGACGTTTCAAAAACTCTATATGCTATTTTGTAGATTAAAAATAAATCACTATCTTTGTCGTCGTAAACCTCAACCTGTTTTGTATTATGTTTGGACGCAACAAAGTGAATCAGATTATAGCCGACCTCGACCAGTTCATCGACAAGATGGACGAGTGTGTTCTGCTATATAAAAATGGTATAAGAAACTACCTGGAAGGGAACTCGCAGGCATTTGCCGACAACATCAAAGGCGTGATGACCATCAGGGAGAGCACGACCGACTTGCGAAGGAACATCGAGAACAGTCTGTATTCCTATACGCTTGTTTCCGAGAATCGTGTGGATATCCTGCAACTGCTGGAACACATGGACATGATTGTCGGTCAGCTGTACAAAAACCTTGTGCAATACGAGATAGAAATACCGTTCTTCCCCTCTGAACTGAACGTGGAATTCTTGAAACTGGTGGAACTGGCCTCTCTCTCCGTGGAGATCACGGCACAATCCATCCGTAACCACTTCCGTTCGCCTCAGCTCCTTCAAGAGAATATCCATCGTATATACTACTATGAGAAGGAGGCCGACAAGCTGGCTCAGGCCATCAAACGGAAGGTGTTCCACGAGATGGAGAACTTCAAGCTCAGTCAGAAGATCCACCTTCGCTACTTCACCCTTCACGTTGAACAGATAGCCGAGGAGGCCATGAAAGCAGCCGACCTGCTATCGGTGCTGGCTGTGAAACAACGGTTTTGATTACTTTCTAACACTATAGTTTTTATTTATTATTTATTACTCTGATAGTTGATCGCCCATGCTGACAGTATCCATCTTACTAATCATGTCGATAGGCATTTGCTTCGGATGGAGAGAAATGGCCTACAGCTACTCGGATATCCACATCGCTGATATCCTGAGGACTTGGCCCTTCCTGGCTTGTCTGCTGCTATCCATGACTGTCGGCATGGGACTGATCATCTTACACGAGAAGAGTGTTTTCCTGACGGGTGCCGATGAGGTGGTGGTGGCTGCAGTTTCTATCTTGCTCACCATCGCCATTCTCTCCACCGTGAATTGCCATTATTCCACTGTTACCGCCTTCTGGGGAGCCTTGCTCGCCTTGTTTGTCATGAATAGCGGTATGGTTGGTACTACATTATGGGTGGTGGTTGTATTGTCGATTATCGCTGCGCCCATCGTGAGCATTGTTTGTGCCATTGGCATGGACCGATTGATTCTCAAGCACATAGAAGAAAAGGACACGCACCTGCTGACCAAACAGCTATATGTGAAATGGCTGGCATATATCGGAGTGGTGTTGTGCGGAATTGCGCTCACCTGTAACTATGCCTTGTTCATTGATTCGCTGATTACACCTTTATATAATAGCGGCACCTCCAACTGGGCGCTCTGGCTCTTGGTGGTCATCATGAGCATTGTGTGCCTCAGTCCGGTGATC
This sequence comes from Prevotella sp., assembly GCA_017651265.1. Classification (GTDB taxonomy): domain Bacteria; phylum Bacteroidota; class Bacteroidia; order Bacteroidales; family Bacteroidaceae; genus Prevotella. Next base: position 1,835 of record JAGCDO010000017.1, on the reverse strand, counting down.
TATTATGTGTTCCGCCGCCCGGTAAACAGGAGAAAGCCGAAACAGGTGGCTTCACTCTACGGACAGACGTTGGCGCTGTTGCTGTTCAACACTATTCTGCCACTGCTCATTGCCCCGCTGCCACCGGTTATTGTAGCAGCCAACCTGCTCAAAGAGGGAAATGCCCTTGGCTTGGAACAGGAAAGGGAGATGAAACGGCTCCTCAACACCGTGACCATTGCCGTGGCAACACCGATGCTGGCCTTCCTCATCTGTGTGATGATGAGATGGTTGTACAGCCGTCCTTACTTCTTCTGGGTACTGGCACTCTTTGTCATCCTGGCTTGTCTGCTCATCAGACTCTCCTATACGCAGTACAAGAAAGGGAAGCTGTTCAGTCGGCTATTGAGCGACGAGCTGAAACATCGTAATGAGGTGAGCAATGAGTTCAACCGACTTGATGTCATGGCAGTAACCTCGCAGTTTGACAGTATGTCGCGCGAGATTGACTTCAAGCACAAGGAACTGATCGACCTCTCTTTGTTCATGCAACAGCAGAGGGAATACATGACTGGTGTTGGGAACCAGCTGAGGGAGCTGGCAAAGAATGCTGACACGAAAGGAATCAGGGAATCGCTGGTTGAAATAGACAAGGACCTGCAACAAACGCTGCGCTACCCACCTGAGATGGAAAAGATCTACCAGATGGTGGAAAAGATGCACCATGACTTTGTATGCCGACTGCAGATGCGTTGTCCGAATCTCTCGAAAAGGGAATGTCGACTGGCCGTACTGTTACGCTTGGGGTTCTCCAGCAAGGAAATAGCCAACATGGTGAACCTGGAGACGAAAAGCGTGGAGATTAACCGCTACCGGTTACGTAAGAAACTACGTCTTGACCGTAGCGAGAATCTGGTGAACTACCTGCAACTACTGTAGTCAGGAAGAGCATGAATATTATTACTAACATATGTATTATTAATCTAACAACAATTATGAAAAAAGCAGCAATTCTTACCTTAGGAGCTTTCCTGCTGATTAGCAGCAGTGCAATGGCTCAGGAAAACGAGGAAGTCCGCTTCAACCAGTATGGCGTGGCTGTTGACAGGAAGGAGTTACATGCAGAGGCTCGTAACAATATCCTGGTACTGGAATCGAAAGACCAAAGTTACAAACTCTGGATGGACAACCGCGTAATGGTTGACGGAGCCACCTTCTGGGGGGTAGGCTCCGACTATGACAGGATTGGCAATGGCATTTCTATCCGCCGTGCACGTTTCGCCGTGAAAGCACAGCTTGGCAAAGACTGGTATGGTGAGGTGGATATGGACATGGCCGACGGACTCTTTGAACTGAAAGATGCTATCGTGGAATACGATGGTGTGAAGAACATGGAATTCAAGGTAGGTAACTTCAAGGAGGATTTCTCCATGGAACGCACCACTTCTTCACGCTATCTGCAGCTGATTGAAAGACCAATGGTTACGCAGGCACTCGCGCCTTCTCGTCATCTTGGCTTCCAGGCTGCTTACCTGCGCGACCACTTCAGAGCTTCGTTCGGAACGTTCTTCCAGGAGATTGCCGGATCGGAAGAGGCTGGGTATGTGCAGGACAACAATAAGGACTTCGGGCGCAGCCAGGGTTATTCGCTTACCTCAAAGATTGGCTGGATGCCTTATACCCAAGACCGTAAGAAGGGATTCTACCTTGGTGCTAAGGCTTCGTACCGTACACCCAAGACGGATGTGAGCACGTCCGATTACGGGGGTATGCGCTTCAGTACTCGTAACTCAACGAGCATCAACCGTAAGAAATACATCGATACCGACGTGATTCCAAATGTTCACCACAACTGG
>JAGCDO010000016.1 GCA_017651265.1 Prevotella sp. | reverse complement strand
CACTCTGTGCAAGCATCAGCATCAATTGAATAACGTTCGCCCTCAGAGATAGCTCCTACCGGACATTCATCGATACATGTACCACATGCGATACAATCTTCGCCAATTACGTAAGCCATAATGTTGTTTTATTCGTTAATACTATTGTTATCACATTCTCTGCTGCATCTGGGACGCAGCGTTTTTAATGGTGCAAAGATATAGATTATTTTCGAATATACCTATTTGTAGGTATGGATTTTGTTGGTGATTAACTTTAATTCACACAAAAGGGGGTATGCAGTTATCACTTAACAACAAAACATCCGTTGATTCACAATATCCTGTCGTTTTCAGCGTTATTATTCACACATGCGAAAGATGATCCTTTCCCTCATCATTGCCGTTTGCTTAGGAGCAAGTGCTCAGGAACGAACGGTTCAGAACAAGCCTTACATAGACTTGCGTCCATTCCATTTTGGTGTACTTGTCGGTACGCACCTGCAGGATATGGAGTTACAGAATGTGGGACCGCAGTTCATTACCAATGAGGATGGTACTACAGTAGAGAAGTTGGTTACCTGCGATCAAGACCGTTGGGATGCTGGTTTCACGGTGGGTGTATTGGGAGAAGCGCGGTTAGGAACGTACTTCGCTTTCCGTGTGGCCCCGGCGATGTATTTCGGCACCCGTCATCTGCAGTTCCTGAACCACACCGACAAGCTGGAAGACGGAACGCCCATCACGATGCAGCAGGAGATGAAATCCGTGTATATCTCGTCAGCTTGTGATTTGATATTCAGCGCCAAGCGTTTCAATAACCACCGTCCGTATGTAATGGCGGGTGTGAACCCGATGATGAACCTGTCGGGTAAGAACGAAGATATCATCCGCTTGAAGGGTTTCGACTGCTACCTTGAATTGGGTATCGGCTGTGATTTCTACCTACCCTTCTTCAAGCTACGTCCTGAACTCAAATTCGGTTACAGTCTGATGAACGCCCTTGATGCCGATCAAGCCAAAGACATCAAGGACAAGAACATGCTTATCTATACGAATAGCGTGAAGGCCGACCATACCCGTACCAAGTTCGTGGCCCTCACCTTCTATTTCGAATAGAAAGCCACCCCCGACCCCTCCATAAGGAGGGGAGAAGTGAAGAGGGTGGCCAATCTGTTTTGTTTCCCCTCCTTATGGAGGGGCTAGGGGTGGCCCTCCTACTTTTTCCTGAAGTTCAGTACCATCTTCCCAACATAGAGCGCGTGCTTTCCGTTCTGGTCAACAGGAATCTCCTTCCCGTCAAGATTCTTCACATACTGTAGGGTCTGGAAATATGTATGTGAATGACCGCCCAATACCAGGTCGATACCATTCGTGGCAGGAATCAGGTGCTGGTCATCTACTGTATTCAAGACCGACCAACCCAGATGGGATATACAAATGATCACATCACATTTCTTCTTCTGCAGGATGGCTACAACACGCTTTGCCTCACTAATCGGATCAAGGAACTTTACCCCTTGACAGTGATCGTTAGGAACCAGTCCTTCAAGTTTGGGTGACAGTCCGAACACACCGATCTTCAGTCCGTTGCGCTTCAGGATGATATAATCCTTAACCGTTCCTTCCACCGGTGTTCCTGTGAAGTCATAGTTCGAGCACACTATCGGGAAGTTCAGGTTACGGAACATCCGCGCCATATTCTCCAAACCGAAGTCAAACTCATGGTTACCAATGGTACCGGCGCTATAGCCCATGAGATTCATCAGCGACACCTCCACGTCACCTTTATACAAAGTGAAATAGGGAGAGCCCTGACAGAAGTCACCACTGTCGAACAGCAGCAGGTCAGGATGCTTCTTCCGTTCCTCGCGAAGCATAGCAATACGACGGATGAAGCCTCCCCTACCCGCCAATGCCGTATCAGCGAGATTGGGGTTCAGCGGATAGATAGTACTATGTGTATCGTTGGTATGAAGTATTACCAACTGCTTTGTCTGTCCTGACGCTGTCTGCGGTACGAACGAGAACATAAGGACCATCATCAGTCCGCCTACTGTTCTCTTCACCTTATTATAATATATATAACTCATCCTCTTCAATTCTTACTCAACTACAATTCTTCCTTCTATTTCCCGGTCAACCACCTTCCCTTGCTGCATCTGCTCACGGAAATAATCCATGATGATATAGCGTAGGTTGTTTTTCTCTTCCTGAGGCGAGTTCACATCGGTCTTGCCCTTGAACGCCTCCATCTTGTCATTCCCCTGTATCAGGTAGTCGATGGATGCGATACGATAGGAAGCAGAAGGATCGATATCCTCACCGTTGAGCTTGGCCGATTTCAACTGACGATCCTTCGTAAACACCAGTTTTACGCCATGACTCACGGCCTCTCCACCTGTCATAGCCATCTGTCGGAACAGTTCCAGCACCTTCTCACCGCTCAGTGTCAGGAAAGCGATCTTGTTCTCAAACGGTGCCACATCCAACACATCACCATAGGTAACCTTACCTTTGGCGAGGCCTGCACGGATGCCACCCATGTTATACACGCCGAAGACTGGTTGTTCGTTATACGACTTCCCCGCCCATACCAGGATATCGGCCAGCAGGTTCGACAACTCACTCTCCGGGCGATGGGCTGCCATATACCGAGCCACCTCCCCTACTACGGGAGACATCATACTGTCCACCGCATGCTTATAGGGTGTCATCAGCGCCTCAGCCTGTCCATCCGACAGCGCATCATACCGCTGATCCACTAAGATACGGTTACGTTCTATCCCGCTCATCACATAATGTGAGCGGCAAGAGGTGATCATCATACCAATAACCACCGCTCCTATAGTCATCCATTGCTTCCTTTTCATAATGCAAAGATACGATTAAGCGAGCGAAATACCAAGCAAAAGCTTGTTTTTGTTTGTATTTCCAAGCGCAAGTATCTTCGACGAAGTCAGAGATACGAAAAATCGAGAGCAAAACAAAAAGAATTCATTCTTTTTTTATGCCGAGATGGAGTAAATTTGGCGAAGCCAAAGGTAGACTTTTTTCTGAGAAGAGCCAAATAAAAAGGTGCTTTATCATTTGCCCTAGCCACGCCACATGTATTATGTGTAAATTTTTCTTGGTGGTTTACACAAATATGATTATCTTTGCAAAGGTATTACCATACTCGGTTGTACGATGCTTTTCAAATAAGCCAAGGAATTGGAGAGGTAAAGATTTATTAATAGAACAGACAACTAACAATCAAGAATAATAAAAACTTATGAAAGCGAAGAAAGTACTTAAGAAACTGTTTCTGACAATAGTGACGCTCATTGCTGTCATCGCATTGATCTGTTTGGGGTTTTGGCTCATTGACGGTCGCTCACCCCAGGCGTACATCTGCGCCCATTCCTTGACACAGTCAACAATGGAGGACTATGAAAAGGGTAAGGGGAATATGACAGACAAAAGCTTTGTGGAGATACCTGACGGAATAGAATTCCCCCGTGAAGTAAAGCAATTCAAGATTGGTGATATGCAGGTGTTTGAGACGGCAGCAGAAGACGATTCAAAACCCATTGTGCTCTACATCCATGGTGGAGCCTATCTGAACAACTTCATGCCGTTGCATTGGTCGGCGATGGCCGAATGGGCGCAGACGACTGGCTGCGGCATCATAACGCCAAACTATCCATTGCTATACCGCTATACTGTCAAGGATGCTTTTCCGCTGATGGTACAGCTTTATCGACAACTGCTGGAACGTATCCCTGCCAAACGAATCATCATCATGGGCGATTCTGCCGGCGGTGGCTTTAGTCTTGCCCTAACGCAGGAACTGAAGAATGACTCGCTCGACCTGCCCAGTCAACTGGTGCTCATCTCGCCTTGGGTGGACGTAGTGGGAGGAGACGATGCGTTACAGGAGTACGACACCTTCCTAAACATAGAAGTGCTGCGACTCGTAGGAGCCGACTGGGCTGGCGATATCGATGCTCACGATCCGATGGTATCACCTCTCTACGGTGACATGCAGGGATTACCACCTACCGACATCTTCGTGGGCACATGGGAAACATTCTACACGGATATTGTCAAGACCTACGACAAGATGAAATCGGCAGACGTAGATGTCCGTTTACATGTGAAAAAGAAAATGGGACACGTCTATCCTCTCTGGCCATGTCCTGAAGGAAAGGAAGCCCGTAAGGAGATTGCAGAAATCATCAAGAGTCATAATAGATAATGACTATCATCAAATAATTGGTAACAACAATGGAAAGAAGAGATTTCATCAAGAAAGCCACATTAGCGGCTGCAGGAGCAGCTGTTGTAGCACCTGTATCAGCGATGTTGAATACGGTGTCGGGCAAGAAGTGCAAAGTGCTACTGATCAACGGCAGTCCGAGGTCCGAAGGTAACACGTTCTGTTGCCTGCAAGAGATAGAAACGACGTTACACAAATACGGTTTGGAGACGGAAATCGTTCAGGTTGGTCAAGACCCTATCCGTATGTGCATCAACTGCGGCGGCTGTCATCAACCCAATAGTGACGGTTGTGTGTTCGATGATGACCTCTGTAGTGTAATCACCGAAAAGATGGCAACGGCAGATGCGCTCATCGTTGGTACACCCGTCTATTACGGACAGCCCAACGGCGGTGTGCTTTCTCTGATGCAACGACTGTTCTTCTCGGCTGGTCATCTGGTGCAGAACAAACCTGCGGCAGCATTGGCAGTGTGCAGACGAGGTGGTGCTACGGCTACGCTCCAAACGATGAACATGATGTTCGAGATGATGAACATGCCCGTGGTCACCTCTCAATACTGGAACATCGCCTATGGCGCAGGAAAGGGTGAGGTGAAACGCGACACCGAAGGTATGCAGACCATGCGCACCCTGGCTACCAATATGGCCTTCTTGTTACAGAAGATTCATGCCGATGGCGATCCAACACCCAAGCGCGACGAGCGGCCCCAGTTCATGAACTTCATCAGATAAGTATTCCCACGTTGGGAACATTTTATTCCCACGTTGGGAACAACTAGTTTTCCAGTAAGAAACACTGTCCATCGTTCTAGCGAATTTAATATTCGCCAGCTACGAGTATGAGAAACTGTGATTCGTCTCGGATTGCCAATTCGTCAAAATGAAAGAATTTTGTGTTTTTGTCCAACACCTAACAGTTTCACGGCAAAAGCCCCCTATATAAAGATGTTTCACGATTTTCCAGACCTAACATAAACCTAACCAAAGACCTAACATAAACCTAACATTGAGAGCCACCTTGTAGTTCGCTGTGTGTAGTTCGCTCAAGAGGGAAATGTTAGGTGTGATGTTACCTTTTTGTTAGGTTTATGTTAGGTGTTAGGTTACCTCTTTTAGCACATCTTTCTCTTCTAAGTTGCTCACAATAAAGCAATTAAGTTTTCACAATGTTAGGTGTTGAAAAAAACGGTGAAATTCATTGAAAAACGAATTTATATTGTCTATCACTTGCATTTATGATGGAAAGATTGTAACTTTGCGGTCGATAAACTATTGTACGACCATGAGTTAAAAGAGTATCTATGAAAAGAATGCTTTTATCATTGATGGTGATGGCTTTCACTTGTTCTTGCCTAGCACAGAATACAAGTAATGACAAAGCTATTTCACAATCTGCGACTTATACATTGAAAGGGATTTTTCCTACCAGTTTGAATGGTAAGAAAGTTACTCTATATGCCCACCTGGATGACCCAAGGACTACAGAATCCACTGTGGTAAGAGATGGAAAATTCATACTTACAGGACCCCTTGAAAGTCCCAGTCTTGCTCGTCTGGTAGTGAGTGGTGGTTTATTCGTGGAGAATGTTACTTTTGTTCTGGAAGAAGGCGAGACCACGTTTACCTATGTGAATAACTCCTTACTGGTAAAAGGTGGCAAGCGCACAACGATCTACTTGACACATGAAGAAACAACGAAAAAGCTGTTTAATGATCAGGATCGTTATCTTAAATACCTCGCTTCTTTTCTAAAGAAGAATAACGACAACATCATCGGTGCTCATTTCTACAGCACGTTTGGGGGTGGACCACTGACGGAACGGGAAAGAGCAGAACTACTGGCTACTGCCAGTGAGGAGTTCTTGAACTATCCCTTGTTCAAGGAGTATCAAGAACGAAAGAAGGCAATGGAAAGGCAGATGGCAGGGGTGACTTTCACAGATTTTGAGTTGCCCGACAAAGACGGAAAGATACACAAGTTGTCTGAATACGTCGGCAAGGGGCAATACGTCTTTGTAAACTTCTGGAATGGCAAGATCCCAAATGACCGTTCAGAGATGCTGAATATGAGGGCCGTCTATGAGAAGTATCATGAAAAAGGTTTCGATATCGTCAGTGTCTCAACCGAGAAGGACCGGAATAGTTGGTTGAAAGCGATAAATGAAATGTCATTGCCATGGCATCAACTACACGACGCTCAAGGAGCTGCAGGGGTTTTCTCTCAAGTGTATGGTGGTAATTCTTCCCTTACTTTATTCATTGAGCCAGACAGTATTATCACCGCGAATAATCTCTCTGGGTCGTTATTGGAAGACAAATTAGAGGATGTGTTTGGAATCCTTACTCCTGGAAGTGGTGTTCTTTTCAACGACTGGAAATCTTTTGACGATATCCTGTACATGGCGAAACGTGATAATAAAATGGTGTTCCTTGCATGCAACGATCCGTCGAGCGAGGGTACACAGATGATGAACGGTAAAGAATTCCCGAAGAAAGAAGCAGGCAACTTCTTCAACAATAAGTTTGTTTGTTGGCAGATAGATGCGACTGACAAGCAGAACATAGAACTGGTCTATAAATACGATATTAATGAGGCTCCCACTTATCTCCTTCTTGATAATAATGGTAATCATCTAGGAAGAGTTGTCGGAGGAACTGACATCACCCGGTTTATCTGGATGGTTCAGGATGAGTTGCAGGATGATGAGGGACTTGCTTGGTATCAACGGCAGTTTAATGATGGAGAACGTGATAAACAGTTCCTTTACGACTATTTGGAGCTTGCGGAGGAGTATTATATGAAGAATACTGCCAAGAAAATAGCTGCCGCTCTGCTTGATGGAAAAAATGCTGAACAGGTAGCTTGTGACAAAGAGTTGTTTGAGGTATTTAAGAGAGGACATTTTATGCTCAACGACAAATGGTTTACTCTGCTATATCAAGAACGTGAAGCTGTTCAACGCCATCAGGGGGAAGGGGCTGTCAGAGAAATGAATGAACTGTGGAAGGAAGGAACCAAAAGCTGTCTGCTCTTCAAGGACGGTTCTTATCAAGGAATCGATGCTAACTTTCTTCAAGTCTATAAGCAGACAATGAAAGAATATGGAGTTCCGCAGGCTGATATCCTGCGGAATGAGAGATGGGTATTGATATTGAATGCTTCTTACTCTCGGAATTATTCAGAAATGGTAAAGTTGTTGAAGAATGACCTAAAACAGGGAGGTACACTGTTTAATGATCCGTCTGTGATTGATGCTCTACAAGAACTCATGTCGAACTGTCAGAACCCAAAAGTGTTGAAGACAGTAGAGAAATGGATAGCGGGAACATAACAAAACCTATTATAATTACAAAACTTATGGAAAAGGAAAGGACATTTATTGAGAAACTGATTGTTGTCATTGCTTGGATCGTACTCGTAGGAGGAATTGTGTGCGGCACTTTGGTCAGCAAATGCATCTGGGAATCCCAACAAGACATGGCTTTTCCCGATGCAGTAGTCACATTCGTGGGTAGTATCGGTGGTAGTATAACGATTTGGGCAGTCCTGCTACAAATTGTCAAGATGTCGGACAGGCTGCGCAAGATCGAAAAAGAGCTAACCAAGAAGGATGTTCAATGACATCATTGTAATAGGAGAACAATCTAAACTCCTGCTAAAACACGACCCTACAACCGCATACCACCCAAACACCTTGACACCCATAGCCAAGTTCGTCGTACACATGAAAGGAGCCCAACCCTGCATCGAAACCAACAGCAGTGATCTGATAGGTTGCTTTCCATTTTACTTGATCGTATGACACAGCCATATTGTCAATGGGGGTGGAGTGATCGGCGTATTCAGTTTCTTTCGCGCCGAATTTGTACTGCATATGTTGCCTCATCGCACCAACTGCTAAGCGGGAATACAAACTGCACTTGTTATTTGAGAAACGGTACCATGAATAGCGGTAAGATGGGGCAATATGGAATATGCGACTACTCTCAGAACCATTGCTTACAAGGTATAAGTCATCTCTGTTATCAGATTTAAGACATCCCTCATAGTCGTTACTGGATACTCCCCAGCCGAAGATAAAGCCCAATGCACTGGTTTGATTCAACCGGTAATGGTACTCGAAATTGAGCATGAGATGTGATGCGCCGAAGATATTAAAACAACCATTAGCAATTTCCATTTGATAGGCGTCAATATACTGCGTGGTAACATCTTGGACCGTCTTATCTGCTGGGTTGGAACCCACAGAGAAACTGCTACTGAACTCATGGTGACGATATCGTTTCTGAGAATTTTGAGCAGACAACGACATAGAACCTAATACCAACAATAGAAATAGAACTCTCTTCATATTCATTTCGATTAGTTTTTGCAAAGATAACGTGAAAAGATAAAATACCTGCATCCAAAAACGTTAAAGAATACAAACTGCTCACTACCTATCAACACCTAACAGGTAAAATCTGTTCTTATGTTCTTATGTCTAAAACCCTGTTCTTATGTCTAAAAACAAAAAAGAGTGCGAAATATTTTCGTGTTTCAGAAATTTGTTGTACCTTTGCACCGCTTTTTCGACGTAACCGATGGAAGGAAGAAGAGTTGCCTGTCTATGTTGCGCGAAACTTATTAAGAATCAAACGATTTCAAGACAATGGATTTAATTAAAGTTGCTGAAGAAGCATTTGCAACCGGTAAGCAGCACCCCGATTTCAAGGCAGGTGACACAGTAACCGTTGCTTACAAGATCATCGAGGGTAACAAGGAGCGTATCCAGCTCTACCGCGGTGTCGTTATTAAGATTTGCGGTCATGGTGAGAAGAAGCGTTTCACTGTTCGCAAGATGTCAGGAACTGTTGGTGTAGAGCGCATCTTCCCCATCGAGAGTCCGAACATCGAAAGCATCGAGGTGAACAAGATCGGTAAGGTACGTCGCGCTAAGCTGTACTACCTGCGCAAGCTCACTGGTAAGAAGGCTCGTATTGCTGAGAAGCGTACTCCGATTGCCGCAGAGAAAAAGGACTAATCCTTTTGAAGAGAAAAATAAAAAAGAGACTCGAATGAGTCTCTTTTTTTGTGGTTTTATTTTAGGATGATGTTTCCTTTGTTGTCGATGCGTGCCATGCTTTGTGGAACATCGGCATCGCTGAGCATCTTCATCTGTCGAGGCACGGCATTCGTCTCATCCTTCCGCGGACCAAGACCGCGCTGCTGGATGAATGAATGGATCTTTCCATTCAGGAAACGACCGTCGTTACCAATCTGGATGGTCACCACCGGTGCATAGCCCGAGATGCCCTTCAGACTGATACCGTAGGGTGTGCAGAAGTTCCCCAGACTATAGGCAATGAACCGTCCTTGGTATACCTCCACACAGCGCACCACATGCGGTCCGTGACCATACACCACATCGGCACCGTTATCAATACAGAAATGGGCAAACTCACGCAGAGAGCCGCGATCCTCGTTAAGGAAGATCTCACGTCCTTGTGGCAAATGACTATACGACTGTCCTTCTGCACCGCCATGGAAAGACACCACGACGATATCAGACTGCTGTCGCAGCTCGTCGATCACGTCCTTCACCAACGACAGGTCGTTATGCTTCATGGTATAGCCGTTATGACCGAAGGCACAAAGACCATAGCGCACTCCGTTGCGTTCCACCACAGCACTCCTCACCCTTCCGGCAATACCGGAAAAACGGATGTCCTGTTCTTTCAGACAACGTTCCGTTGACTCGATACCCTCTGTACCGAAATCGTTCGCGTGGTTATTTGCCATGCTCAGGAAATCAAAGCCGGCCTCCTTCAAAAGCGGAGCAAAGCGTGTAGGCATACGGAAAGCATAACTCACGTTCGATACCTTCTTCGTACTCTGTCCACCATCGCATAACGCCCCTTCAAGGTTTCCTACGGCCAGGTCGGCATTCACCAGAAGATCCTTCACGTCGCGGAAGAGGTTCTTTCCATCGTTAGCTGGAAGCATCACTGAAGGATAGGTGGTGCCCATCATGATGTCGCCTGTCATGGCAATGGTCAACGTATCAGGCATCGACCTTTCTGGTTCAGAAGCCCCAACGACAGCCGAGGCCACGGTATCAGATGTCACGGGGTCATAGACAGACGATGCTGGCATTTGTTTGCCAGCATCCTGTGTTGGAGAGCAGGCCAGTAAATATCCTGCTACTAATAAAAAAAAGTTGATTCTCATATACTTCATCAGTTCACACGGCGTGCCCCAATATACCTGCGAGAGTAATAGCCATCGCGGGAATTGCTGACCTTCACGCCACTTGAACTACTGGCATGAATGAAATCAAAGGAACCAGTGGCAGGATCTACATCAACCACGATACCTACATGACCTACACCACGTCCGCTATTCGGACTGGTGAAGAACACCAGATCACCTGTCTGGAGCTCATCATTGCGTATCGGGGTATTTCTTGCATACTGGTCGCGAGAGGAGGCACCGATGGATTTGTTCATCATCTTGCTATAGACATAGCTGGTGAAGCCGGAGCAGTCGAAAGCCGACGGACCCTTCGCACCACTACGGTAACGGGCTCCAATGTGTTTGAAAGCCTCATCCATCAGATTATCAATAGCTGCATAGTTGTCTTGGTAGATATAATCCTCTCCTGAATAGAGAAAATCATAATTATCTATTTCCTGGTATCTTTGCTCGGTCTGAGGGGCAGCCTTCTTGGAAGTCTTCTTCTTTTTGGCTGACGAAGGAGCCAAAGAAGAAACCAATAACAGTACCACGCAAAGAATAATTTTCTTACTCATTATTATTTAGGTTAGATGACTGGAACGATCATGGAGATTTTCTCCTGTTCCAACGGGAAGTTACAGAAAATAGGCACCTAAGCAATGCCCCTCTGAACTTTACGATTGCAAAGATAATAAAAAAAGGTGGGGCATAAAAGTGGGTTTACATCTTTTTGGATATACCAAAATGTCGGTTTTTGTCACCCACATTTCTCTTTTCTTGCAATATAATAGGCACTTAGAGGATATGTTTCACGTAAAAGGGCAACTGTGTGCGTTCACGTTTTTTAATACCCTTTTTATTCAATATTTAACATTTCAAGTAAATCTTCGCGTTGTTTCACGCAATTACACTTATTTTTCTTTGTATTGTTCTCACTTATTCGTACCTTTGTACCCAAATTCATATCCCAATAGAAAAGATGAAAGAGTTAGCACTGAAGTACGGATGTAATCCCAACCAAAAACCTTCACGTATTTTCATGACGGAAGGAGAATTACCCCTCGAAGTATTAAACGGTCGTCCCGGCTATATCAATTTCCTGGATGCGCTGAACAGCTGGCAGCTTGTCAAGGAGATGAAGGCTGCTACCGGTCTGCCATCAGCCGCCAGCTTCAAGCACGTGTCACCTGCAGGTGCTGCTGTAGGACTTCCCCTGAGCGATACCCTGAAGAAGATCTATTTCGTTGATGACATTAAAGGACTGGATGAGTCGGCTATTGCTTGTGCCTATGCTCGTGCCCGTGGTGCCGACCGTATGAGCTCCTATGGTGACTTCGTTGCTTTGTCGGATACCTGTGATGCAGTTACCGCCACGTTGCTGAAGCGTGAGGTTTCCGACGGTGTGATTGCTCCTGGTTATACCGAAGAGGCTTTGCAGATTCTCCGTGAGAAGCGCAAGGGAACTTATAATGTGATTCAGATCGACCCCAACTATGTGCCTGAGCCAGTGGAGCGCAAGCAGGTGTTCGGCATCACCTTCGAGCAGGGACGAAATGAGATCAAACTGGATGATCCCGCATTGTTCGAGAACATCCCCACTGATAACAAGGTATTCCCCGCTGATGCCAAGCGCGACCTGATCATTGCACTCATCACCCTGAAATATACACAGAGTAACTCTGTCTGCTATGTCAAGGACGGACAAGCCATCGGTATCGGTGCTGGTCAGCAGAGTCGTATCCACTGCACCCGTCTGGCAGGAAACAAGGCTGATATCTGGTGGCTGCGCCAGCATCCGAAGGTGATGGCACTTCCGTTCATTGATGGCATCCGCAGGGCTGACCGCGACAACACCATCGATATCTATATCTCTGACGACCATGATGATGTACTGGCAGAGGGCGAGTGGCAGAAATTCTTCAAGGAGAAACCCGAGGTGCTTACCCGTGAGGAAAAGAAAGCATGGATTGCACAGAACACAAAGGTATCTTTGGGATCTGATGCATTCTTCCCCTTCGGCGACAATGTGGAGCGTGCTCATAAGAGCGGTGTGGAGTATATCGCACAAGCTGGCGGTTCAGTTCGCGATGATCATGTCATCATGACTTGCGACAAATATGGCATTGCCATGACCTTCACGGGCGTAAGACTCTTCCACCATTAAAGAATTGAAAATTGATAATTGAAAATTGAAAATTGAGAATTAATGAGTAAAGAAGACGATTTTCAAAGCATTCTGGAGAACGGGATTTCTTTTGGCAAAGGCGGTCAGAAGAAGAGTTCCGATGATGGCAAGGTGAAGACCAAGGCCAAGAAAAAGAAGTATGTGACTGGTGCCCACGGCAGCGGCTCAGCCATGCAGAAAGCCAAATATCGTCAGCAACGTAATAACAGACATAAGGGGAAGAGATAGCTCTTCCCCTTTTTTGTATTTATCAACGAAATCCTTTAGTCTTCGATATCCTCCAGTTCGTAGTCCTCGAGTTCCTCGATATCATCGTCTTCCTCTTCCTCCACATACAGGATTTCGTCCTCGCCTTCCGCTCTCAGTTCTTCCGTGAAGCGCTGCATATCCTTGTCGCGATGTACCAGTGTATCCTCTGCTGTGATACCCTTCAGTTTGTTGCTTTCACTGTTCAGCTCTGCCCACAGGATATCTTTCAAGTCATTCAACCCATAGCCTGTCACGGCAGAGATAAAGACCACGGGAAGGTCATCTGGTAAGGTATCCCTAAGCATGTCGATCAGTTCCTCGTCGAGCAGATCACATTTGGTCACCGCTAGAACCCTTTGCTTGTCAAGCATCTCCGGATTGAACTGCTGCAGTTCATTCAGCAGTATCTCATACTCCTTCTTGATATCATCCGTATCTCCCGGTACCATGAACAGCAGCAGTGAGTTGCGTTCGATGTGACGAAGAAAACGCAAGCCCAGTCCTCTACCTTCACTGGCACCTTCAATGATTCCAGGGATATCGGCCATGACGAACGATTTTCCTTCACGGTAGCCCACGATACCCAATGAGGGTTCCATGGTCGTGAACGGGTAATTGGCAATCTTCGGACGGGCGTTGGAGAGTGCCGACAGCAAGGTTGACTTCCCCGCATTGGGGAAACCTACAAGACCCACATCGGCCAACAGCTTCAGTTCAAGGATGACCGTCATCTCCTGCATCGGCTCTCCGGGCTGAGCAAAACGCGGTGCTTGGTTCGTCGCACTACGGAACTGGAAGTTACCAAGTCCGCCACGACCGCCTTTCAGCAGCACCACCTCCTGTCCATCGTAGGTCACATCACACACATACTTTCCTGTCTCGGCATCATAGACAACGGTACCACACGGAACATCGATGTAGGCATCCTTACCATCCGTGCCATGACATTTGTCCTTACCGCCGTTACCACCATGTTCAGCTTTTACATGTCGCTGGTACTTCAGGTGCAGCAGGGTCCAGAAGTTATGGTTGCCGCGTAGGATTACGCTGCCACCTTTACCTCCGTCACCGCCATCAGGACCGGCATTCGGATTATACTTAATATGTTTCAAGTGCATCGATCCACGTCCACCCTTTCCAGATCGGCAGTAGATCTTCACATAATCGACGAAATTACTCTCCATCGCAAAGATTAAAGTTGGTCGATGACCTGTTGGATATCACCAGAGATACGGTCGAGCGCACCCAGTCCGTTGATATGATGACGGATGCCTTCCTTCTCATACCACTCGATGAGCGGGGAGGTTTGGTTGTGATATACATCGAGACGTTTCTTGATGGTCTCGGCATTATCGTCACTACGTCCACTCTCCTGTCCGCGCTTGATCAGACGCGTCATCAATTCCTCCTCTGGAACATCGAGTTCGATCATAGCGGCGATGCGGTGACCACGCTCCTCGAGCATCTTCTTCAAAGCCTCAGCCTGCGGTATCGTACGTGGGAAGCCATCGAAGATCACACCGGGATGATCCGTGCCGAAGCTGTCGTACACGCTGGCCAGGATATCCACCATCAGTGCATCGGGAATCAGCTGTCCTTTATCGATATACGAAGCAGCGGTCTTTCCCAGCTCCGTACCTTTCTTGATTTCACTGCGAAGCACATCACCTGTAGAGATATGTCCCAGTCCGTACTTCTCGATTAACAAGTCACTCTGTGTCCCCTTTCCTGATCCAGGGGCACCGAAAATCACAATATTCTTCATATTCTTAAGATTGTCTTCATTTACAAGTGTATAGATATCCGGCAGGTTACGTCCCTGCTGGTCGTAGTCAAGACCATAGCCCACAATGAAATCATTGGGAATCTCCATGACGGCATACTCGATGTTCAGGTCAACCTGCAGCTTCTCGGGCTTCACCAACAAGGAACAGATATGTACGGAAGCGGGATGACGGGTACCCAGACTCTCAATCATCCGCTTCATGGTAAGACCCGTATCCACGATATCCTCAATAATCACGACGGTACGGTCGGTAAGATCCTCGTTGATGCCCATCACCTCGGTGATCTTCCCTGTAGAAGTGGTACCTTGATAAGAGGCGAGCTTGACAAACGAGATCTCGCAAGGAATCGTAATCATTCTCATCAAATCTGCCGCAAAGACAAACGCACCATTCAGCACCGCCAAGAACAGCGGATTCTTGTCGGCCATGTCATGGTTAATGCGATCGGCAACGGCCTGAATGCGCTCTTTGATTTCTTTCTCCGAGATAGACGTTCTGAACGTCTTGTCTTTGATTTTTACTACACTCATAATCGTATCTTCACTTTATTTGTGCAAAGTTACGAAAAGTCGAGTGAAATGCAAAAGGAAAACGAGTTTTTCTTTGCATTTCCGAGACGGGTAACTTCTCCAAAGGAAGAGTTACGAAAAGTCGAGCGCAAAACAAAGAAACTTCTTTCTTTTTTTGCCGAGACAAAGTAACTTAGGCGAAGCCAAATTTACGGAAATTCTATGTGAGTGAGAAGAAAAACGAATGATTTTGTTTCATCAAACAGGAGAATTTATCAATCCTTCCTACTGAAGATGCCTTTAAGGAATCCGCTTACCTTTGAGCCTGTCTTTTTCACGCCCTTGATAACGTTCTGACCGACACTGTCGATCTTCTCACCAACCTTCTCAGCTGTTCTGTTAGCCACTTTCTTATGATAACGTGTACGCAGCTCCGTATATTTGGAAAGCTGATCGTCGGTCATCAAAGGTTTGTAGGTTTCATGATACTCGCTGGTAAGCTGTTCGTACTTGGCAGAGAATACCTTATACTCCTCATCAGAGATGACATCCTCTGATTCTACCATCACAACCAGTGCCGTATACCTATCAAGAAACTCCTCTGTTCCATTTGTCTGAGCCCGTCCTGACAAGCACATCAACAGCAGTCCGGAAATAATCATCAACTTTTTCATCTGATATTCATTATTGGTTTATCGAGCACAAAAGTAATCAATATTCAGCAACTTTACGTTCATTTTATTCTTTATTAGGAGTAAATATAAGTATTTAAGTAACAAAAAATGAAAAAAATGGGCATTGATGACCGCTTATTACTATTTATTTTGTATTTTTGCAGGGATGAAAATATTCACTAGTGCGCAGATTCATGAACTTGACCATTATACGATCGAGCATGAACCGATACGTTCCATCGACCTGATGGAGCGGGCTGCCAAAGTGTTGACACGTGCCATCACCGACACCTGGTCGGCAGAAAAGCCCGTTGTGGTGTTTGCCGGTCCCGGGAACAACGGAGGTGACGGACTGGCTGTGGCACGACTGCTTGCAGAGCAGGGCTATCAGGTTAGTGTCTATCTTTTCAATATCAACGGGAAACTTTCTGAAGACTGTGCCATTAACCGCCAACGGGTGATTGACAGTCGAAAGATTAAGGAGTTCTTTGAGGTAAGGGACGAGTTCGACCCGCCCCAGCTCACTGCCTCGACACTGGTGGTTGACGGTCTATTCGGCTCCGGTCTGAACAAACCTTTGGCCGGAGGTTTCTCATCACTGGTGAAATACATCAACCAGTCGCCGGCGGAGATTGTCAGCATTGACGTCCCGTCAGGACTGATGACCGAGGACAATACTTACAATGTCAGGGCGAATATCATCAAAGCCGATGTTACGCTGACCCTTCAACAGAAAAAGCTGGCCTTCCTCTTCGCCGAGAACCAGCAGTTCATCGGAAAGTTGCGCGTGCTCGACATCCGCCTGAGCAAGGAGGGTATGAAGAAGATCGAGGCGCAGTATACGGTGATCGACGAGAGCGATATCCGTTCGCGTATGCTTCATCGGAATGCGTTTGCCCATAAAGGTGATATGGGAACAGCCTTGATCATCGCAGGCAGCTATGGAATGGCTGGGGCAGCCATCCTTGCTACCAAGGCCTGTTTGCGTTCTGGCGTAGGAAAAGCCATCGTGCATACTCCTCGACGTAACAATGATATCTTGCAAATCAGCATTCCCGAGGCCATCATGGATATCGACCGCGACGAACTGTATTTCAGCGATACGGTTGACACAGAGGATGTTGATGCCATATGTATCGGTCCCGGACTGCGTCAGCAGGAGAATACCGCCATCGCACTGATCTCACAGATCCGCCGTTCACAATGTCCTACTGTTCTTGATGCAGATGCCCTGAATATCCTGGCCAACCATCGTGCCTGGCTGCAACAACTGCCCAAGAACATGATTATGACGCCGCATCCTAAAGAGTTCGATCGCCTGAATGGAGCCAGTTGTGCCGACTCTTTCGAACGTCTGTCAAAAGCTCGCGACCTGGCAGAACACCTTCAGGCATACATCATCCTCAAAGGTCATTACTCTGCCCTCTGCATGCCCAACGGACATGTTGTGTTCAACAGTACGGGAAATGCAGGTATGGCCACGGCAGGAAGCGGGGATGTGCTGGCAGGCATCATTACGGGTCTTCTTGCCAGAGGTTATAAGCATGAAGATGCCTGCATGACTGGTATGTATCTGCATGGATTGGCTGGTGACATCGCCGCCAAGGAACTGGGACAGGAGAGTATGACGGCGGGCGACATCATTACTTATCTGCCTAAGGCATTTTTACGAATCAACGACTAAAGAACCAAAAGAATAGAATGGATATCAAGAATATGACTAAAAAGCTTTGGCTTAGCTGCATGTCTATCTTCCTCTCAACTGGCGCCTTTGCCCAGAACGCCGTGGAAGGGACTACCTATTACCTGCCGAAAACGGCACTGAACTACACCTTGCTCATCGAACGAGTTACTACCCAGCCGGGAGAACTGAGCATGTATGCAGGTCGGTTCCTCAAGAAAGATGATGTCATTTCCAAGCCTACCACCGCCTATCGGATTCTGAAGATCCAGATGACGAGTGTTGGTGTTGCCGATACAGCTAAGCGCTTCACACCGAAAATCGATGCCAAGCATTCCATCAACAGTATGAAGGTGGATGAGAACAGTGGAATCCTCCTCGCTGTGAACGCAGAAGCCAAGAGAATAGAGAAGCCTGCGCCTTTCATTGCCGCTCCCAAGCCTCTACCCTTGAATCCACGGGATTATATGAGTCAGGAGATCTTAGCAGCAGGAAGCAGCGCGAAGATGGCGGAACTGATTGCCCAGGAGATCTATGATATCCGTGAAAGCAAGAGTCAGCTGAACAAAGGTCAGGCCGACTTCATGCCGAAAGACGGCGAGCAGATGCGCATCATGCTCAACAACCTGAATACGCAGGAGGCAGCATTATTGCAGATGTTCGAAGGGGTGACCGAGAAAGATACCTTGGAAACAACCATCACCTTCGTTCCGGAAAAAGCCATTGACAAGCAGGTACTCTTCCGCTTCTCTAAGAAGTTCGGATTGGTGGACGCTGACGATCTCTCAGGTGAACCTTATTATATTAGTATAGAAGACTTGCATAAGCAGGTGGAGAATACAGCCATCGACACTTCCGACAAAAAGGCAAAAGACGATGCCGGTATTTATGCGAACCTGCCTGGAAAGATTAAGGCAACCCTCTATCGCAGCGAGAATCAGATAGCTGAATACGAGGTATATGCAGCCCAATTTGGCATCACTGCCCCTATGGACAATGAACTGTTCAGCAAGAAACTGCTGACCAGTCTGGTCTATGACCCCACAACGGGTCATGTGGAAACGATAAGTACGGAAATGATCAAAAAATAACAAATAGCTAACGATATGAATATCGGAACACAAGAAATTCTACTGATTGCCCTCATCGTTCTGTTGCTCTTCGGCGGTAAGAAGATACCCGAACTGATGAAAGGACTCGGAAAGGGCATGAAAAGTTTCAAAGACGGTTTGAACGGGAAAGAAGACGAACCCGCGAAAAAGGATGAGTGATGATGGAAGCCTGACCTTCTGGGATCATCTCGATGTATTGCGCAGCAGCATCATCCGGATGATTGTGGCGGCTGTTGTGATGGGAATTGTGGCTTTCTTCATGAAAGACTGGTTATTCAACATCGTGCTCGCCCCGAAGGACAGCAGTTTCTGCACCTATCGACTGTTAGGTGTTGAGCCCTTTTCCATCCAGTTGGTCAACACTGGTCTCACGGAACAGTTCATGATCCACATGAAGGTGGCGCTCATGACGGGTATCCTGGTCGCTTCACCGTATATCATCTACCTGCTGTTCAGGTTCATCTCACCAGCCCTCTATGAGAACGAAAGACGTTATTCCATCAGGATCACTGTCACTGCATATGTGATGTTCCTCGTTGGAGTGGTTGTCAACTACCTGCTGATCTTCCCACTCACGGTAAGATTCCTCGGAACCTATCAGGTCAGCGAAGAGGTGGTAACCATGCTCACCATCACGAGCTATATTGATACGCTGCTCATGATGAGTCTGGTTTTCGGCATTCTCTTTGAGATACCTGTCATCTCATGGCTTCTGGCTAAGGCGGGTATGCTCAAGGCGTCGTGGATGACAGAGTACCGCCGACATGCTATCGTTGCCATTCTGATCGTAGCGGCTATCATCACACCCACCGCCGATGTTCTGACGCTCATTATCGTATCATTGCCAATCTGGCTCTTGTACGAAGTAAGCATCCTTCTCGTACGCTCTGTAACCCATTAAACCTATTAAACTTATTAACCCATGCTTAGAAAAATCCGTATTACACTTGCAGCCCTGATGTTTATCCTCATCACCCTGCTGCTTCTCGACATCTCCGGCACCCTTCACCACTATCTTGGATGGATGGCGAAGATACAATTCCTGCCAGCAGTATTGGCGGTGAATGCCGGGGTTATCATTGCCTTGATCGTAATTACCCTGATCTTCGGTCGTATATACTGTTCCGTTATTTGTCCACTGGGTGTCATGCAGGACGTGATCTCATGGATTCACGGTAAGCGGAAAAAGAACCGCTTTACGTATTCTGCTGAGAAGAAATGGTTGCGCTATCCCCTTTTGGTCGTGTTCATTGCTGCCATCGTAGCGGGTATTGGCTCCTTTGTAGCGCTCTTAGCACCCTACAGCTCCTATGGACGCATCGTCGTTAACCTGTTCAAGCCTATCTATGAAGCAGGGAACAACGTGCTGGCTTCTATTGCCGAGCATTTCAACAGCTACGCTTTCTACCATGTGGACACATGGATTAAGAGCATGCCTACACTGATTATCGCAGCCATTACCTTCGTCATTATAGCCATTCTGGCTTGGCGAGGCGGACGAACCTATTGCAACACCATCTGTCCAGTAGGTACCTTCCTAAGCTTCTTCAGTCGTTTCTCCTTGCTGAAGATCCACTTCGATGAGGAAAAATGCAAGAACTGCAGTCTGTGTACTAAGAACTGTAAGGCTTCCTGCATCGATTATAAGAACCATACCGTGGATCACAGTCGGTGTGTAACCTGTGGTAACTGTATCGAAGCATGTAAGTTCGGTGCCCTCAGCTATCGGTATGGCCGCTCTGTGAAACCAGTGAAATCAGAGAACGAGCCCGACCCATCCCGTCGTTCCTTCCTTATTGGTGCTGCTTTGGCAACAACAGCTACAGCTTTGGCTCAAGAGAAGAAGAAGGTGGATGGCGGTCTGGCAACCATTGAAGAGAAGAAAGCGCCACAACGTACCACTGCCATCACACCACCGGGATCCTTCTCCGCAAAGAATATGCAGAAACACTGTACTGCGTGTCAGCTTTGCGTTTCTGCTTGTCCTAATCAGGTACTACGCCCATCAACGGGTCTGCTCACCCTGATGCAGCCCACAATGAGTTATGAACGGGGGTATTGCCGACCGGAGTGTAACCGCTGTTCTCAGGTTTGTCCTGCTGGGGCTATTAAACCGCTTACCTTAGAGGAGAAGTCGAGTACACAGATTGGACATGCCGTTTGGATTAAGAAGAACTGTATTCCCGTTACCGACGGTGTGGAATGTGGAAACTGCGAACGCCACTGTCCTACCGGTGCTATTGAGATGGAACCGCTTGATCCCGATGATGAGATGTCGGTGATGGTTCCTACCATCAACGAGGCAAAGTGTATTGGTTGCGGTGCTTGCGAGAATCTCTGTCCCGCTAATCCCTTCAGCGCTATCTACGTGGAAGGTCACGAAATGCACAAGCTGCTATAATATAAAGCTAGTAACACTAGTACAACTAGTGAATATAGTGAATCTATAAAGAACCATTTAACCCCCATCCCCATGAAAGAAATCTCAAGAAGACAATTCATCAAGATATTCGGTGGAGCCACAGTGGCTTCTTCCACCTTGCTCGTAGCCTGCAAGAAAAAAGACCTGTCTGTCGGAGTTGACAAGGAGCCCCCAAAGGACAAGATGACTTATCGTGTGAACCCTAATACCAACGAAAAGGTTTCGCTTTTAGGTTACGGAATGATGCGACTCCCTAAGGAGAGTGACAAAGACGATGCGCCCTATGATCAGGAAATGATCAACCGGCAGGTTGACTATGCCATCGAACATGGCGTGAACTATTTCGACACCAGTCCTGCCTATTGCATGGGCCAGTCGGAAACATGCACTGGTATTGCCCTTCACCGTCATCCTCGCGACAAATACTTCGTGGCCACAAAGATGTCGAACTTCTCTCCTGAGACGTGGTCAAAGAAGGCATCTATGGAGATGTTCGAGAATTCCCTCAAGGCACTGCAAGTGGAATGGATTGACTACCTGTTGCTCCACTCCATCGGCGGTACCTCTAAAGATATGGACAGTGAAGAGACCTTTAATGCCCGCTTTATGGACAACGGTGTCCTCGACTGGCTTGTAGAACAGAAGAACAAAGGACGTATCCGCAACCTCGGCTTCTCCTATCATGGCGATGTGGAGATATTTGACATGCTCCTCAGATGGCACGATGAAGGCAGATACCACTGGGATTTCGTACAGATCGAGTTGAACTATCTCGACTGGAACTGGGCAGACGAGATCAACGACCGCAATACCGATGCTTCTTATCTCTACGCAGAACTGGAGAAACGTGGCATCCCAGCCGTCATCATGGAACCGCTTCTCGGCGGTAGGTTGGCCAACGTACCCGATCCCATCGTGCATAAGATGAAGAAACGGAAACCCGACAGCAGCGTTGCCTCCTGGGCTTTCCGCTATGCAGGAACGCCTAAGGGAGTTCTTACCGCCCTCAGTGGCATGACCTACATGGAGCACCTACGTGATAATATCAACACCTACGCACCACTGGAGCCCATCACCGAGGAAGAGAACACCTTCCTCATGGAGATTGCTGAGGACATTTATAACCTCAAGACCATTCCTTGTAATGAATGCAACTACTGCATGCCCTGTCCTTACGGCATCAATATCCCTGCCATCTTATCACATTATAATAAATGTATCAAAGAAGGGAACCTGCCCAACATCGAGAAAGAGGAGAAGGACACAGAAGACCAGAAGGAGTTCCGCAGGCAACGACGTGCCTTCCTTATTGGGTATGACCGCAGGGTTCCTCGACTGCGACAGGCCAGTCATTGCATCCAGTGTGGTCAGTGTTCACCTCATTGTCCTCAACGCATTGACATTCCTCGTGAGATGCGGCGTATCGATGAGTTCGTAGAAACGCTGAAACGCGACGGTTTTACCGTTCCTGCTGAACAATAGAATAACAACAAAACAAACAACCCCGCCATCTAGCGGGGTTGTTTTATTTACTACGAACTGAATTCGTCTGTTAGTCAAGCTGAGCAAGCTTGTTGTCTGATCCAAGCACATCGATGATCTTGTGCTTGTACATCTTCTCCATCTCATCGCGAGCAGGACCACAGAACTTACGCGGGTCAAACTCACCTGGTTTGTCATGCAGCACCTTGCGTACAGCAGCGGTGAAGGCCAGACGAGAGTCTGAGTCGATGTTGATCTTGCAAACAGCGCTCTTAGAAGCCTTGCGAAGCTGCTCTTCAGGAATACCCACTGCATCGGGCAACTTACCACCAAGAGAGTTGATCATATCAACATACTCCTGGGGAACAGAAGAAGAACCGTGGAGCACGATGGGGAATCCGGGCAGCTGTACCATCACAGCATCGAGCACGTCGAATGCCAATGGAGGAGGAACGAGCTTACCAGTCTTCGGGTCACGTGTACACTGCTCCGGAGTGAACTTGTAAGCACCATGAGAAGTACCGATAGAGATAGCCAGTGAGTCGCAACCTGTACGAGTAGCGAAGTCAACCACTTCCTCAGGCTTGGTGTAATGAGACTCAGCAGCAACTACGTCATCCTCAACACCAGCGAGAACGCCGAGCTCAGCCTCAACAGTTACATCGAACTGGTGAGCATATTCCACAACCTTCTTGGTCAGGGCGATGTTCTCCTCATAGGGAAGTGAAGAACCGTCGATCATCACAGAAGAGAATCCGTAGTCGATACAGCTCTTGCAAGTCTCGAAGCTATCACCGTGGTCAAGGTGGAGAGCAATCTCAGGATGAGCGCAACCCAGCTCCTTGGCATACTCCACAGCACCCTGTGCCATGTAGCGAAGCAAGGTAGCGTTGGCATAGTTACGAGCACCTTTTGACACCTGCAGGATTACCGGGCTCTTCAAATCAGAGCTGGCCTTGATGATAGCCTGCAGCTGCTCCATGTTGTTAAAGTTGAATGCGGGGATGGCATACCCACCATTGATGGCTCGCTTGAACATCTCACGGGTGTTCACGAGTCCTAAAGTTTTGTAATCTACCATATTATAAGAATTTAGATAAAAATGATCTGTCCTTGTGCCTTCAACCGAAAACGATCTCTAAGCACGTGCAAAATTAACACTTTCTTTTCTCACAACAAAACGTAGAAACATTTTTTAAGGTAGAATTAGCTTGTTTTTCCCTTTTTGTCTTCTGCTTGCGACTCATCTTTGGCGATTTGCAAGATGTACATGACAAAACGGCGCTCACTTTTCTACTGCATCCAACCATCCGAACAAGCCCACCAAACATCCATTCCAGTTGATAGCAATCTCGTTAGAGGCATACGACTCTGTTACATCGGCATACGACTCATCCGGTTGGTTGGAGGGATAGGATATGTTGCTGGCCTTATCCTGCTGACCGGGATTCGGTCCGCCTGCCAGGAAACCCGGGATGGGGTCTTCAATACCATCGGCAGCCGATAAGCGGTGATGCGGGTTCATCGTAGGCTTACTACCAAAGCCCGTCACATAGCAATAGCCTGTGGCATTCCTTCCTAAGATATATTCAGCGTTCTGCAAGGCTGCTGTAAGGTACTTTCCATTACCTGTTTGCTGATAAGCATAGAGAAGGGCCATACCGCCAGCACCGAAACATTCAGCCAGACAGCCCCAGCCGAAGTCACGGGCACTATTCCCGTTAGGCGTTTGGAACGAAGAAGTGGCTGTTGTACTGATCACACTGTCACAGAAGACCAACAGCTGCTGCTTACTGCGTTGGGCCAATTCATGCTCAGGTGCATTCGTCATCCAAGCAAAAGAGCCCAATGTAGCCAAACTGCCCCATACAGGAATGGTGAAACGGTTGGGAGCATTCTCCTCAGCCATTTGTGCAAACACCTCATCATGAGTCAACAAATACAACTCCGTTGCTGCCCAGAAGCGTTCATCCTTGGCGGAGAAGTCACCATAGGTTCCTGTAGATACGGCAGGCTTGAAGGTTCTATTCATCCGATCTTGGAAATAATGAGCATTGGGATGGTTCTCAGCCCAATTGTAAGCAGCCAGGGCTGCACTTGTAGCATGTGCTGAGAAATGCGGATAGTCCTTGTTATCTTTGTAAATCCGCGCGGCCTGCGCCATCACGGCAGCGAAATCGTAGGCTGCCGTCACACTTTTCTGTACCACATAGCGTTGTTGCTTACAAGCTGATGGCATCACAAAGCCCTCGAAGTTCGGTGTGGTCAGCTTATGATACACGCCTCCATCATAAGGATCCTGCATGGTAAGCATCCACTTCAGGTTATACATAATCTCATCGAGCAAGTCGGCTGTCTGGTTCCCACTCTCAGGGATATTCACCTCCAACGCATCATAATAGGCTTTGTTCTGCTCGTAGCTATCGAGCATAACAGCGATGGTGAAGGCGGAGTTCACGATATACTTGTTATAGTCGCCTGCATCATACCACCCATAGGGAGACGAAATGATCGTTCCTTCGGGTCGCCCTGGAGAAACCGCTGACGAATGAATCATCACCTGCGTGTCAGGATGACCTGCGGGCCGTGCCCACTTTCCTGCGTACTTGGCCTCGATGGGCATTCCCGTACGCTGATAGTAAAATGCCTTGATGGCACCCTTGGTGACATCACGCAACGCGTTCTCCTTCACCTCGAAGGGAAGCTGGTCGCCATTGCATTCCACAACATATGAGCCAGGAGTAGTTAGACGAGAGAAATCAACCACTGTGCGTTGCTTGCCCGACCAGGGTGAAGTGGCGACACGCAGTAGTTTCGGACTGACCACCTTCTTACCGGTCTTCGCATCACGAATAACCACCTTTGAGGCAGCTACCTTCCCTTCAACCACAGCTGTCTTTTGCTGTTGGGGATACATGGCCACCTGATTGATTCTTACCTGTGCTTGAGACACAGCACACATTCCGGCAAAGCATGCCGTCACTAATATACGAAAAGTTGTTTTCATTAGGAAGTTATGTTATAAACTGAGAACTGAGCGTTGAGAATTCTCAGCACTCAGTTCTCAATTCTCAATTATCAATTCATTGTTATTTCTCTGGTTCAATGATTTTCCAGATGCAAGCTGCTAAAGCACCACCAATGAACGGACCTACAATGAAGATCCAGAGGTTGGTCAGTGCGGTACCACCTTCGAACAGGGCAGGACCGATGGAGCGTGCGGGATTCACAGATGTACCTGTATAGCGGATACAGCAGAGATGAACGAGTACCAAAGACAAACCGATGGCCAGACCAGCAAAGTTGTTGGTAGCACCGTTTGTCTTAGCTGTAGCACCCAGTACTACGAGTACGAAAACGCAAGTGAATACGATCTCAGCAATCAGACCGCCGATAGCAGGAATCGTATCAACACCGTTTGCCTGCAAATCATTGGCACCTGTGCCAACCAGACCACTGGCAGATGTCAGCGCATAAAGGATAGCCGAGCCAATGATGGCACCAATCACCTGGAAGATGATATACATGCCACACTCCTTACCACTCATTCTTCCTGTCAGGAGACAGCCCAAGGAAATGGCTGGGTTGATATGACAACCAGAGATTCCACCAATGGTGTAAGCCATTGCCACTACTGCCAGACCAAAAGCGAGGGCAGTACCCACAACTGTTTCAGGATCGCCATTCGTACAACCCAAACTCACTGCTGCACCGCAGCCCATTAGTACAAGTACCATTGTACCAAACATTTCTGCTAAATACTTTTTCATGACTGTTATAGTTTTGATGATTAATAAGTAATTCCCGAATAAAACACTGCAAATATATAGGTTTCTTTTGACAAATGCAACTTTTTTTACCAAAAACTATTCATTTTGCTTTCATGTGTTGTCTTTGAATTATTTCTGGAACCATAGAAAAAAGTACTAAAATGACTTGACATAAGGGCAAAAAAAATGGAGTACCGCTGTACTCCTAATTGTTAACCTTAAATCTAATACTATGAAAAACACACTGCAAAGATATGAATTTATCCCATACGAAACAAATAATCCTGCAAGAATGTGCTTTTCTTTAACATTCTTTTACCCTTCAGGGGGTAATATGACTACTCCCTCCTGTTTTTTTCCATCCATCATTACTTTTAGCGGATGCTGGAAACGCACATGTCTGACGAATTCGGTTTCCTCCACTGCAGGCATGGCATCCAAGATCTCTTTTTGGAAGATTCCATCACCATTATAAGTATTGATCGTGAAATACCCCACCCCGAAACTGGTAAGGTTCTGGAAGAAATGCGTGCCTTGACTCGGATCCACACGGTAGTTCTCCAAGCCCGCCTCCACGATGACACGTGCTGCACTGATATGTGGCCATTTTACGGGGATGCCCAGCCAATAGTCACTACTGCCCCATCGTCCAGGTCCCACCAGAATATAGGATCCGCAGCCCTCACCGGAATGAGACATATAAGTGCCATTGAGGAATTTCTGGTTGATATGCTCGATTTCCAAGGCAATCTGCGGGTTATTCGCTGCAGTGAAATGCTCATCGGTCTTCACATACACCACATCCACCACATCTTCTGAGATTCCGTGTCCGAGGGAGTTATGCGAACGCAGCAGACACTGCTCATCGGGGATGCACTTCAGGTCTTCATCTAGCACCTGCTTACTGTCAACGATAGGTCTGATCTGCAACAAGTAGAACTCTCCCGTGCGGTCGTCGTTCACATTACAAGCCAGTTCTATCTCCACGGGGCGTTTCATGGCCTCGGCGCCAAACTTCATCGACATCTGCAACAGTTCAGGCAGCGGGAAGATGCCATGCTGGAGCACGCCACACATGGAAATCACCTTCCGACCTCCCTCATAATAACCATCGCGTATCATCTGGTCAACAGGATCGTAGGTACTGCAGACATAGCGCACCGATCCATCCAGGTCTGCCTGTTTGATACGGAGTTTCTTGATGTTGAAACCATCATCCACCTGGAAATCGTTCCCCACCTGCGTCATATCGAGAGCATAAAAACGGGTCTGCGTCTCTTTCAAGGCAATATCCATCTCGCTCATCTGAAGCAGTCGTTTGGGATGATACGGATTCACTCTCAAGGTTTGTCCACCATCAACAATATACTTTCCCAATCCAAGTGCCAGGCTGGCCACACCTTCCTCTGCTTTCTCATCGTCAATGGGATAATAGTTCAGTGAGCGCAACACACCGCTGATATTCGGATAGAAGTTGTCACCATAGCGTTTACCTACCACTTCTTGCAAGATCACGGCCATCTTCTCCTGATCGATGACATTGCTCGTGGCAGTCATATATGCCTTCGAGTCCTTGTAATACACCGACGCATACACACTCTTGATGGCAGCCGCCATCATCTGAAGCATCTGATACTTGTCATCCAGATATGGTATCATATAGGTACTGTAGATACCTGCGAACGGCTGATAGTGGGAGTCTTCGAGCAACGAACTGCTTCGGATGGCAATCGGCGAACGGGTAGCTTCGAAGAATGCGAAGAAGTCGGCTATATACTTATCTGGCAACTGTGCCTTGAGGAAATGTTTCAGGATCTCCTCGTCACTGGCATCGCTCAATGCTATCTGATATAAGTTGTTCGAATCCATGAATTCATCGAACACATCGGTACAGAGCACCACCGTCTTGGGAATGCTCACCTTCACGCCTTCAAAGTCATTGAACTCCGGATGACGTTTGATGACATTATCAAGAAAAGCAAGGCCACGCCCTTTTCCGCCCAATGAGCCATCTCCAATACGGGCGAAGTGACTATAGGAGTCATATCGGTTCCTATCGAACAACGCCACCACACCAATGTTCTTCATGTGACGGTATTGCACGATAGCATCAAAGATAATCTTCCGGTGCGCATCCACATCTTGCAGCTTATGCCACGTCACCGTTTTCAGGAACGCCGAGACGGGGAAGATTGCCCGAGCACATAGCCAACGACTCATATGGTTGCGTGAAACATGATAGAGCATCGAGTCATTGGGAATGGTGAAGATATTATCCTGTAATTCCTTCAAGTTCCTCACACGCATGATCTCGTCATGTGTCTTGGGATCGCGGAAGATGAAATCGCCGAAGCCCATGTGCATGGACAGGAGGTTCCTCAGATCGATGTTCATCTTCTTCGAGTTCTTGTCGATGTACTTGATACCGATGCCTGATTGCTCAGCCTTCTCGCGGTTCACCTCCTCTGCACTCTGCATGATCAGGGTGATATACTCATCCCGCTCACGAATGGCCTTCAGCAGTTTGAAGCCAGCTTCCGGGTCTTTCTCCTCCCCTTCATGCATCGGGAAACGACAGTCGCTGATCACACCCAACGTATTATCAGCATATTTCTCATACAGCTGCCAAGCTTCTTCGTAGTTTCGTGCAAGCACCACCTTTGGACGACCGCGCATTCGCAGGGTGGCCGTATGGGGGTTCAGCGCCTCGGTGGCAAACCGCTGACTCTGTGCAAGGATATAACTATATAGATTAGGTAATACGGAAGAATAGAAACGAATGCCGTCCTCTACCAGCAGAATCATCTGCACGCCTGCCTCCTGGATGTCGTGCTCGATGTTCATCTTATCCTCAATCAGCTTGATGATGGAAAGGATGAGGTTGGTATTTCCCAACCAGCAGAACACATAGTCGAAAATAGACAGGTCCTCATTCTCCATCCGTCGGGTGATACCATGCGAGAAAGGTGTCAGTACCACGCAAGGCATCTCCGGGAAACGGTGCTTCACGGCACGCGCCACATCGAAGGCATCATTGTCAGCATTACCCGGCATACAGATCACCAAGTCGATATTCGTGCGTTCCAATACCTCAGCAGCCTCTTCCGTCGTACTCACCTGTGTGAAAGTAGGCGGATAACGAAGTCCGAGTTCTGTATATTCGTTGAAGATCTTCTCATCCACACGTCCGTCATCCTCCAGCATGAAGGCATCATAAGGATTGGCGATGATCAGGACATTGTAGATACGTCGTGTCATCAGATTGACGAACGACACATCCTTCAAGATAAACTTGTTCCACTGCTGTGGCATGCTATTTTCCATGTTCTGACTGATTTAGTTGCAAAGGTAATAAATTCTTCTCGAAGAAGCATAGTTTCATCGCATGAAATTTCGCCATATCGGAAAATGTTTCTATCTTTGCAGAAAGAACCCATGAACCATTGACCATCATGACCATCAACCCCATAGGCTATTTCCATTCGCCTCTTACCACCAAATTCGGCATTCCCCGCCAGAGCGGACTGGCCAATAACTTGGAAGGGTATATCTCCTTCGAGCCACCTTACCGCCATGCTGAGGGCTTGCGTGGATTGGAGGACTTTGATTTTATCTGGCTCATCTGGGACTTCTCGGAGAATCACCATGAAGAAAAGAATAGCCAAAGACCGTCATTGACAGTGCGTCCTCCCCTTCTTGGCGGTAACACCCGCATGGGTGTCTTCGCTACCCGCTCACCTTTCCGTCCCAATCATCTGGGGTTATCATCGGTACGTATACGACAAATTGAGTGGGATACAGCTGAAGGACCGATTATCCATGTCACAGGAGCCGACCTGATGGATGGGACTCCCATCTATGACATCAAGCCCTACCTACCCTATGCAGACTGTCACCCGGAAGCTCGTGGCGGTTTTACAGACAATCATGTCTGGCAAAAACTGCAGGTTGTGATTCCCGATCAGGTCCAAGAGTCGCTTTCATCCGAAGACCTTCACACGCTGCGCGAACTGTTGGAACTGGATCCTCGTCCCCAATACCATGATGATCCCGAAAGAGTATATGGGATGACCTTCAAGGGGCAAGATTATCATTTTCGTGTTAACCAAGGTACCCTAACCGTTATTAGTCCTGCTTCCTTTAACAAAAAGTAAGCCTTGGTTGGAATTTATTTCTGCTTTTCCTTGGATTCTATCAGAAAAAAACGTATATTTGCGGTGCATATACGACATAATGTCAAGCAATAAAACCTAAGAATAAAATATATACAACCTATACGTTTAACTAAAAAGAAAACTACATTATGAACGTTGAGAGCATTATGCAGAACCTGGAGAAAAAACACCCAGGGGAAGCCGAGTATTTACAGGCAGTGAGAGAAGTGCTGGAATCAATCAAGGATGTCTATAACCAGCATCCCGAATTTGAGAAGGCCAAGATCATCGAGCGCATTGTGGAACCGGAGCGCATCACCACCTTCCGTGTGCCTTGGGTTGACGACAAGGGTGAGGTGCAGGTGAACATCGGCTATCGCGTACAGTTCAACAGTGCTATCGGTCCGTATAAAGGCGGGCTCCGTTTCCACCCATCAGTAAACCTTTCCATCTTGAAGTTCCTCGGATTCGAGCAGACCTTCAAGAATGCTCTTACCACACTTCCTATGGGTGGTGGCAAGGGTGGTTCTGATTTTGCCCCTCGTGGTAAGAGCGATGCAGAGATCATGCGTTTCTGCCAGGCTTTCATGTGCGAGCTCTTCAAGGTAATCGGTCCTGACATGGACGTTCCCGCCGGCGATATCGGCGTGGGCGGTCGTGAGATCGGCTATCTCTTTGGCATGTACAAGAAACTCACCAGTCAGTTCCACGGTGCTACCCTGACAGGTAAGGGCTTGGAATGGGGTGGCTCCATCCTACGTCCTGAGGCAACGGGATTCGGTGCGCTGTATTTCGTTAACCACATGATGAAGACCCACGGACTCGACATCAAGGGCAAGACCGTAGCACTGTCAGGCTTCGGTAATGTGGCCTGGGGTGCCGCAAAGAAAGCTACTGAGTTAGGTGCGAAGGTGATTACCATCAGCGGTCCTGATGGCTACATCTATGATCCCGCCGGATTGGATGATGAGAAGATCGAATATCTGTTGGAGCTCCGTGCTAGTGGCAATGATATTTGTCAGCCATACGAGGAGGAGTTCGAGGGTTCAACCTTCTTCCCCAACAAGAAGCCGTGGGAGCAGAAGGCCGACATCTACCTGCCTTGCGCTACGCAGAACGAGCTGAATGGCGAGGATGCTGATAAGGTACTAGCTCACAAACCACTCTGTATTGCCGAGGTTTCGAACATGGGCTGTACAGCAGAGGCTGTGAACAAGTTCATTGCCGCAGGACAATTGTTTGCTCCTGGTAAGGCTGTGAATGCTGGTGGTGTGGCTACCTCCGGATTGGAGATGACACAGAACTCCATGCGTATGTCATGGACGGCAGAAGAAGTGGATCAGAAACTGCATCAGATCATGTCGGGCATTCACGACCAATGCGTGAAATACGGCAAGGAAGGCGATTACATCAATTATGTAAAAGGCGCCAACGTAGCCGGATTCATGAAGGTGGCCAATGCCATGATGGCACAGGGAATCGTTTAATCTAGTTATGTGGATGATTAGTGTCTCTGCGAAGCCTTGTGAGGCGTTGTTGTAGAGACATTGCTGGGGGCGGGATTCTTTCTCGCCTCCTTCGTTTCTTTAGGCGTGGGCGTGGCGATCTCATTCTTCATCTCCGCGATTCGCTTCTCATCTTTCATGATGGCGCGACGTTCCTCCACAGGAACAGGCTTCTCCTCTTTGGGCTTCTGCCATTCAGGAACATAGTCATAAGCATCTCGCGAGATCTCGAAATCCAGTTCAGGAAGATCCAAAGGTTCATCGACAGGCTTATACGGAATGGCTACCTCACCACGATAGGGTTCCACCTTGACCATGACCACCCCCGAGGCAATCATGCCAATCTCTTTAGCGGCACGGTATGACAGATCGATAATCCTTCCTTTGACATGAGGACCACGGTCGGCCACACGCACCACCACGCTCTTGTCATTGTTGAGGTTCGTCACCTTCAACATCGTTCCCATCGGGTAACGTTTATGGGCGCATACCAGACTGTCGCGATGATACTTCGAACCATCGCTCATCCTACGTCCTTGCAGACTGTGTGAATAATAGGAAGCCTTCCCCTTCTCTTGTCCGTACGTGACGGAAGAAAAGAGGAAAGCCACGAGAATTACTATCAACCTATATTTATATCTCATGCACTATTGTTTCGTTGCACACTAGCGACGGGTGACAACATTGATGACCTTCGTGGTTGTTGCCTTTGTCCTGCTTCCATGCTCCACAGAGATTGTGAAAGAGGCTCGTCCGTCGTTCAGTTTCTTGTCGGCCATCACATTAGCCGTATATTTGATTCCAGAGCCCGGGGCAATACTCTCCACCTCGATACCCGGCGACACCACGATGTGCTTGTTCCCTGTTGACTCCACTACATTCGGCATCACGTGGAAGATGGTATGGTTGGACACATTCCTTACTTCGAACACGATCTTGCTCCGTTCGTTGGCTCTAAGGATGTTATCATTATCCACGAAGCGCACATTACTGATCTGGATAGCCTCCTCAGGAGAAACATTCATTCCAAGAGCAGGAACACGATAGGTATCGTTGCTGGGAGCCTTTCCATCGAAATCAATACGGTCGTCAGCACTGTTCGAGGGGTCGAAACCACTATCGTCACGTTCATTAACCTGCCCATACTGGTTATCATACTTATTCAGGACACGATCATGGTAACGTTCGATCTTACGCTCCTGGGCCTTGTCGGCAGCATTGCCGATAGCACCACCAATCACAGCTCCGCCTGCCATACCGATAATCTGTCCCCAGTCACTGCCACGAGGACCGCCGGACAAGCCTCCAATGGCTGAGCCCAACACTGAGCCCAGTGTGGAACCCGTATACGCACCTGATGCGGTATAAGAGCCGCAGCTGCTCAACAGAAAAGCGGCACCGAGTGCCAAAACCATTATCTTCTTCATATCCTTCACGTTTTAATCGTTCAACTGTGCTGCAAAAGTAGCGAAAAAACTTATCAGCCCCTGCAACGTTTTCCCTAAAAAGTCATAGGGATTTCCCTATTTGTCATATCTGCTCCTTGAGCCAAGTCCGTTCCTCCTCATCGAGATAAGGCGAGAGGCGGTCGTATACCATCTGGTGATAATCGTCCAACCAACCGATCTCTTCCTCAGTCATCAGGGATAAATCGATGGCCGACTTATCAATCGGACAAAGCGTCAGGGGCTCGAACTGCAGGAAGGTGCCGAACGCTGTTTCCTGATAAGGCACCACCAATAGGGTATTCTCTGTACGAACCCCGAACTGACCTTCCAGATAGATTCCTGGCTCATCCGTCACTGTCATCCCTGCCACCATCGGAGCAGGCTTATATTCCATACGGATCTGATGCGGTCCTTCATGCACATTCAGGAAAGCCCCTACTCCATGACCAGTGCCATGCATATAGTTCAGTCCTTCGCGCCACAAATCTTTACGTGCCACCAAATCGAGTTGTGTACCACTGGCTCCCTGAGGAAACTTCAGGTTCTGCAGTTGCAGATGACCTTTCAGCACCAGCGTATAGATGTGTCGCTGTTCCTCTGTAACCGGTCCTAAGGCGATGGTGCGTGTAACATCCGTTGTTCCATCCACATATTGCGCACCACTGTCGAGCAGTAAGAAGCCCTCTGGCTTCAAAGGTGCGTCGGTATCTGGTGTTGCCTCGTAGTGAACGATAGCACCATGCTCCTGATAACCGGCAATGGTATCAAAGGAAAGACCTTTATACAAGGGCTGTTCCGCCCTTAGACTCTCCAACTTGTCAGATACACTGATCTCTGTTTGTCCGCCAGCCTCAACAGCGGGACGAAGCCATTTCAGGAATTTTACGAGTGCGATGCCGTCTTTCAGCATCGCATTCCTAAAACCCAGCACCTCACTTTCGTTCTTGACGGTCTTCATTCGTTTGACAGGCGACTCCTCACGGACAATCTCCCGTCTTACTATATTATATAAGGTGTAGTTCACCTCATGGGGATCAAGCAGGATATTGTATTCGAAATAATCTTTCAGTCCTTCTTTAACCCGACCATAATCATCCACATCCACACCCTCGTCATTCAGGTAGGCCAAAACGCTGGATGACAGTTTTTTCTTGTCGATAAACAAAGTAACCTTGGTAGACGAGATAAGCAGATAGGAGACAAACACGGGATTGCAGTGTACATCACTGCCTCGCAGATTCAGGATCCACGCGATATCATCGAGCGAAGCCACTAACATACCATCAGCATGCTGTTGTCGCAAGGCACGACGGATACGGTAGATCTTCTCATGACAGGCCTCCCCGGCATATTCCAACGGCTGGATGAACACAGGATTCTGCGGAATAGCAGGACGGTCTTTCCAGATGATGGCCAATGGATCAAAGTTGGTTCGTAGTGTGATACCTCCCTCGTGGCGCAGTCCGCTAATCAGTTCCTCCACCGCAGCGGTAGAGCTAACCATGCCGTCAATGCCAACCTGTGGCGAACGAAT
>JAGCDO010000015.1 GCA_017651265.1 Prevotella sp. | reverse complement strand
GTGGCCTTGATTGCCGTTCCTACCTTCAACCTCGCCAAGAGCGCGAAGATCAATCTCTCTAACTGCTGGATTCCCATTGTGGGTGCCTTAGCCATCTGGGCCCTGGGGGTATCACCTATTATCATCATCCTGGTGGCCGGACTGGGTGGTTACGTCTATGGTCAATATGTTCAACCCACAGAATAAAAGGAGACTGCCATGATTTACCTGTATCTGTTCATCACGTTTTTTGAGATCGGTCTCTTTGGATTCGGCGGCGGCTATGGTATGCTTTCGCTGATTCAGAACGAGGTGATCTATCATTGGCACTGGATGAACACGGCAGAATTTACCGATATCGTTGCCATCAGTCAGATGACACCGGGTCCTGTGGGCATCAACTCGGCCACCTACTGCGGCTATACAGCGGTGGTGAATGCAGGATACAGTACGCCCATGGCCATTCTGGGCAGTTTTACTGCAACGTTTGCGTTGGTACTGCCCTCGCTGATTCTCATGATCCTGATCAGTAAGATGTTCATGAAATACATGAAGACGCCGTTAGTCAACAGCGTCTTCACGGGATTACGTCCTGCCGTAGTAGGTTTACTGGCAGCTGCCACACTGATGTTGATGACTCCCGAGAACTTCTCTACTCCCAGCATCAACCCGTGGCAGTTCTGGATCAGTTGTTTCC
Organism: Prevotella sp.; assembly: GCA_017651265.1. GTDB lineage: Bacteria > Bacteroidota > Bacteroidia > Bacteroidales > Bacteroidaceae > Prevotella. The sequence goes on along the minus strand of JAGCDO010000015.1, from coordinate 58,518 downwards.
TTTTCCTTGCCACGTTCGTTGGTACCAAGTTCTTCAAGATCAATCCTATCAGAATGATCGTTTACTGCGCGGTTGCAGGACTTGTTCTACTGTATTAAGTATTTTGTGGAGTGTGGAGTGTGGAATGTGGCTTAATAGCCGTTACGCAAAGGGCACCGACGATCAGTAACACACCCGATACGATCATCATCGTACTCTGATGACCGCCAACCAACTTGAACACCATTCCGCCACACAGGGCTGCAACAATCTGCGGCAGACAGATAGTACCGTTGAACAAGCCCAGATAAGCACCCATATGACCGTAACCTTGGAGGGCGTTCGTGACAAAAGTGAACGGCATGGCCAGCATAGCAGCCCAAGCGCAACCGATGAGCAGGAACGGAATGATCTGTCCGTACTGATTCGGTACGAATGGAATGAGTGCGAAGCCGATACCACCGATGAGCAGACTCAGCGCATAAGCCACCTTCGTATTCTTGAATCGCGGCAGCATGGTGGCCCATACTACACTACCCATGGCCTGAATGGCATAGAGCACACCGGTCCAGTTACCAGCTTCTTGATAGGCTTCCGAAGCTGAGTCGGTGGTCCCCCACACGGTTTCAGACACAGCATCCACCACATAGGTCCACATGTACAGCAAGGCTGCCCAGCAGAAGAACTGTACCAATCCCACTCTCCAGAAGGTGGCGGGAGCATTCTTCAACAACTTGAACCAATTACCGCTTCCTTCTTCTTTCTTGTTCTCTCCGTTATACATCGCATATTCCTGCGGCGGCCACTCCTTTACCTTGATAGTGGTATAGATCACACAAAGGATGAGGATGGCTGCACCTACATAGAACGACCAGATCACAGAATCGGGTACAACACCTTCCGGGGCTACGTTCTTCAATCCAAGCCATGTAAACACAAACGGGAAGAGGAATCCTACTACCGAACCGGCGTTGCACAGGAACGACTGGATGGAGTAGGCCTTCGCCTTCTGCTTCTCATTCACCATGTCGCCCACCAGCATCTTGAACGGCTGCATGGCCATGTTGATACTCGTGTCTAACAGCATCAGCATCAACAGACCAAAGATCATCACAGCCGAGATACTCAGTCCTAACGACCCGGAATTGGGCAGCAAACACATCACTGCTACTGCCACGGCGGCTCCTATAAATAAATAAGGTATACGACGACCCCAGCGGCACCAGGTCTTGTCAGACAAGGTTCCGACAATCGGTTGCACAAGGATACCCATCAGCGGCGGGAGAATCCAGAAGAAGCTCAGTGAGTGGGGATCAGCCCCCAACGTTCTGAAGATACGCGAGATGTTCGCACTTTGCAGGGCATACGCAATTTGCACGCCAAAGAACCCGAAGCTCAGGTTCCACAGTGGCCAAAAGCCTAAATCAGGTTTTACTTTCATACTATCTTGTTTTTAGTTTCAAATAATCATTCCACATTTACCTCGTGGTTCCCCGCACAACAAGTCGGGTGCGAACCACCTTCTTCACTACCTTGTCCATCGGTGTAATGCCCTCGACAAGGTTCACCAGAATATCCACAGCTTCCTCGCCAACCATGTGGCCTCTCTGCTCCACGGTGGTAAGCATAGGCTCACAGGCAATGGCTCGCTCTCCGTTGGTAAAACCACAGATGCTGATGTCGGCGGGAACATTGAATCCCATACGTTTCGCCGTATAGAGAATGCCGATGGCTGTATCGTCGTTCACGGCGAAAAAGGCATCAGGACGGTCCTCCCGAGACAGGATCTCCGGGGTGATCTTCTCTGCTTCCATACGGTTGTCGCAGAAAAGGCGCAGACTGTCGTCTGGTCTTAATCCGTTCTTCAGTAACGCATCAACATAGCCATTGTAACGGTTCTTTGAAATCTCCAGCTGCATGGGTGATCCATAGAAAGCGATGCGTTTGCATCCTGTCTGAATCAAATGGGTGACAGCCGTAAAGGCGCCCATGTAATCATCCACCACCACACGGTTGGTGTTGATGGCCGTACAGATACGGTCGTAGAAGACAAGGGGTACATGACTGTTGATCAGTTTCTTGAAATGGTCGTAAACCACCGTATCCTTTGCCTGTGAGACGATGATGCCGCAAACACGGTTCTCCATGAACGACTCGCAGATGCGTACCTCACGGTCGTAGCGTTCCTCACTCTGGGCCACCATGATACGATAGCCCCGTACCCGTGCCTGCTCCTCGATTCCTGAAAGGATCGTAGAGAAATAATAATGGGCTATCTGCGGTACGATGACACCGATGATCTTCGGGGAAGATACCCTACTGTGTCGGAGCGACTCTGCCAGGTAGTTAGGATAAAAATTATGTTCGCGCGCATACGACTTGATTCGTTCACGCTGCTGGATACTGATACGAGGACTGTCTTTCAAGGCTCGCGAAACAGTTGCGACGGAAACGCCCAGTTCCCGTGCAATATCTTTCATCGTTATGTTCGAGTTCTCGTTCATAGGCTATTTTCTTTTTGCAAAGTTATGCAAAAGATTGTTTCGGTAGTTCGCTTGCAAATATAATAATAATGTATGAAACGCGCAAACGTTTGCGCAATGTATTTACTTGATTTATATCATTTTTTCATACACCTTAACGAAAGTAATACTAAATTTGCAATCGAAAAGTCTATACTACTTGTCGATTTTGGAACTAACGAGAATTTATATTTTATATACTAACTTTAAACAATAGAATGATGAAGCAGGTAAAATTCAGAATGCCTTTAAGGATGCTCGCACTTATATGTGGGCTGATCCTTTCTGCTACGGCCTTCGCACAGCAAATCACTGTGAATGGCCATGTGAAAGATGCTACCGGCGAAGATGTCATCGGCGCTACTGTCCGCGTTGTCGGAACACAGGCGGGTACGGTGACTGACTTTGATGGTAACTTTACGATCAAAGCTAATCAAGGCGACCAGATTTCCGTTTCCTTCATTGGCTATCAAGATGCCGTTGTGGCCGCAGCGCCGCAAGTGGAAGTCTTGCTACAAGACGATGCCGCCCTGTCATTGAACGAAGTGGTGGTCATCGGTTATGGTGTAGCCAAGAAAAACGACTTAACCGGTTCGGTAACAGCTATCAAACCCGATGAGAAGAACCACGGTTTGATTACCAATGCACAGGAAATGATGCAGGGTAAGATTGCCGGTGTAAACATCACCTCTGGTGGTGGTACCCCTGGTGGTGGTGCTACCATCCGTATTCGTGGCGGTTCGTCACTGAATGCTTCTAACGACCCGTTAATCGTGATCGACGGTCTGGCCATGGACAACCAGGGTATCAAAGGTGCAGCCAACCCGTTAACGATGGTGAACCCGAACGACATTGAGAGTTTCACGGTGCTGAAGGATGCTTCAGCTACTGCCATCTATGGTAGTCGTGGTTCTAACGGTGTCATCATCATCACCACCAAGAAGGGTCGTAAGGGAATGGCTCCCAAAGTAAGCTACAACGGAAATGTTTCTTACTCAGTGAAGAAAAAAACTCTTGACGTGCTGGACGCCGATGAGTATCGCAGCTTTATCAAGTCGTACTACGGTGCCGACTCAGAAGCAGCCTCTCTCTTAGGCAATGCCAACACCAACTGGCAGGACGAGATCTTCCATCCCGCTGTATCCAGCGACCATAACGTTACCGTTCAGGGTGGCATCAGTAATATGCCCTACCGCATCAGCGTAGGCTACACCGACCAGAACGGTATCTTGAAGACCTCTAACTTCCAGCGTACAACGGCCAGTGTGACCTTGAACCCCTCGTTGCTGCAGGACCACCTGACATTCAACATCAACGGTAAGTTCATGTATGCCCACAACCGTTATGCTAACGGTGATGCCATCGGTGATGCTACCCGCATGGATCCCACACAGCCCATCTACTCTTCAGATCCGAAGTACAAGAACTACCACGGCTACTGGCAGTGGCTTGACAGTGGTGCTTCCCTGAAGGATGAGAACTATGCTACTATGTGGAACCGCAACACCGTTGCCAACCCACTGTCTCGTCTGTATGAGAAGAACGACCGCGCCAACTCATACGACTATATGGGTAATATAGAGGCTGACTATAAGATTCACGGCTTTGAGGATCTGCGTCTGCATGCTAATGCCAGTGGCGACTGGGCCAACGGTACGCAGGATACCGACTATGCTAACTGGGGTCCGTCGAACTTCTACTATGGCAACAGCGGTTATACCTATGAGAGGAAATATAACCTGACCTTCTCGGCTTATGCTCAGTACTACAAGGATTTCCTTAAGACACAGCACTTCGATATCATGGCTGGTTATGAGTGGAGCCACACCAAGTACTGGGGTGATTCATTCTATGCAGGAGTATATCCCAGAACCACCAACCAGGTGATTACCCATGACGATGGTACTACCGAGCCCGCTGCAGGTAAGCCCTATAACGGAAGCACCAGCATCTGGAAGTCTGAGAACTACCTCGTCAGCTTCTTCGGTCGTGCCAACTACATTGCCTTCGACCGCTATATGATCACTGCTACAGTACGTCGCGACGGTTCCAGCCGCTTCAAGGAGCACTGGGCAACCTTCCCCTCTGTAGCTCTCGGTTGGAAGATCAACGAGGAAGCCTTCCTGAAGAACGTGAAGTGGATGGATGAGTTGAAGCTCCGTCTGGGATGGGGTAAGACTGGTCAGCAGGATGGTATCGGCGATTACAACTACTTCGCTACCTATAATGTCAACACAACCAATGTCAACGGACGCTATCCGCTTATCGGTGTCAACGACAGCGGTTTGCTCTATCGTCCGGATGCTTACAACCCCGACCTGAAGTGGGAGACCACCACGACATCGAACATCGGTCTTGACTTCGTTCTGTTCAACAACCGTGTCAGCGGTAGCGTGGATTACTACTACCGTAAGACCACCGACCTGATTAACGATGCTTCCGTATCGGCAGGTTCGAACTTCCGTAACATGGTACGCTCGAACATCGGTTCTTTGGAGAACAGAGGTATCGAGGCTTCTTTGACCGTACGTCCTATTCAAACTCAGGACTGGCAGTGGGAGGTTACAGCTAACTTCACCTATAACAAGAATGAGATCACCGAGCTCACTGGTGAGTCATCACTCGTCATGACTGGTGGTATCTCTGCCGGTACAGGTAACTATTGCCAAGCACACTCCGTGGGCTATCCGCATCACTCCTTCTATGTGTTCCAGCAGGTGTACGACCAGAACGGTCAGCCGCTCGAAGGTGTATATGTTGACCGCAATGCCGATGGTATCATCAACGACTCTGACCGTTACTTCTACAAGAGTCCTGATGCTCCTTACACCGCAGGTCTGAGCTCTCGTCTACAGTTCAAGAACTGGGACTTCGGCTTCGGACTCCGCGCAAGTTTCGACAACTATGTATATTGGGACAAGGAAGCAGGATACTCTAACGTTTCCAAGCGTTACGACTCCTCTTTCGGTTATCTGCAGAATGTCATTCCAGGTGCCGTACAGCGTAACTGGTCAACCTACGATCACCAGCTCTCTGACTACTTCGTGCACAATGGCTCATTCCTGAAATGCGATAACATCACACTGGGCTACTCCTTCGATAATCTCTTCAAGGGTGGTAACTACAGTGGACTCTCCGGACGAATCTATGCATCAGCTACAAACGTGTTCACCATCACCAAGTACGAGGGTATCGACCCCGAGGTGTTCGGCGGTATCGACAACAACATGTACCCCCGTCCATTTACCGTACAGGTTGGTCTGAACCTCAATTTCTAAAAATGCAAGGATTGAAGAATTGTAGTTCTTGAAACAAATAAAACAATGAAGATTATGAACTTAAGATATTTCAAAAACATAATTCCCGCAGCAGCAGTTCTCTTTGCTGCCGTAGGACTGAGTTCTTGCACGGGCGACCTCGACGTCACACCGATTGATCCCAGTAAGACCATGGTTCCCGATGAGGCATCTCTCTTTACCAAATGCTATTCGAACATGGCACTGCAGGGTCAGACAGGTGCTAATGGTGACTGCGACATCGACGGTCTCGACGGTGGTACCGCAGGATTTGTCCGTCAGCTTTGGAACAGTAATGAACTCACAACCGATGAAGCGATCTGTGCATGGGGTGACCCAGGTATTCCTGCTTTCAACTACAACCAGTGGGATGCTTCCCACCCGATGTTGCAAGGTTTCTACTATCGTCTTTATACAGGTATTGCATACTGCAACCACTATCTGGAAGTATGTGCCGGCATGGACGCTACCCACGAAGCTGAGGTTCGCTTCCTCCGTGCCCTCTACTATTATCATCTGATGGATGCGTTCGGTAATGTACCGTTTGCTACCACACTGATGTCAACACCTCCTCCCCAGATCCAGCGCGCCGACCTCTTCAAGTGGATTGAAGAAGAACTGCTGGCAGTGAAGGATCAGCTGATGGCACCTGCTGCACGCAAGGATTCCGACAATGGCTATGGTCGTGCCGACCAGGATGCAGCTAACTTGCTGCTGGCCCGTATGTACCTGAATGCAGAGGTTTATACTGGCTCCGCCCGCTGGGCAGAAGCCAAGGAGTATGCCGAGAAGGTGATCAACGGTCCGCACAAGCTTTGGACCACTGGCACGAACGGATTCAGCGCCTACCAGATGCTCTTCATGGGTGACAATGGTAGTAACGGTGCTTCTCAGGAAGCTATCCTCCCGCTGTTACAGGATGGTGTGAAGACTACCGCATGGTGTACTTCTCTGTTCCTGATGGCTTCCACATGGAAGGCAGACATGGATACTGAGGGCAACTACAACACCAGTGAGCTTTGGGCTGGTAACCGCGCCCGCATCCAGTTAGTGGCAAAGTTCTTCCCCAACAACGACGCACCGCAGGTGAGCATCAAGGATATGGCAGTAGCTGCCGGTGACGACCGTGCGCTGTTCTTCGGTATCGACCGTGAACTTTCTATCTCTACACCTACAGAGTTCACCTCTGGCTATTCAGTAGGAAAGTTCCGCAATACATACGCAGGAGGCGGCAGTCCTCATAACTCACAGTTCATCGACACCGACTTCTTCCTGATGCGCTCTGCCGAGGCATACCTGATTGCCGCTGAGGCTGACGCACGACTGAATGGTGGTACAACAAGCAGCGCTGGTGCCAACTACATCAACGCACTGCGCGAACGTGCCCATACCTCTACCTTTAACAGCTATACCACAGAGCAGATTCTCGATGAGCGCTCTCGCGAGCTCTATTTCGAGGGCTTCCGCCGCACCGACCTTATCCGCTACGGATACTTCGGTGGCTCGAACAGCGGCAGATATCTCTGGGAGTGGAAGGGTGGCTCACAGAATGGTGCAGCCTTCTCGGCCGACCTGAACCTCTTTGCGATTCCTGCTGAGGACATCAACGCCAATCCGAACCTCACGCAGAATCCTGGCTATTAATGTGAATCGTCTGTAAGAAACAAAGCATTAAGATTATAAAATATGAAAAAGATATATCAATTGTCAATGCTGCTGCTTGCCGGCGCATTTGCACTGACTGCCTGTACCGACGACAACGAGTCGAACCCCACGCTGACACAGCCTACACAGTTCGTGCTCAATGAATTTGCCGTCAATGGAAATATCGACCTGGAGAAAACTGCTTCCTTAGCACTCTCTTGGTCACAACCTACAGCCTATAATGATTTCAATGCCCCCGTGGTGCCTACCTATACGGTAGAGGTATCACCGACAGGCTCTTTCAACAAGGCTTTCGACGTCAACGCCGAGGATAATACCGGAGCTGACTTCTTCACCATGGATGAGACTTACACCAGTGGTAAGAATGTGGAACTGAATGCTGAGACCATCGACCGTATGCTGATCCAGCTCAATGGCTGGAACGAGGCAGGTAAGGTTCCTTCTATCGTTGATCTCGCTTTCCGCGTGAAGGCTGCGATCAGGGATGCTTCGTTCCGCGAGTACTACCCCATCTACTCGAACGTGGTGACCATGAAGGCCGTACCTTATTATATTGAGCTGAAACCGGCCGCACCGATCATCTGGTACATGGTGGGTAACTGCATCGGTAGTGCTTCCTGGAGCAATGATGCCAACGGTGTCGGCAAGGGTCTCGTTCCGATGTTCCTTGTACCAAATGGAGAATATGACAAGGCCACAGGTGGTGGTATGACCTCTTTCACAGGTTACTTCCCCGAGGACGGTCAGTTCAAGTTCGTGCTCACACCGGGTGACTGGAACACGCAGATGAACTTCACCAATGTGAAGAATCCGGGTAGCTTCCTCATCGACGCCGACGGTGACAACCACAACATCGGCATTGGCGAGAAGGGCTACTACACCATCAATGTGGATACCCGTACCAACGAGATCATCATCGAGAAGTACGAGAAGGATGTGAAGGTCTTTGACCAGCTCAGCATTGCAGGTACCTTCAATGATTGGTCTGACTCTGACATGACACCTGTCTTTACCCTCGACGGCGCAGAGAACCACCTCTGGTCATATGAGGTAAACGGTGGTGACCACCTGAAGATAAAGACTCCTGGCAGCTGGGACACCAACTGGGGTTATAAGAACGGTTTGGCTGGAGAAGCCGACGGTGACGGCAACCTTGTCATTCCCGACGGCAAATACCTCCTGCTGTTCAACGATATCACCGGTGACTACATGTTAATCGAACAATAACAGAATAAAGAGATTACGATTATGACTAAGAAAATATTATTCGCAATAGCATTTGTAGCGTCGATGATTTCCTGCACCGACGACTACAAAGACTGGGCCGACCCGCAGAAAGTTGACCAGCCGGAAATCGTATCCTTCGGCGACGGCAGCATCTCTACCGTTGGAGTCATCGACTTCAACAGTGTTAAAGACGAGCTGGTGAAGGTGTGTAACATCACTCCGCCGACGTCTACCGATGCTTCCTACACCCCGATATATACCATCTCGCTGGGTGAGAATACCTATAACATCAATGCCGACGGTACTATGTCAGCAGCTGATCTGGAGAACTACATCATCAGTCAGTACGGTCGTCGCCCTGTAGAGCGTGAGGTGGCTGCTACTGTCAGTATGTGGCTGAGCAATGGCAAGACTGCTGTGAAGTCGGCTACATCAGGTGAGTTCCATATCAAAGCCATCCCGCAGGCTCCACAGATCTCTGAGAACTATTACATCGTAGGTGGTCCGAACGACTGGTATGAGTCGGCTGCCAACAAGATGTTGAAGTTCACACACAGTGGCAAGGACGTTTATGAAGATCCTGTCTTCACCGTCGTATTCAATGCTTCTGAGGGTGACACCTGGTTTGCCATCGGTGATGACGAGGCTTGTGAGGCTATCGGTAACGACAATGACTGGTCGAAGCTGTTCGGTACCACCAAGGGTAACGGTAACACCGACCTGACAGGTAATCTCGATCGCCGCTACAACCTCTCTGATGATGGTTCATTCTGTGTTCCCGCAGGTAACAGACTCATCAAGGTTACCATCAACATGATGGACTACACCTACCAGATCGAGCCGCTGAACATCGCCGACAACTACTACCTCATTGGTGGTCCTGGCGAGTGGAACAGTTCAAAGGACATGAAGTTCTCGCACAGCGACAAGAGCGTGTTCGATGATCCTGTATTCACCTATACATTTGCCAGCACGGGTGGTGAGATGTGGTTCGCCTTTGGTGACGACGAGGCCATGGATGCTGTCGGCGAGGGCAACTGGACAAAACTGTTCGGTACAACGGGAGCCAGTGAAGACCTGAGCGGTACCTTCGACCGTCGTTACAACCTCGACGGTGACCACTCCTTCCACGTTGACGGTGCAGCGAAGTTCTACAAGATCTCCATCAACATGATGACCTACACTTATGAGATCACTGCATTGAACTTCGAAGAGTATATCTATGTGCCCGGTAATGCACAGAAGTACAACACCTCTGCCGCAGGTATGCCCGACTATGGTTGGACTCCTGAGCTGGCACCAGCCTTGTACTCTGCAAACTCCGATGGAAAGTATGAGGGCTATGCCTACATGGATGGTGACTTCAAGTTCACCAAGCAGCGTAACTGGAATGCTGAATACAACTATGAGAGCTTCACCTCTTATGATCCGATCTTCTCTATTGGTGAAGGCACGAACATCAACTGTTCAGAGCCTGGTTACTACCGACTCGTTGCTGACGTAGCCAATGGTTCACTCACTGCCACCAAGCTCACTTGGGGTCTTGTAGGACCTGCTACAGCTGGTGGATGGGATGCTGCTGCATACACTGTTATGAGCTACAACATGGCTGACGACTGCTGGGAAATCACCACAGACCTCAATGCCGATGAGTTCAAGTTCACCACCAATGGCAGTTGGGACATCAACCTGGGTGGCAACTCTATTGATGACTTGACAGAGGGTGGTCCGAACCTCCGAATTAACGAGGCCGGCACCTACACCATCAAGTTGTATCCCAGTCGTACCCAGAGCAACAAGATGTATGCTACCATTGAGAAAAAGTAATAACGATAATTTAGGTGATTATGAAAAAGATCAATTATATCCTTGCCGCGGTGGCACTCCTTTTCGGAGTGTCCACTGCTCAGGCACAGAGTGTAGAGGACAACTACCCCTATAACTTCATCACGATACAAGGTGGAGCACAAGGAACGTTCACCAACTACGACTTCACCAAGCTCATCACCCCACAGGCTGCCGTTTCCTTCGGTCGTTACTTTAACTCGAAGGTTGGTGCACGCGCCCATTTCCAGGGCTGGCAGAAAAAGGGTGCTATCAATGATACGTACAAGTTCAATGCTGTTACTGGCGACCTCGACCTGTTGATGAACATGAGCAATATCATCAACCCGAACCGCACCAACGACAAGCTCGACTGGGTGCTGCTGGCTGGTTTCGGTGTGAACTACGGATGGGACTTTGATGAGTTCAACGCACAGAACCGTGCTACCTACTTTGTGCAGAATCCTGAGCTCTGCGGCACGAAGCACTCCACCTATAACGGACGCTTTGGTACGCAGTTCAACCTGAACCTCTCGGAGAAGATGGCCATCGGTCTTGAAATAGATGCGAACTACAAGAACGACGAGTTCAACCTGAAGCGCAACTACAACCCCGACTGGCAGCTGACCGCCTTGATCGGTCTGACCTTCAAGCTTGGTAAGAAGAAGGCAGCACCTGCTCCTGTCGTCTATGAGGAGCCGGCTCCTGCTCCCGCTCCGGCACCACAGCCCGTGGTGAAGCCAGAGCCTAAGCCAGAGCCTAAGCCTGTGGTGAAGCCCGAACCACTGGAGGAGACCTTCTTCTACAACATCCGTCTCTCAGATCCTGATCCCGAGGCTAAGCTTAACAGGATTGTGGCATGGTGTAACAAGTATCCTGAGAAGGGTATCACCATCAAGGGTTATGCCGATCGTGGTACAGGTAATCCGCAGATCAACGTAGGCTATGCCAAGGCACGTGCCGAGAAGGTGGCCAAGGCCCTGCAGGAGAAAGGGCTCTCTGCCGACCGCATGACGGTCAGCTCATATGGTGACACGGTACAGCCGTTCACGGAGAACGACCTGAACCGTTGCGTCATCGTAGTGGGTGAATAAAGCAAAAACGATAGGAGTTAGAATTCATCGAACTCCTTGTACAAAAACAAGCTCCCAGTCTGAACATCACAGACTGGGAGCTTTCGTTATCTCTCCTCCCTCATCTCTCATCTCTCCTCTCTCATCTTCTCCTCTGATCCCGGTTACCCCACTTCTTGTCATAACGACCTTCAGTGTCGATCTTACCACCGAACATATTCAAGCGGTAGCGTACGTGCAGCATGGCGTACGAGTTGATGCTGTTATAGCGTGTATCACTACGACCGGTAGCACCTACCCAACGTTCATAGTTACTCTGCTGAGCCAGCAGGTCGTAGAAGTTCAGCGCCACAATCAACGACTTGCTCTTCAGGAAGGTCTTGGATACCTGACCGTTCCATATCAGTTCGTTGGTGTTCGACGACGGATCGTTATAACCTCGTCGGCTACGCTCATGCAGATCACTGCTCACCTCGATATCAAGCGGGAGTCGTAATAGGAATCGTCCTCCGTAGTTAAACTGCCAGGTGTCGAGATTCGCCGTGGGCTGCAGTTCGTTGCGGGAATGCTGGTAGTTACACCATCCATCGAGCGTGATTTCCAGCCAGTCGTTGCGGTAGCTGACATTCAGACGCTCAGAGATATTCGTAGAGCGTGTTGTATTCTTCTGTGCATCCGCTTTCTGCTGCGCCACATAGCTCACATAGTTATTGTAGCGCACCCTCGTATCGGTACCCACATTCCAATGAGCGGTTGTGTCGATAGCGGTGTTGAAGGTGATACCACTGTTCACATTCCAGTTACCGTTGATATTCTCCGGTCGTGAGATGCTTCCACCCGTCTCGGCATTGTATCGCACCAAGTTCGAGATGCTGTTGCGCGTATTGCGGTAGTTGGCATACACCACGATGGAACGCTTGTACTTACTGATATAGTTGTTGTAATACAGATTCAGCGAGTTGGTGAACTGCGGTTTCAATCCCGGATTACCCTGTGTGATGTAGAGCGGGTTCGAGTCATCGGTGATATCCAGCAGCTGGGTGATATCCGGTTGACGGGTATCGCCACGATACTGGATGCGGAAACTGCTCTGGTCGGTGAACTTATAGCGGAAGTCGAGCGTGGGCGTGAGATTCGTGACGTTCCTGATCGTATCCACATAGATTCCGCGATAGTCCTGAATATAGTTCGAGTGCTGCGGCTGGATCAGGAATCCCACGTTATAGTCGTATTTCTCCTGATAATAGCGCAGCATCATCCTGATGTTATGCGTATAGTTCTTATATTCCGAGTAACGACTCAAGTTCCTGTCAAGGAAGGCATCCAGCGATCCATACACCGGTGAGAGCCATGTATCCCAGTCGCGGTAATGAGGAACGATACCCTCGAAGATGTTCTGTGGCTCATGACTGAAATCATACGTCTGACGGTCGCTTTTGTTCTGGTTGTACCGCAACTCGTAGCTCGTCTGCAGGTGCGCTCCCTTCCAAAGCGGCTCACTGTAGGTCAGGTTGAGCACATAACCACTATTATCGCTGGGCGTACTGTTGTATCGGGCCGTGTAGTAGGTAGAGTCCTCGCCTGCGATATTCTTGATACGGAACAGATGCACCTCATTGTTCGAAGTGCTCTCCTGCTGGTTATCGCCTGCGCTGCCCTCCACACGGAAGGTGATATTTCTGCCTTTGGCATTCAACCGACGGAACAGCTGCAGCATTCCCCAGGCATTCTTGCTCTCCCCATACGAGAGACTGGCCTGACGGTTATAGTTTACCAGATAGGGGTCTAATGCGCTTGATGAGGCTGATGGATCAAACACTCCCAGCGGATCATCTACATAGAGGTAGGGATCATCCGAGAACGTGGCTGCCACGGAGGTCTGGGTACCATCGTTCTTTCCTGTACTGCCGTTGGCGCGTACCAAGATGGTGGTCAGCGTATCCGGTTTCCACTCCACGCGGAAGTTCCCGTTCCAGTTATCGCTGCGCGACATGCTCTTCGAGTTGTTGTTCGAGAAGGTACGGTAGTCCTGACTGTAGAAGTTCTCACTGGTGTTCTCATTCTCGTTGTCACCGTCGCGATGGTTCCAACGGATACTCAGATCCACCTTCAGCTTATTTCCGTCATCGTAGTTCAGGTTGGTACCTAACATCTTCCGTGCGTTCAGACCGCGGCGGTTCCACCAGCCCGCATTATCCTCCTTGTTGTTCAGGTTCCCCATCAGCACGAAACGCGTCTTGTCGGTGAAACTGCTACCCATGGCACGAGAAGCATAGCGGTGCTTGGTACCGCCAGCCAAGTCGAGGTTGGTCATATACCCGCGGTTCATACCTTTCTTGATGGTGAAGTCGAGCACCGTCTCCTTCTCCCCATCCTCAATACCTGTGATACGAGCTTGATCACTCTGCTGGTCGTAGAACTTCACATTCTGGATGATGGATACAGGCAGGTTCTTCAGCGCCGTCTCCACATCACCGAGCATGAACTCCTTACCGTCGAGCAGGATCTTCTTCACCTCCTTGCCATTCACGGTGATATTACCATCCTCATCCACCTCTGCACCAGGCATACGTTTGATGAGCTCCTCTATGGCAGAACCTTCGGGCGTTCGGAAGGCATCCGGGTTATACACCAGCGTATCCTTCTTCACCACCACCTGCGGAGCTTGGGCTGTGACAATTGTCTCTTTCAGCATCACACTTTCAGGCGCCATCCGCAGACTACCCAGTTCCTGGTTCTGCTCGCGTCTCAGCGTTACTTCGCGTTCAATGGACTGATAGCCAATCGAAGAGATCTTCAGACGATAGGTACCGTTTGATGGTGCCTCAATGGAGAAATTACCCTTGTTATCACTCACTGTTCCGCCCACGAACGTACTGTCGTTGGCAGTGAACAACTGTACCGTTGCCTGAATAACCGGCTCCTTCTCGTCAGCATCCAGCAGCTGACCGCTGATGGTCAACCGCTGGTATTCCGTCTGCCCATGCATTACGCAGGGCATCAGCACCCCCAACAGTATAATCAATAATGCTCTGTATTTCATCTCTTATCTCCTTTCACAGCATCCTTCAATGCGGAACCAAAGATCACATATTGTGTATTACCGGCAATGGTACCCTCGTTCTGTCCCCACAGGAATGGCCAGTCGTCGAAGTTCTCGAAATGGTCGGGCTGACGGAACAGCAGACCAGGTGCCACATTACCCGGGATGAACGAGAAGTCGGCACGGTTGTTTCCATAGAACACCTGCTTGGGACGGGTGGCACCCACTACAGCTACAAATGAGTAGTTGTGGTAGGGATGACAGCCATAGAGCCAGTTAGCTACACGATACACCTCTTTCTCAGGAACGATTTCGGGGAAGTAGAGATGGGCAAAGCACACCGTTGTTCCAAAACTGAGTACAGCATTACCACCAGCCCAGTTACCCAAACCGATAGGTACCCCATAAGGATTCTGCGTATCGAAGTTCTTAATGTATTCCTCATACTTCTCCACATAGGGGCGCAACTGCTTCCGATAAGCCTCATCCATATAAGGAACAGCATCCAAGGCAGTCTGCATGGTATTGGAAACATTCCGATCGAGCGCCTGCCAGATCTGCTGCTGGAAGTTGTCCAGATACTGCTTCTCCTTCGTAGCAGCATAGAGCTGCAGGTTAGTAGCCAAGTCACCACGGTTGTTACGACCACGGAACTGTCGACGGTTCGCGTTGTTAGCGTTGTTATTGTTGTTATTGTTATTGCCGTCCCAGTTCCCCTGACCCTCGAACGCTTGGTTTCTGCGCTGATTCATCAGGTCGGTAGCCTCCTGCATCAGTCGTTTCGACTGCTTCAAGGCACGGGCGGCCAGATCATCGTTATAGCCTGTGAGCGCACGACTGGCAGCTGCGAACATCGTGGCTGCCTGGAAGTCAAGACTCGGATTACGGGTGGTAAAGGCCCACATGTCATCCGGCGTACCGCTGCGCTTTCCGTCGGCCGACACCTCGTAAGGCTTCAGACTCGGATCGTAATGCAATCCATCGGTGATGCTGGCTGCGTCGCCTAAGTGATGATAGTTGTCGAGAATGGAGTTAGAGAGCGTCGAGGCCATGTGTCCGATCTGCTCAGCCTGAGCCACAAGGTTCAGTGTACCATGCTCAATGAACTGCAGGATATCCGGTTTGCCGTCTGGTCGGTGCAGATCGACATAGCGCTGCTCCTGACTCACGAAGGTCTCGTCGCGCTGCGGCTTGAACAGTTCCCAGGTACGGATGAAGTTCTGTACCACATTGATGTTCGAACCCGTCTCAATGTCAAAGTCACCTGCATCAAAGAAGCCACCGATATTCAGTCCTGGAATCAGTTCATAAGGCTTATACTTGGTATCTGTGGTCTGCCCCTGTCTGTGCAGGTCGAAGTGATCGCTGGGCGGCGCCTGCAGGTAACCCTCCTTGAACGGTTCACCATGCCAGGTACGGTAACCCTCAGTCACGTACATATGGTTCATGTGGATAGGCACCCACACATCGGTAGTAGCATCCGTAATCTTGTCATACACATGCTCATCAATCAGGAAATCATTGGTACGTGTCTTACCATACTGGATATAATAGACACCCGGCTGCTTGACCGAAGAGAAGTCGAACTTCACATAATTATATTTGAAGTAAGGACCCCAGTTCTCGATATTCCCAGTGAAAGCCTGCTCCGTTGTTCCATCCGGTTTGATACGCATCAGAGAAGCTGTAGTCTGCGGCTGATCATTCTTGTCGAGCTCAATCACGGCCACCTTCGGCTGATCAGGAATATAGCCCACCTGCGAGAAGCCGATATTCGGCTCACGGATCCAGTTAGGAATAGCATGAGGTTCCACAGTCCACGTAACCACCTTTCCCGTCTTTCCCTTCGGCAGCACACTGCGCAACACGAACCAGCCGTTCTGCGCCAGCATTCTTCCATCGAAGAGTTTCAGTTCTGCATCGTCGGAACTGATTGTAATCATGTGTTCAGGATCATCAGTAGCCATCACGATGTTGTGACCCGTCTCAAGAGGAATGGGATCCACAAAGCGATCCGTACCGCGGTCATCGTAGGTCTTGAAGCCCTTGAACTGACGAGGCTTCTCACTGTTGGGTCGGGTGATGGTCTGACTCGTTGCATAGCGCGGGAAACGGTTCAGACGACCATCCATGATGAAGGTCTTCAGCCAATATTTCGAAGGCAGGAACTCCATATTGAAGCCAGCCTCACCAGCCAGCTTTTCCGGTACTGGTTTATCGAGCCATACGGCAATCTCCACGGCCTTACCCTTGGCGGTTACCACCACCCTGCTGTCAAAGTCGTAGTCGTCATAACGCATGGCCACCTCAATACTACCATCCTCACGGTTCACCTTCCTGCTGGTCATCTTCGGCACAAGGTCCCACTGTTCTGGTGTATTGTTCAGTCGCACGGCACCACCTTGAATAGACCGTACGCCATGTTGTATAATCTCAATACCCGAGTTCTTCTCGTCATTGAAACCACCGTTGAAACTATTGCTGAATACCAGAATATTCACTCCCTGACGTTCGAAGTACTCGCGGTCGTTCAACTTCAAATCCTGTGCATGACCAACAGTTACTCCTGTCAGTAAAACTGCAAATAGTGATAACAAGTATCTCATATCCTATTCCATTTATTAAATTATTTCTTTTTTTGCTTTTTCCTGTGCCTCGATCACACGGTCGCACCACGCATCAAACTCCGGATCTTCCACCTGCAACTCAGGATGCTCCAACAGATAGGCCACGCAGCGGCGAACACCTTCATCAAAGCGGGTAGTGGCCTTGAAGCCAGGAACGGCACGTTTCAGCTTACTGCAGTCAAAGACTACCGTCACAGTCTTGTCGCCTATGAGATTACCTGTCAGGTCGTACTCCTTGGGTGCTACTGCTGCAAGGAATTCCGAGGTGACATAATAGGGATGGAACGCCACGCCCAAGGCATTGGCAGTAGATTGGTAGATCTGAGTCCATGACAACGACTCATCGCTCATGATCTGGAAAGCCTCGCCGATGGCTTTCGGATTACCTAACAATCCGATAAACCCGCGGGCAAAGTCCTCGTTCCATGTCAGCGTCCATAATGAACTGCCATCACCATGCACCAGAACCTTCTTTCCCTCTAACATGCGCTTCAGCACCGGCCAGCTACCCTTCGGACCATGTACGCTCAGGGGTACAGCCCGTTCGCAATACGTATGACTGGGTCGGATAATGGTGACTGGGAAGCCTGTCTCACGGTATTCGTGCATCAGCAGTTCCTCGCAGGCAATCTTATTGCGCGAGTACTCCCAGTAAGGATTAGCCAATGATGTGCCTTCCGTAATCATATGACTGGCTGCTGGTTTGTTATAGGCCGAAGCTGAACTGATATACACATACTGGCGGGTGCGCCCCTTGAAGAGTCGGATATCCCGTTCCACCTGAGCGGTTACAAAACCGATGAATTCACAAACAGCATCGAACTGCTCGTTACCTATCTGACGAAGCACCTCAGCCTCATCGTCGATATCCGTAATCACTTGTCTTACATTCGCCGGCACCTCGTTCTTACGAGTACCGCGGTTCAGCAACCACAGGTCGTGCCCACTGGCTGCCAACTGACGGGTAATAGCACTGCTGATGGTACCCGTTCCACCTATTATTAATATCTTCATAATCGTGTATTATTGAATTATTGTATGATGTTTCAACGGAAGATTATCGGAAGAACCTCCAACTGAAATGACAAGTTGCCCAGGCTCCATCATCCACGACTGTGCCGATTCATCCCAATGACAGAGATCGGAACGGCGCAGGGGAATGGTAACGGTCTTGCTTTCTCCTCTCTTCAGCGCCACACGACTGAAACCTTTGAGTTCCTTCACGGGGCGCTCAATATGTGAGGTAGGACGCGACACATACACCTGTGCCACCTCTTCGCCTTCGAATTGGGTGTTATTGGCTAATGTGAAGCTGACATCAAAGCCATCGAGGGTAGGTGTCACTTTCAGATTACTGTATTGGAACGTGGCGTAAGAGAGTCCATGTCCGAAAGGATAGGCCACCTCAACATTATGACAGTCGTACCAACGATAACCAACAAGTAGTTCCTCAGCATATTTGGCCACAGGTTGGAATGAGGCACGGGCGGCACGGGCGTTTTGTCCCTGATTCACCAGACCCACGAAGATGTCGCCCTGACTATTGTCAGCTTTCTGCGGATAGGTGCCTGTAGCATAAGCTGGCACATCTTCCAGTTTCTTCGGCCATGACATAGGTAGTTTACCAGAGGGTGAGATGGTGCCCGCCAGCACTTCTGCGAGAGCCAGACCGCCCATAGAGCCATTGAACCACGACATCACAAGGGCGGGTGAAAGTTCATTCACCGTACTGATGTCCACTGGCCCACCCGCAACGATAACAGTAACAAGACGTGGGTTTGCCTTGGCAAGCGCAACAGCCAGTTCGTCCTGTCCTGAAGGCAGAGTGATGCTCTTGCGGTCGGATCCTTCCGTCTCCACCTCACGGTTATCCCCAGCGAAGAAGATCACCATGTCGGCACCCTTTGCCACCTTCACGGCCTCAGCCATCAATTCCTTGTCGGCAGGTTGCTGCGGACTCTGGCGTTTATTACGACTATCTCTGTCGAAGCTCTTGTAGCCCGGTGCATAGGTAATCTTTGTTCCACCACCAAGAACAGCTTGTAAACCTTCAAGGGGTGTAATCTCCTTTCGTGTCTTCACACCAGCACCTACCCCACCAAGAGCCATCTTCGTCACGGCATTCTCGCCGATAACGGCAATGCTTTTCACTGATGTCAGATTGATGGGCAGCAAGGGCCAAGGTTGTTTCATTGCAGCCTTCAGCGCATGCTTACCGATGATGGGTTCGTTTTTCAGTAGTACGATAGAGCGCCGAGCCACCTGTAGGGCTGTCAGCATCTCTTCGTCATTACCTACAGGCTTACTATTCGCTACTGCCTTGTCGATAGGTTTCACCGTCAGTCTTACACGCAGAATCTCCCTTACGCGCTGGTTAATGATGTCCTCGCTTACCTTACCCGTCTTCACGGAATCGAAAAGTGCCTGACCGAAGAAGCGGTTACCGGGCATCTCCACGTTCATACCAGCTGTCACTGCATCAACGGTAGAATGTACACCACCCCAGTCGCTGATGACCATACCCGGGAATCCCCACTGCTGACGAAGGATGGTATTGAGCAGTTGTTCGTTTTCAGAGCACCACCGTCCGTTTACCTTGTTATAGGCAGCCATCACGCCCCAGGCATCAGCCTCGCGTACAGCCATTTCAAACGGTCTTAGATAGATCTCATGCATCGCCCTGTCAGAGATTTGCACATCCACAGTACCGCGGTAATCCTCTTGGTTGTTCAGCGCATAATGCTTCAAACATACCGCTGTTCCATCCTCCTGCGAACCTTTCGTATAAGCCACGGCAAGCATTCCGCTCAACAGCGGGTCTTCGCTTAAATATTCATAGGTACGTCCGCCTGTAGGGATGCGCTGGATGTTGATGGCAGGTCCGAGAATCATATCCTTTCCACGCATTCGGGCCTCACGACTCATCCCTTTTCCATAAGCATAAGCCCAGTCGGTGCTCCAGGTGGCAGCCAATGCCGAACCCGTGGGGAAGAACGTGGCAGAGTCGGTTGTCAGATGGGCGGAGTTCCATGAGTGCGGCTCCATCTCCTCCCGAATACCAAAAGGACCGTCGGCATATTCCACATCAGCAATGCCCAATCGTGGGATACCTGCCGAGGAGAACATGTTCTTACCATGCAACATGGCGACCTTCTCTTCAAGCGTCATACTCTTGATAATCGACTCAATCTGCTGTTCGTTGCTCAACAGACGGGTGGGATATTTCCCCACATTCGAGGGTTGGGCTACAACCTGTATGGCGACAGTGAGCGCAACGACTGTCGTCAATAGGATCTTCTGATGATTCTTCTTAGTCATATATGTTATTTTTCAATCCTTCAATTCTTCAATCCTTCAATTCTTCAATTCTATTATTTGCGTTTCCTCAAATAATCCGACGGCGTACTGCCATACATCATCTTGAAATAATGGGCGAACATCTTGGCCGAGAAGCCCACCATGTCGGCCACCTCAGAGATATTCGTCTTACCTTGGTCAAGCAGACTCTTCCCTCGTTTCATCTTGATGATGCGGATAAACTCCACTGGCGACTTACCCGTGATAGCCATAAGTTTCTTGTATAGATGACCGCGCGTCATTCCCACAGCACTACTCAGCTGCGATACGGAATACTCCATATCCTGCATATTCTCCTCGATCAAGGCAATGATATGACTGATCAGTTCCTCGTCGAGCGAGCTCACGGTAATCTCACTGGGTTTGATTTCTATTCCTGTAGCCACCTTGTTATGCACGTTCTGCGACCATTCCAGTATCTTCCGGATACGTAATCGTAATACCGCCAAGCTGAAAGGCTTGGTGATATAATCTGCCACACCCTCTTCCAGTCCGGCAACAATATTCTCCTCCCCACTCTTGGCCGTCAGCAGCACTACCGGGATATGCGAATAGCGAATATCGTTCTTGACGTTTCTAAAGAACGTGATACCATCCATCACAGGCATCATCACGTCACAGATCACAATACTCACATCGTCGTTCTTGGCTAACAGATCGAGAGCCTCCTTGCCGTTTGCTGCCACAAGCACATGGTATTCATCATCCAGACTCCGCTGCAGGAACAACCGGGCATCCTCATTGTCATCAACCACCAGAACAACGGGCTTCGTAGAAGTCTTTTCCGTTGTGGACTTCTCTGTCAGGAATGTAGCATCATTGTCAGTGATATCTTCAATCAATGCTTCATTGGATTCTGTGATAGGCAATGTCACTGTGAAGATGGTTCCCCTCGGATTGTTGTCAGTCACGTCGATGCTACCTCCCATCATCTCCACGTACTGCTTGACGATATGCAAACCCAGTCCGCTACCCTCTTGCTCTTGTCCGTGCGTTTCCTGAATGAAGCGATCAAAGATATGGCGCTTGTCGTTCACGCCGATTCCTGTGTCAGCCACACTGAGAAGCAGCGAAGCGTTTGGAGAGGTTGTCGTTGTGAGGGAAACCGTCACACTACCATTATCTACATTATATTTGTAGGCATTGGACAGCAAGTTGGTAACAATCCGTCGCATCTTGTTCTCGTCGAAGTCAATCTCCACGGCTTCCTGCGGCAGTTGCATCTGCAGTTTGATCTGCTTACGGACAACATAATAGGCAAAGCCCTGAACGGTCTGACGTACAAAGCTCACAATATCGCCATGTTTGAGATTCAGTTTCTCCTTTCCCACATCCAGTCGGCGGAAATCCAACAGCTCCAAGACCAGGTCATAGAGCTGACGGGCATTCCGCCAAGCCACGTCCACCTCTGTCCGAATAGGTGCCGGCAGACTGGCCTCGCGTATCTTCTCCAAGGGAGCAACCACCAGTGTAAGCGGTGTCTTGAGGTCGTGACTGATATTGGTAAAGAACTGTATCTTCTGTTCTTCCATCTCATACTTTTTCAAGTTGATTTCCATCTGCTTCATGGCGATCTCTCGTCTTTGTCTATACGACAAGGACCTATATACCAAATAGACGGCTCCCAACAGCAACAATAGGTAGAAGAGCAGTGCGGGTTTCGACTGCCACAGAGGTGGTGACACCTTGATAGGAAGCTCGACAATCTCGCTCTCCATCACACCAGGAAGTTCCGCTTTCACCTGCAGTACATACTTTCCTGGCGTCAACGACGCAAAGTAGAGTGAGCTGGTAGGTGCCCGCGACCATTCCTCATCGCCCTTTAAGCGGTACAAGTATTTGATCTTCTTGCTGAGCGCAGGTGCCATAGCCGATACCGAGATTCTGAAGCGGTCGTTGTAATCCACGCTGATCCCTTTGTCAGTTGGATATACCTCTTTTCCGTTGACGCGTATTTCCGAAAACTGCATCATCATTCGGGGATATTGAATGGCAATGCTCTCCTTCGGGATGCTCACACAGCCTGTGAAGCCGCCCAGCAATACCGTACCGTCGGCTGTGGTCAAGGCAGCATTGTTCGAGAACGCCACGTCTTGCAGTCCATCGGATTCAAGGAACGGGTAGCACTTATAGCTCATTTCCCTTTTCTCATTCACCTGCATGGTGATGCAAGTCAGTCCGTTGTCAGTGCTGACCCATACGCACGTCCCTTCTCTGTCTGGATTACTGATTCTGTCGGCTGCCATGGTCATGGCTCTCACAGCATTATGTGACATTCCGTTCTCGGTTGTGAAATGATCCATCGCGCCATCTTTGGGATGATAGATCCACAGTCCGTTCCTGGTGCCGATCCATAAGTTACTGCGGTTGTCAACCAGCAGTGACGAGACAAAAGAATTCTTCAGCTCATTGATCGGCTCCAGCTGCAAGAACTGTCCTTTTGTGCAATCATATGCGGCAACTCCCATGGAGGTACCTATATATAACACACCGCGAAGGATGTCGCTGACTATACAGAGCGTTCCGTTCGACGGCAGTGGTGAATTCTCGGCAGTATAGTTCACGGCCTTCCCCTGCGGATTGATTCGCACCACGCCCCTGTCAACCGTGGCCACCCATAAATTGTCATGGATATCTACAGTCATCGACTTCACATATTGCAGGGTGGGATTATCGGCATAGACGGGTGTGAATCCTGATCCGTTAAATTTGGCGATGCCGCCACCATAGGTACCAGTCAGGAGCGATCCGTCGGCACGCAGCACAAGCGAGGTTACAATGTTCGAAGGCAGCTGTCCGCGCAATGCAGTGTAATGCACCTCGCCCCCTGCAGCGGTCTTCTGCATGATTCCCTCACCGTCGAAACCTATCCACAGGTTACCCATCTTGTCCTGCACCAATGCACTCACATCCTCGTATTCGCCTGTTGAAACAAGACTGAAAGTAGGACTGCTCATGTCGGCAAAGGCAGCACCCAGCTTGGCGGAGCCTACCCACATGGTATTATTGTCGTCGAGGTAGAAACAATATATATGACTGCTTCGCATCAAGAAGGCTTTAATGTTTGTTACCTTGTTAAAGGTCTGTGTACTATTCTGATAGGCAAGCACCTGTATGCCTGCATTCTCTGTTCCCACCCATAGGTTTCCTTCGTTATCCTCTGCCACGGCATTCATAAAGACGTTTCCCATCTGAGCCAGTTCCGACAGCTGCTGCCAGCGTCTGGTCTTCAGCGAGAAGAGCCATTGGGTTCCTGCCTGCGAGTGTGAGTTGTATATCCACAGGTTCATCTGGTTATCGAGATACACACGGTTGTCACGACTGTATGTCATGTTGGGAACCTGAGTAACAGGAATCAGACGGTTCATGCCCTCTGCCACCTCATACACCTTGTAGTCGGCAGTGACCACCACCACGGTGCCGTCCTTTGAAATGATGTGACGGACGGGTGACTTATTATAACTCGAAACCACATGGAGTTTCTGAACGGAATAGTCGTAATAGAAGAGTCCGGCGTCGGTGGCTACCCATAGGTTGTGTTTTTCATCCACATAGAACACCTTCATGCCCCCTTTTATTCCGAGTGCTGCCAGCTGGGCTGTACCATCTTTCTGCCAGGTATCGGTTACACGTGTATATGTATACAATTCTCCGAAACTCACCATCCACAGCGTCTTGTCGGCCGTTTCCCTCACCATGGAGACATCATTGCTACTTCCTCCAAACTGCTGAGGCATATAGTTTCTGAACAGGTAACCATCATAACGACAGAATCCGTTGATGGTGGAGAACCACATATATCCATAGCTGTCACGCACGATATCCCTCACGAAATTATCTGCCAAACCGTCTTTCACGTCAACGGTACGGAAATAGAATCCAAAAGTAGAGTTTGCTATTAAGGGTGAGAGAATCACCCAGATGACCATGGTAAGTAACTTCTTCATATTACTTGGGTTTACCTTACAAAAGTAATGAAAAAAGCCATGACTTCCTTTTACATCTCTTTTTATTTGGTGCCCCTATAATTATTTTTAACTTTTACCTTCCATGATGTATCAAATACCCTCCGGAATGTATTGACATCTCCCAAAATGCTGGGTTATTTCTTTACCTCCTCATGGTGACAAGGGGTGACTTCTTCTCTCATTTAGACGCATCCACAACACCCCGTTTTTTGCCTTGTAGAAACTACAAAGTAAAAAATGAATAGTAAAAACGCGCGAACATACACGCAAAATGCTGAAAATGCCGATAAACAAAGGGAAATCTATCAGTTATAACATACACAATGGGTTCACCAACATACACTATAGGGGCTTTAACATACACGCAACATACACGCGAGATTTACAAACGAGTTATTGTTCCCAACGTGGGAATAAATTGTTCCCAACGTGGGAATGTCGAGTAAGAAGCCTACTTGCTATGAGAAAGTGGCCTAGTTTGAAGTGGTAATCAGCCTAGTTTCTATGAGAAAGTGCCATAGTTTCTATGCCCAAGTATCCTACATAGCAGTGTATGTTGCGTGTATGTTAAAGCCCGTATAGTGTATGTTTGTGTATGTTGCGTGTATGTTGAGAATACCCATTTTCCTTGTATATAAAGGCATTTCCAGCGAAATCCGTGTATGTTGCGCCAGTTTTGTGAATTCAAATTTTAGGATTGTAGGTTTTGCTTTGCGATACCTATGGTTTTAGACTCCAATACCTATGATATTGCACCTCGAAACCATAGGTTTCAGAAACGGATCCAATTATTCTTTACTCCCCTCTTCACATGAGGGGACAATTTCTTGAAAGTGGATGCAAATTGCAACCACCTCGAAAAAGGCGAGATTACTCTTAGCCAACATGACATTGAGAAACTCATCATTACAGTTAGAGGAGTTCAGGTTATGATAGATAGAGATTTGGCCATGTTATATGGCGTGGAAACAAAGCGCCTGAATGAACAGGTAAAAAGAAATGTTGCAAGATTTCCTGAAAGATACAGATTTCAACTGACAAGAGAAGAGATGACAGAACTGGTCGCAAATTGCGACCGGTTCAAAACTTTGAAACACTCAACAACTACTCCTTTTGCTTTTACTGAGTATGGTGTATCTATGTTGCCTTCTGTTCTGAGTAGCCAGAAAGCCATTGATACCAGTATCCGCATTATTGATGCTTTTGTGGCTATGCGCCGTTTTATTGTGCAGAATGCAGGAATATTAATGCGCATAGCAAATTTGGAGCGCCATCAGATCGAAACAGACGAGAAGATTGATTTGATCCTTGACAAGATGGATGAACGCTCGCCTAAACTCTTGCCAGAGCAGATATTTGGCACTGGTTGCGTGTGGGATGCTTGGGCGTTTGTGTCTGATTTGGTAAGGAACGCTAAGAAGAGGATAGTTCTGATTGACAACTTTGTGGATGATCGCGTTTTGTCGCTATTGGATAAGCGTGCAGATGGGGTGACAGCAGCTATACACAGCCGTTATTACAAGCAGTTTCAGATAGATCTGAATAAGCACAATGAACAGTACCCAGTAATTGAATTTGTTCAGCTATCTCACAAGAATCATGACAGATTCCTCATTATCGACAATAAGGTGTACCTTATGGGAGCCAGTCTTAAAGATATGGGTAGTGGCCTCTGCGCTGTCACAAAAATGACTACAGCACCAGAGAGAATACTCGAACTGTTGAAATGATGTCACAGAATTTGCCACCAGTCCTTTGACCACATTACTTATGCCATTTGTTTTATGAATGAAGACAAATGCAACCGTTTGCATGATTTACACAAAGAAAAATAGTGACAAGGCATACAACCCATGCAAAAAATGCTTATCTTTGCACAAAAGTAACCTAAACATTTTTCTTTCATGAAAAAACTATTGTACCTATTTAGCATCATTGCTATCCTAATGGCGTGTAAGCCTTCGACTGATTCGAAGCAGGAATCTTTCAAGATGCCGGCAGTGAGCGATGTGGCCATGTATCAGGTGAACCCTCGGGTGTTTGCTCCGGAGAACTCACTGAATGCAGTGGCCGACCGTATTGATTCCATCCGTAACCTGGGTGTGAACGTCATGTGGGTGATGCCCATCTACCCTATCGGTATGGAGAAAGGCAAAAACTCTCCCTACTGCATCAGCGATTATAAAGCCGTGGCTCCTGAATTCGGCACTATTGACGACTTCAAGCATCTTGCACAAGTTTGTCATGAGCATGGTATGGGTATCATTCTCGACTGGGTGGCCAACCACACAGCATGGGATCATCCTTGGGTGAAAGAACACCCTGACTGGTACACCCATGATGAGAAAGCCGATACGATTATCCATCCACGTCCTTGGGACTGGTTTGACGTGGCCGATTTGAACTACGACAACCAGGATATGCGGGCTGCTATGATTGATGCGATGAAGTTCTGGATTACAGAGGTAGGCATCGACGGCTTCCGCTGTGATGTGGCTGACGGTGTTCCGGCCGACTTCTGGAAAGATGCCATCGACCAGTTGCGGGCTGCTGCCAAGGGTCGCGACATCCTTATGCTTGCAGAGGGAAAGCGTAGCGATAACTTCACGGCTGGGTTCGACATGAACTACGGTTGGGATTTCAAAGACTCGCTTGTACAGGTGTTCTGCAAGGAGAAGCCCGCATCCATGCTTTTTGAGGCAGATAAGAAAGAATATGACAGTATTCCCGACGGCAAACGGAAGATGCGCTTCACCACCAACCACGACCACAGTACGGAGGTGACACCACCTGTACAGTTCACCAACCTGCGGGGATCCATGGCTGCCTATGTGGCCACTGTTTTCCTACATGGCTGTCCTTTGGTTTACGGCTCGCAGGAAGTGGGTTATCCTGAACCTATCAACTTCTTCAAATATGTAGCTGTTGACTGGAACGCAAATCCTGCACTCTATCAGGAATATGCCACGCTTATCAAGGTGATCAACGATCAGGAGGCTATTCGCAACGGGAATGTTGTTCCCTTCCCCAATGATGACATCCTGCTCTTTGAACGTAATACCGACAAGGAACGCATCCTCGTAGCGGTAAACGTACGAAACGCTGAGAAGAGAATGACTACTCCTGCCGATTGGAACGGATATAAGGGCGTGAGTCTGACCAACGGAAAGAAGATCACGCTCGACAAGGAAATCATTCTTCAACCTTTTGAATATATCATCATAAAATAACAAGCAATGAAAACGAAGATCAGATACACACTCGCCTTATTGGCGATTTGGCTGGGCACTAATAGTGCCATGGCTCAGGGATGGCCGCAGAACTACGGCGGCGTGATGTTGCAGGGGTTCTACTGGGACTCATTCGATGACACGCAGTGGGCATTGTTAGAGAGGCAGGCTGATGAGTTGGCCGGCACGTTCAGTTTGATATGGATTCCGCAGAGCGCCAAAGCTGCCAATTCCATGTCGATGGGTTATGATCCCCTTTACTGGTTTTCCAACTACAATTCCTCGTTTGGAACAAAGGAACAGCTCGTTTCGATGATCAAGACCTTCAAAGGGAAAGGATTGGGAACCATTGCGGATATTGTCATCAACCATCGTAGTAATGTAAGCAGCTGGGTGGACTTCCCCAAAGAAACCTATAATGGCGTGACCTATGAGCTGAAGTCAACCGACATCGTTGCAGATGATGATGAAGGGGCAACGAAAAAGTGGGCTGACAGCAATGGCTATAGTCTTAGTTCCAATACCGAAGGAACCAGTGAGGTGTATGGAGGAAAGTGTGAAGGTTGGAATGGTATGCGCGACCTTGACCATGCAAGCGAGAACGTACAGACCAACGTGAAGGCTTACCTTGGTATGCTTCTCAGTGATGAATTTGGCTATGCCGGTTTCCGTTACGATGTGGCGAAGGGCTTCCCTGCCAAGTATTTCGGAATATACAACAACGCCAGTAACCCCACCTACTCTGTGGGAGAGTTCTGGGATGGTAATGCCACCAACTGCAAGAAATGGGTAGATGCCACCAAATACGACGGTAAGATACAGAGTGCGGTCTTCGACTTCCCCTTCCGCTATACCGTGCGTGATGCCATCAACAGCAAAGATTGGAGGAAACTGGCGAACACCAGTGTCATGGCTGATGCTTCCTACCGCCAATATGCCGTGACCTTCATTGAGAACCACGATACAGAGAAGCGTTCGAATGCTGAACAGGATCCCATCAGGAGGGATACACTGGCAGGCAATGCCTTCCTGCTGGCCATGCCGGGAACACCCTGTGTGTTCCTCAAACACTGGCAGGCCTACAAGCCAGAGATCAAGGCCATGGTGGAGGCTCGTAAGGTGGCAGGCATCACCAATACCAGTACATATACCAATATGCGCGGTGCAAACGATTACTATGCCAACCTGATCAAGGTAAACGATGAAAACCGACTGATTGTGGTTGTGGGAAGCAATACCGATGGTTATCAGCCCAACAGTCAGTGGCAGGAGATTCTCTCGGGTCATCATTACAAATACTACCTTACCAAGAAGGCTGAGGTGGCATGGGCAGATAAGATGTCGGGCACCTACAAGGAGGCTTTCAACGTACGTCTTATTGCTGTATCCGAGAACAACAATGCGCAGCTGGTCTATACACTCGATGGCTCGGAGCCAACGGCAGCAAGCACGAAAGCCGACAACGGAACCACGCTTTCTTTCTCTGAAGAAGGTACTTATACCTTAAAGGTAGGATTGTTGGTTGACGGCAATGTGAAGAGCATCATCACACGTTCGTACACCATAAACTATCCTGAGCAGTTCGCCATCCCAGCATGCTGTACCATGGACGAGAATGAGGTGTGTGCCTTCTTCGAGGCTCCTGTCAACTGGACATCTACTGTTGCCTGCTGGGCATGGTGCGATACGCCTTCTGAGAACTTCACTTTCTCACAGCGCGGTGGTTGGCCTGGCGTTGACTGTGTGAAGATCGGTAAAGCAGACAATGGCAACGACGTATGGAAATGGTCATGGGACGGCAAAAAGGAGAAGAACTCATCGGCTACCCAACCTGCCAAGATCATCTTCAGTAATGCAGGATCACCACAAACCGCCGACCTTCCCTTCCAGAATGGCGGTTACTATGATAAGGACGGACTGAAGGGCGTGGTTACCTCAACAGGCATCAAATCAATAGACAATGAACAACGGATAATGGATCATTCCTGGTATACGATTGATGGACGAAGACTGAGTGGAAAGCCTACGAAGAAAGGAGTGTATATCTACAACGGCAAAAAAGCCGTGATTAAATAAAGCCTCACCCCAACCCTCCCCAAAAGGGAGGGAGTCCGTGGATACCACCTAAAAATAATAAAGACATGAAAAGAACCGTGATGATATTAGCTGCTCTGTTGATTTGGAGCATCGGACTGCAGGCTCAGGAACAGGGCTGCTGGCCTGAGAACTATGGGGGCGTGATGCTGCAGGGGTTCTATTGGGATTCGTTCTCGGATACGAAGTGGACCAAGCTCGAACAGCAGGCTGATGAGCTGGCGCAGATATTCGACCTGATATGGGTGCCCAACTCGGGTAACTGCGGATCAGGTAAGGGCATGGGCTATATGCCCATTTGGTGGTTCGACCATAACGGTACCTTTGGAACCGAGGACGAGCTGCGCAGCATGATCAACACGTTCAAGAGCAAGAACGTGGGCATCATCGAGGATGTGGTAATCAACCATAAAGCAGGTGTAGAAAGCTGGTGCGACTTTGCAGAGGAAACATGGAACGATCATACGCTCGTCTGGTCGTTGGATGATATCTGCAGCAACGACGAGGCGGCCAGCAACGGTTATGAGCCAACAGGTGCCAAAGACACTGGTGACAATTTCGACGGAACGCGCGACTTGGATCATACCAGTGAGAATGTGCAGCAGAACGTGAATTGGTATCTCGACTTCCTGCTCAACGACTTAGGTTATGCGGGCTTCCGCTACGACATGGTAAAAGGCTACAGCGGCTGGTACACAGGAATGTATAACGCCACGGCAAAACCGCAGTTCTCAGTAGGCGAATACTGGGACAACTACGACAATACAAGTGCGTGGATTAACAAGACTGCTGAATACGACTATGGTTATGGTAAGTCGGCTGCCTTCGACTTCCCCCTGAAATTCAGCATCAACAATGTATTCGGCAATAGCAATTGGAACGGGTTGTCCGACAAAGGACTCGTTGGCGTGGAAGATTATCGTCGCTGGTCGGTGACCTTTGTAGATAACCATGACACCTACCGCGATGGAAACCGCCTCAGCAATAATGTATTGGCAGCCAACGCACTTATCTTGGGTCTGCCCGGCACGCCCTGTATCTTCCTTCCCCACTGGAAACACTACAAGCCTCAGCTGAAGAAAATGATTCTGGCTCGCAAGGCTGCGGGTATTACTAATCAAAGCGAGACATGGGACTGGAACGATGTAAATGGTGGACGTGTCATTGAGACTGAAGGAACCAACGGACGTGTACTTGTCATCTGTGGATATGTAGTTGGCAATGAGTATCTGGATAAGCTCCTCAACGACAACTATAAGCTGGTGGTGAGTGGTGATGCGGCTAACCCCAACTTCGCTTTCTATATGAGTAAGGATCTCACCATACCCGAAGAGTTTATCGAGACAGAGGTTACTGACGGTATGACCATCTATGTGGATACCAAGCCTGAAGAGACAAATGCCCACCTCTACACTTGGAAAGGAAGCGAACCGTTGACCACTGCATGGCCAGGCGACAAGGTAAGCAGTTTCAAAACCAAGACGGTGAAGGACAAGACCTGGTACTACCGCACCTACGACGCCATTACGCTCAATGCCATTCTGAACAACGGCAATAATGGAGATGGTAATCAGACGGTTAACATAGAGAACCTTGTGGGCGACCAGTTCTTTACCTATACTGGCGGAGGAAACTATCAGAATGTGACTGACCAGTATATCGATTACATCTACCAGGACCTGCCCGAATGTGCTGTAAGACAAGAAGGAACCTATGCCTACTTTGAGAACACTGGTGATTGGGACAACGTGTATGCATACGCTTTCTACAAAAACGGTGAGGAATTCATCGGCTTTACTGGCGATTGGCCTGGTGAAGCGATGGAAAAGGTGGGACAGTCGGCTAACGGCCACGATGTCTACCGTTGGACTGCCACTGCTGGTACAACCACTCCGACTACCATCATCTTCAACAATGGCAACAATGGTAAACAGACTGAAGACTTGGAGTTTGTGAACGCAGCCTATTACAATGTCAACGGACCCGTGGAGACCATTACTGTGAGCACCATGAATGCCCGTTATGCACAGCTGCTCTACCGCGAGCTGACTGCAGGAGGACGCTACACGGTGTGTCTGCCGTTCAGCCTCAACGAGGAAGAAACGGAGTCGCTCACTGGAAAGATGTACGAAATGAGCGGATACATGAACGGATACTTGCTCTTCAGCTCTGTTAACCACGTGGAAGCCTTCAAGCCGTATATCTTTATTGCTGATGAAACGGGCAGACCGTTCTACAAGTTTGCCAAGAAGGGAATGGAGGAAGGTGAGGCGCAGACTGTTACAGTTGGCGACTTCTCGTTCATCGGCTCTGACAACAATCAGACCGTCATAAGCAATAGTTCGACCACCTACTATGACTACAATAATAACGCATTCGTGGAGATTGGAATAGAAACGGGTGTGGATATTCTACCTTATCGTGCCTACTTCACTAAGAGTGGCAGTTCGAGTGCCACACTCAAAGGTGCACTGTTCGACTATGAAGGCGTAGCCACAGGTATCAATCCCCAAAAGGAAGGATACGGTCAAAGGTCGAAGGTAGAAGGTCAAAGGGAAGGTTGGTACACACTTGATGGCAGAAAGCTGCAAGGGAATCCAAACGCCAAGGGAGTGTATATCTACAACGGCAGAAAGGCCGTGATTAAGTGAGTAAAGTGGAAACTTGCTTTCACTTTCGAGCGTGAACGGGCTCGAGCGTAGCTCAAGGCCATTGTTAAATAAGCCTCACCCCAACCCTCCCCAAAAGGGAGGGAGTCCGTGGATACCACTTAAAAATGATAAAGACATGAAAAGAACCGTGATGATATTAGCTGCTCTGCTGACCAGCGGCTTTGGGTTGCAGGCGCAGAAGTATGTGGGAGGAGACATTTCCCTGCTGCCGAAATACGAGGAGGCGGGAGTGGTGTATAGGAATGCAGACGGTCAGGCGGTAAGTGATGTGCTCGCCTTCTTCAGCGAGGAAGGACTGAACGCCATGCGGGTACGACTGTTCGTTGATCCGTCGCACGACTACGACAAGGCGGTGTGCCAGGATCTGGACTTCGTGAAGAAGCTTGGTAAGCGCATCAAGGAGGCGGGTATGCAGCTGATGCTCGACTTCCATTACAGCGACACGTGGGCAGATCCTGCCAAGCAGTGGACACCGGCTGCGTGGAAATCGCTCTCCAACGAGGAACTCTACCAGAAAATTTACGAATACACCAAGGACTGTCTGCAGCAGATGAAGGCTGCAGGAGCCACTCCCGACATGATTCAGACGGGGAATGAAATCTCGTACGGGATGTTGTGGGGAACGGAAGCAGAGGCCAAGAACAACCAGAACAACCGCTGCTACACCACCTCTCCCGAAGCCAATTGGAACCGTTTCATCAATCTGCTGAAACAAGCAGGTAAGGCTTGTCGTGAGGAATGCCCGCAGGCAAAGATCATCCTGCATAATGAGCGCACACCCAAACCTGCGGTCATGACAGATTTCTTCGACCGTATGAAGGCGGCTGGTGTGGATTATGACATCATCGGTCTGAGCTACTACCCCGACTACCATGGTGATCTGAACTCACTGGAAACAGCACTGAACACCTTGGAAAACAAGCAGTATGGTAAGGATATCATGATTGTGGAGACGGGCTATAGCTATGCCTGGGCCATCGGCAACGACTTCAACTACTCGTCCACCTATCCCTATACAGAAGAAGGACAAAGACGATTCACGGCTGATCTCATCGCGCTCCTGAATAGACATGCATCAGTGAACGGACTCTTCTGGTGGTGGCCCGAGGACAATGGGAACAAGGATGTGACACAGCGTTGGTGGAATGCTGCCCTATATAACCATGATACAGGAAAGCCATACGCCGCTTTCTACGAACTGAAACAATTTGTAGGTGCAGGAACGGGAGTCAGCGAGATTACGCTTGACCTAAGGTCTAAGG
Organism: Prevotella sp.; assembly: GCA_017651265.1. Taxonomy (GTDB): domain Bacteria; phylum Bacteroidota; class Bacteroidia; order Bacteroidales; family Bacteroidaceae; genus Prevotella. The sequence continues at coordinate 24,679 of JAGCDO010000015.1, read as the reverse complement.
ACGAAGGTCTAAGGACAAAGGACAATGGTCAAAGTAAAGAATGGTTCACCTTTGATGGAAGGAAGTTGCAAGGAGAGCCAAACGTAAAGGGGATATATATTATGAACGGTAGAAAGGCGGTGAATTAAACATCCGTCTCATTTGTTTTATTCGTGGAGGAAAAGGAAAGGCACGCCTCCCGGCGTGCCTCCATGATAAACAATCTATCTTAACCTTAATAACTAAAAAGAGAGTAATTACTTAAAAAGAGAGAGCCTTTCCGCGATAGAATTCTATCAGTGCATTCTGATAGAGGTATTCGTACTTGGCTCTTACAAGATCACTTTCCGCCTTCATGAGGTTGTTCTTGGCCTCATTGAACTCCGTGATGTTCGCCTTGCCGTATTCATACTTCGCCGACATCAGACGGAAGGCTTCCTCCTGACTGCGTTTTGCCTGCTCACTACTCTGGTATTTCGCCTCAGAGGTAACCGCATTGTAGTAAGCCTGCTGAATCTCCTTATACAAATTCTTCTTCGCATTATCGAGCTGCAGCTGCTGGTTATACTGATTCAGCTGCGCATTCTTGATATTGTTTCTTGTCTCGAAACGGTTGAAGATGGGAACGTTCAGACTCAGGCCCAAGTACTGACTGAAGTTATTATTCAGCTGCTTGAAAAATCTGTCACTAGGTATACCGCTGGTCTTGTAATAGTTCGTTCCCAGACTACCTTGTAATGACAGACTCGGTAGCTTGGCACTCTTGGCAATATCAATGTTCTTGGCAGAACTGGCCAGTCGCGACTGCTCGGCCTGTATCTCAGGCTTGATCATCAGTGCTTCCTGGTAAATCACATCAGGAGAAGGAAGGGCATGGATCTCGTTCCATAGTTCCTGGTTCACCTCCCTTGAGATGGTAAAGTCCTCAGGTGACGGCAGTTCCAACAGCTGCGTAAGTGACAGTAACGACAAACGATAGTCGTTATCAGCCTGTGTGGCGGTAAGTCTGCTCTGTGCCAGCGAAGCCTCCTGCTGCGCCACCTCCGTGCCACTTGCCTTTCCGTTCTTCATCATCTCCGTCAGACGATGCACATGCATGGAGTCGATGGCAATCTGACGATTCGCCACGTCGCACAGCTCCAGGTTATAGAGAATCTGTACGTAAGCCTGCGCCACCTGCATACGTATATCATTCTTCGCCTTCTCCAAGTCGGCTGTGGCCGCCTCTAGGTTCAGCTTCTGCATCTCCAGCGTTCGGGGTATGCGATAGCCCGTGAACAGAGGTACACTGGATGAGAGGTTGAACGATGTACTATTTGTGTTCTTATTCGAATAAGTATTCTGAGCCGTCAGTCCGCGTCCAAACGAGAAGCTCTCGGAAGCCGAGGCCGACAGGTCGGGCAGACGACTGTTCTTCGCCGTGTTCACATCCAGTTCTCGCTGCATGCGACTCACTTCCCGCTGTTTCACCTGGATATTATGCTCCACCGCATAGTCGATGCACTGTCTCAGCGACCATTGCTGCTGGGCTGAAACACTGGCGGGCATCAATAGCAATGCCACCGTGGCTGTTATAAATATCTTCATATATTTGATCATTTCACGATTTGACAATTTCAAAATGGTCAATGGTCAATGGTTAATTCTCCACTTCATCAGCCACCACCATCGGTCCACGCACCTTATCCTTCAGGGTAAGACCCGATTTGATCTCGATGCTCACACCATCGCTCAAGCCTGTCACCACCTGCTTGCGTTCGTAGGTCTTCTCCTTTCCGTTCTCCTTGATGAGATAGACGAAGGTAGAGTCACCGCTGAACTCAATAGCACTCTCGGGAACAGAAAGCGCCTTAGAGGCACGAGCCAGCTCAATCTCTGCCGTTGCACTATAGCCCGAGCGAATCTTACTACCCTTGAGCACCTGAACGGCAGCCTTGATCTCAAACTGATTGGCACCATTGTTCTCCACGGCCTTGGGAGATACGTACTCCAGCATAGCAGCGAACGACAGATCCTGCAAGGCTCCAATGGTAATCTTCATCGGCATTCCTGACACCAACTGACCCACCTCCGTTTCATCGATGTTTCCACGGAAAATCAGGTCGTTCATGTTCGCAACGCTGGCAATGGTAGTACCATCGTTAAACGTATTACTCAAGATGACGCTGTTTCCCACTTTCACTGGAATATCGAGAATCACACCCGAGACGGTAGAACGCACCAATGTTGAGCTTGCCTTGGCATTACTCTTCGAGACACCATCGCGCACAACGGCCAAAGCATCATCAGCTGCCACCTTCTCCTGTTTGGCCTGACTCAATGCCAGCTTAGCCTTATCAAACTCATCCGCCGACACCAGCTTCTGGTCATAAAGGTTCTTCTCACGGTCGAAATCTGTCTGAGCCTGCTTCAAGTTAATCACGGCCAACCGCACACGCATCTCGGCGCTACTCAGCTGACTCATGTCTGGAATCACCTTTACCTTGGCAATCACCTCACCCGCCGACACATAGTCGCCAGCCTCTTTCAGCAGTTCGGTGATGATACCCGAGATCTGCGGTTTCACGTTCACCTCATTACGTGGTTCGATCTTGCCCGTAATGATAGTCGTCTTGACGATATCGGCAGTCGTGGGTGTAAACTCGTTATACACTACAGGTTTCGGCTGCGATTTCTGCCAAAGGAACACAAAGGTTCCGATAAAGATCAGCGCCACAATGGCGGCAATAATCAGTTTACTGTACTTCTTCATATGTTTATTTTACAATTTTACCATTTGACAATTTCACCATTAGGCGCTTTACTCGTCCCTCATCGCATCTACAGGTTTGATGCTCATGGCGCGGGCAGCAGGAGCCAAGCCTGCCAGAACCCCCACCGTACACACCACAACGGCAGCGAGGATAGCGGTCCAGAAACCAACCTGGAAGTGGGTATTCACTATTCCGTCCTCAGTATTCGCCACCTCCAGCATCTGGAGGATCATCACGCCGAAGAGGATTCCACTCATTCCCGCCACCAATGTCAGAAGGATACTCTCAGAGATAATCTGACTAAGAATCATCTTGGGTGTGGCGCCGATGGCCCTGCGAATACCAATCTCGGTGGTTCGTTCCCGCACGGTAACCATCATGATGTTCGACACGCCGATGGCACCTGCCAGCAAGGTTCCCAAACCCACCAGCCATATCAGGAAGTTAACGCCTTTGAACATATTATCCATCAACTGGAACAGCAGTTCGGTATTAAACACGAACGCCCCTTGTTCATCGGTAGGATCTACATAATGCGCTCTGGCTACGGTCTCACGGACACGATCAGTAATCTTACTCATCACCACGCCCTCACGACCAACTGCAGCAATCAGGTCAACTTCATTACCGCGATTAAACAAAGCCTGCATCAGCGTAATCGGCATGGTGATCTTCTCTTCAGCCCGTCCGTTAAAGGACGCATTACTGGTGCTATAATCCACGCCTATCACCTCGAAGTAGGTAGAGTCAACACGAATCTTCTTCCCGCAGGGGTCGCCTCCCTCCTTGAAGAGATCCTTATAGATCTTCTTCCCAATCACGCACACCTTACGATGTTCTCGCACATCCATCTCGTTGAGATAGCGCCCATAATACATCTTCGGCTCCATCACCTTTGCCAGATCGGGCACCGTACCCTGTATTCGGGGAGATGTTTTCTGGTCACCATAGTAAGCCGTATTATTACCACCCCAACGCGAGAAAATCATAGGCACGGCCACTTCCAGCTCAGGCACCCGCTGCTTCAAGCGCTCAATATCTTTATAGTCCATGCTCCACCAGCGCCCTTTGCGGAATCCCTTGTAAGCCTTGGTAGTCTGATTGGCTCCTATAACGATTGTATTTTGTGCAAAACCCTCGAACGTGTTGTCGAGCTGTTCCCTCATTGCCTTTCCGCCTCCCATCAGACCAATGAGCATGAACACCCCCCAGAACACGCCGAATCCCGTAAGAAACGAACGCGCCTTGTTACGTGTCAGCGTATCGAGGATTTCTCTGTATGAATCTAAATCTATTCTCATATAATATCTTGTTTCTAGTTGAACTAGCTGTACTAGTGTTACTAGGTTGTTAATCAGCGCGCAGTGCTTCTATCGGACGAATCCTACTGGCCTTGAAGGCAGGTATCAAGCCAGCAATGGTTCCCGCGATAATCATCACCATGGTAGCCTCGAAACACACATCGAGACCTACCGTAGGATTCACAAAGAGTGTCAGTTTCGCCACACCCAGGTCGGTTACCTTATGCCCCAGCGTAGCATCCATATACTCATTGGCTGCGATGCCCAGCAGCATTCCGATGTAACCGAAGAAGGTAGTAATGATCACACTCTCTATGATGATGAGTTTCAGTATGGACCATGGCTTGGCACCGATAGCCTTGCGTATGCCGAACTCATGCGTACGTTCCTTCACGGTAATGAGCATGATGTTCGAAACACCCACGATTCCGCTCAGCAGCGTAAAGAGTCCCACAATCCACAGGAAAGTGCGTATAATGCCCAGACCCTGTTGCATCTGGATATTCTGCGTATAACCGTTCCATATCCATATACTCCGCTCATCATCGGGATGAGCCTGGTGGTTAGCATTCAGTCTGCGACGGTAAACCTTCTCAAAGTCCTCATTCTCTTTCATCGTTGCCAAGCCATGGAAGGTAAACTCGATATTTCCCAAGGCATCTGTGTTCGCACCGAAGATGCTCTTGATAGTAGAATACGCAGAGAAAGCGTTCGATTCGCCATCGCCACGACTCTTATAGATTCCCACCACCTTAAAGGCGAAATTACCCACCTTCACATACTTGCCAATCAGCGTCTTGTAATCCTTGGGGGCCAGTTCCTTGGCCTGAGTGTCGCTCAGCACCAGCACCTTTCGTTTCTCATGAAGGTCAATATCGTTGATGAACCTGCCATAGAGCAGATCTTGTTTCGAAATCTCAGTATGAACGGGATAGACACCTGCAATCTGCATGCTCATATACTCCTCGCCATGAGTAACCATTGAACTCACGTAGTAAACAGCTCCTACGTCATCAATGGTATTCTTGTATTCCGAATCGGTAATGGTATAGTCCTTCTCGTTGATGCTGATATAGCGCCCCTCACTCAGTCCGTTAAAGGGTTTCGAGGTCTGCCCTCCATACACCTCCATCGAGTTGGTGAGAACGTCGCCCGCCTGCTTCATCGTGGCATTGATCAAACCGTTACCAGCCCCCAGCAGCACGATCAGCATGAAGATTCCCCACGCCACGGCAAAGCCTGTCAGGGTGGTACGCAGCTTGTTACGCTGTGCTGTTGACCATATTTCTGTGATGATATCTCTCATATATTTCTAGTTTTACTAGTATTCCTAGTCTTACTAGTTATTTCATGATGCCTCCCATGCCGAAGGGCGAGGCGTTGTGTTCAAGATTCACTTCGATATTTCCGATGATTCCATCTTTGATGTGCACGATCTTGTTGGTCTCGTTAGCCACACCACTCTCATGTGTCACCACCACGATGGTCATCCCCTCTTCGGCGTTCAGTTGCTTCAGCAGCTGCATCACCTCCACTGAGGTCTTGGAGTCGAGCGCACCCGTCGGCTCGTCGGCCAAAATAATCTGCGGATGAGTAATCAAGGCGCGGGCAATGGCCACACGCTGTTTCTGTCCACCCGACAGCTCATTAGGATAATGGTCGGCCCAGTCTAACAAACCGAGCCGATCCAGATAATCCATAGCCAGCGTATGACGTTTCTTTCTGGATACCCCCTGGTAGAACAGTGGCAGTTCCACATTCTCCACGGCAGTCTTGAACGAGATGAGGTTAAAGCTCTGGAAGATAAAACCAATCATATGGTTTCGGTACTCCGCCGCCTTCCGCTCACTCAGGTCCTTGATCAACGTCCCTGCAAGGGTGTATTCACCTGAGTCGTAGTTGTCGAGGATTCCCAGAATATTCAATAAAGTTGACTTGCCCGAGCCGCTGGCTCCCATGATGCTCACGAACTCCCCCTTCTCAATGTCGAGGTTGATGCCCTTGAGCACATGGAGCGGCTGCGCACCGAAGTAGGTCTTGTTAATGTCTTTTAGATGTATCACGTGCTAATACTTATTTTTTATCGTCTTTTTGACGAATTAGACGGTTGCAAGGTTGCAATTATTACAAGCCCAGCATGTCTTTTAACTTTTCTTTTCACTGAATCGGTTCCATTCCTCCCCGATCTCAGAGATGTCGATACCTAACAGCTGCATGTGTCGGAACATCTCGGGCAGCTTCTCTTTCATGAACAACTGCTTGCGTTCCTTCAGGATCTTCTTCTTCGCCCCTTTGGTGACGAAGTAACCCAGTCCGCGCTTGTTGTAGATGATCTCGCTTCGGGCAAGCTCATCATACGCCTTCACAGCCGTGTTGGTATTCACCTGTAACAGTACGGCATATTCCCTTACACTGGGGATGCGTTCATCATCCTGATAAGTCCCCGCCAGGATCTCATCGCACAGGCGGTCGGCTATCTGAATGTATATGGCTTTGTCGTTATTGAAATTCATAGATTCGTTCTTTTATTATTGATTACTTGATAATTCTTGAACAAGCGGTAGCTCAGACGGTAGTTGTAGATAATCCATGCCAGCAGCACGAGCTCCACTACCCAAACCATGTGGTTCACGCTTAGCGTATTGTCTTGTACACTAATCAGAGCACCGAAGTTTTTTATCCATACATCTTCAAAGAGAGCCCCAATGAGCAGTAATCCTGCACTGGCAATGACGAACCCGTTCTTGCGGAACACCGATCCTGCTGCGATATAGCAGGAATGTACCCATACGATGGTTGTCAAGGAATAGATAAATACTTCGATCTTTAGTGCGATGCTCCCATTGGAAGGGATGAAAAAGAGGTGCAGACTTGTCAGGCTTGACACATACGGCAGGTCTTTGAACATCGGAACAATCACCATGCGCAGCACATCAGCCACCACATAACCTAAGAAGATGCACAAGGTCCAAACCACTGTCACGTAAACGAGCAGCACCCAGTATTTTTCCTTGTTTGTTGCCGGCAACATCAGGAACGAGATGGCCTTCTGTTTCTTGTACAACTGACGGAACACTCCCGACAGGACAAACAGCGTGGCTATACTCATACCCACCATCAAAACCGATCCTACCACGGAAAGTGCGTGCTTATAGGTCTCAGGAGTAAAGCCCATGGTATTGGCATTTCCACCAGACGTCTTGACCACTACTCCCGTCAAGGTAACTATCATCTGCAGCAGGAACACACAGGTAGCAGTACCGGCGAACCACATCAGCAGCTGTTTGCTGTTGGTACGAAGGTACCAGTTCAGCACCCTGAAGAACCTTTTGAAACTGAATTTTTCCATATCTTAATAATTGATATATTTAGCAATGAGCTGACGACGGCAGAACAGTCGGAACGACAGCCAATAACATACAAAGATAATCGCGATGTTCATCAAGGTTCCCGGCCATGTGGGAGCATCGACACAAAGCGTAGCCTTAAAACCATCGGTACGCAAGTAAATCAGTCCTGCAATAATGGCGAACAGTAACCAGAGTACTATACTGGCGAATACCCATGAGTACCTGCGTGTACGGAAGAAATTGGCACCCAGCAGATACATGCTGTGAAAGGCAAGTAACGATAGGATGACATTGTACCAATGCTCGTATTTCGTAAGGAACGAAAAAGCAGAACTGTTATACACATAGGCCAATACCGATTGCGCGTTCGGTGCATCGTAGATCAGTGATGTCAAATACTGCACTGCATCGCCCACAGGAATGGTCAGCAATATACCCAATGCTATTGTTATAGCTGAGAAATAGCGTGCAAGGAATTTCTCCAGGTTGCTGGCAGGCAGCATCGTCAAACTGCGCCAATCGTCGGTTGTCTTCATGGCATAGTGCATACCACTGGCAGTGATAACACCATCAATGATGAGGAACATGGCGATGATCGGAGGGAAGATATCAAAATGGGTTCCGCTCGAATCAGCAACCCCCAGCCGAATGAAGGCGAAGCAAAGCGATGTACCCAAGATAGCCGACAGCACCTGATGCATCCATTCATGCTTGTCGTGCTTGTAGGTCCAAATCAGCATTCGCTTAAACCTTTGTATATTGAAACATTTCATAACCAATAGTCTATTATCACTACCACTTAACAGATCTTCCCCATAGTCACTGCATCAAACAGCAGTTCCAGGTTCACCTGCGTTTCCTCATCACCCTCCTTACGGGGAACAATCACGGCATTGCCTTGCAGTGAAGGCTCAGCATAAATCACGTCGTCGCCCATCTGTCCTGGCTGGCGGTATTCAAACACATACTTGTCGCAGATATCAGCCACGCTAGCGTCCAAGAGCATCTTGTCTTGGTCGAGAATCAGGATATGATCCAGCAGCTGCTCCACATCATGCACCTGGTGCGTACTGATAATTAACGTGCGATCATCGCTCATGTGGTTGGCCACTACCCTGCGGAACTGCGCCTTCGAAGGAATGTCAAGACCGTTGGTGGGCTCGTCCATCAGCAGCAGTCTTGTACCAGCTGCTAAGGCGAAGCTCATGTACACCTTCTTCTTCTGACCCATCGAGAGGGCGTCTAACTGAAGTGAGGTGGAGAGCTCGAAGTCGTTCAAACAGTTCTCCAGCACCTCTCTGTCGAATCGCGGGTAGAACGGTCTGTTGATCTCGATATATTCGTCGAGCGACATGGCCGGGAGGTCGAACTCCTCGGGAACGATAAACATCTCTTCCAGCATCTCAGGGCGGCGCTTACGACTCTCATTTCCGTCGAAACTCACGGTTCCGCCCTGCGGACGAAGCAGTCCGCTGATCAGGTAAAGCAAAGTACTCTTACCTGTTCCGTTCTTACCCAGCAGACCGTAGATATTGCTCTCTGGCAGGTTCAGACTGAAATCCGAGAACACCGGAGTCTTACCCCCTGCATACTTATAACTGATATTCTTAATTTCGATCATGGCTTTTTACGATTTTAGAATGTTCAATGTTCAAAGTTCAAAGTTCAAAGTTATTACCGTGTTGCTAATAAGAGTCCGTCTGTAGGATTCATCACCAACATACTGTCAACCGACTCAAACTGCTCCTGGCTCTCATGGCGGCGCAAGTAGTTCACGGCCACCACCTTATCGGTCACATACTGGTAAACAGCCTTCTCCATAGTAGGGAGGTAAGCCTGCGTACGCTTGTCCCATACACTTCTTGACAACTCATAACCATCCTCATTGTAGATCAGATCCAGACTATAGTCATTCTCCCATTTACCCGACACGCTGTTCCAGCGCATCACCTCTTTCTTCACCAGACGGTCCTGCTCGTCGTAAGTATAGTTATACGCCAACTTCGATGTGAGCACCTCGCTGTCTGATTCATAAACATACATCGTTGTCACCTTACCGTTCTCCATGTCGGCATTGTAATAATACGATGAGTTGCTGTTCTCTGCTGCACTCAGATACATACTGAGAATTGTAGCTGCTGTAATGATTGTCTGCATAACTGTATATTTTTAATGATTACTTATTCCTTTTTTTATTACCATCTCACCCCCTGTTTTGTTGAGTGTAATGGTGTACTACTTTAATAGTACACTGCAAAAGTAGTGCTTTTAGGAATACGCTCCAAATATTTCAGCAACTTTTTTTCTTGGAAACGTAATATTTAACTTTCGTTTACACTTACACCTTATTATATAAATAAAAAACCCCTCGTCCATTGGAGAGGGGTATATATAAGAGAGAGGGTTGGGGTAAGACTTACTTCTTCGTAGCGCGTACCAGATAGACAATCAAGAGGATGTAGGCGATGAGGGAGCAGAGCTCAGAAAGGGGATTGGCCAGCCACGTCTCGTTGATGGGATTGAAGCCCACGAAACGGAGAAGGGCAGAGACAACACCCATGAGCGCACCACCGGCAATGAAGCCACTGGCAAGGAGAGTACCTTTCTCGCCTCGTTCCTTATTGACTTTCTCATCCTTACTGCGTGAGGTGACGTACCAGTTCACGGCTCCACCTACCAACAACGGGATGTTCAGTTCCAGGGGGATGAACATACCCAAGGCGAAGGGTAAGGCAGGAACCTTGACGAAGGTAAGGATAAGAGCAATGGCAGCACCAATACCATAGAGCAACCACGGGGCCTGCACACCACTCATAAGGGGTTCGATGACGGCCGCCATGGCGTTAGCCTGAGGCGCTGCGAGCTCACCACTGGCGAAATCGTAGGTCTTGTTCAGCAGAAGCATCACACCGCCCACAGTGGCTGCGCTGACGAGTACGCCTAAGAACTTCCACTGCTCCTGTTTCTTCGGCGTGGTTCCGAGCCAATAGCCGATCTTCAGGTCGGTAATGAACGAACCTGCCACAGACAAAGCCGTACATACCACACCACCCATGATCAAGGCAGCCAGCATACCACCAGAACCCTTCAAGCCTACAGCCACCATGACAACAGAGGCAAGAATCAAGGTCATCAGCGTCATACCGCTCACAGGATTGCTACCCACGATGGCAATGGCATTGGCTGCCACGGTGGTGAACAGGAAGGCAATGACGGTAACGAGTAGGATTCCCACAACGGCAAACAGCAGGTTATCCATCACGCCGAACCAGAAGAAGAGGAAGGTGACGAGGATGGTGACAATAGAGCCGATAGCGATGATCTTAAAGGCAATATCGCGCTGCGTCCTGAGCAGGTTCTTACTCTCGCTACTGCCGCCCTTCATCTCCTTGGTGGCCAGACTCACGGCACTCTTGATGATGCCCCAGCTTTTCACAATACCGATGATACCAGCCATGGCAATACCGCCAATACCTATCGACTTAGCATAAAACTTGAAGATCTGCTCGGGAGTCATATCCCCCACTGCCGTGGAAATACTGGGATCCCAGGTGTTGAGAATATCATGAGGGAACAAAAGGGCCATGCCCGGCACGATGATCCACCATACGGCCAGCGAACCCAGACAGATGATAAACGCATATTTCAGTCCGATGATATACCCCAGACCTAAAACGGCAGCACCTGTATTCACCTTCAGCACCAGCTTGGCACGGTCGGCCAGATCGGCTCCCCACCCCATCATGCGCGTGGTGACATTCTCGTTCCACCAGCCGAAGGTAGCCACGAAGAAGTCGTACAAACCACCCACGATACCTGCGATGAGCAGCGGTTTAGCCTGTGAGCCACCCTTCTCGCCGCTTACCAGCACCTGCGTGGTGGCTGTGGCCTCAGGGAAAGGATACTTGCCGTGCATATCGCTCACGAAATACTTACGGAACGGTATCATGAACAGAATACCCAAGATACCACCCAGCAAGGAACTCAGGAAGATGTTGATGAACGAGGCGGTCATCTCAGGATACTTCGCCTGCAGGATATAGATGGCAGGCAGGGTGAAGATAGCACCAGCCACCACGGAACCCGAGCAGGCACCGATGCTCTGGATAATGACATTCTCGCCCAGTCCTTGCTTACGGTGTGCCGCTGTTGACACGCCCACGGCGATGATGGCAATGGGAATGGCAGCCTCGAACACCTGTCCCACCTTCAGTCCGAGGTAGGCGGCAGCGGCCGAGAAGAGCACGGCCATCAGAATGCCCCATGTTACCGACCAGCCGTTCACCTCAGCATACTGCTTCATGGGCGACATTACCGGCTCATACTGTTCTCCTTCTTTCAGCTCTGTGAACGCATTCTCAGGCAGCTGAATGTTTTTCTTTTCTTGCATATTTTGTTGTTTAATATTATTTTCGAGGAAGGAGGAAGGAGGAGGGAGGAAGGAGATTAGCACTATGTGCCAGTGGTTCTATCCAGTATAAAATGCCTGTATCTCAGTAGTATTCTCCTTCCTCCTTCGTCCTTCCTCCTTCCTCCAAAAGACTCCTTCCTCGAAAGTCCACCATCACGAAGAGGCAGGCTTAGAATGCTTATGACTCACCTTAAATCGGTCGAAGCCCTCGCCATAGACGCCGATGACGGCACTCTGACTGACGAACGCGTTGGGATCAATCTCGTCGATGAGTTGGAAGATCTTCGCGCTCTCGCTCTTCTTGGCCAGCACGAACAGCATCTTTACCTCGCGTCCGCTATAGAAACCCTGTCCGTTGATAACAGTGCAGCCGCGGTGCGGGTCGAAGTTGATGCGGTGACCGATCTCCTCATACCGCTCGGAGATGATGAAGAACTGCACGCTTCGGCGCATGGAGTTCACCACCTGGTCGATACAGAAGGCCGTGACATACAGCACCACGTAACCATAGATCACCTTCTCCCAGTCGCGCAACACGATATAGCTGCACGAGATAATCACCACATCGCAGATCAGGATCACCCTTCCCAAGGAGATATCGCGGTATTTGTTGATGATGGCGGCAATGATATCAGTACCACCCGTACTTCCATTCACACCTAATCCCAGTCCTACACCACTTCCGCAGAACACAGCACCTAAGATGGCCGCCATGAAAGGCTGGTCGTGCAACAGATGAAGGTTCGCCGTGAACTCACGCGTCAGCGTGAGCGCCACAGTGAGAACCATCACCGCATATACTGTCTTCACACAGAATTTCCACCCTAAGATGCGCAGGGCGATAATCAACAAGGTGGCATTGATGGCGAAGTAGGATGCCTGGGCAGGAATATGCAACGCACTCCATTCAAGGATAGACGAGACACCCGCCACGCCTCCCGCAGGAATGCCGTTAGGTAAGAGGAAGATCGACCAGCCCACACAGTAGGAAAGCATGGCTACAGCGATGAAAAGATAGTCGCGCACCTCCTTCCACACCTTCTTTTTCTCCAGCTGAGGTGTATTCATCATTTCTTTTCCAATAAGCGTTCAACCAATTCCTTCATACCCTCAGAAGCCCCTTTCTGGATATGCTCGATATGGCGGTAGCCCGTCTTCATCACAGGGTTAGGATCAATGAGATAGACAGGAACGTCGGGTGATACATATTGTACAAGACCTGCTGCCGGATAGACCACCAACGAGGTACCGATGATGATGAAGATATCGGCTTTGGAAGCCTCCTCGGCGGCAATGCTGATATTGGGCACACCTTCGCCGAAGAACACGATGAAGGGGCGCAGCAAAGAGCCGTCGCCAGCTTTCTCGCCCGGTTTCACTTCGAGGTTGTCGCCGCCTAACGTCTTCTGATAACGGGGGTTGTCCACATCCCTGCTGGAACATACCTTCATCAGTTCCCCGTGCAGATGGATGACATGCGTCGATCCCGCCATCTCATGCAGGTTGTCCACATTCTGCGTGATGACCGTCACTTCGTACTGCTCTTCGAGCTTGGCCACCAGTTTATGACCTTCGTTCGGCTTGGCAGCCAACAGTTTCTTACGCAGCATGTTATAGAAATTATTCACATATTCAGGATCGTCTTCCCATGCCTCATGCGTTGCCACACGACTCACCGGGTAGTTCTCCCAAAGACCGTCAGCATCACGGAATGTGCTCAGTCCGCTTTCCACAGACATTCCCGCACCTGTCAACACAACAATTTTCTTCATGTTCCTTTTCCTTTCTATTAGGTTCCCGCAAGCTCCGAAATACGGAAAAACGGGTTGTTGAATCTTAACAATGCACAAAATTACACATTTTTCTTCAATAAAGGCGATGAAATTCAAGAAAATGTGTAACTTTGCACGTTATTAATAATATTTATAATTGAAGATGAACAAACTGAGTTATTCGTTAGGTCTCGGCATCGGTCAGCAATTGCTGCAGATGGGTATCGACGAGTTCGATGTGAACGACTTTGCAGCAGCTGTCAAGGACGTGCTGGAAGGAAAGGATCCGCAGATAGGACACCGTGAGGCGCAGACCATTGTACAGACCTATTTCCAACAGCAGGAAGAGAAACTGAACCGCGAAAAAGAAGCAAAAGGCAAGATTGCCAAGGAAGAAGGCGAGAAATATCTGGCAGCCAATGCCAAGAAAGAAGGTGTGGTAACCCGCGAGAGCGGTCTGCAATACCTGGTTTTGAAAGAAGGAACGGGCAAGAGTCCGAAGGCCACCGATAAGGTGAAGTGCCACTACGAAGGTTTCCTGATTGACGGAACAGTGTTCGACAGCAGTGTGCAGCGTGGTGAGCCGGCTGTATTCCCCCTGGACGGTGTGATTGCTGGTTGGACAGAAGGTCTGCAGTTGATGAAAGAAGGTGGTAAGACCCGCTTCTTCATCCCCTACCTGCTGGCTTACGGTCCGAGTGGCGCTGGCAACAGTATTCCTCCGTATGCCGCACTGATCTTCGATGTGGAACTGATTGAAGTTCTTTGAACATTGAACATTGAACATTGCGCTCGGCTCTGCCGCTTCGCTATGCGAAGAACTTTGAACTTTTGGAGCAGCGAGGGCCATTGTACTTGTACATTTGGCTGAGTCGTGACAAAAGTCATAGAACGAAGTGATATAACTTTATGATTTGAACTTAGTTCAATTGTGAAATGGTGAAATGGTAAAATTGTAAAATCGTAATTTAAATAGATAAGAAAAGCAATGAAAAAAGTAACAATCGTAGCCGCTATGGCTATCGTAGCCGCCGCTTTCACATCATGCGGCAACCCCACTCCCAAGGCTAACTTGAAGAGTGATCTCGACAGTATGAGCTATGCCATGGGTATGGCACAGACACAGGGTCTGAAGGACTATCTGGTACAGCGCCTCGGTGTTGACACAGCTTACTTGGACGACTTTATCAAAGGTCTGAACGAAGGTGCTAATGCTGGTGACGACAAGAAGAAGAACGCTTACTATGCAGGTATCGAGATCGGTAAGCAGGTGGGCAACCAAATGATCAAGGGTATCAACCTCGAGATCTTCGGTGAGGACTCAACCAAAACCATCTCCAAGAAGAACTTCATGGCTGGTTTCATCAGCGGTACAACAGGTACTAAGGGTCTGATGACTATGGAGCAGGCTGGTGAGCTGGCACAGAAGCTGATGACCGACTACAAGAAGAACCAGACCGAGAAGCAGTTCAGTGAAAACAAGGCTGAAGGCGAGAAGTACGTTGCCAACTATGCCAAGGGTAAGGACGTGAAGAAGCTCAAGGGCGGTGTTCTGTACAAGGTAATCAAGGCTGGTACAGGTGCTCTCCCCACCGATACCTCTATGGTAAAGGTACATTATGAAGGTAAGACCATTGATGGTAATGTGTTCGACAGCTCTTACAAGCGTGGCGAGCCCGTTACGCTGGCTGCTAACCAGGTTATTCCCGGTTGGACTACTGCACTGACCAACATGCCTGTTGGTTCTGTTTGGGAGATCGTTATTCCGCAGGAGCAGGCTTACGGCGACCGTGCTCAGAGAGGTATCAAGCCTTTCTCTGCGCTGATCTTCAAGCTTGAGCTGCTGGGTATTGAGAAATAATCTTTTCCATTATGAAGAGAATCATCCTTATAGCACTCACCGTCATGGTGAGTGCTTCTTTCTATACAGCATCTGCTCAGAAGGTAACACTAACCACACCTTCCGACTCCCTTAGCTATGCTGCGGGAGCATCCATGACCGATGGTTTGATGACCTTCCTGAAACAGCAGTACGATATGGATGAAGCCTACCTCGATGATTTCCTGAGTAGCTTTGAGGAGGCCATGAAAAGCGGTGTTGACGGCAAGAAGAAAGCCTACAGTGCCGGTATCCAGATTGCAGGCATGGTGAAAGAGCGCATGCTGCCGTCTATCTCTAATGATTTGCAGGGTTCCGACTACACCATACAGGAGGAGTTGTTCACGAAAGGCTTCATGGCCTCACTGAAGAAAGACTCCACCGTCTTTGGTCAGGATCCCAAACCCTACTTCAACACCCGCATGGGAGCTGTTGTCAATGCCAAGAAAGAGGCTGTGCGCAAAGCTGGCGAGCAGTTCCTGAGCGAGAACAGCAAGAAGGAAGGCGTGCAGGTAACCCCCAGCGGACTGCAGTATAAGATCCTGACAAAGGGTAAGGGAAAGGTGCCCACCAAAGACGATCAGGTGATTGTGAAATACGAGGGCCGACTGATTGACGGAACGGTATTCGACAGCAGTTACAAACGCGAGGAACAAACCAATAAGTTCCGTCCTACGGATGTCATCAAGGGTTGGACCGAGGCGCTCACCATGATGCCTGTAGGAAGCAAGTGGGAGCTCTATATCCCACAGGAACTGGCTTACGGTGCCCGTGAAACAGGTGATATTCCTGCCTACAGCACACTGATCTTTATCGTGGAGCTGGTGGGCATTGAAAAATAGTATCAGGTCCGTTTTCCTGACATATATGCAGCATTTTGACTGAATTTGCACAATTTTCATGTCAAAATGTTGCATATTTCATTTTAAATGCCTATTTTTGCTAACAGATTTCATTACTTAACAAGAATTAGGCAATCAAATGGACAAGATTGACAGTCTGGACAAGAAAATCCTGAACATCCTCTCGAAAAACGCGAGGATACCTTTCAAAGACGTGGCAGCAGAATGCAACGTCTCTCGTGCAGCCATCCACCAGCGCGTGCAGCGTCTCACCGACGAGGGCGTGATTACTGGTAGTGGTTTCGATGTGAACCCCAAATCGTTGGGCTACAGCACATGTACCTATGTAGGCATTAACCTTGAACGTGGTAGTATGTATAAGCAAGTGGTGGAACGACTCGTGCACATCCCCGAAATCGTGGAATGTCACTTCACTACCGGTCCGTACACCATGCTCGTCAAACTCTATGCACGCGATAATGAACAGCTCATGGACCTGCTCAACAACCAGTTGCAGGACATTCCCGGCGTGGTGGCTACCGAGACGCTCATCTCGCTGGAGCAAAGCGTGAAGAGAGAGATACCCATTGCATTGGATTAACAAGATGGAGAACTTTAATCTGCAGTCGCACCTCAGTAAGATCTATGCGACATTCCCCGAGGCCGACCATCGACCTCTTATAGGTATTACCAGTAACTTCACGGAAGGGGATGCTTCCCTGCGTGACAGGTATTACAAACAGGTGATCCAGGCAGGTGGAACGCCTGTGATTATTCCTCCTGTGGCCGATAAGAACGTACTGGTGAACACCCTGGACCACCTCGACGGTCTGCTGCTCAGCGGCGGTGCAGATTATAACCCTCTGTGGTGCGGTGAGGAACCTTCACCCAAGCTGCACGGCATCAATGCCGAACGCGACCTCCCCGAAATGCTCATCACCCGACTGGCGTATAACCGTCAGATTCCTATCTTGGGCATCTGCCGGGGAATACAGACCATCGTGATGGCTCTCGACGGTCATGTGGCACAGGACATCAGCGCCACCACCATCAAGCATTCGCAGGATGCGAACCGCAACGAACTCACCCATAGCGTGACACTGCATAAGGACAGTATCTTATATGAACTGTACAAAACGCAGAACATCTATGTGAACTCCTTCCACCACCAGGCCGTTTCCGACCCCGGTTCGCGCTTCCATGTGGTGGCTACGGCTCCCGACGGTACCATCGAGGCCATCGAGAGCAGTGAATTCAAACCTATCTTAGGTGTGCAGTGGCATCCCGAATGGCTGGAAAGCGGACTCCCGTTGTTCAGCTGGCTGGTGAAACAGGCTACGAATTTCCAGGTGGCCAAACGACTGCATCATAGAATCCTTACCTTGGATACGCACTGCGACACGCCGATGTTCTTCCCGCAGGGTATTCATTTTGAACAGCGCGACCCGCGCATCCTCGTGGATCTGCATAAGATGACCGAAGGCCGACAGGATGCTGTCATCATGGCGGCTTACCTGCCACAGCCCAAGATCGGGGAACAGTTCTCGCAGATCGTACCGTTCGATGTGAACAGTCCGATGGCCTATGCCGACCTGATCTTCGACAAGATCGAGGAGATTGTGCGCAACAACAGTCGGTATATCAGTATTGCCCGCACGCCCAGCGACTTGTACGAAGACAAGCGGAAGGGGCGCAAGAGCATTATGTTCGGCATTGAGAACGGATTGGCCCTGAACCACGACGTGGCAAACGTAAAACATTTCGCCCAGCGAGGGGTGGTATATATCACACTTTGCCATAACGGGGATAATGATATCTGCGACTCGGCCAAGGGGTGCAACACACACAATGGTGTGAGTGCCTTCGGCGAGAAAGTGATTCAGGCCATGAACGCCAATGGAATGATGGTTGACCTGAGTCATGCGAACGAGAAGAGCTTCTACGACGCCCTGGAAATCAGTCGTACACCTATTGTATGCAGTCATAGCAGCAGTCGTACCCTATGTGACCATCCCCGCAACCTCACCGACGACCAGATGCGGGCATTGGCAGCAAAGGGCGGTGTGGCCCATACCACTCTCTACCACGGCTTCCTGCGGAAAGAGGGAGAGGCAACCATCCTTGATGCGATTGCTCATCTGGAGCATGCCATAGCCGTCATGGGAATAGATCATGTGGGCTTGGGTACAGATTTCGACGGCGACGGTGGTGTGGTGGGTATGGCCAACAGCAGCGAGGCCATTAACTTCACCCTGCACCTGCTCAGGCGCAAATATAGTGAACGCGATATTGAGAAGATCTGGGGCGGCAACTGGCTGAGAGTGATGGCTCAGGTGCAGCGCATAGACAGATAAACAAAAAAACGAATACACGATGATGATCATCAAGAACCTGAAACGATTCCTTCCTTTACTTCTACTCCTGCTCGTGGCTTGTAAGAGCAGTAAATCCCATCAGGATGTGCTGGTGCTCAGTGCTCCTACGGGGCCTGCATTCAATGCTGATAGCGCTTTTGCGTTTTGTCAGGCACAATGCGACTTCGGTCCACGAACGATGAACAGTGCTGCACACGACCAATGTGAGGCGTGGATCATCAAGCAATTCCAGCAGTTCGGCTGTCAGACCGTCACCCAGAAGACTGTCCTCCAAGGCTATGACGGAACGGCACTGAACAGTACGAATATCATTGCCTCCACACAGCCCGACAACACCACGAGGGTGATGCTCTGTGCCCATTGGGACAGTCGGCCGTGGGCTGATAACGACCCGGATGAGAGGAACTGGAAGACGCCCGTGATGGCTGCGAACGATGGAGCCAGCGGCGTGGCCGTGATGCTGGAGCTGGCGCGGCTGATACAGACTGCCGACTCGCTGAAGGTGGGGGTTGACTTCATCTGCTTTGATGCAGAAGACTGGGGTACGCCGCAGTGGGATACCAATACGTATAACACCACAGGCGATGTGTGGGCTTTGGGAGCAGCCTATTGGGCCAACAACCCGCATGTAGCCAACTACAGTCCTCGCTACGGAATCCTCCTCGACATGGTGGGCGGCCAGGGTGCGCAGTTCTATCAGGAGCGTTTCTCCAAGCAATATGCGCAGCCTATATTAAATAAGGTATGGGCAGCCGCCAAGGTGGTGGGCTTTGGCAGCTATTTCCCCGACAGTAGTGGGGAGTATATCACCGACGACCATACGCCTATCAATACCCAGGCGCATATTCCGACTATTGATATCATTCCTTTCTATCCCGATTGTCAGCAGAGCGGGTTCGGACCTACCTGGCACACCATTAACGACGATATGGAGCATATCGACAAGAACACGCTCCAAGCTGTAGGACAGACATTGGTGCAAGTGCTGTATTCAGAAGGGAAAACAGAATAAGGATTAAGCCAGTTTCTCAATCTTTAAGGTCTGATCACAATAATCAACCACTGCAGGACGGTGGGTGATGAAGATGACGGTCTTGTCGCGCTTCTGCAGGATATTCTGCAGCAGCTGCCGTTCCGTGTCAGGATCAAGGGCGCTGGTAGCCTCATCAAACAGCATGATGCCACGGTTGCGCAACAAGGCACGGGCAATGGCAATGCGCTGCGCCTGACCTTCACTCAAGCCGCCACCGGATTCGGCACAAGAGGTGTCCAAACCCTTGGGCAGATCAAAGACAAAGCCGGCACAAGCCTGCATCAGCACCTCCTTCATCTCCTCGTCTGTGGCGTCCAGCTTTCCTAAACGCAGGTTCTCACGTATCGTACCGCTCATCAGGGTGTTTCCCTGCGGTACATACACAAAGTTACAACGCATGCGGGGAGAGAGGGTTTTCTTCATCTTCTCATTATAGATGGAGACTTCTCCACTTTGCGGGCGCAGCAAAGCCAGAATCAAACGTACAAGGGTGGTCTTACCTGCTCCCGTCTCGCCCAAGATGGCCGTACAGCTACCCGGGTAGAAATCAAACGACAGGTTGTCTATCACCTTCCCGTCGGTAGGTTCATACTCATACGAAACCGCTTCCAGCTGCACCCCACACGGTCCTTCCAGCTCTATGGGCTCTCCCTGCTCCTCCATAGGATCCTCCTCCAGTTCCATCAAACGCTCTGCTGCCGTGAACACACTCACGAAGGCAGGCACCAGCTTGGTCAGTCCACGTGCCGGACCCTGAATCCTGTTCACCAGCTGCAGGAAGGCGGTCATGCCACCGAAGGTAAGCGTACCGGCCGACATGCGGAGGGCCGACCATAGGAAGGCCACCAGGTAACCTAAGGCGAAGCCGAAGTTCAGAATCAGGTTACTGAACACCGAGAACATCGTGCGTTTCACCACGTTCTGCCGCAGCTCACTCTGCGTGTTCTCCAGTCGGTCAACCATCATCGTATCACTCTCCAGTGTCTTGATGAGCATTCGGTTCTGCACCGTTTCCTGTAATACACTTTGCACCTTCGAGTCACTATCGCGCACCTGACGGGTAAAGTGCCGCATCTGGTTGACATAAATCTTACTTACTGCCAGGAACAGCGGTAACATCACGATGATGATGAGTGCCAGCCACTTGTCCATGGAGAACAGGTAGAAGAACGCACCGAGGAACATGGCCAGTGTGGAGAGGGCGCCGGGCAAGGTCTCAGTAAGGAAACTCACCACATTACCCACATCGCCTTCCAGTCGGTTAATCACATCACCACTATGCATCCGTTCCTTCCCGCGCCATTCAGAGCGCAGGATCCTGTCGAGCATTCGTTGCTGCATACGGTTCTGTGCGCGTATTCCCAAGATGTTCCGCACCCAGATACTACTGATGCTGATGGCGAAATTGGCCAAGATCAGGAAACCCATATAGGCAACAGCCCAATAGAGGGAGCCTTCGGCCGTATGAGAGGCCACGTCGATGGCATGCTGAATAGCCCATACCTGAGCTAAGCTCACCACCACACTCAGCAATCCTAACGAGGCATTCAGCACAGCCTGCAGCTGATTGCCCCGCCAAGCGCGCCACAGCCATTTCATAATAACCTTGGCGCTATACTTGCTTTCCTTCCTACTAAAATACTCCCGAATTTTCAACTTTGAACTTTTGGAGCAGCGAGGGCCATTGTACTTGTACATTTGGCTGAGTCGTGACAAAAGTCATAGAACGAAGTGATATAACTTTATGATTACTTTTGTTTCGAGGAGGGAGGAGTGAGGTTTTTTTCGAGGAAGGAGGAAGGAGGAGGGAGGAGGGAGAATAGAACTGAGATACTGTTATCATATACTGAACCACTTGTACTCGAAGCATATCTCTTGCTTCTTGCTTCTTGCCTCTTGCTTCTCTAGCCTTAAAGCATATCTCTTGCTTCTTGCCTCTTGCTTCTTGCTTCTCTAGCCTTAAAGCATATCTCTTGCTTAACTTCGTTGACTTTTGTCACGACTCGGCCAATCATGCAAGCATGGTGGCACTCGCTGCTCCAAAAGTTCTTGCCTCTTGCCTCTTGCTTCACTATCCTTGAAGCATATCTCCTTCCTCCTTCGTCCTTCCTCCTTCCTCCAGAAGACTCCTTCCCCTCCGGGGGAGAAGTCTCCTACCTCTGATCCATCCCCCACATCATCTTCTCTCTCAGCGTGGAGAAATACTTCTGCCCACGCCGTTTCACGATATGAATGCCGTATGGCGCCTTACGGATGGTGAGTCGTGTACCCTCCTCACAACGCTCCGACCGGCCGTCGATGGCAATCAGGAAGTTATGCGAACGACTCTCCACGGTGATGGTGATCTCACTGTCGTCCTTAACCACGATGGGACGGATGTTCAGACTATGTGGAGCAACAGGTGTCAGACAAAAGATTCCTGCCTGCGGCACAATGATCGGTCCGCCGTTCGAGAGCGAATAGGCCGTACTACCCGTGGGTGTACTCACTATCAGACCGTCAGCCTGATAGGTTACCAGATACTCACCGTTGATACATGTGCGGATAGAGATCATCGAGGCATTGTCACGTTTCAGCACCGCAATATCGTTCAGCGCCCGCGGACAGGTCTGCAGCTGCTGTCCTTCCAACTCCGCCTGAATCACCGCATGGTCTTCCAAGTCATACTCCCCACGGTAGAGCGCGTCAATGGCACTCTCTATCTCCTGCGGACTCACATCCGCGAGGAATCCCAAGCGCCCCATGTTCACACCCATGATGGGAATACCCTTACCACCCACGAAATGAGCCGACTTCAACAACGTTCCGTCACCTCCCATGGAGATCACGAAGTCTGCATCGAAGTCATTCCCCTCGAACACCCTCGTCACCTGCACCTCCAGGTGCTGTCCTTTCGTGACGAAGTCGTAGAACTCCCGCTCCATATACACATCAGCCTCCCGCTCAGAGAGATACGAGAGTATTTTCTGGATGCTGGCCGACTTCTTCGCCTGATACACATTGCCGAAGATGGCGAACCGTAGTTTCTTCTTTCCTTCCTTCTCCATGCGTGAATGAATAATTTATTGGGCAAAGATACGGATAAGTGAGGACAATACAAAATAAATAAAGATTTATTTTTATTGTCGAGCGTAAGTATCTTCGGCGAAGCCAGAGTACGGATAAGTAAGGACAAAACAAAGAAAAATAATGTTTTTCTTTAATTTTGTCGAGCTGAAATTGAACAACATCTAACCCTAATCTCTTGAAACATCGATGTACAAAGGGTTTAAGGCAGGTTAGATGATGCTCAAACATCTAACCATCATCTAACCCACATATCCCGTTCATATCCCGTTCATTTTGTTATTCAGGTAAAACATGGGTTAGATGTAGGTTAGATGTACGGGATATGTTTAAGAAACATCTAACCCACGTCAAAGCCTTTATGACAGGGCATTTCAGAGATCTTGGGTTAGATGTTGGCATATTTTCGCAGATTCATCATGATTTTCAATTATTCCCAACGTGGGAACTTTTTATTCCCAGTGTGGGAATAACTTGTTCCTATGCAGGGAACTGAGAGTCCCTTGTTCTGCATAAATATTCAAACATACCAAACGCCGAGAGAGAATACGTCAAACGCTGGGAGCGTTTACGTCATTCTCTCCCTCAAAGTGCCATACTTTCTAAATAGCTTATTTTGAATATGCATAAGTATGCATTCTCATAATCCCACAACCCTTACCTGTCGTTATAAGATACCAAATTGGAGTATCAGTTGGAGATTATAACTATTTAGTGAAAGGGAATAGGTGTTTGCAGTGAAAGATGCCGATAGGCACAATGTTTCAAACAGTAACAATTAGCAAAACGCTAAAATTATCGGGTTGAAAAAAATGGCTAAAAAATGACGCTCCATAGGGCGTCAGCTTTTTATTCTTAAATGTTTACAAAATTTCAACGTCAGTTTCAAATCGTAACCACTTTATGTTTTAATAATATCGGAAACGACGAACGAGTGAGGACAATCATTTCTGTGAGTTGGTAAAGTGTGAGATAAAAAAACCATCGCTGCAGACGATCAGAACAAAAAAAATTGTATATTTGCATGTTCAAAACCCAACCCGATTGGATGTACAGTGTTTAAAATGGTGTAGAATATGGAAGAGAACAAATAAACAAAAAACCTGTTTTTTCTACTTAACTTTTCGTTCTGACTTTCGCTTATATAGCAGATGACACAAGATGAGTTTGAACATATTGCCCCTGCGCTCCGTGAGTTGATGCTTTCGGTTGGTCGCAGTTTCTTCGGTAATGACGATGATGCCGAGGATGTCGCGCAGGAGGGACTGGTGGCTCTATTTAGGTTCATTGACAGAATGGAGTCTGGCGCACAGCATGATGGTCTTGCCATTAGGGTGGCCAAACATTGCTGCATGGATATGGTTAGGAAAAGGAAATCCAGCCCCATTGTATCGGGCAAGTTCATCAAGGAGATTTCCCCACCAGACAAGGATATTGACGCATCGCCTCATGAGGTTTTGGAAGCGAAGGAACTGCATGAAGCCGTGAAAAAAGCGGTGCAACATCTGAAACCGAGTGAGCGACGACTGTTTGAAATGAGACAGGTAGAAGGTCTTGAACTTGATGATATAGCAAAGCAGACCAATATTGCAAAGCCTTCAGTCAAAAGCATCGTTTCTGCAGCGAGAAAGAAAGTGTTTGAAGAAATTAAAAAGTTAAGAACATGACACGTAACGACACCGAATTATTGATTCAGAAATACCTCAACGGCGAGACGACAGCCGAGGAGGAGAGGCTGCTGGCTCTGGAAGTCTCTCGTGAAGATGCTCCCGAAGACTGGAAGATTATTGCCGGAATGCTTGGCGAGCTAACCATTGACGAGGCACTCTTCGACCAGATGACAGCAGCGCGCAAACAAAAGCCCCGCATCATCAGGCTATGGCCTTGGTTGGCTGCCGCTTGTGTTGCGGCCTTGCTC
>JAGCDO010000014.1 GCA_017651265.1 Prevotella sp. | reverse complement strand
GTTTGTCGGCAAAGGTCGCGTGCAGTTCTTCCTTGATGGTCTTAAAAAAATTATGCCTAATATAACGTTGCAACCTGTGAATTTGAATAGTATTACTCTTACCAGTCTGAAGATAAATGCAAACATCAACATCTCACCAGAATGTGTAGAAGGCAGGGATTACTCTTTTATCAATCTACAGAATCAGCCTAAAGGATAATGAGAGACCAAAATATGGTCAGACCCAGCGTGAAATAGAACGTGGACTCTATGTCTTGACTCTTAGCTATACCAAAGACAAGAAGAAAATGCATAGACCGTATCAGCAATGCTCTACACCTAGGCTGGACTGTGGAAATAATAGACAAGTAAAAATAATTCTCATCCTTCTTCCTCGTATATATATCAACAAGCAATTGACAAAAAACAATATGTATGTCTTTATGTCAGTATGGACACAATATTATTGAGGATTTTCAAATTGGTGTTTCAAAACCTTCAAGAAAGTTTCATTGCGTGCATTGGCATCCTCTGCTAATGCCTTAAAATCCATAATGTACGAGTTCTGTACTACACTGAATGACTTCTCGAGATCCGTATAGACAGGTTTGGACTTAAAATAAACGCTTCCATTTGAAAATAAAGGATTGTAGCCATTATTAACAAGGTGCATTCTATATTTATCTGTAAACTCTACAATTCCATAAAACCACATCCGCTGGATACGACGTCCGTAGTATTCAGCAAGGCGTTGAGTTCTGGTATCCAACTGGAACTCTACAATTGAATTCTGTTCAGGAGTTATACCCAATCTCTTCAGTTCAACAACCACAACGTCCAACATCCGATTATCTTTCGTCGGATCAGCAGAGAAAAATAGTGTTATGTCGGGTCTATCATCGTCGTTATCCTTGACTTCTCCCTCCGTAATCACATCTATCACCTTGCTCATCTCAGCTTCGCTTAACACAGTGCAGTAACTCATGAATTTATCATCGAGAAGCCAAACATTGTTGCGATATAAATCTTTATAAAGCTCTCCTTCTTGGAACTCACTTCCCTTAGGTGCAATCAAGTTATGAAGATCTGCCTCCAAATTGGTGCTATCCAACACCTTCATTTTGGAAATAACATTCTGACGGAATAAAATGTATTCAGCTAAAGAACGTGCTGCCAACTGCAACGATTTCTCATATTGCTCATCTGATAATGTTGTTGCTGATAGAATTTCACGTTGGTCCCTAAAGAACTGCTCTTGAGCATCTTTCAATATGTCATTATGTGACGAAAATCCGATATCACTTGTTTTGAAATATCCACTAAGATGGGGATAGGTATTTTTCAAATACTCTTCTCGTTCCCTATTAGCGGCTGCGATTCTCGGAAATCTTTCATTGATAATACTAGCAATTCCTTCTCTAAAGAGGCGCTTGATATTTCCGAGATCATTACCTGACAAAGTAAGATTCTGCCTGGCTTCGTCGATGGCACCTTGAAATGATTCAGATATCAGCAAGAAGATCATCTCATATCCTACAGGAAGATTCTCGTCATCAATAATTGCAACTTGATGACAACGATCATCCACTGCGATTGCTGTGATAGGTTTCTTGCCCGCTTCATCTGTCTCTCTTACAGAGTAATACAAGTCAATTGAATTGAACAAATCAAGTTGATGGTCTAATGGAAGAATAGAAAAATCGGGCATATCATCAGTATCAACAATCGCTTCAACTCGGCTGCCTCCTACATGAGATTCAATAATTACTCTTATTCTTTCTTCATTAAGTTTCTTTTTATACAACCGCATGTAAAAATTCTCCATCAGCAAAGACTTGATGTAATTTGGATTGATGTTATCATTGCGGTGAAGTCTTTCTCCTGCAAATCCCTGCATAGTCAAAGAAGAACCACATGGATAAGGTTCGGTGTCTTCTACGGTATTTTCTCCGTTGAATCCATCGTCGAATGTGAATGTGCGTTTCTTTGTTCCGCCATTGTAGGTGCTTTCAATGTGTACTCTCTCAAAATAACAGAGATAAACCAGTCTGCCTAAACCTTTGTGTGATTGTTCTTCAACATCAAAGAGTTTACTGAATTTCCCGAACCTAAAATCGTCAAATCCAACGCCATTATCTGAAATTGTTAGTTGTAGATTATGGAGTTGTGTTGGGTCTGGTAAAGATATGTTTATACGAATCTCGTTTGCATCAGCATCCAAAGCATTTGCTAGTGCCTCATTATATATCATCTCGAATGAAGAATTCGAGAAAAACATCTTAACCGCTTTTTGAATGTTAACTTCCATGTAGGACTTTATTTGCTTGTTTTACTTTTAACCTTCACACAGAAAATTTTCAATTCATTATCCTTCGAGATCAAGTCTGTAGGATTCAAGTGAGCAATGATTCCTGGAGCATGACGCAACTTGCCATACTTCAAGTCACGTACTTTGCCAGATGCACTCTTCTTCCCTTTTTCTTGTGGAGAAAAAACCTGTCGCAGAATCACCCCCATCAAATACGATGCCTTCTGCTGTAAACGCTCAATATCTTTATTTTTGATAGAAGGATGTTCGGATAACGGACTATTTTGTCCAGGTTTACGTATAAAGTTCTCATCTTCTGCCCATAGCTCAATAGCTTCAGGTTGTTTCAAGAACCAAGCTTCCATTTCCTGAATCCAGAAACTTACGTGTTCTACCTTATTCTGCGACATTTCAATTCCATCGTCCGACAGGCTCTTGAACCACTCGCCCCTCAACTCAGGCTTACGGTCAAGATCTACATATAGATAGTTTTCTTCATTATCCGCTGCTTTGATGAACTGTTTCGCAGCTTCTTTATAACTAGAGCATTTCTTCACTACAATGCTGATATCATCACGGTTTAACGCCCGTTGCATGAAGCGATTTAGTTCCTCACGTAAAGCCTCGGAGTTATTGCTCGTTGTGGCATCAACATTTCCATTGATAACACCACCTTCCACATACACATTGACTACCATCTTTTGCCGCCAATCTCACCATTCAACCATAACTGACCAGGGAGCAGTTCACCCTCGCGATTCTCAAAATCATCTTCGCTATAACGCATGATTTGAGTTTCGTTCCTGCCATTCTTTTCGAATACCAGAATATCATCTAGTTCGAATGCATTCAACAAGAGAGCGGAATGTGTTGCCACAATAATCTGTGATGTCTTGGCTGCATTCTTCATCATCTTTGCCACTGAGCGGATCATGTCTGGATGCAGACATGCTTCTGGTTCGTCAATATCAATAAGTGCACCTCTCTCCGGATTATGGAAGATGCTCAATAAAAGCAGGTACTTCAAGGTACCATCTGACATATGAAGAGCATCTATGGCATGTGACAAATTTTTCTCGCGAAGGGACAGGTACAACCTGCTACCAAAAACGTTATAACCGATTCCTGTGAAATTCGGATTTATGTCGCTCAGGCATTCCCTTATTTTCTCATACTGGAATGTATAGTTGTTATTTAGATTACTTAGCAACTGACTCAGGTTCTCACCAGTGCTTATCAAGCGTTTAATGTCATTAGCCTCAGCAGGCTGACGAACTTTGTCAAAATTAAACTTGGAATATCCTGCAATCGCATTTATAGCCTCTCTCACAACAAAAGACGGCAGATATCTTTGAGGATCAGTAATCTGTCTAAGCACCAATTCCTGAGCAGACAGCATACTGCCTTCATATTTTTCCACTTCTATACCGCTTTTTGTACGAACCGAGATTTGTCCGATGCCATTACGAAATTCAAGATAACTGAATGTTTTTTTCTTACCTCTGCTATCCTCAGAATAAAGCGTTTCACAGAGTGAGTAACTTGTACCGTCACCTATAGGAAATACCGTTATCTTGTAGTAAACATCCTTCTTAAAAGGAGAAGCCGAAACAAGTTTCCTCAAAACATCCGCATCGAAAACATAAGTTACACTAAAACAATCAGGCTTTTGTTCACCACATGCATTAACTATTGCGTTGTATGTGCCCCATTGCCGAAACAAAGCTGACAAACCGCCACCAGCAATACCCTCATACAGCATAGTGACAGCATTCAGAAAGGAAGTCTTACCACTTCCATTAACACCCACAAGGATATTAACACCTGTGTTCAATTCGATTGTGTGCTCTCCCTTAAACGAGAAGAAGTCACGAATAATTAGTTCTTTTATCATACGATAACAAATATTTATTAGTGGACTCATAATATTAAATGAGTTCGCTCAAATTAATTGCAAATTTAGTAAATTGTTCGCACACACACACGAAAAGCGATGTTAATTCTTTTTAAATACTGATTATTTGAAATATTTTTCGCACAATTGACTTATTTGTATTACTCAGTTTTTGGGCAGTGCAAGTGGTAAGACAGATCTTGTCATTCGCACTTGTATTTCCTGTTACAAAAGGTTAAATAAGTTAAATCTTGCTCTTTTCCATCTTCTACAGAATCTTCGCCATCACTTTTCTACCGTTTCAAACAAAAGTTACTGAAATTAAACGTGTTACAAATTCTATAAATGTAGAAACCTGAACACAGTGAGCATTCCTAACAGCGTCACTCATATAGGAGAATCTGCTTTCGATTGTTGCGTAAGTCTTCCCTCCATCACGCTCCCCAAAAACCTCACAACCATTGGAGAAGGGATTCTTTATAATTGCGATATGATGGAGGCGGTACATTGCCAAGGGACAATACCACCTAAAGTGGTTATCAATAAATCGGAAGGTCATGCGAACTTGTCAACATGGCGTTTCGAAAAACCAAAACAGACCGCTAAGACCATCTTATACGTTCCTAAAGGAGCAAAAGATGCTTATCGGTCTGCCGAATATTGGAAAAACTTTGAAATCGTAGAAGAATAATCCTTTACGCTTTACATCTTAGTCAATCATGTCGCAACCCATGTAAGGAACGAGTGCGGCAGGAACCTTGATACCATCCTCTGTCTGGTTGTTCTCCAGGAGGGCAGCCACGATACGCGGCAAAGCAAGGGCTGAACCATTGAGTGTATGACAGAGTTCCGTCTTCTTTGTCTCGCTGTTGCGGTAACGACACTTCAGTCGGTTGGCCTGATAGGTATCGAAGTTGGATACAGACGAAACCTCCAGCCAGCGACCCTGTGCTTCGCTATATACCTCAAAGTCGTAGCAGATAGCAGAAGTGAAGCTCTGGTCGCCACCACAGAGCAGCAGAATGCGGTAGGGCAGCTCCAGCTTCTTCAGCAGTCCTTCCACATGTTCCAGCATCTCCTTATGACTCTCCTTGGAATGTTCAGGCTTGTCGATGCGTACAATCTCAATCTTTGAGAACTCATGCAGACGGTTCAGTCCGCGTACATCCTTACCATAGCTACCAGCCTCTCTGCGGAAACACTCAGTATAAGCGCAGTTCTTGATAGGCAGATCCTTCTCGTCGAGAATCACGTCGCGATAGATATTCGTTACGGGCACCTCAGCCGTAGGAATCAGATAGAAGTCATCTACCTCACAGTGATACATCTGTCCTTCCTTGTCAGGCAGCTGTCCTGTACCATATCCTGAAGCCTGGTTCACCACTGTTGGCGGCATAATCTCTGTATAACCGCTCTTGCGAGCCTCATCAAGGAAGAAGTTAATCAGCGCACGCTGCAGTCTTGCTCCCTTACCGATATAGACAGGGAAGCCAGCACCGGTGATCTTCACACCGAGGTCGAAATCTATGAGGTTGTATTTCTTGGCTAGTTCCCAGTGGGGCAGTGGAGTGAAACCCTCTGCTGCGAGCTTGGGGTTGACGTCCCAGTTACCAACGGTATCATTCTCTGTGCACTCCTTGAGGTTACTCTTCACCACGCGGTTATCTTCTGCCGCCTTTCCTTCGGGTACCTCATCATAAGGGATATTCGGAATCTGACAAAGCAGGGTGGTCAGTTCTTCCTGTGCCTTGCTCATCTGTTCCTCCAGTTGCTTGTTGGTCTCCTTCAGCTGGGAAACAGATTCTTTCACAGCATTGGCCTCGTCCTTCTTTCCTTCCTTCATCAAGCCACCGATCTGCGCAGCCATCTTCTTGGCCGCATTCAGGTTGGCATCTAATTGCTGTTGAGCTTCGCGACGCTGTTTATCTACAGCGAGCACTTGTTGAATGGCCTGTTCTGCATCGGCAAAATGCTTCTTTTCCAGACCTTTGATAACGCGTTCAGTTTCCTCACTGATGAGTTTCAATGTAAGCATATACTCTATTATATTAATGTATTATCGATAATTGGCTGCAAAGTTACGAAAAAACGAGAGTATAACAAAATAAATCAAATTCTATTTTATTATCGAACGGTTGTTTCCCATGTTGGGAACAATTCATTCCCACGTTGGGAACATTTTATTCCCACGCTGGGAACATTTTATTCCCACGTTGGGAATAACTTGTAATCGATAAGAAATCCCAGTCTTGTAGGACTGGGATTCTATGTTTGTTTGGAATAAGCTTGATTAAATTAAGTTAGGCTTCTGCCTCCTCAGCTACGGGAATTACAGAAACCGTGCTCTTGTTGTTACGGCCTTTCTTGAAGTTCACGATACCGTCACACAGAGCAAAGAGGGTGTCATCCTTACCGATACCCACGTTCTCACCAGGATTGTGGTGTGTACCACGCTGGCGAACGATGATGTTACCGGCAACACACTTCTGACCGCCCCAGATCTTGACGCCAAGTCTTTGTGCAGCACTTTCGCGTCCGTTCTTAGAACTACCTACACCTTTTTTATGTGCCATTTCTTGTTCCTCCTTAGTTAAGCGATTACTGATTTAATTTCCACCTGAGTGTACTGCTGGCGATGACCGTTCTTCTTGCGGTAGTCCTTGCGGCGCTTCATCTTGAAGACGATAACTTTCTCGCCCTTTACCAGGGGATTGATAACCTCACACACTACTTTTGCACCCTCTACAGTAGGGGTACCTACAGTGATTGCACCCTCATTGTCAACGAGGAGCACTTTGTCAAACTCAACAGTCTGGCCCTCTTCCGCCTCGCGGATGTGGTTCACGAAGATCTTCTTTCCCTCTTCGACCTTAAACTGCTGACCGTTGATCTCTACAATTGCGTACATTTGTTTTTATTGCATTTAACGGGTTTTCCCGCAAGGCGGACAGGCATCGTGCCGTCACTTTTTGAGCCTCCACGAGCTAAATCGGCTGCAAAATTACTACATTTCCATGAACCTTGCAAACTTTCCTTCAACATTTTCACGTTTTTAACGAAACTTTTTGTGTGCCAACTGTTCGTTCGTTTCACTTGTTTACGACAATAAAAGGCGACAGATGGTTTAAATATTATTAAAATAGGAGGAAACACTTGCTTATTTGATTTTTTTGTAATAAATTTGCAATATGTTTATCTAGACTATCAATGTTAACAAAATGGCAAAGTATAATATTACAGAAAGAAAAGAGAAGGAAGCGGCCTATCGTAATCTGGTGAATCCCAAGCTAATGGATGATCTCAAGGAAAGGATTCTCAACATTATTCTGTTCCAGAAGAAGTTCAAGGATAAGGATTATTCTGCCAAGAAGCTTGCTGAGGATCTCGGTACGAACACGAGGTATATCTCTGCCGTGGTAAACGTGCGGTTCCATACGAACTACACTACATTTGTGAACAAGTTCCGCATTGATGAAGCAATGACGCTGCTTGTTGACAGACGCTATCGTGACCTGAACATGGAGGACATCAGCGACATGGTGGGCTTTGCCAACAGACAGTCGTTCTATGCAGCATTCTACAAGTTCAACGGGATTACCCCTCGTGAGTATAAACTCCGCCATCTGGCGCAGCATCCGCAACCCGAACAGAAGAAAGGAAAGAAACGGGAGCGGAAAGCATAAGTAACCTTCCATGAGCACATTCTCTTTTACCGACGAGTGCTTCTCCGACATTCAAATACTGAGGTACTGTCTGAACGGCTTTCATGAGCTATCACTCAGACAGAAACTGTTGGTGTATTATCTGTCGGAAGCCACGCTATGCGGTCGTGATATCACCTTTGATCAGTTTGGACGTTATAACCTCCGTATCCGGAAATTGCTGGAAACCATTTATCTTCATTACCAAGGTAACAGGAATTGCAAGGATTTCCATGCTCTGGAGGTGTATCTCAAACGTGTCTGGTTCTCCAATGGCATCTATCATCATTACGGTTGTGAGAAATTCACTCCCGCATTCAGTGAGCAATATCTTCGCGAGGTGATCAGTACGCTGGATGTGTCGGTATTGCCTTTGCAAGAAGGGGAGGATGTGGAAATGCTGTGCAACGAACTCTTCCCTGTGATTTTCAATGCTGATATTCTTCCCAAAAGGGTGAACAAGACCGACGGGGAGGACTTGGTTGCCACATCTGCCTGTCATTTCTACGAAGGGGTAACCCAACAAGAGGTGGAAAGGTTCTATCAGGAGATGAAATCCGCTTATGCCAATGATCCTGAACCGCCGTCGTTCGGACTGAATTCCACGTTAATCAAACGAGAAGGTAAGATTCAGGAAGATGTGTGGTGTGCTGACGGACGCTATGGAACGGTTATCCAACAGATTATTCATTGGCTGGAAAAAGCACTCGGCGTTACAGAGAATGAACAGCAACAACAGTATATCTCCACCTTAATTAAATATTATCGCACTGGCGACCTTCAGCTATTTAATCAATATTGTATTGAATGGGTGAGGGAACATGAGGCCCGTATCGATTTCATCAATGGCTTTATTGAGGTATATGGCGATCCGCTCGGACTGAAAGGTTCGTGGGAGGGAATCGTGGAATACAAGGATCTGGAAGCT
The DNA here is from genome assembly GCA_017651265.1 of Prevotella sp. Lineage (GTDB taxonomy): Bacteria > Bacteroidota > Bacteroidia > Bacteroidales > Bacteroidaceae > Prevotella. Next base: position 45,583 of record JAGCDO010000014.1, on the reverse strand, counting down.
ACTCGACGCACGCAGTTGATTTCAGATAATGCTCAGTGGTTTGAAGACCATTCTCCTGTGGACCCCCGCTTTAAGAAAGAAAAGGTGAAAGGAGTGACGGCACAGGTAATTTGTGCGGCTATGCTGGGAGGGGATGAGTATCCTTCAACAGCGATAGGTATCAACTTACCCAATGCCGATTGGATTCGGGCTGCGCATGGTTCCAAAAGTGTAACCATTGGAAATCTGACCGAAGCTTATCAGAAAGCAGCAAAAGGAAATGGCTTCAAGGAAGAGTTTGTGATTGATAAGGAAACTATCTCACTGATAGAACAATACGGTGATGTGTGTGATGACCTTCATACCGACTTGCACGAATGCTTAGGACATGGTAGCGGAGAACTTCTTCCTACTACTGATCCTGATGCGTTGAAGGCTTATGGGAATACCATTGAGGAGGCAAGGGCCGACTTATTCGGCTTGTATTATATTGCCGACCAGAAGCTCATAGACTTAGGACTCGTGCCTGACAAGAAAGCCTATAAGAGTCAGTATTACTCGTATATGATGAACGGATTACTGACACAGCTTACCCGCATCAAACCAGGGCATCAAGTGGAAGAAGCCCATATGAGGAACAGGGCCTTAATCGCTCATTGGTGTTTGGAGAAAGGATCTGCAGAGCAGGTTATGGAACTGGTGGTGAAAGATGGTAAGACCTTCCTTCGCATCAACGATTACGAGAAACTGCGTGCCCTCCTTGCTACTTTACTTGCTGAAGTGCAGCGCATCAAAAGCGAAGGTGATTATGCTGCGGCTCGGGAATTGGTGGAGCGTTATGGAGTAAAGGTAGATACTAATCTTCATCAGGAGATTCTCAGCAGATATGAACAACTCCACCTCGCACCATATAAAGGATTTCTGAATCCCGTAATGACACCTGTCTATAATGACCAGGGGGAAATTGTGGATATACAACTCGATTATACGGAGAGCTATACCAGTCAGATGCTGCGATACAGCAAAGAGTACGGCTTTTTATAAACATGAAGTAATATGACTGAAGAGACACAGCACAAAGTAAAAGAGATCAAACAGAGTCTCAGACAACTGATGAATGGGGTAACGGCTAAGTCGATGCGCGAGAAAGGCATGGACTATCATCTGAGCTGGGGAGCGAGTATTCCAGACTTGCAGAAGATGGCAGCGGAATACGGTAAGGACTATTCGTTGGCCATTGAGCTCTGGAAGGAGAATATCCGTGAGTGTAAGATCCTGGCCACGATGATTATGCCTCCCAAAGAGATGCCTGTGGAGATTGTGGAACTGTGGATGGAGCAGACTCCCTCACTGGAAGTGGCTGAACAGGCTGCGTTTAACCTTTATCAGCATCTGGATGAAGCTTCCGTATTGGCTTTCCAATGGATTGCTTCTGATAAGGACATGGAACAGGTATGCAGCTATCATGTGCTCTCAAGATTGTTTATGAAGGGTATGACGCCTGATGAAAGGGGGCTCAATGAAGTGATTGATCAGGTGCTCACGGCTTTGCAAGGTACTTCATTTCCGGTACGTCGTGCAGCTGTGACTTGTTTGCAATGGCTCGGCAGACAAGGAGATGAATATGCGCAAATTATTCGTTCTGCCACAAAATCCTTTGATTTAGGACTTTTTTAATCTTATTTGTCCTTCATCTAAATAAAAAAAACAACTATTTGTTTTGTATTGCACGCTACTTTTCGTAACTTTGCACGGACTTATGTGAATCAACGCATGAAGGATGACGTAAAGGTAGCAGTAAGGAAAGTGCTATCCAACTATTTGGAACAGAACAAACGCCGCAAGACGCCCGAGCGCTTTGCGGTGCTTGATGCTGTATTCGGTTTTCCTTCATACTTTTCTTTACAAGACCTGAACGACAAGTTGGAAGCCTCACATTTCCCCGTCAGTCGTGCCACCCTCTACAACACCATCAACCTCTTGATGGAACTACGACTCGTTCTCTCGCATCGTATGGGAGGGGAGACACGTTATGAGGCTGCCTATGATAGTGTGGGCCATTGCCGACAAATCTGCACGGTGTGTGGTAAGACTACTGCAGTAAAGTCGCCAGCCATCATTCAGGCTGTAAACGAAACGCGTTTGAAACGGTTCCGCCGAGATGGCTTCTCCCTGTATATCTATGGGGTATGCAGTAGCTGTCTGGCAAAAATGACACGACAGAAGAATAAGAAAAACAATAAATGATATGAACAAAGGTAGAGTAGATGTCCTGCTGGGTCTGCAGTGGGGCGATGAAGGTAAAGGTAAGGTGGTCGATGTACTGACACCTGGTTATGATGTAGTAGCTCGTTTTCAGGGCGGTCCTAATGCTGGACACACCTTGGAGTTCGAAGGTGAGAAATATGTGCTTCGCAGTATTCCCTCCGGTATCTTCCAGGGAGGAAAGGTGAACATTATCGGTAACGGAGTGGTGTTGGCTCCCGATTTGTTCATGGGAGAAGCCAAGGATCTGGAGAAGAGCGGTCATGATCTGCGTTCCCGTCTGTATATTTCCAAGAAGGCTCACCTGATTATGCCTACTCACCGTGTGCTCGATGCTGCCTACGAGGCTCAGAAAGGAAAGAGCAAGGTAGGTACGACAGGTAAAGGTATCGGTCCTACCTATACTGACAAAATCTCTCGTAACGGTCTGAGAGTAGGTGATATCTTCGAGAACTTCCAAGAGAAATACGCCGCCCATAAGGCCCGTCATGAGGAAATCCTGCGGTCGCTGAACTTTACCGACTATGATATCACGGAGGTAGAGAAGACCTGGATGGAAGGTATTGAATACATGAAGCAGTTCCCCATCGTGGATTCGGAATATGAAATCAACAAGCTGCTGAAGCAGGGAAAGACAATCCTTTGTGAAGGTGCTCAGGGTACGATGCTGGATATTGACTTCGGCAGCTATCCTTTCGTTACTTCTTCGAACACCATCTGCTCGGGTGCCTGCTCTGGATTGGGCATCGGTCCTAACAAGATCGGCGAGGTGTATGGTATCATGAAGGCTTATTGTACTCGTGTAGGTGCAGGTCCGTTCCCTACGGAACTCTTTGACGAGACAGGAAAGAAGATACGCGACTTAGGTCATGAGTACGGTGCCGTGACGGGTCGTGAGCGTCGTTGCGGCTGGATCGACCTTGTAGCGCTCCGCTATGCTATTGATGTGAACGGTGTTACCCAGCTGATTATGATGAAGAGTGATGTACTCGACGGTTTCGATACGATCAAGGCATGTGTGGCCTATAAGCAGAACGGTGTGGAGATTGATCATTTCCCCTATAGTATCGAAGAGGGTATAGAGCCTGTATATAGAGAATTGCCGGGATGGAAGACTGATATGACTCAGTTTACTTCAGAGGATCAGTTCCCGAAGGAGTTCAAGGATTATATCGCCTTCCTCGAGGAGCAGCTGGCCACACCCATCAGCATCATCTCTATCGGTCCTGACCGCGATCAGACAATCGTTCGAAACAAGAAGTAATTACATCTCTTATTCATTGTCTTTATGAAACCAAGTATTCCTAAAGGAACACGCGACTTCTCTCCTGTAGAGATGGCGAAGCGCAACTATATATTCGACACGATACGTAGTGTCTATGCTCTTTATGGCTTCCAGCAGATTGAAACACCTTCCATGGAAACGCTGCAAACCCTGATGGGTAAGTACGGCGAGGAAGGTGATAAACTGCTTTTCAAAGTACTCAACAGCGGAGATTTCCTGAATAAGGTGAGCGATGAGGAACTGCAGCAGCGGAATGCTTTGCATTTGGCCGCCAGACTTTGTGAGAAAGGTCTTCGATATGACCTGACCGTTCCCTTTGCCCGTTATGTGGTGATGCATCGTGAGGAACTGCAATTGCCGTTCAAACGTTATCAGGTGCAACCAGTTTGGCGAGCCGACCGTCCTCAGAAAGGTCGTTACCGTGAGTTCTACCAGTTCGACGGCGACGTGGTGGGATCTGACTCCTTACTGAATGAGGTGGAGCTGATGCAGATTGTGGATACGGTATTCAAGCGTTTCGGCGTTCGTGTGCAGATTAAGATCAACAACCGAAAGATCCTGACAGGTATTGCTGAGGTAATTGGAGAGGCTGACAAGATCGTGGATATCACCGTGGCTATTGATAAGCTCGACAAGATAGGATTAGAGGCTGTTAATGAAGAACTGACCAAGGACGGTATCAGTGCTGAAGCCATTGAGAAGTTGCAGCCAATTATCTTACTCTCAGGAACTAATGAAGAGAAACTTCAAGTAATTAGTGAGGTGCTGAAGGACTCTGAAACCGGACTGAAAGGTGTGGAGGAGATTCGCTTTATTCTTGACACATTGAAGTTGTTCGGACTGCAGAACGAGATTCAGCTCGACCTGACCTTGGCACGTGGCTTGAACTATTACACAGGTGCTATTTTTGAAGTGAAAGCGCTTGATGTGCAGATCGGCAGTATCACAGGAGGTGGACGCTATGATAACCTCACGGGTATTTTCGGGATGCCGGGAATCTCTGGTGTGGGAATCTCGTTTGGTGTTGACCGTATCTTCGATGTGTTGAATGCTCTTGATGCCTATCCCAAGGAAGCGGTGAACGGAACACAGCTGCTCTTCATTAATTTCGGTGAGAAGGAAACTGCCTTCTGTATGCCTGTTGCTGCCCGTCTTCGTGAGGAGGGTATTCGTACAGAGGTGTTCCCTGATTCCGTCAAGATGAAGAAGCAGATGAGCTATGCCAATGCCAAGAGTATTCCGTTCGTTGCCCTTGTAGGTGAGAACGAGATGAATGAAGGAAAGGTTACGCTGAAGAACATGACGACAGGCGAACAGAACCTCGTTTCTCCTGACGAACTCGTAGCTCTGATGCGAAACTATCAGTAATGATTCTTTTTTTTCCGGTTTTGTAATAAAAGTCACAAAAAATTTGTGGCTTTGGGAAATTATTGCTATTTTTGCGCTTATAATCTAAAAACGATTCCTACAACTATCAGATATCAACTTACAAATATAAATCGCTTATGACACAGATTAAAGGACGCATTTCTCAGATTATCGGTCCGGTCATCGACGTTTATTTCGATACCGAAGGACTGGATGCAGAGAAAGTGCTCCCCAAAATCCACGAAGCTCTTCAGATTGTTCGTCCCAACGGTGAGAAACTCGTTATCGAGGTGCAGCAGCATATCGGTGAGGATACCGTGCGTTGTGTGGCTATGGACAATACCGATGGTTTGCAACGTGGCTTGGAGGCGATCCCGATGGGCACACCTATCGTGATGCCTGCCGGTGATCAGATTAAGGGTCGAATGCTGAACGTGATCGGTCAGCCTATCGACGGTATGAAACAACTCGACATGGAGGGTGCTTACCCCATTCACCGTGAGGCTCCTTCTTTCGAGGAACTCTCTACGAAGAAAGAGATCCTTGCCACAGGTATTAAGGTGATCGACTTGCTCGAACCTTATATGAAAGGTGGTAAGATCGGACTCTTTGGTGGTGCCGGTGTGGGAAAGACAGTGCTTATCATGGAGCTGATCAACAACATTGCCAAAGGACATAACGGTTTCTCGGTCTTCGCTGGAGTAGGAGAGCGTACCCGTGAGGGTAACGACTTGATCCGAGAGATGCTGGAATCAGGCGTTATCCGCTATGGAGAGAAATTCCTCAAGGCAATGGAAGAGGGCAAGTGGGACTTGAGTCTTGTTGATCCCGAAGAGATGAAGAAGAGTCAGGCTACCCTGGTATATGGACAGATGAATGAGCCTCCAGGTGCCCGTGCATCCGTTGCCTTGTCGGGTCTGACCGTTGCTGAAAGCTTCCGCGACGGTGGCGGTAAGGACGGCGGTGCTGCCGATATCCTGTTCTTCATCGACAACATCTTCCGTTTCACCCAGGCTGGTTCTGAGGTATCTGCTCTGTTGGGTCGTATGCCTTCAGCCGTAGGTTATCAGCCTACGTTGGCTTCTGAGATGGGTACGATGCAGGAACGAATCACTTCTACCAAGTCGGGATCCATCACATCCGTACAGGCTGTGTATGTGCCTGCAGACGACTTGACCGACCCTGCTCCTGCAACAACGTTTACTCACTTGGATGCTACCACGGTGCTCGACCGTAAGATTGCTGAGTTGGGTATCTATCCTGCTGTGGACCCGCTGGGATCAACTTCACGTATCCTTGATCCACTGATTGTAGGTAAGGCTCACTATGATTGTGCTCAGCGAGTAAAGGAGATTCTGCAGCGCTATAAGGAGTTGCAGGACATCATTGCCATCTTGGGTATGGACGAACTTTCCGACGAGGACAAACTGACAGTGAACCGTGCTCGTCGAGTACAGCGTTTCCTGAGTCAGCCGTTTACCGTAGCCTCACAGTTCACGGGTCTGCCAGGTGTCATGGTACCCATTGAGGAAACCATCAAGGGCTTCAATGCCATCCTCGACGGTGAGGTGGATGATCTGCCCGAACAGGCATTCCTCAATGTAGGAACCATTGAAGACGCGAAGGAGAAGGCCAAGAAACTTCTTGAAGCTGCTAAGGCTTAATTGGCAATTGATAATTGAAATGTGAAAATTGACAATTATGTTGCAATTGAAGATAGTTTCGCCCGAGAAGGTTGAATACGACGGAGTTGTTGAGAACGTACTGGTGCCTGGAACGATGGGCCAGTTCGAGATCCTGACCAATCATGCACCGATTATCTCATCGCTGGGTGTTGGTGATGTGGTGTATGAAACTACCGACGGTAAGCATACCATTGAGATTGCAGGTGGCTTCGTGGCAGTACAGAAGAATCAGGTTAGTTTGTGTGTAGAACTTCACGAACATGACTAAGAACGTTGTGAACACCTATCTGAGACAGAGTATCTGTCTGATTGCAGGTATAACCCTGCTGGCACTGCTTTATGTCAACATCTGGGGCAATGTGGAGCGGATGACGTTACCTATCTGCATCTCAGCTGTGTTCCAACTGGTGGCCTGCATCGCCTATGCTATGGTGTGGAAGTGGGTTTCTGCTAAGTCGCCTGACAGCTTACCAACACTGTATCTGTCTGCGTCCGCCTGCAGGATGTTTGCAGCCATCATCGTGGTAGTCATCTACTGTCTGGTAGCGAACAATCGGGATTCCATCCTTTTCTTCGTCGTTACTTTCTTGATTTACTATTTCGTGATTCTCATCTACGATACCTGGTATTTCGTCAAGATTGAGAAGAAGATTAAAAATAATGTATAAACTGAATAACATGAGATATTTGCTTTTATGCCTGACTTTCCTTCTTGCTACCGCCACACCTGTGTCGGCAAGCGAGAGTGAGGGGATAGACGTGAAAGAGATCGTGCTTGGTCACCTCTCAGATGCTTATGAGTGGCACATCACCACCATCGGCGGAAAGCATATCAGTATTCCTCTGCCGGTGATTGTAAGAAGCGAGGCCACAGGTAAGTGGCATGCTTTCTGTAGTTCTCGCATCGAGGAAGCTGCAGAAGAGGGTGCTGATTATATGGGCTTCTACTTCAATGAAGAGAAGAACGGCAAGATCTACGAACGTCTGGCCGACGGATCAAGTGTCCGTCCGTGGGACCTCAGCATAACCAAGAGTGTGTTGCAGATATGGATTGTGGTGATTATCATGCTGGCCATCTTCTTGGGCTGTGCCCGTTGGTATAAGAAACATGATCCAACCAAGGATGTACCCAAGGGATTCGTAGGCATGGTGGAGATGCTCGTGATGTCTATTCACGATGACCTTATCCGCGATTCTATTGGAGAGAAGCACTACCGTCCTTATGCACCTTATCTGCTGACGGCCTTCTTCTTCATCCTGATCACCAATATGCTGGGGTTATTACCCATATTCCCAGGTGGAGCCAATGTAACGGGTAACATCAATATCACGTTCTTCCTGGCCCTCTGTACGATGTTGGCCGTTAACCTCTTCGGTAATAAGGAATACTGGAAGGAAATCTTCTGGCCCGATGTGCCGATGTTCCTGAAGGCTTATCCTGCCGCCATCATGCCGATTATCGAGGTCTTTGGAATCATCACCAAGCCATTCGCCCTGATGGTCCGTCTCTTTGCCAACATGATGGCAGGTCATGCTATCATCCTGTCGTTTACGGCTATCATCTTCATTGGCTGGTCGTTGAATGCCTTCCTCGGCTCTGGTCTGACTTTGCTCAGCTTCGTCATGATGCTCTTCATGAACTGTCTGGAGTTCCTGGTGGCTTTCATTCAGGCTTATGTCTTTACCATGCTCAGTGCCGTCTTTATCGGACTGGCTCATCCTGAGCATCACGAATAGATCTATAATACATTAATTAATAACCATTAAAAATTAAAGATTATGTTATCAACATTGATTTTACAGGCAGCCGCTTCTGCTGGTCTTGCTAAGTTTGGTGCCGGTCTCGGCGCAGGTATTGCAGCAATTGGTGCCGGTCTGGGTATCGGTCGTATCGGTGGAAACGCCATGGATGCCATCGCTCGTCAGCCGGAAGCTGCAGGCACCATCCGTACGAACATGATTCTGACAGCTGCATTCGTTGAGGGTGTTGCCCTGTTCGCTGTCGTTGTATGCGCACTCTGCGTATTCCTTTAATCATTAAATTCATCTGTGCAAATGGGCTCAATTAACTTACCATCAATATTAACGCCCGACTTCGGATTATTCTTCTGGATGTTGGTGGCGTTCTTGGTGGTCTTTCTCCTTCTAGCCAAGTTCGGCTTCCCCGTCATCACTGGTATGGTGGAGGAACGCAAGAACTATATCGACGAGAGTCTCCGCAAGGCTCACGAAGCCCAGGAGCGTCTCGCCAATATCGAGAAAGAAGGTGAATCCATCTTGCAAGAGGCTCGTGAGAAGCAGGCTCAGATACTGAAAGAGGCTGCTGAGACGCGTGACGCTATTGTGGAGAAGGCGCAGGAAAAGGCAAGGGCCAAAGGTGCCCGTCTGCTGGACGATGCGAAGACAGCCATCGAACAGGAGAAAAAGGCCGCCATTGCCGATATCCGCAGTCAGGTTGCCACGCTGAGTGTCGATATCGCCGAGAAGGTTCTCAGACAGAACCTGAAAGACGACAAGTCGCAGATGGATCTGATTGACCGTATGCTGGATGATGTTTCTACTGTTAACTAAGGTATTTAACGTATGGATATTGGAGTCATATCGGTAAGATACGCTCGTGCACTGCTCAAGAGTGCGACCGAAGCGAAGATCGAGGATGCTGTGTATACGGAGATGCAGCAGCTCGCCAAGAGCTACGTCGAAGTGCCGCAGCTACGGTTCACGATTGACAATCCGATGCTCTCGAAGGAGAAGAAGGAAGCTTTGTTGCTGACTGCCGTTGGTGAGAAATCTTCCGACCTTACCAAGACTTTCATCAAGCTGGTGCTGAAGGAAGATCGGGAGCGTGTGATGCAGTTCATCGCTAATTCGTACGTCACGCTTTACCGTCAACAGAAGAATATCATCCGTGGACGTCTCATCACTGCTGCCGCCGTTACACCTGCTACAGAGCAGAAGATGCGACAGATGGTGGAGGGCAAGACTAATGGAACAGTGGAGTTTGAGTCGGAGGTGGATCCCGATATCATCGGTGGTTTCATCCTCGAGTACGACACCTATCGCATGGATGCGAGTGTCAAGACGAAGTTGAATTCCATTCTCACTCAATTAAGTAAATGAACGTAATAACGTCATGACGTAATAACGTAATAACGAATAACAGAAAACAATGTCAGATAAGATTAAACCAAGCGAAGTATCCCAGGTACTGCTCGATCAGCTAAAGGGAATCACCAATGCCGAGAAGTTCGAAGAGGTGGGAACCGTGCTGACCGTCAGTGATGGTGTAGCCCGTATCTACGGACTGCGCAATGCCGAGGCGAACGAGCTGCTGGAATTCGAAAACGGAACCATGGCTATCGTGATGAACCTGGAGGAAGACAACGTGGGTTGTGTGCTGTTAGGTTCCACCTCAGGCATCAAGGAAGGCATGGTGGTGAAGCGTACCAAGCGTATCGCCTCTATCCGTGTCAACGACAACATGCTGGGACGTGTCATCAATCCGCTGGGTCAGGCCATCGACGGTAAGGGAGACATTGACTTGAGCGATGCTTTCGAGATGCCGCTCGACCGTAAGGCTCCGGGTGTGATCTATCGTCAGCCGGTGAAGGAGCCGCTGCAGACGGGTTTGAAGGCCATCGACTCGATGATTCCCATCGGTCGTGGTCAGCGAGAGCTGATTATCGGTGACCGTCAGACAGGTAAGACCGCCATTGCCGTGGATACAATCATCAACCAGAAGAGTTTCTATGAGGCTGGTAAGCCTGTATATTGTATCTATGTGGCTATTGGTCAGAAGGCCAGTACTGTTGCCACCCTCGTATCTACCTTACAGGAACATGGCGCCATGCCTTATACCATCGTGGTGGCTGCTACAGCTGCCGATCCTGCAGCCATGCAGTACTATGCACCCTTTGCCGGTGCCGCTATCGGTGAGTATTTCCGCGACCGCGGATTGCCAGCCCTGGTTGTATATGACGACCTCTCCAAGCAGGCTGTTGCCTACCGTGAGGTATCACTGATTCTCCGCCGTCCCTCAGGACGTGAGGCTTATCCTGGTGATGTGTTCTATCTGCACTCCCGTCTCTTGGAGCGAGCAGCAAAGATGAACGAGCAGCAGGAAGTAGCTGAGCAGATGAACGACCTTCCCGAGTGCATGAAGGGACATGTGAAGGGTGGTGGCTCTTTGACAGCTCTGCCAATCATCGAGACACAGGCAGGTGACGTATCCGCTTACATCCCCACGAACGTGATCTCTATCACTGACGGACAGATCTTCTTGGAGAGCGACCTCTTCAACCAAGGTTTCCGTCCTGCCATCAACGTAGGTATTTCCGTATCTCGTGTGGGTGGTTCAGCACAGATCAAGTCAATGAAGAAAGTGGCTGGTACGTTGAAGATCGACCAGGCGCAGTATCGTGAGCTTGAGGCCTTCTCGAAGTTCTCCAGTGATATGGATGCTGTGACGGCCATGACCCTCGACCGTGGACGAAAGAACAACCAGTTGCTCATCCAACCGCAGTACAGTCCTATGCCCGTAGGCGAGCAGATCGCCATCCTTTATTGTGGTGTACACGGATTGATGCGCGAGGTACCTATTCCTAAGGTACGTGAGTGTCAGACGGCCTTCCTCGATAAGTTGCGCTCTGCCAACCCTGAGGTCATCGAAACTCTTGCCAACGGTAAGATTGACGATGAGACGACTGCTAAGATTGAAGCCGTCATGGCTGACATTGCAGGAACTTACAAGTGACTTTGAACTTTGAACTTTGAGCTTTGATCTTTTTGATTACCAGGTAATCGCAAAGTCAATCCTCGGAGTTCAAAGTGAGATTTCAAATATACAAATCATAAAGTTCAAAGTTCAAACCTCAAAGTTCAAAGAATATAATGCCTAGTCTGAAAGAAATCAAAGGTCGTATTGCCTCTGTCAATTCCACGCGGAAGATCACGTCGGCGATGAAGATGGTAGCCTCCAGTAAGCTGCATCACGCACAGGTAGCCATTCAGAATATGCTGCCTTACGAGACCTTGCTGGAGCATATCCTCAAGTCGTTCCTCGCAGCAGAAGCCGATTCTCAGACCCCGTTCGACCAGGTGCGCCCTGTACAAAGGGTTGCCCTTGTGGTCTTTTCATCGAACTCCTCCCTCTGTGGCGGATTCAATGCTAACACCATCAAGATGATGTCGCAGGCGGTAGATGAATATGCCCAGCAGATCGGTCGTGAGAACATCGAGATCTATCCCATTGGTCGTAAGGTCTATGAGAAGGCCAACAAGATGGGATTGAAGACGATGGGTGAGTATTCTTCCTTGGCCGACAAGCCTAATGCGCATGATTGTATTGAGATTGCGCGGGAACTTGGAATGAAGTTCCTGGAAGGGGAGATTGACAAGGTGGAACTGATCTATCATCATTTCAAGAGCGCCGGTTCACAGGTGCTTACCCGTAAGACCTTCCTTCCTATCGACATCGAAGAGGAGCTTGAACGCGATCATGAGCGTGACCTTACCTCTGTGATTGCCACGAAGGAGAGTCAGGAGTACCTGAAGAAGAGAGGTGAGAAGAAAGAGGCAAGAGGCGAGAAGGAAGAAGTGAAGCCGTTGAACGATAACTTCATCGTGGAGCCAGATATGGATACTGTGCTCTCACAGCTTGTTCCTAAGCTTGCTCACCTGATGCTTTATACGGCCTTGCTCGACAGTAATGCATCGGAGCATGCCGCCCGTATGGTGGCCATGCAGACCGCTACCGACAATGCCGATGAGCTGCTTCGTGAGTTGAACCTGCAGTACAACAAGAGTCGTCAGCAGGCCATCACCTCAGAGCTACTCGATATTGTAGGAGGAACGGTCAACAACTAATCAAAAAATAAGGATTAAGAGCTTTCTTAATCCTTATTTTTTTAATGTTTAATGTTTTATCTTTAATCTTTAATCTTCAATTCAATTCTTCAATTCTTCTCAGAACATCATCGCCGTATCCGAAAGAATCTCACTGAGTGTGGGATGTATATGCACCATCTGTGCCAGTTCGTGAACGTTGGTATGTTTGCACATCAGCACACTCACTTCCTGTACGATATCCGCTGCGTGGGCACCGAACACATGACAGCCGAGTATCAATCCGTTCTCATCAGTCATCAGCTTGAGTAAGCCGTCGGTCTCATCCATTGCTAATGCCTTACCATTGGCACGATAGAATCCCTTCTTACACAGGAAACTTATCCCTTTCTCTTTGCATTGATCTTCAGACAATCCCATACAAGCCGCCTCAGGCTTCGTAAAGATGGCCGCAGGCATCATGTCCAAGTTAATCTCATCCTCAATGCCCAGCATGTGGTTCACGGCCTTCATTCCCTGGAAGGTAGCCGCATGAGCCAACATCATTCTTGCATTCACGTCGCCAATGGCATAGATATGCGGGATGTTGGTCTGCATGTTCTCATTCACCTCTATTCCTTTGGGAGAGAAGTTCACGCCCGTATTCTCCAATCCAAGACCATCCACGTTGGCCCCACGTCCTGTAGCGATGAGGATGATATCTGCCTCCAACTGTTCCTCTTTCCCTTTCCGTTCGAAGAACACCGTGTTGCCATTGATACGTTTTACACCACTCTGCATGAAGAAGGTGACGCCCCGTTTGGCAATTGTCTGACGAAGACGTTTGGCGATATCACTGTCAACCATCGGCAGACACTCCTTGAGGAACTCGATGACCGTCACTTCACTTCCTAAGCTATTGAACACCGAAGCCATCTCCATGCCGATCACCCCGGCACCTACGATACACAACCGTTTAGGCACCTCGGTGATGTTCAGCAATTCGGTGGAAGTCATGACATGAGGCTGGTCAATCCCTTCGATGGGCAGCATCTTTGCATGCGACCCAGTGGCAATGATGATTCTGTCGGCCGTATATTCCTGACCGTCAGCCACCACTGTATTCGCATCCTTGAATGCCGCATGCGCTTTCACAAACGAGATGTTCTCACCTTGCAGCACCGTTTCCACACCCGAACGCAGCTGTTCAATCACCGCATTCTTTCGTGTCATGATTGCGGAGAAGTCGACAACATCAAACCCCTTATTCTTCAAAATGTCGACTATCTCCGCCTCATGACAGAGTGTTTTGGTAGGGATACATCCGCAGTTCAGACAAGTTCCGCCAGCCTCCTTATCTTCGAAGATGGTGGTATGAATACCCATCCTTGCGGCATACGCAGCCGTTCTGTAGCCACCTGGTCCGCTACCGATGATAATCAGCTCCTTCATGCCTGTTCCTCGTATTTCATTTGACGGAAGGTCACCACGGGATGCTTGGCAGCCAGCACATCATCCACCCGTCCGATGGGCGTGTTATGCGGTGCGCTCTTCACCAGTTCAGGATTCTCCTTTGCCTCCTGCGCAATCTTCCGCATCACCTGGATAAATCCGTCGATGGTTTCCCTACTCTCATTCTCCGTCGGCTCAATCATCAGACTCTCGTGGAAGAGCAGCGGGAAATAGATGGTAGGCGCATGATAGCCATAGTCGAGCAACCGTTTGGCCACATCCATGGTGGTTACGCCAGTTGACTTATCCTTCAGTCCGTCGAACACAAACTCATGCTTGCACAGTCCGCCAATCGGCAGTTCGTACACATCCTTCAGACTCTCCTTGATATAGTTCGCATTCAGCGTGGCCAACGGTCCCACCATCTTGATGTTCTGTTTGCCCATAGAGAGGATATAGGTGAAGGCACGAAGAATCACACCGAAGTTCCCGAAGAACGAGCCGATGCTTCCCAACGACTGGTCGTTATCCGTCTCAACGGTCAACATACTCTCCTCCTCATTCAGAATCACGCGTGGAGTGGGGAGGAAGGGCTCCAGTCCTTTACGAACACCAATAGGACCGCTACCTGGTCCACCACCACCATGCGGTGTGGAGAACGTCTTGTGCAGGTTGATGTGCATCACGTCGAAGCCCATATCACCAGGACGACAAGCGCCCAGCATCGGGTTCAGGTTCGCCCCGTCGTAATACATCAGTCCGCCGCAGTCATGTATCCTCTTGGCAATCTCAGGAATATCCTTCTCGAACAAACCTAAGGTATTCGGGTTTGTCATCATCATTCCCGCAATCTCCGGTCCGTGCTGCTCAATCAGTGCGATGAGGTCAGGCAGATCCACCAGTCCCTTATCCGTACTCTTCACCTCTAAGATATCCAGTCCGCATACCGCTGCCGAAGCCGGATTCGTGCCATGCGCCGAGTCAGGAACGATTACCTTCGTACGTTGATTGTCACCCCGACTCTCATGATAGGCGCGGATAATCATCAGTCCTGTGAGCTCCCCATGCGCTCCGGCACAAGGATTGAGCGTAAACTCACTCAGTCCTGCCAGTTCCGCCAGCGCCTGCTGCACACAGTAGTACACCTCAAGGGCGCCCTGGCACGTCTCAGCAGGCTGTAATGGATGAAGCTCAGCGAACTCCTTCATGGCCGCAATCTCCTCGTTGATCACCGGGTTATACTTCATCGTACAGCTACCTAAGGGATAGAAGCCGTTGTTCACACCGAAATTGTTCGCACTATGGTTCGTATAATGGCGCACCACAGTCATCTCATCACATTCGGGCAACTGCGCCTCTTCCTTTCGTTTCAGTGCATCCGGCAGTTCCTCTACGGAGTAGATTCCATATCTGTTCTGAGGCAATGAATAGCCCCTACGACCCTCTTTCGACAGTTCGAAGATCAGGTTACCATATAATCTGTTATTGGATTTCATCCCACCTTTTTTCGCCATGGCAGAATTGATGTTAACATCATTCTGCTCATTTGGCTTATCAAAAACGTTCATTTCTTGCCCTCCTTGATGATTTCTACCAGATCGTCGATGTCCTCTTTGGTACGTTTTTCAGTAACGGCAAACATCACCGTGTGCGCATCGATTTTCACACCGGCGAGATAGCCCAGTTCCATGCATTTCTTCTGTAGTGCATCCACATCCCCTTCATAGGTAACGCAGAACTCATTGAAAAACGGCTGGTTGAATGTACGTTTGAACAACCCCGTCTCTATGAGCTTGTCGCACAGATAGTGAGCACCGGCATACGACTGCTCAGCAGCTTCCTTCATGCCCTCTTTACCCATCAGAGAGAGGTAGATGGTAACGAACAAAGCCATCAGACTCTGATTCGAGCAGATGTTCGAAGTAGCCTTCTGTCTGCGGATATGCTGTTCACGAGCCTGAAGCGTCAGAACGAATGCACGCTGTTCACGACTATCCTTCGTCATACCCACGATTCTTCCTGGCATCTTCCTGATGAGCTTCTCCGTGCAGCACAGATAGCCCACCGACGGTCCGCCGAATGTCATGGGGATACCTAAACTCTGTCCGTCGCCAGCTGCAATGTCAGCGCCCCATTCCTTAGGCGATTTCAGTACCGCCAGATCAGCAGCAATGCTGTTCATGATGAACAACCCCTTCTGCTCATGGATTGCATCAGCAAAGCCGGTATAGTCCTCCACGATACCATAATAGTTCGGCATCTGTACCACTACGCCAGCCACGCCACCCTCAGCAAGCTTCTGTTCCATATCCGCCTTGTCGGTCACCCCCTCCTTAGCTTGGATACTCACGATCTCAATACCATGGAACTTTGCATAGGTATCAATCACGCGTCGCACCTTCGGGTCGATGGTGTCGCTTACTAATACCTTCGTGCATTTCTTTCCTGCAGCAAAAGCCATCATCACCGCCTCGGCAGTAGCAGTAGCCCCGTCGTACATCGATGCATTCGACACATCCATACCGGTAAGCTCCGCCATCATACTCTGATACTCGAAGATATAGTGCAGCGTACCCTGAGAGATCTCTGCCTGATACGGTGTATAGCTGGTCAGAAACTCAGAGCGCTCCACGATACTGGGAATCACCGAAGGCGTATAATGATCATATACACCACCGCCGGCAAAGCACGTCAGCTGATCGTTCATCATCCCCAAGGTGTTGAAGAACTGACGGATTTCCAGCTCACTCATCGCATCAGCGATCTCGTAGTCGCCTTTGAAGCGAATATCCTCAGGCACATCCGCATAGAGTCCGTCTAATGAGTCAACCCCTGCCACCTTGAGCATCTGCTGGATTTCCTCCTCGGTATGCGGGAAATACTTGTGGTTCATAATGTTAATTGATTTTTAGAATCAAGAGGCAAGAGGCAAGAAGCAAGAGAATACCACTATTATATAAGCATTGGATATAGTCACTTGTATCTTATCACATATCTCTTGCTTCTTACTTCTTGCTTCTTACTTCTTGCTTCTTGCTTCTTACTTCTTGCTTCTTACTTCTTATTTAGTAAACTCTTCGTAAGCGGCAGCATCCATCAGGTTGTCGAGATCACCCTTGTCGCTCAGTTCCACCTTGATGATCCAGTTGGCGTAAGCATCCTCGTTCACCAGTTCCGGCTGATCCTCGAGTGCTTCATTGATCTCCACCACCGTACCGCTTACCGGTGAAATCAGGTCGCTGGCAGCTTTCACGCTCTCTACAGCACCGAATTCCTCACCTGCAGTCACCTCATCATCCACCTCAGGCATATCCACATACACCACATTACCCAATGCGTTCTGCGCATAGTCGGTAATACCGATGAAACCGAAGTCACCATCCACTTTCACATACTCATGACTCTCAGAATAATAGAGTCCTTCAATTACTTTTGCCATAGTTGTTTTATTTAATAAATTTCGCGTTGCTCATTAATTAGAAGCAAGAGGCAAGAGGTTAGTAGCAAGAGAATACCACTATTATATAGGCATTGGATATTTTCACTTGTATCTTATTACATATCTCTTGCTTCTTGCTTCTTATTTCTTGCTTCTTATTTCTTGCTTCTTGCTTCTTATTTCTTATATCTCTTCTCGTAGAATTTCTTCTTCACCACTACACCCGGGAAGGTCTTCTTGCGGATCTGGATCTCCAGTTCAGTACCTAATTTAGCATGAGCCGTGTCAACCAATGCCATGCAAACGCTCTTTCCTGTAGAGATGGAATTGTAGCCTGTCGTTACTTCACCCACCTTCTCGCCTTGGTATAAAACACTATAACCATGACGGGGTATAGCCTTGTCTTTCAATTCAATACCAATCACGCGTTGCTTCACACCTTCAGCTTTCTGCTGGGCTAATGCCTCCTTACCGATGAACTCCTCCTTATCGAGTTTGCAGAACATCGATAAGCCAGCCATGACCGGTGAAATCTCGTCAGACAACTCGTCGCCATAAAGCGGCAGACCCACCTCGAAGCGCAGCGTATCCCTACAACCCAGTCCGCAGGGCTTACATCTCCCGCTCTCCATCAGCTTGTCCCACTGGCGCTGGATAAAGGCATGCGAGCCATAGATCTCGAAGCCGTCCTCACCGGTGTAGCCCGTCCTACTGATGATGATGGTCTCGCCATCAACATCCATCGTCTTGGCTGTGTAGAACACCAGTTCCTTGCAAGAAAGTCCGAGCACCTCTTCTACGACAGCCTCCGATTCAGGACCTTGCACAGCAAGCTGTCCGTAGTAGTCGGAGCAGTTCTGCAAATCAATGTCGAACCCTTTAGCCTGCTGCTGCATCCATGCCCAGTCCTTGTCGATGTTTGCCGCGTTGATCACCAGGAAGTAGTCCTGTTCGCCCATCTTATACACCAAGAGGTCGTCAACGGTACCACCATTCTCATAACACATCATTCCATAATAAATCTGTCCGTCGGGAGCGCCAGTAACATCATTGGTGAAGATGTGGTTCACATAGCGTTCTGCCTCAGCACCCTTGACGGTTACTTCACCCATATGACTCACATCGAACACCCCGCAATGCTGTCTTACGGCGTTGTGCTCATCAATGATGTTCGAATACTGTATCGGCATGTCAAAGCCGCCAAAGGGTGAGATTAGTGCACCCAGAGCCACATGTTTGTCATACAGACAAGTTCTTTTATTCTCCATTGCTTAAGATTAAAGATATTAAATCGGTTGTTTGTAAGTTCATGATGATATCGCTGATGGAGTGGGGTATAGCGTTCCTCAGCGCCTCTTCGTTCAATGCCGTTCCCTTCAGTAGGCTACACAGTTCATTCTGGTCGCCTGTCAGGAAATAATCGCCTTTCATATCGAAATCCCTGATCACCCCGTTCTTCACCTCCATTCTCACCTCGATGGTTCCCACGTTGTCAATGCGCTGTTTCCTGATCACCGTATAGCGAGGATTATTTCCATAGATGAACTTCGGTGAGAGATACTCCTTTTCCATCTCCTCGATGCTTTGTATCTCCTCTGCTGTCAGCATTCGTTCCTCATTACAGGCGAAACGGATGAGTGCTTCGCGAATCTCCTCCAGTGTCAGTGTGGTATATTCCTTTAACAAGGTTATGCGTTGTCGAACGCTTTTCACACCCTTGCTCAGCAGCTTCTCGTCATCAGGAGTAATACATCCCAGCATGTTCCGCATCTCCGTGTCGTAGAGCATCGTTCCATGTACGATATTCCTCCCTTTACCCGTAGCGGTCTGATGCGGCCCCAGGTGGTAGAATGCGTTTCCGCTCACTTTCTTCCCATCTATCAGGATGTCGTTCCTTCCGTTGGCTGTTGCCGGAATACCCAGTTGCCGAAGGGCGGTAACCACCAACGTGGTATATTTGTGGTAGGTGAAGTTCACGCTGTCGCCATTCGTGATATACGACAGCATCATATTACTCTTATCAGCATATACGCAGCCGCCTCCGCTTTTCCTGCGGTACATCTTCACACCGTTCCTTTTACAGTATTCGATGTTCACCTCGTTCTCTATCAGCTGGTTCCGTCCGAATATCACGCTGGGCTCCACTTGCCATATAAAGAAGGCGTGTGCGATGTTGGTATTTCGCGCAACATACTCTTCCATAGCCAGATAGAAGCTGAGTGGTCTGTTCTTATCATCGGGTAACCTAATATGTACCATCCCTCTTTCGGATTGTTTAGGATTCTTGCATGCAAATTTAATAATAATCCATGAATCCCCCAACTTTTTTCACATCATTTTTATGGTCTTTTTTCCCTAAAAGGAAACAGGTTTCGGAAAAACTTGTTATCTTTGCACTCAAGAACTATTAAAACAATTCTGAATCAACGAATTAAATAATACGACATGATTGACAAAGAAACGCGAAAACGGATTATCTCTCTTATCCATCAGGAGGTGGTTCCCGCTATTGGCTGTACTGAACCGATGTCCGTTGCCTTGTGTACGGCAAAGGCTACTGAGCAACTGGGCTGTCGTCCGGAGCATATTGAGACCAAGTTAAGTGCCAACATCCTGAAGAACGCCATGGGCGTAGGCATTCCAGGAACAGGAATGATTGGTCTGCCTATTGCTATTGCCTTAGGAGCGCTCATCGGTAAGAGTGCTTATCAGCTGGAGGTATTGAAGGATCTTACGCCCGAGGCGCTCGAAGAAGGTAAACAGTTTATTGCAGAGAACCGCATCGATATCGGTCTTAAAGACGGAAGTTGTGACAAACTGTACGTTGAGATAACCGTTACCGCAGGCGAGAAGTCATCCAGAGCTATTATCTCAGGTGGGCACACCACCTTCATAGAACCAGCAAGTCAGCGTATGGATACCCAAACGAAAGAGAGTGGTCAAGAAGATGCTGAGATTGCCTTGAACATGCGATTGGTTTACGACTTTGCCACAACGACTCCCATTGACGAAATCCGTTTCATCGAAGAGACGCGTACCTACAATATGAATGCTGCCCGTGAGGCGTTGAAAGGCAACTACGGTCATAATCTCGGTAAAACCATCGACCGTCCGATGGCGAAAGGAATCTTCGGAAACTCAATCTTCTGTCATATCATTTCTCGCACAGCATCAGCATGTGATGCCCGTATGGGTGGAGCGATGATTCCCGTGATGTCCAACTCAGGCTCGGGAAATCAAGGCATCTGTGCCACCAATCCGGTATGTGTATATGCCAAGGAGAACGAGAACACAGAAGAGGAATTGATCCGTGCTCTGATGCTGAGTCATCTCACGGCCATTTACATCAAACAGAGTCTTGGTAGGTTATCAGCTCTCTGCGGTTGCGTGGTGGCATCGATAGGCAGCAGCGTGGGCATTACCTATCTGATGGGTGGCGACTACGAGCGCGTTTGCTTTGCCGTGAAGAATATGATTGCCAACCTCACGGGTATGATATGCGATGGTGCCAAGCCCGCCTGTTCCTTGAAGATCACATCCAGTGTGAGCACCGCCGTGTTGTCAGCCTTGCTATCCATCGAGGGCAAGTGCGTGTCGTCTGAGGAGGGCATCGTTGACGATAGTGTTGACCAGAGCATCCATAACCTCACGGCCATTGGTGCCGACGGTATGGGCATTACCGATGAGATGGTGCTTAATATCATGACGCAAAAGAAGTAGGCTTTATTGTTCCAATGAAGGGAACGTAAAATATCACATGTGCAAAATTTGCACATATGGGTAAAGAAGATGATCAGCCTTATGAATGTATAGCATATATAAATAATTATTCTGATATCTGCAAGTTTTTTCCCTGAATTTACATATCATTCCCAGGCCAGAAGGCTGATTAGAGGGTGAAACTAGCCTTGTAACGGTTCGTAAGAAGGCTGATAACTGCCTCCCAGAAGGCTGGTTTCTATTTTGTGTTTTTGCCCAAGACCTAACAGTTTCACGGAAGTAAGTGCCTGTATATAGGCGTTTCACGCGTTTTTGATACTCTCAAGACCTACCGTAACACCTAACAAAGACCTACCGTAACACCTACCGTCAGACCTAACATTTTAAAGGCAAGAGGCAAGGTTGCATGTTAGGTGTCATGTTAGGTGTTACGGTAGGTCTTTGTTACCTCTTACGTTAGGTCTTTTAGCACCCATTTTGCCCCTAAGTTCTTTATAATTAGGCAATTAACTTTTCCTAATGGTAGGTCTTGAGGAAAAAGAGAAAATTCTAAAAAATGAGAGGCAACATCTGTACGATGCTGCCCCTCATTGTCTATGTATTAGTTTGTTTTTTATTTAATGATCCTTTGAACTTCGTTCGAGCTTGTTCACGCTCGGAAGTGGAAGCATGCTTACACTTCTCTCACTTAATCACAACCTTCTTACCATTCACGATGTAGATTCCCATCTTCGTTGGCTTTCCACTCAGCTTCCTGCCATCTATCGTGTACCACGATCCTGCTTTATCATTTATCATTTCTCCATTGTCATTTAGAGGTAGCACCTCGCCAGTAGCAATTCCTGATGGATTTTTAATGATCACTCTGCTGGTAATAACGTTTCCACTTGCATCGCATACCGCATTATTGCCGAATACGGCTCCTGTGGGTGAGCATATTCCCAAGCCATCGCTCAGCGACAATGCTTTAATGTCTGTCAAACTACCATTGGGACTTTCCGCTTCTAAGATTGTGTTGGCACCACTCATCTCCAAGGTGGTAACACAATTATCCTTGATGTTACGATGACCTTCTATTCCTCCCAACTGATTGCTTAAGCAGATCAAGTGTATGCCATCCATCACCATGATCTTCTTAGAGCCACTGCTCAGTCCTCCTCTGACTCCGTTTAATGTCAGGGTTCCATCACCAGTAAAACTAATATCCTTGCCCGTATAGCAGGCCGTGTGTCGATAGCTATTCACGGTGTTCGTACCCGTGGCAACAACAACCAAGTCGGCTATCTCATTGTCGATGCCGAAGCCGTTAGTCACATTGATTGAGATATCAGCATTTTCCAAGGTAAGCGTTTTATTTCCATCGAACTTCACAGTTCCACCATTGCTCAGCACATCACTCTTGTTCATGCTCGTAACCTCTGTGCCGGCTATCTTCAAGTCGTATACTTTGACCGTGAAATAGCCAGGGGTAGCAGAGGTTGGCCCGCCATCAATACGGGCGTACACCTTGGTTGCATGAGAACTATCAAACGTTGTCCCTTCACCACCTACAAGCGCGTTGCATTCATAAAACAAACCATATAGATTTCCAGATTGATCCACTTTATCCGTATTCCAGCCATCACCAGCATAAATCGTTTTCAGATTTCTGCAATAAAAGAACATAGATTTCATAGACATTACATTGCTTGTATCGAAACTGCTAAGGTCAAGGCTTGTCAGACCTGTGCATTCAAAAAACATAAATGACATGTCAGTCACATTGGCGGTGTTGAAATTACTTATATCAAGGCTTGTCAGACCGCTGCATTTATAGAACATATTTGACATATTGGTTACATTAGCTGTGTTGAAACTACTTAGATTAAGGCTGGTCAGATTTTTGCATTCATAGAACATGGAGGACATATCGGTCACATTTGCTGTGTTGAAACCACTCACGTCAAGGCTGGTCAGACCGCTGCAACCTTTGAACATACTTGACATAGAATGCACTTTACCAGTATTCCAGCCACTTATATTAAGACTTGTCAGACCGCTGCACCCATTGAACATGTGTTCCATATACTCAACATTCTCTGTATTCCAGCCACTTATATTAATACTTGTCAGACCGCTGCACCCATTGAACATGTGTTCCATAGCCTCCACATTCCCCGTATTCCAGCTGCTCAGGTTAAGACTTGTCAGACCGCTGCACCCATTGAACATGTGTTCCATATACTCAACATTCTCTGTATTCCAGCCACTTATATTAATACTTGTCAGACCGCTGCACCCATTGAACATGTACCCCATAGCCTCCACATTCCCCGTATTCCAGCTGCTCAGGTTAAGACTTGTCAGACCTCTGCAATTGTAGAATATTAAGTTCATATTCTTTACGTTACTCGTGTTCCAGCCGTTCAAATTAAGACTTGTCAGACCTGTGCATTCAAAAAACATAAATGACATGTCAGTCACATTGTTCGTTTTCAAGTAGTTCAACCCAGTAAAAGTTGTCAGTTCTGTTTGATTGTAGAACCACTTATAGGTGGAGGTGGGTCTATAATCGGCAAAAGAAGAGATAAAAATAACCCGTTTGAATAGCTTTCCCTCTGCTATCCAACCTGGGGTGTTACTACCAGTATTCAATTTATATTTATATACCGAAGTAGGTTGGTTGCCCCAATCATCATCATAACGGAAGGTTAAAGTTTGATCACCTGAGTCATATACGGCATAGGCCTCCTTTGCCCTACTGAATGAGCAAACAGTCAGTAGCATGACTAATGTAAGAAATAGTTTTTGTTTCATGTCCGTAAAGCTTTATAATTGTTAATCAGTAGTT
The DNA here is from genome assembly GCA_017651265.1 of Prevotella sp. Classification (GTDB taxonomy): domain Bacteria; phylum Bacteroidota; class Bacteroidia; order Bacteroidales; family Bacteroidaceae; genus Prevotella. The sequence goes on along the minus strand of JAGCDO010000014.1, from coordinate 21,737 downwards.
TATGCTGCAAATATAAATAATTATTCTGATATTTGCAAGTATTTCTCCTATTTTTTTACAATGCTGTGTGTAACCGTAAATGAGGGGTGATATCTTTATGATGCCACCCCTCACATTCATTTTGCTTATTGTCACAAATGTCACATGTCACAAATGTCACATTTCGGCTTTCATCTTTCTCCAGTGCATCTTGTCGATTCTTTCAATCCAGTTGTCACGATGCCAGCGAGAGATGATTTTGCGGATAGCCGCTTCACCGCAGCTGTCCCGTTTCAATGCCCTTAAGTCATCAATTGAGAACGCAGGAGCAAGCTGGTCAAACACGCTGTAATTAGCGCCGTATCGCTTACATTCGCTTTCTGCATCGATATACTGGTTCAGCAAGTCGTTTCCGAACACCTTTATCTGACTTTCCAAGCAGTATTCCGCCATCATCAGGGCGAAGTCGATGCAAGCCTTTGATTCCCGCATCCTGTTCCCTTGGGCGTTTGAGGAATTCTCCAGCAGATGGAAGATCACTCCTGCGCGGAAGCCGATGACGGCAGCACGTTTGCGGTAGGTGTCTTTTACGTGGTCGATATCCTTCGCAGCCTCCACTCGTTTCTCTTCCACCCATTGCTCGATGGCCCTTCTCAACCGAGGTGTGTCAATGAGTCCCGAATAGCTTCTCAGCTTCGTCACCGCTTCCTGAATCCTCGCCTCGTCTTCCTTGGAGCGTTTTTTGAACCGGGGCATTTTCGAGAAACTGTTGTCGGGCATTTCGGCTATCAGCATGCGACTGGAGAGGCCGTTCTCAACATTATTACTCTTGAAGCATTGCCGCATGGCACCGTAAGTACCCAGTATGGTCCAGTTGTAAGCAACTCTGACTACACCCGATTCCGCCTGATCACTATTATAATCCTGTCCCCACTCACCACGGTCGAATGCGAGGCGGTAGATGTCATACTTGCTTGACCATGAGCCTGCACCGTTGGTTTTTCTCAGCGTATCCAATTCCTCGCCAAAGCTGTACAACGTATGACCGTTGGCATTCTTGAAGCGTTTCAGCAGGGTAGAGCAGCTTACCGTTACAGGCATCGTTCGTATCAGCACATGGGGGTCATCGGGCGCTGTCTCGTTGGCCTTACGGGCTTTCTTGCGCTCTTTCCATTCCTCTTCACGCTTTCTTGCCAAGGCATCCTCCTCTTCGAACTGACGCTTCCATACATCCACCGCATGCTTGCAGACACTCTTGCCGCTGGCCTGCTCACCAAGGATGATACTCATCAATCCCAGATGCTGGGTGTTTCCGTCGCAATACTCCACCTCCACTTGGTCGGCATAGGCGCCAGCGATAGGGAGCACAGAACATAATACCGGCATCTGCATATTCTTAGGTACTCCCACCAACGATTCCTTCAACCCTATTGGCAACTTCGAACTATGAACTTTGAACTTTGAACTATGAACTGCATCATCCTCTTCATCGATGTCTTCAGAAAAGTTCTCTCCTTTCAGTGAGCTTACAATCTGATCCATCATGCGCGAGCCCTTGGTGGGTTCCTTGCAAGCTGAATGAATGATAGTCCGCATTTCCTGATTCGACAAGCCAAAGGTGGGCATCACTTCCAGCAGCCAATTCTCAGAGTTCTCGCAGATGGCTCTCAGGTTGGCCGCCAACTGGTGCAACCGTTTGTTCCGTTCGCCCCTGATGGGTTGGCCGCCCGTTCTGTTCCAGTATTCGCTGATGATGGAAGAATAAGGAACACCCTTGAACTGATCAGGAAAAACAGGAGTCTGTATCTCAGGAGTAATCTCACTCCTCACTACACACTCCACACTCCTCACTTCAGGCTCAAACAGCTTCGCATGCACATAATGAGTATGCCCCATCGGCACCATGTAGATACACCTTGCAACATCCTTCACGGCCTTATCCGGCTCAAAGCCTGTGATGGTTTTCATGGTCTCCTGCGCCTCATCAGGTGTTACACCATCGGGCAGCTCCACCAATACATGCGTACCTCTTCTCACCGATTCCTCAATAAGCAGCACGGTGTAGGGTGATTTCTCCAGAAGAATTCTTTTGATCTCTTCGGTGTGCCCCTTCTCGTCGAAGTCGAACATCAGTCGTTTCAACGGTTTCACTGCATCTGCCGCTGAACGGTGGTTGTTCTTGAACTCAGCGCAATGAGCTGTCCACACGGGCAGTTGGCTCTTCAGTTCTTCCTCACCCTTCTCAATACGGTCGCACATCTCCTTCAGCCAGGGCATTCTGCGCATGTGTTCCCATTCCTGACGAGTGGCTGGTAGGGCAGGGGAGGTTACCCCCTTGCCGATACATGTAAAGCACTTTCCATTTTTAATTGTTTCCTTTGTCATTTTTTTAGAGATTGCGAGATGAGACAAGTGCTGAAATTGGATCCTTTTCACTCGCGAGACTTCCCTCACCGCATCAACTCAGATTAAACATTAAGCGGATTTCTCCGCAGATTCAATTTTTGAATCCTTTGCAAAGGTACGAAGAAAATGGGAGGGAAAAGAAGGTTTTGTTTTGTAACATGTTGAAATACAAGTAATTACAAGCAAATACAAGTAACGCACAAGTATTTGTACAAGTAGAGACACAAAAAGGGAACCGACAAACGCCGATTCCCTTATGAAGGGGTAGTCATCGAAAATGGTTATTTCACCTGCAGATTCCAGTTCGTTTCCGAGGGTAAGTAGAGTTCATATCTGTGCAGCACTGACCAAAGGTTGCGTTTCCTCGAAAGGCCCGAAATTTTATCTTGCTTCACAAGCTGATTCACCCTTTCGGTGATTTGGGTTGGCTTCATGTACTGGATATCCTGCAGGAATGTGTTTATCTCTTCCTCGTCGCCATAGAAGATGGGTTTCAGCTCAGCCACAATCTGTTCGTGGTTAACCGTCAGTCCCTTCATCGACTTCTCCAGGCGCTCAATCAGCAGTAACACACTATAGAGCTCATAGAGCTCCTGTCGCGACAAGCCGAGGTAGTTCACCTTGTGTGCCATTGTTTCCAGACTGCGCGGGTTTCTCAGCTCGCTCCACTTCATCCCCTTGAGCCAGTCGGTGAGTCTGTCGTGCTCTGCTTTCAACCGGTTTTTATCGGTCTCGTCAAAATCCTTCCCGCCAAGGAAGGCCTCGCAGTATTTCTTATAAAGATAGGTGTTTGTGCGTTCATCATGGCGAAGCTGCTCAAGCTGACCGATGAAGATTCGCTCAGGCCAATGATCTTGTGTGCAGTGTATGTCACCTACGGCTTCGCGCATCATTTGGTATGTGTTGTCAAGTTGTTCCGATTCCTCGTCCGACAACTCCAGGGCCTCGCGTTGTTCACAGATCGTGTGCAGCCGTTTCTCGATCCTGTTCAGCCACATGTTGTCATCATGGCAGATGGAGGTCTTGATATGGGGTAGGTAGAGGTCGGCCAGATGCAGGATGGTCTTGATGTTCTTCCTACTCACCTCCATGGTCAGCAGGTCGTTGGCTATCAGCTGCAGCGCGCTCTCGCCCTTGGTGAACGGTATCCTTACACTGTCGCCCAGCACGCCCTCGGGGAGTATCCCTTCCCGTCTTACCTGCGGGGTGTTTTTCTCTGGCGCTCCGTGAATGGAGATGAAGAACGTGACGTGATGATCTGTTCTCACCACCTTTCCTACGCCCCGTCCTTGTTCGTCGAGCAGCTGCTTGGCCTCTGGCGCATCCTCCTTGTTGATATAGCCCACGCGCTTGTAGTCGATGTAAACCGCAATTGCATTCACATCTACAGGATTCTCAGACTCGGCCGCCAGCATCACCTCCTGACCTTCCTCCAACTGGGCCACAAAGCGCCTTGCTTTTTCCGTCTGCTCTTCAGCGGACAGACCTTCACCCAGCTGATGCCTGATTCCCGTTACTGTATATTCTGTCATCTGTTTCTCTTGTTCGTTGTTGCTTTGCAGATTGAAGTGCAAAGGTACAAAAAACAATTCGATTTTACAATCATCTGCGAGGGGTTCTTTTTCAAAAGTGTGACATTTGTGACATGTGACATTTGTGACATTAAGGATTTTCGATGTTGAGAAAACTAAGATTAGATTATAAATTATAAGTAATATTATTTTATATTAATATATAATATAAATATTATATATTAATATAACCTTTCAAATCCACATGTTGAAAAATCTTATTGTCACAAATGTCACATGTCACAAACGTCACAAATTAGGGGGGATGTTGGGATGGTAACGAAAAGGGGAAAGTGCCATACTTTGCGGTAGAAACTATGGCAGTTTCTTGTGGAAAGTGCCTCAAACGCTGATAGCGTTTACGTCATTCTCTGATAGCGGGAACGTCAAACGCTCATAGCGTTTACGGCGTTCAGTGTTTTTTAACAGTTTACCCCATGTTTGTTAAAGGATTTTTGCACTCTACGACACTTATAATTTGGTAGTTTCAAAATAAAGTATTAACTTTGCAAAAGATTAATTCTTCGTCAAACAAATCCCAGCCCCTTAATGGGTGGGATTTTATTTTCTTCGGAACTCTGCGCAAGTGATGGCGGTTGCAATGGCAACGTTCAGACTATCGGCAGTGGACTTGTCGGCAGGGTAGTGGGGGATGAGGAGATGGCGGTTGATGTGGGCCGCTACTTCTGGGGAAATGCCTTTCCCCTCGTTTCCCATCACTATGATGCCGTTATGGCTGAGCGGCTCCTGATAGATATTCGTGCCATTGAGGAAGGTGCCATAGACGGGGAAGTCTTTGGGCAGATGACTGAACAGCTCCACCAAATCGGTATAGATCACCTTCACCCTGGCAATGCTTCCCATGGTGGCCTGTACCACCTTGGGGTTATAAGCGTCAGCAGTGTTCAAACTACAGAAGATGGTGGAAATGCCAAACCAGTCGGCTATGCGGATAATCGTGCCGAGATTACCAGGATCCTGGACATCATCAAGAGCAAGAAACAGTTCATTGGTAAGCGGCGTAATATCTTGTTGGTCAGCTAAGAACGGATTCTCGTTAACGGGAAGAAGGAAGAAGGCCATTACCTGCTGCGGATGCTGCAGGAAACTGAGTCGGCGGAGATCCTCTTCAGAGAGAACCTTATCCTCCTCGCAAGGTGCCAGGTCGTTTTCTTTCCACCACTCCTCTGTGGCAAAGATTCGGAAAGGGCCCATCACCTTCATCATGTCACCCACAATCTTCGTGCCTTCAGCAACGAAGAGTCCCAACTCCTTGCGCCCCTTCTTGTTTTCGAGGCTGCGTACGTATTTCAACAAGTTTTTGCTTATCATATTGCAAAAGTACATTTTTTTTCTTACTTTTGCAAGCGAAAAAGAAAAATTCATGGTATCAAGGAGATTACTCGCACCACTTGCTTGTCTGCTGCTTATGGCTTCGTGCTCATCATCGAAATTCCTTTCCGATGGTGAGTATTTGCTGGATAAGGTAAGGGTGGAGACTGATGCCAAGGAGATTGACGTATCGCAGATGTCCACTTACATCCATCAGCAGGCCAACAGTAAGTGGTTCTCGCTGTTCAAGGTTCCCTTGGGAACGTATGGAATGGCCGGAAGAGATACGACGAAGTGGCTGAACCGTACGCTGAGGAATATCGGTGAGGAGCCTGTGGTGTATGATTCGCTGCTGGCCAAGCAGACATGCGAGGATCTGCAGGATGCGTTGCACAACATGGGTTACATGAACGGTTATGTAACCCTTGACACGAAGACACGTAGGCATAAGCTGACCGCCATCTATACCTTGCATCCGGGAATACCTTATTTTATCCGGTCGGTGAAATATGATATCCAAGACGACAGTGTGGCCAAGGTGCTGGATATTGATCATGCCAAGAACCTGTATCTGAAGGAAGGAATGAAGTTCTCGGCTGCAGAGTTGGATAATGCCCGAAAGCAGATGACGCAACAGCTTACACATGCCGGCTTCTACCGTTTCCATAAGGATTTCATTCGTTTCTATGCTGATACTACACGTGGCTCGAAAATGGTCGACCTGACCATGCAGCTGATGCCGTATCAGTCGCATAACGATGCGGAGGTGACTTTCCATCCCCGGTATAAGATACGACAGGTGAACTTTATGAGCGGTGACGATGGGAAACTACATCTCAGACGGTCGGTGCTTCGTGAGAATACCTGGTTGAAAGAGGGGGATTTCTATAGCTCACAGAACCTGCAGCGTACGTATAACAGCTTCGGACGACTGTCGGCTGTGCGCTATACGGGTATTAAGTTTGCGGAAGTACCTGACAGTAACCTGCTCGACTGTAGCATCCAGATCAGTACATACAAGCCGAACAGCGTGAGTTTCCAACCCGAAGGAACGAATACAGCAGGTGACTTAGGTGCTGCTGCTACGCTGACGTATGAGAACAGGAATCTGTTCAAGGGCTCAGAGACGTTCAGTGTTCAGCTTCGTGGTGCCTTTGAGGCCATTACAGGACTGGAGGGTTATCAGAACCAAGACTATGAGGAGTATAACTTGGAGGCGAAGCTGTCGTTCCCGCGGTTCATTGCTCCTGTGTCGAAGAGTTATAGGAAGAAGAGCTCGGCAGCATCGGAACTGTCGGTGAGCTATAATATGCAGAACCGACCGGAGTTCCATAGACGACTCTTCTCTGCGGCGTGGCGGTACAGGTGGACGGATGCGAACAGGAATACCACTTATCGGGCGGATGTCATCGACCTGAACTATATCTACATGCCGTGGATATCCAGTACGTTCAAGCATGATTATCTCGACAGCGTGAGTAATAGGAACGCGATTCTGCGATATAACTACGAAGACCTGTTCATCATGAAGATCGGATTCTCGTTGGCGCACAACGGAAGGCACCATGCGTTCCGTGCAAACATCGAGACGGCTGGTAACCTGCTGAACGGCTTCAGTCATCTGTTAGGCGAAGAAAAGAACGAGCGTGGGCAATATACCTTGTTCAATATCGCTTATGCGCAGTATGTCAAGGGAGATGTCGACTATACCCACCTGATTCGTTTCGACCGCCGTAACCAATTGGCTATCCATGCGGGCTTCGGTATTGCGTATCCTTATGGCAACAGTAGGATTCTGCCGTTCGAGAAACGTTATTTCTCGGGTGGCGCGAACTCAGTAAGAGGATGGAGCGTAAGAGGCTTAGGACCAGGAAAGTTCAAGGGGTCGAACGGTGCTATCGACTTCATCAATCAGACCGGTGATATGAAGCTCGACCTGAATGCGGAATATCGTACATTCCTGTTCTGGAAGTTCGACGGGGCGGTATTCGTAGATGCTGGTAATATATGGACGTTACGAAACTATGAGGAACAGCCGGGCGGTCAGTTCAAACTGGATGAGTTCTATAAGCAGATTGCTGTGGCTTATGGCATCGGCTTACGACTGAATTTCGACTATTTCGTGCTACGCTTTGATATGGGTATGAAGGCGGTGAACCCGGCGTATGAGAACTATAAAGAACATTTCCCCATCGTGAATCCGCGATTCAGTCGTGACTTCTCTTTTCACTTCGCAGTGGGCCTTCCATTCTGATGTACCATCTACCGTTGTGGATGTGAGCATTCAGTCGGAAGTCGGCCTCATCGGTCATCACACCAGCCTTACCAATGGAATCCATCTTCAGGAAATTCTGTACGGAAATATTCACTATTGCTGAGCTGTCACCAGTATAGCTTACTTCTCCAACCTGAACCGTTGCAGGTAACTCCTGTTGCCGCAGTATGTCCACATCTTCCTGCTGGATATTACTGGCAATGAACTGTAGCCACTTCTCGGAATCATCGGTGCTGAAACGCTTGGCTTTCTGTAGATCGTAATTGAAATAACCCACAGAAAAACTGTCGGCCACCTCCTTCAACTGATCTTCAGAACCATCCCTGCTAGCACCGCAAGCCACGAGTAAAGGCAATACCAGTAATAGAAAACTATACCTTTTCATATTAAAAGTTTAAAATCATGCAAATATATAAAAAATCTTTGGTATATCCCTCTTTTTTTCTTACTTTTGCATTAAAATAATCACAGACATGCTGAAATTCATTTCCTTCGGGAGCGGTAGCAGCGGAAACTGCTATTTCCTCTTCACCGAAACGGACGGCATATTGATAGATACTGGCATAGGTGTACGTACACTAAAGAAATATTTTCAGGATTATGGACTAAAGATGGCACAAGTCCGCCATATTATCATAACCCATGATCATGCAGACCATGTAAAGTCTGTAGGTTCTTTTAGTTGTGAATATCATCTTCCAGTTTATGCCACTCGTGAGGTTCATCGCGGTATCGACCACAACTATTGTGTGCGACGTAAAATCCAACCCATCAATGCTAAAATCATTGAGAAAGGTTCGACGATTCAGTTAGGTGATTTCACCGTGACATCGTTCGACGTTCCCCATGATAGTAGTGACAACGTTGGCTATTGTATTGAGTGCGAGGGAACAGTGTTCTGTTTGATGACTGATGCAGGGCATGTGACCGATGAGATGAAGCAGTATATCCAGCGTGCTAACTATTTGGTGATTGAGGCGAACCATGATGAGGAGATGCTGTTCAACGGTCCTTACCCGCAGTACTTGAAAGACAGGGTGTTCAGCGAGAACGGTCATCTGAGTAATAAAGCATGTGCACAGGCATTAGTTGAGAATGTCACACCTACCATAAAACATGTGTGGCTTTGTCATCTCAGTGAGGAAAACAACCATCCTGAGCTGGCCAGGAAGACGGTGGAGATGATTCTACGAGATGCCGGCATCATTCCCGGTAAGGACTTCCTGTTGGATGTGCTGCGCAGGAAAACACCCAGCGATATCTATGAGCTGACATAATTTTATCAAAAAATTTGGGTATTCGAAGAAAAAAGAGTAATTTTGCAGCCGCTTTTGGTTCCGTAGCTCAGCTGGATAGAGCAACAGCCTTCTAAGCTGTGGGTCTCGGGTTCGAATCCCGACGGAATCACGAGAAGAGAAGCTCCGAATGAGAAAGTTTACTTTCGCGTTCGGAGATTTTCTTTTCGGGGATTGGCCCGTGGCAGGGTAGGGATCGACGAAGTCAATTCGACGGAATCACGTGCAAAATAAAGGGCTTCAACGAAAACTTGTTTTCAGTTGGGGCCTTTGTTTTGTATGTAGGATTGGCCCGTGGCAGGGTTGGGGATCGACGGAGTCAATCCCTACGGAAAATTGCAGGTATAGAAAAAGGAAGACCGAAAGTCTTCCTTTTTCCTTTTAGTCTTTATTATGAATTCATCGACAGCAGGAACTCCTCATTACTCTTCGTGCGTTCCATACTATCATGAATGGTGTTCATCGCCTCAATCGGATTCATATCAGCAATATACTTACGCAGAATCCACATGCGGTCGAGTGTTGTCCTATCCTGGAGCAGATCATCACGACGTGTACTTGATGCCACGAGGTTGACAGCCGGGAAGATACGCTTATTACTGAGTGAGCGATCAAGCTGCAACTCCATGTTACCTGTACCCTTGAACTCCTCGAAGATCACCTCATCCATCTTTGAACCGGTGTCGATAAGGGCTGTGGCAACAATCGTCAGACTACCGCCGCCCTCAATGTTTCGGGCAGCACCGAAGAAACGTTTCGGCTTCTGCAGGGCGTTAGCATCCACACCACCAGTAAGCACCTTACCACTGGCAGGAGCAACGGTGTTATAAGCACGGGCAAGACGGGTAATGGAGTCGAGGAAGATCACGACATCATGACCGCATTCCACCATTCGCTTAGCCTTCTCCAAGACGATACCGGCAATCTTCACGTGACGCTCAGCAGGCTCGTCGAAAGTAGAAGCAATCACCTCGGCATTCACCGTACGAGCCATATCGGTAACCTCCTCAGGACGCTCATCAATGAGCAGCATCATCAGATAAGCCTCAGGATGGTTGGCAGCAATGGCGTTCGCAATGTCCTTCATCAAGATGGTCTTACCGGTCTTAGGCTGAGCAACGATCAGCGCACGCTGACCTTTACCGATAGGAGCAAAGAGATCTACCACGCGGGTACTGAGGTTGGTCGTCCTTGGGTCGCCGCAAAGGGTATATTTCTCATCCGGGAAAAGGGGAGTGAGGTGCTCGAATGGAATTCTGTCGCGTACTTCAGAAGGTACTCGTCCGTTAATCTGATCAATGCTGGTCAGCGGGAAGTACTTCTCACCATCGTGGGGAGGACGGACATGACAGTTTACCACGTCACCGGTCTTCAAACCATAACGCTTGATCTGTGCCACTGACACATATACATCATCAGGTGAAGAGAGGTAGTTGTAATCGCTGGAACGGAGGAATCCATATCCGTCGGGCATTACCTCAAGAACACCATTGGCTCTGATGATATCAGAGAAGTCGTATGCTGCACTCGCAGGCTGCTGCTGTACAGCGGCAGGACGTAATGAAGGCTGCGGAGTGGGCATCGGTGTCGTGGGATTGTCGAACATGTCGTAGTTGGGAAGCACGGAATGATCCTCAATTGGCAGATCGACCACAGGAATGAAATCGGTTCCATCGCCTGGGTCACCTTCCCAAATACCATTAGAACCTAACGACTGCTCGGCTTCTTCATGATGGGCATTCACCTTAGCCTGAAGCTGGGCAAGAAGATCGCTCTGCTCTTCATTGTCAGATTCAGATGGCTCTCCTGTAGCGAACTCTGCCTCAGGAACATCAGCGATGATATCTTCCTGTTCCACAACTGGCTCAGGTTCATTAACGGGCTCTTCAACAGACTCGGTCTTATCCGCTGCTTCCTGCTCCTTCTGGGCTGCCTCGGCGGCGGCAATGGCTGCCAGTTCCGCTTTCGACTTTCTTCCGCGGTGCTTGGGGAACTGTGCTAAGATTTCTTCAGCAGCAGTCTTCTTTCCCTTTGCAGTCTTGGGCTTCTCTGCCTTGGGCTCCTCCACTATCGGTGCCTCTTCCTGCTCAGGTTCTGTTGCTGTTTCTACATTTTCAGTAGAAAACAGGGGAGCAACCTCAGGTGTAGCGCTCTTGCTCTTCTTCAAGTCGAAGTTCTCGCCTTCCTTTCCGTTAACGGAATAAACGCGGTCGGTATCTTTCTTACTGATGCGTACGCGCTTACGTTTTGTAACCTGTGGCGACTTAGCCGCACCTATCTTAGCCTGCTCGTCAAGAATCGTATAAACGATGTCCTGCTGAGAGGATTTCTTGTCAATGGATATACCAAGTTCTTTCGCAATATCTTCCAATTCGGAGATATTCTTCGATGATAATTCGTCTATGTTATACATACGTAGGATATGTGTATTTTTAAAAATTGGATGTTGAATAATTGATTCTTGCCGTTTACCAAGTCATTGGAGCGTAGCCCCCGACCATAATCCGGAAACGACTTAATTTGAAATCGACTGCAAAAGTAGTGAATTTTATCCACACCACCAAATTTTCCAGCGTATTTTTTTCAATCTTCTTCTAAAGTTTTAAAGAACGGCTGTGAAGCAGTCGGGGAAATAGGTTTGTAATGATTCTGGCTTGTTGGCAAAGAGGGCAAACAGGGCACTTCCGCTACCGCTCATGGCTGCATATACCGCCCCAAGATCATAGAGTCTTTCCTTGATGGCGCCGATAGCAGGATATTGGGGGAAGATGCTCTCTTCGAAATCATTGGTAAGACTGTCGCGCCAGGTCTCAACGGGCTGCATGACAACCTCGCGACAGCATTGAACGGGTCGCTTCGGACTGATCAAGGCAAAGGCTTCACGGGTGGAGACGGCAATGGGCGGTTTGACAATCGCCAAGGAATAGTTCTCCAACGAAAGATCAATAGGGTGGAGGATCTCACCGATGCCTTCTGCATATGCAGGTTTTGCTTGGATAAAGAAAGCGCAATCAGCTCCCAACGGTACAGCGGCAGTTTCCAACTCTTCCGTCGTCATTCCCAACTGGAACATCTCATTCAGCAGTCGCAACGTAAAGGCACCATCAGCAGAGCCACCTCCCATACCAGCCTGCATGGGGATGTTCTTGGTAAGCGTGATGTTAACAGGGGGAAGGGAATACTTTTGCGCCAGTTGTTGGTAGGCACGAACCACAAGATTCTTCTCGGGATCACCGTCAATGGGGTTTCCGTTCATGGTGAGAAGGCACCTTGAACATCCGTCGTCCGGGCGTTCCTCTATAGTGATTTCATCATGGATAGGTACGGGGTAGAAAACCGTTTCCAGGTTATGATACCCGTCGGCCCTTCGCTCCACGATGTTCAGTCCTAAGTTGATCTTTGCACAAGGTTGGATTCTCATATCTTATTTGTCGTGTTCGACTGCAAAGATACACATTTCTTTGCAACTATCCTATTTATATTGATCAAAAAGTGATGTCAAACCGTAACATACCGATACACTTGGTGTTGCCGTCGGTGTGGAGGATATGCAGCACGGGTTTGACTGCCAGGTAGTTGGTGAATTGATGACTGCAGATGAGTTCTGTTGCCCATTCATGGATGTCATCGATGTGGGTGTAGTCGGTAAACAAACCGAACTCGGTGTTCTTGATACCATATTTCGCCCCTATGCCATAGACGTTGCTACATACATTGTCATGACCGAAGGTGTGTCCGTAAGCGGCAAGCAAAGTAAGACTGGGTGCCAAAGCTTGTTCCGCGTAAGTCCAAACGGAAGGAGTAACATCAGGTTCTGTATGTATGCTGGCTCCAAAAAAATAATGACTATCGCGGTAGCGGTATTCTGCCTGACCAATAGCAAAAATGCCATCACTTTGAGGACAGAAGCGGAAAACATTGTCACGACCGCTAAAACGGTGGTTACCAACACCATTATATAACGAAGCCTGCAAGCACAGTGGTTCTGTATCGTACTTATAATGAATGCCCACCGCAGCCTCTGGGAAAGTAGCAATTGGGAAGTTAAAGCTGAGGGTGGGGAAGATGCCGCATGAGCTGTTGGTAAACAATGCCAGTCCATCACTACAGAAGTAATCCTCGTCAGTTCGGCGAATACCGGCAAAGAGCGAATGATGTTCGTTGATTTGCCAATTGAATCCAGCCACCGTCAGTGCAAAGGGAAGATCATCAGCATTGATGTTGGAATAGCCTTGGAGGTCATCTGTCACGAAATTCTTATTAAAAGAATGTATACTCAGAGAGCCTACTTCGAAGGAAAGAGCTCTTGAAAGGGGAATCTCAGCACTGAGGTGAAGGAGGTTAGCCTGACGAACGCGCTTGAAATCAGTTTGTATCTCACCTGTATATTCAACACCGAATGACGGATGCAGGGAAGTACTGTCCGTTTCGGCAGCCTTCATACAGAGGCAGTTCATGATCAGGAGTAAAAGAGTAATGATTGCTTTCAATTTATTCATTCAATGCTTGAGTGTAAACGGGTATAACGATCTTAAAAGATGAGTTTTAAAAGAAAAAGGAGGGGTTAAAACCTCTCCTTAGTAGTGGATAGGGGAATCGAACCCCTATGCCAAGATTGAGAATCTTGTATCCTAACCATTAGATGAATCCACCAACGGGCATTCTCAAAGACCCCTGCGGAAGGAGGGGGATTCGAACCCCCGGTACGGGAACCCGTACGGCAGTTTAGCAAACTGCTGGTTTCAGCCACTCACCCATCCTTCCAAGATGCTTCGTGTTAGAAACCGAGGGGTATCTCCTCAAATGCGAGTGCAAAGGTAATGCTTTATTTTGACATGACCAAACATTTTTGGAAATATTTTCAAAATTCTTTCTTCTGACAATTATTCCACGATCTTGATCATCTTGAAGAGTGAGATCTTACCGTCGGGGTTGACGGTAGCATTGATCTTGTACTTGTTTGAGCCATTTTTCGCTGCATCAGTATATTCCACGTCTTGGTTAGCCGAGAAACTTACGTTGAGCTCATATCTGTCATTACCTACTTCGCGTTTTTTAATATCGTAGTTGCCGGGGAGTCGCCAAATCATCTTAACGACATCTTCCTTATATAGCTTGTCCATCAGGTCAACGATGTCGCCCTTCGTAGCGTTCTCCTTGTTCAGCAGTGTCATCTCATCAGCCACGGTATTCTGAAGAGCCGTCTCATCCTTCTCATTGATGGCCACGAAGAAATTGTGGAACACATTCGATACGAGTGTTTTTTCCTCGGGTGTCACATCCTGGGCCTTGAGCTTCTTCATCAGTTCCTCAGCCTCATCATAGTGGTCGCCATCGGGATGATCGGTCATATACGACTGATACGACTCTGGTGTGTTGATGTTATTGCTCTGCACCCAGTCGATAGAGTCGATCTTGTGCATGGCCAACTGACGGTGTATCGTACTGGGGTATTTGTTCAGGTATTCCATCAACAGCGCCTTGGAATTACTTGTCAGCGCGTTGGTCCAGTCTAGATCAGCCTGCTTGAGCGCTTTCAGATGTGCTTCGATACTGTCGCGATGCTCCTGCGGTGCATCCTTGAAAGTGTCGAGATAGCCTTGAAGAATCAATGGCTCAGTGCTGCGCATGGCGATGTTGAACTCTTCATTCTCATGGTTCTCCTGCGCCTGATTGTACATATAGTAGCATGTTCCGAAGATCAGAAGGGCAATGACAAAGGACACAATGATAGCTGCCTTGCTTTTCTTCTTGGGTTTCGGAGGTGTTGGTGGAGCTGGTGGTGTCACCTTGGTAGCAGGCACATCAGCCTTTGCCTCAGTCATCACTGGAGCTATTGGGGGAGGGGCAACAGTTTTCTCTTCCTGTTGTATAGGTGTATGGATGATTGTCTGTCCCCGTGTCGGTCGGTGGCAATGAGGACAAAGGTCCTCTTCCTTGATATAAATTTCACCGCATTCAGGACATCTGATCACCTTTCCGGCGATCTCCACGCCGCAACTGGGACATGTGGGCGCCTTGTCACTGATTTGATGTCCGCATTCAGGACATTTGATGATTGCCATAGTGTTTGTTGTTTATATTCTTTGCTTTATCTATCGGTGTCGGAAACGGATTTCGCGCATGCTGTGCCTACCCATGAACCTACTCTTGTCCACATAGGTGTTGATGCCGTTGATTCTTCCTTTTGCCGTATATTGCCATATCAAATAGTCACGATCATCTGCCAGAACGGGAGGTTCATTAGCATACATGGCCACCATTAACGGATAGTCGTCAATCTGTCCGATGAGATGCTTGTTGTAGAAGTTACGGCCAGTATAGACCAGCGGTTTCTGCCTGTAGGCATGTCCCACCATCTCCAGGAACCGTATCAGTGAATCGCAGAACTGTTCGTTTGAAAGACCGCCTGTTGACTCCACGTCGATCATCGGGATCAGATCCTGGTCGCCTGGGCGGCATTGAGCCATGAAGTTCTCCAGTTGTTTCTTTAGCTCAGACTTCGGACGGAAGAAATGGTAGCTTCCCACCTTCAGTCCGTAGCGATGAGCCAGTTCGATATTCTGTGCGTATTTATCATCAATTCGGTCACCACCTTCAGTAGCCTTCAGATAGACGTACTGCATCTTCGTGTTATCGCCGACCGTCTCCCAGAATACCTGTCCCTGGTAATGACTGAGGTCGATGCCATGAATATGGGTACAGGTATCTTCGCACAGAATATAACTCTCCTGTGCGCTGATGCTTGCTGAGATCATGGTGAAAATGACCAATAATAGCTTTTTCAAATTCTTCATATTTTGCAAAGGTACAAATAAATGAGTAAAATACAAAAGGAAAGTTTACTTTTCTTCTTATTTTCGAGTGAAAGTACCTTCGACGCAGTAAAAGTATGAATTATTCCTCTATCTCCGAAAGACTCTTGGCAAAATTCGCCATGAAGCTACTGATGGTTTCAACGGGATTATACCGCATATAGCGCATGCTCCTGCGCAGGTTTCTGCGAAGCACCCTGCTGTTGTTCTCAACCATTCCGTTGGTGCGCATCCGGAAATGCCAGTTCTCTGCCGTGTCGGCTGCCATGTGTGTCAACGAGCGCTGGGTGAGTTTCGATGCGGCTTTTTCTTCTTTCTGCATAAACGGGATTTCATTCATGTCGAAATGGAACACCTCGATCAAGATGCTTCCCTGCAGACTGGCCAGTCGGGTAATACCGAGCTGGTGCAACCATTGCTCGAGTTTCACGAAATCCACCTTGTCACCTTTTGTCCTGAGGAACCTTCCCATCTCAATGATTCCCTGAAGGGAGATACCTTTAGAGAGCGTCTGGTTCACATTATGAATGATGATGTTGAGCATCTGCAACGTTTCTTCAGAACAATCCTCGCTGTTCAGTTCACGTTTGCGCAGTTTCTTCAGTTTCCTTTTCGACAGGAAGTTCGTGAGTTGCGGTTCCTCCTGAGAGATAGCAAGCAGGGAGGCATCAACCGACGGTATCCTTTGGTCGCTGATTCTTTCCACCTCCTGCCGAAGCGATTCCGTATAAGTAAGCTGGCGGTCGTCTGCATGCTGAGAAAAGCCCCGTGACAAATAGGGTAGGACATTCTGCACCTCTCCGATCTGTATCAGTCGTTTCCACTTGAAAGCCGACATCGGCTCCACGACTTCATAATCGTCGAATGCTCCTGCACGTAACATGCGGAAGAAGTTCCTGTTGATGATACTTGACTTACTCATGAATGATCAGCTATAACGTTTGGGGTACCTGAAAAGAATAGCGAGCAGGGCAACGATGCCTATGGCGAAAGGGTAATATAAATAAGGTATAATCTGAATAGGGTTCAGCTGTGCCAGACCGGCTGCCATCAGCATCTGTGCCCCATAAGGAATCAATCCCTGCATACAGCAGGAGAACGTATCGAGAATACTGGCGCATTTGCGGTTATCCACCCCGAACTTATCGCCAATCTGTTTGGCAATACCTCCTACGGTGATAATGGCAACGGTATTGTTGGCTGTACATATATCGGTAAGGGCAACCAATCCGGCGATGGAGAGCTCAGCACCACGCTTTGATTTGATATGAGCCGATAGTCTTGAGATGATAAAGTCAATACCGCCATTGGCTTTCACTATCTCCAACAAACCGCCAGCCAGCATGGTTACAATAATCAGTTCACTCATGCCAAGGATTCCGTCGCCCATGGAACTGAACCAACCATAGATGTCGTAGGTGCCATTAACCATTCCAATCAGTCCTGTCAAAATAATACCAATGGTGAGCACTGCCATCACGTTCATACCGAAAATGGCACATACCAGAACCACAAGGTAGGGAATCACCTTGGTGAATTCCACAGCAGGAATATCGGTTGGCGACTGTATTCCTGAGCCTGCGAAGATATAGATGATGAAGATGACCAGTGCTGCAGGCATGACGATAAAGAAGTTGACACGGAACTTGTCACTCATCCTACAGCCCTGCGTGCTTGTTGCCACAATGGTTGTATCGGAGATAAACGAGAGGTTATCGCCAAAGAAAGCACCACCCACCACCACAGCGGTCATCATCGGAATACTCACACCCGTTGATCCGGCCAGTCCTGCGGCAATAGGTACCAAGGCAACAATCGTTCCCACACTTGTACCGATGCTCAACGAGATGAAGCACGCAGCTAGGAAGAGTCCTGCCATAATCATACTTCCTGGTAGCACCATCAAGGTGAGGTTCACGGTTGCATCTACGCTTCCCATTACCTTGGCCGAGTTGGCAAAGGCGCCTGCCAATACGAAGATCCAGAGCATCATCATCATGTTACTCGTTCCTGCTCCCTTGCTGAACACATCGATACGCTTGGGTAGGGGGAAGTTCCACGATGTTGCCACAGCATAGATACTGGAGATCATAAAGGCCACAGTGATGGGCACCTTGTAAAAGTCACGGGCAATGATGCTTGTGATCAGATACAAGGCGATAAACACCAGTAATGGCGACAGAGCCAGCAATCCTTTCTTATTACTCATTTTATTATAATGTCACGCCGTTTTTAAAGATAGATATTTCCCGATAGCCATTCTCTTCGTTATGTGTCCTCTCACCATTAGCAATGGCTATAATTTTGTCGATGAATGCGTGGAGTACGACTTCCATCGACTTTCCTTCCAACAGTTCACCGGCATTGAAGTCAATCCATTTCGGCTTATTGTTGAACAGTTCGTTGTTGGTGGAGATCTTCATGGTAGGGATGAAGGTACCGAAGGGTGTACCACGTCCCGTTGTGAAGAGCACCATCTGACAGCCAGCTGCCGCTAAGGCGGTTGATGCCACCAGGTCGTTTCCTGGAGCAGATAAGAGGTTAAGACCCTTGACGGACAGTCGGTCACCATAATCTAACACGCCCTTAACAGGCATGCTTCCGCATTTCTGGGTACAACCGAGTGCTTTTTCCTCCAGGGTAGAGATTCCACCAGCCTTGTTCCCTGGTGAAGGGTTTTCACCCACAGGTTCACCATGACTCAGGTAATAGTCCTTGAAATCATTGATGAGTTTCACAGTTTGCTCAAATAACGCTGGTGTCTCGCAACGATTCATCAAGATGGTTTCAGCGCCAAACATCTCAGGTACTTCAGTCAGAATACTCGTACCACCTTGTCCTACGAGATAGTCGCTGAACGCACCTACAAGAGGATTGGCAGTAATACCGCTGAATCCGTCAGAACCACCACATTTCAATCCTACACGCAGCTCATGGATAGGGCACGCCTGTCGTTGGTCTTTTTTCGCCACTTGATACAGCTCGCGCAGCATCTTCATACCGTCTTCTATCTCATCACCATCAACCTGCTGTGTAACTAATAGCTTGATACGCTCCTGATCATAGTCACCTAGCGACTGCATAAAGGTGTCCGGCTGGTTGTTCTCGCATCCTAATGAAACTACAAGTACTCCTCCAGCATTGGGATGTAAAACAATGTCACGCAAGATCTTACGGGTATTCTCATGGTCATCGCCCAACTGAGAGCAACCGTAGTTGTGATGCCAGGCAAACACGGCATCAATACCTTCTAATTTGGTTTCTTCTTCCAGCTGACGAGCCAGTCGTTCCGCCACACCATTTACACATCCCACAGTGGGGACAATCCATATTTCGTTCCTGATTCCCACCTCGCCGTTCTTACGGACATATCCGTTGAATGTACGATGGTCGGGTAGAGCATTTGCCTTTGCTTCTACGGGATGATATTCGTAGGTAAGCTTACCGGTCAGGTTCGTCGCAAGGTTATGTTCATTCACCCATTGACCTGCTTTCAAATCCTGACACGCATGACCAATAGGGTAGCCGTATTTGATGATGTCTTCGTCTTTCTGCGTATCTCGTATAAGTACCTTATGGCCCATGGGAACATCCTCCAACAAGGTGATCTGTTGATGATCCACCTCGATGATTTCCCCTTGGTGCATGGGTCGCAGACAAACGATGACGGTGTCGGCAGGGTTGATTCTGATGGTTGATGACTGTTGCATAGATACAACAATTACAACTGCGTTCTACGGTAGAAATCTACATTCTCTTTGGTGAGAAGTTCAATAGGCATGTAGTTGATGGGGTCAACCTTCTGTTTCAGTACAATAGCCTTGAACAAGGTGTCCACACAATTATATCCTTGCATGAAGGCATGCTGGGCAATGAGGAATGAGATGGAACCCTGACGCAGACAGTTCGCATTCTTTCCCACCATATCATAACCCATGATCTGCACATTCCTGCGGTTCGTTCGCAACAGGAAATCACCTACGATATGTGCTTTGGAACACATGGTGATGCAGTGATGTACTTCAGGATGTTTGTTGAAGAAAGATTCAATCATCGCATCATACTCACTCCTGTCGGCTTCGAGCGGAAGGTCGAGCTCAACGATCTGCACAGCGGGGAAATGGTCTTTCATATAATGTCGGAATCCCACCTCGCGGTTATCCTGCTGTTTGCTCGCCACTTTTCCGTCTTTGGTCTGCTTCATCAGCATGATGCTTTTTTCCTGAGCGGCCACAAGCATCAGCATCTTTGCTGCGAAGTAACCACTGCAGAAAGAATCCTGACCGAAGAAAGAGAGGGGATTCAAATCGGGCATGTAAGAGTCAAGCAGGATGAATGGGATATTGCGTTCGTGTAAAAGATCGGTATAGTGCTTGGTAATCTCGAACTCGCTGGGAACGACAATCACACCGTTGGGTTCCTTGTCAAGCACATCTTGGAAAGTCTCCGAGAAGGTCTTTGTGTCTAACCTTGTGTAATAGGCCACCTGTACGTCGATGTGGAAGTCACGGCGAGCATCGCAGGCCTTCATGGCACCTTCTTCAATCTCTTGCCAGTATGCTTCGCTCTCGTGCATAGGCATTATGATATAAAAGGTGTACGATTTGTTGTATGCTAATGCACTTGCATACATGTTGGGCTGGTAGTTGATTTCCTTCAGGACCTTTTCCACTTTCTCTCGTGCTGATTTCGATACGTTTGGACGGTTGTGAAGGATACGGTCAACAGTTCCAACAGATACTCCCGACTTCTCTGCGATGTCTTTGATTCTTACTTTTTGTGCCATTGTAATGGGTTGTGATGATTGGTTGTTAGCGA
The DNA here is from genome assembly GCA_017651265.1 of Prevotella sp. Lineage (GTDB taxonomy): Bacteria > Bacteroidota > Bacteroidia > Bacteroidales > Bacteroidaceae > Prevotella. The sequence goes on along the minus strand of JAGCDO010000014.1, from coordinate 1,246 downwards.
ACACATTCTCTTTTCGAGTGCAAATTTAACAATAAAAGTTGAATTGTGCGAACACACAACACATTTTTTTCTTGCAAACCTATTATTTCTCGATTTTTCTTTGTAAATTTGTCGCCGAAAGCGTATTTTTGTGTACGCAAACAGCAAAACAAATCATTCAAATAGAAAGTAAAAGATTTAAAGAAATAGTAATTATGGCAAAGATTGTAACCCTTGGCGAGATTATGCTCCGCCTGTCACCGCAAGGTAATGACCGTTTTATTCAGACTGAATCCTTCCGCATCATCCCAGGAGGAGGTGAGGCAAATGTAGCCATCAGCTTGGCCAACTACGGTCATGACGCTTATTATGTAACCAAACTGCCGAAGCACGAAATCGGTCAGATTGCTGTGAATGCGCTTCGTCGCTATGGTGTTAATACCCAGTATGTGGTTCGCGGCGGTAATCGTATCGGTTTGTATTATGCAGAGACAGGTGCTTCGATGCGTCCTTCAAAGGTGATATACGATCGTGCCAACAGTGCCATTGCCGAGGCTGATCCAACAGACTTCGACTTTGATGCAATCATGGAAGGTGCGCAGTGGTTCCATTGGAGCGGTATCACTCCAGCTATCTCTGATAAGGCCGCTGAGTTAACCCGTCTGGCTTGTGAGGCAGCAAAGCGTCATGGGGTAACGGTTTCTGTTGACTTGAATTTCCGTAAGAAGTTGTGGACTTCAGAGAAGGCCATCTCCATCATGCGTCCGTTGATGAAGTATGTGGATGTATGTATCGGTAATGAGGAAGATGCAGAACTATGTCTGGGCTTCAAGCCAGATGCTGACGTAGAGAGTGGTAAGACTGATGCTGCCGGTTACGAGGGAATCTTCAAGCAGATGATGCAGGAGTTTGGCTTCAAGTATGTGGTTTCCACGCTTCGTGAATCATATTCTGCTACCTACAATGGTTGGAAGGCACTGATCTACGACGGTAAGGAGTTCTATCAGAGCAAGCGTTATGAGATCAATCCGATTATCGACCGTGTGGGCGGTGGTGACTCATTCTCTGGTGGTTTGATTCACGGTCTGCTGACCAAAGAGACACAGGGTGAGGCGCTTGAGTTCGCCGTTGCTGCTTCAGCCTTGAAGCACACCATCAATGGTGACTTCAACATGGTAACCATCGAAGAAGTGGAAGCCCTCGCTGGTGGAAGTGCAAATGGACGTGTTCAACGGTAATCATAAAGTTCAAAGTTCAAAGTTCAAAG
>JAGCDO010000013.1 GCA_017651265.1 Prevotella sp. | reverse complement strand
GGGAAATGCTCGATGCCAGCCGAGTTGTCCATATGACGAAGAATCTGATGACTGAATGCCTGCTGTATTCTACTGCTGCCCTTCTCGAACAGTTCGAACTGACGGGCAGAGAAGCGGTCGAAGTCATCACTGTCACTCCCCACAAAATGCGAGAACACCGATCGTGGAATCACCGCCTGCTGGTGCGTCAGTCGATCAATTAGCTCATCGATCTCATCCCGCTCCCCTTCAGTTGTACCAATATTGAATCCCAGTCGGTGCATACCCGTATCCAGTTTGATATGTACAGGCCATCCCGTGATACCCTCCTTACGAGCCGCCTTGATCAGCGCATCCAGCAGTCGGAAGGAATACACCTCAGGTTCCAGGTCATAGTCGAACATCGTCTTGAAGGCCGTCATCTCAGGATTCATCACCATGATGCTACTGGTGATGCCCGCTTTCCGCAAGGTCACACCCTCATCAGCCACGGCCACAGCAAGATAATCCACATGATGATCCTGTAGCGTCTTGGCTATCTCCACTGCTCCGGCACCATAGCCATCAGCCTTGATCATACATACCATCTTCGTCTCCGGCTTCAGGAACGAGCGGAAATAGTTCAGGTTGTCAACAAGCGCGTTCAGGTTCACCTCGAGAATGGTCTCGTGCACCTTCTGCTCCAGCAGTTCTGTAATCTGCTCGAAGCCGAAGCGGCGCCCTCCCTTCAGGAGAATCACCTCATTGTGCAGGTTGCGGAACAAGGCAGATGAGAGGAAATCCCCCACTGTGATGAACGCATGCTTTTCACACGATGATGATGGGGCGACGCTCTTCACGTACTCCTTGATCTCCTTACCGATACCGATAAACTTATTGATTCCCCTACTCTCTGCCAGTCGCATCACCTTATCATACAGGGAATGGGGATCCTCTCCGCTTTGGTCAATATCACTCAACACCAGCGTACGACTCCTTCCCTGATGTTCCGGACGACGGTTCATGAAGTCGAGCGCAATGGCCAGGGAGTTGATATCAGAGTTATACGAGTCGTTGATCAATGTACAGCCATGCTGTCCCTCCTTCACCTCCAGTCGCATGGCCACAGGCTCCAGCTGTGGCATCCGCTCAGTCAGCTCCTCGATGGTCACACCCAACTGCAAAGCAGTAACGGCACAGGTAATGGAATTGTCGATAGAAGCCTCATCGATGAACGGAATCTCGTACGAGCCCTCTACACCTTTATATATATACTCCACCTTGGTAGAGAGATGGGCGTTTGTAACACCCTTCACATACAGCGTTGCCTCCTTGTTCTCACGCGACCACGTCAGACGTTCCCCTTTATAGCCGCTGCGTCTCATGCAACGACTCACCACGGGATCGTCAGAACAATACACCACCGCCTCTGCATCATGGAACAGCTGCAGTTTCTCCGTACATTTCTCGTCCAATGAGCGGAAGTTCTCCTGATGCGCGCTACCCAGACAAGTGAACACACCGATGGTGGGTTGGATCATATCATGCAAGGCCAACATCTCCCCCGGCTCACTGATGCCCGCTTCGAAGAGGCCTACGCGCGATTCCTCGTTCAGCAGCCACACCGACAAGGGAACACCAATCTGTGAGTTGTAGCTCTTAGGGGAGCGAACCACATGACGTGACGGGAGCAGCAGCTGATACAGCCACTCCTTCACCATGGTCTTACCATTACTACCTGTAATACCTACGATGGGGATATCAAACTCGTCACGATGACGCTCCGCCAGTCGTTGCAAGGCTGCCAGCGTATCCACCACCTTCAGGAAGTTCGTCTGCGGATAACGCTCATCAGTCTGAGCTGGCACCTCCTCCACCACGAAGTTCCTTACCCCACGGCGATAGAGGTCATCGATATACCTATGACCATCGTTTCTTTTTGTTTTCAGCGCGAAGAACAGGGTTTCCTCAGGGAAACAGAGCGATCTGCTGTCAGTGAGAAGCCATCTGATCTGAGCCTCCCGACTACCATAACGCCGGGCTCCTATCAGGGTGGCCACCTTTTCGATCGTATATGTCATGAATACTGTCTTTATTGATGCTGCGAAATTACAACTTTTTGACGAAACGACAAAATATTCAGGGTAATAGTTTCACAAAAGGGGAATGAGCAACTGCTCATCACCGCTGATAACGCGCCTTGAAAGCTTCCAGTTTTTCCTTTGTCTGGTCGATGAACTTACGATATTCCTCACTGTCAGGGTTGAAAGGACGGTGGTTCAGTGCTTGTTTGATGGGACGATAATCTTCCACAAAACGACGAGTTTTCTCTGAGAAGAAGGTTTCGGCAAACCGCTCATAGATATAATCCACTGCCTGCTCAGAGGGATGTAGCATATCTGACGCATAGAAACGGTAATCGCGCAACTCGTCCAACACGATCTCGTAGGAAGGGAAGTATATTAGTTGAGAGTTGACAATTGACAGTTGACAATTGAGAGATGAGAGGAGGGTGTTGATGGCCATTAACAAGGTGGCCTTCGATAGTTGACTCTCATGGAAGCCGTATTTGGCGTAGCGTATCGGACTGACGGTGAAGATAATGCGGACATGGGGATTGATATTCTGCAATAGCTGGACACTACGGCACAGGTAGTCGGCACATTCCTCAACGGAAAGCTCTTTCTCAGTAAAGAGCCGTCGCGGACGTTTCTCACAGTTATCCACAATCTCCCCCGTTTCCTTGAGGATATAGACATGGTTCGTTCCCAGGGAGAGCACTGCCACATCGGGAACAGGGAATGCTGCGTAATTGGAATCAGCGAACATCCGTTCCAAGGTATGCAGTACGCTGGCGGGATTGTACATCACGCCAAAGGGGTTCACGGTGGTAAGGAACAGGTTATCAGCAAACCGCTTTCCGATATTGTCGGCAAAGCAGCTGCCCACAAAGAGCAGTTGATGATGAGGTTCCACCTTCCACGATGACTCCGGAATACTGACTATGGTTCTGAATTCCACTGGTTGAGAGATTTGTTTGAGATTAGCTTCTACTTACTTGCAGTCCTGTGGTACTTAACGACATGTCCACGAACCGCGCATTGGAATTGGTGCGTTCTACCGTTAACTGCTGTTTGATACGGGCAGCAGCCTCCAGATCCTTCGCCACCATATAGAGATAGCCGCCCCCGCCGGCCCCCGAGAGTTTATAGCCCAGACACAAATCATCCACCAGTGAAACGATACGTTGCACCTCTGTAGGATTCGTACCGCTGTCGATGAGCTGGTTCTGCTGCCACGACTTCCGTACCAGTCTTCCCATCTCCATGAAATCATTCCGTTGAATCGCCTCGTACATATCCATGGCATGCTGCTTCATCTCCCGGAGCAATGACAGCTCTGTATGCTGGTTCAGGAACATCCGTCTGACGATCTCGGTAAGAAGACTCTTGGCCGTACGGGTGATTCCTGTATAATATAACAAATGACAAGCCGCATATTCAGGCTGTGTAAACAAGTTATCGGGAAGCCAGCGCACCACAGGTTGCTGGGCAAAGCCCCGTTCTGTCTGCAACAGTTTCACGCCTTGCAGGATACCGCCGAACTGATCCTGCCAGCCACCGCCTGTTGTCAGGAGCTGTTCCAAGACGAGGGTACGATAACCAATCTCTTCCTTATCCCATGCCAGACCGCAGAAATCGCTCAATGCACCCAGTATGGTAGAGGCCAGCAGACTGCTCGTTCCGAGTCCGCTGCCCGCAGGAATGGCAGAAAGAGAAGTAATCTCGATACCACAGCCAAAGACTTTCAGCTGTTCTTCCAATGAAGCGAACGACTCCTCGCTGAACGCGGGTAAGAATCCTGCCAAGGCCAGTGCCGCCTTCGGAATGGAGAACGGACTCCCCACATGATGGTAGTCGGCCAGCTCCTCATACGTTGTCACCCTTTCCATGGCCCCAAGATCAATGCTCCGCAGTACGATATGCGTTTCTTTGCACGGACGAATGTAGGTCTGCAACGGCGGTTGCCCATTCAGTTCTATGGCCAGGTTCACCACGTTTCCACCTTCCATCAGACAATACGGCGGTGTATCTGTCCACCCTCCGGCAATATCGATGCGCACAGGCGAACGTCCCCAGACGATCTGATCACTGTACACCGACATCTTAGGCGACTGCTTATCCAGAAGAATCTGCTGGGTGATACCCTCACGAAGAAGAGAGAAAGCCTTCTGCTCATAAGCATAGGAATCCTCCTTCCTATCCGTCAGACGAGCCAGTTCAGAGCGGAACATACTATCATGAATACGGGTAAACAGCGGCGTCTGTTCAGGAATCGGCAGCGGTTCCTGGAGATGATGGTCGGCAAACGCCTGCGCCGCATCCTCCAGATCAACCTGATAGAACACACTATGCTCGTAGTTCCTGGCCAGCATCCGCCAGTTCTCCCTGCGGAAGTTGTCTCTCTGCTGGGTAAGACGCACCAGATTAGCCTCGGCAGCAATCTCCTCAGCACTCATCTTCCTGCACCGTTCCCATAAGCGCCTGCCACCTTCCAATTCAGGATTATCCATCATCCATCTCAGCAGCAGTCCTGCATCATGCATACTGTCAGTTACAGGGAATAAACGAACCTGTTGAATATCACCGTTATCTTCAAATACGATTCTCCTTTCCTCTGCCCAATCTCGTAACGGTCTGCCGAGAAACAAAGTCGTCTCCTCGTCAACCCCTCCTCTGAACGCATCATGAAAACCATAGGGGCGCACCACGAATTCTTTGTCCCCTACGGGAACCATATCTATGCAGTCGTTAGGACGAAGGTGAATATCCCAGTCGTTTTCCGGTACACCGGTAATGATATGCTCATGACTCAGTACCCATTTCCTTCCCACGAAGCTGTTCTCCATCCACAAGTTCTGGTTATTCTCAGTGATGGGAGCCTCAGTCATCGCATTCTGGATGAACATGGCCGGATGCGGTTTCCTGGAATGATGCATAATCTCACGCTGGTCGTTCACCAGATTCTGAATGGCCAAGGTAGAAGAGATGATTTCCGGCGAAGTGCCGTAATGATAGAACTCTCCCCCAGGCAAAGGCAGCACCGCCACCTTCAAGCTATTCAGTTCCTCATCCATGATGCCAGGGTGGGTACCTAAGGCGCAGCCAAACTGACTATAGAGATCATATGCTCCGTCATTACTTCGTTGCATCTGCAGTTTCACCGCCCTGTCGCTCAGTAGCCAGATACCGATATCCGTCAGATAGAAATGATCTTTCAGTAGTTCCCCGAGTGTCTGCACCGAAGGCTTCTGCAGCATACACTTCAAGGTGTTAGGTGATTGTCGTTCGCTGACGAACACACCATGGTTCTTCGCAATCTCCCTACTGAGCCACAAACCGTAGCAAACCACATCAGCCTCAGGAATCTTCTGCAGTGGTTGCGTGGCCCTTACCAGCACATCCCCGCTGACAATCATCGTATGCAACGAATCTGGGGCCGCCTGCATGATCTGCTCATAGAGCGGCACCTGCAGCGAGAGTAAGTCTTGTGACAACTTTTGTCCTCGTTCCCATCTAAACACCGGGATGGGAATGAGAACCTTTCCCGAAGGCGCGTAGGCTGGTAATCTACGACTCTGCCCGCCTGCGTGAATCAGGATACGCTTCTCTGCTGAAAGCCATTCCTCAAAAGCCCCTTCGTCCTTTCTCCTTTCTCCTTCCTCCTTCGCCTTTCCTCCTTCGTCATAGCACGCTTTCAGCAGCCATGCGCTGCCACCGCCCGAACCCAGTTTCCTACCGATGGGATCATGGGTGCAGAACCATTCATCACGGTTGTAACCAGTTATCTCATGGAAGCAACCTACGAGATTGGGCGGCAGTGACAGCAGTTTTTTCATGCCTCACTGCGTTTCGACTTTTTCCATTGGAGATACGCCATGAAGAGGATCATCAGCAAGAGAACCACATACGCCAGATAGGCAATGGTCTCTGTGGTGTTGATGCTCTTGGGGTAGAACATCAGTTCCACCTTATGACTGCCCGGCGATACCTGCAGGGCACGCAGCACATAGTCAACCCTGCCCAATTCGGTATCCTTACCGTCAACCGTGGCGGTCCATCCGGGATAGTATATTTCTGAGAAGACGATGACACCACCCTTGCCCGACTGCACGTCATACGACAGGTGATTCGGCTCATAGGCTGTCAGTGTCACCACCGATGTACCATCCTGCTCCTTCGCCTCTCCCAGCTGCTCACTGAACTTCTTATCAGCCACAGCCTGGTGTCTCAATGACAGCTTAGCTAATGCATCCAGTTCCTCGTTGGCATTCTCAACATACTGTACCTGATCCACGAACCACGCATTACCGTATGCATACGGGTTCTTCACGGGAACCGTCTCACCACTCTGCAGCGGTAAGATGACATACCGCATGTTCAGCATGTTCATCACCGGGAAGATGCTGTCGCCATTCACCTTCGTCATATCTCCTGCAGCCTCAGCAATCGCCGGCATCATCTGCTGCATCTCAGGCGAGAGGTGAGCATCGATCAGTTCCTGGTAGCGGCGCAGCTTGGCAGCATGGTAGCCACCGATGCTCTTATGGTAGTAAGATGTCTCGTTCTCGTTGAACGTGTTCGAAGCAAGGTTCAGCACACGGTAGTTACCATGGTCGCTGGTATCCTGCAAGATAAACTCATCCGTATTGGTCTTGGGCTGCGGAGCCTCACGCTCACTCTTGTTCACGAACATATCATTGTTCAGGTAGCGCTTGTTCACTGTCCACATATCAACAAGACAGAGCACCAAGATAATCCCCACAGCATATTCCTTTTTCAGCTTACCGAAAGCGACAGCGAGTAGAATACCCGTACCTACCAGAATGACATAGAACGAGCGCAGACTGTCGGCGGTAAACATAGCCTGACGCATCTCCGTCAGGTTCGCCACCAGCGGAGCCAGATACTCTGGTGGCAATCCGTTCTTCAGCGCATTCATCTCAGCAGATGAGATATAGTTCGAGAAGAACATAGAGGGCATCAGCGAGAACAACATGGCAATACCACCCGTCAGTAAGAAGGATATAAGCACATACTTCATCCTTGGCTTCATCAGCTCTGGCTCATCCAGCAGTTTTTTCAGTGCGAGCATCGCCAGCAGCGGAATAGTGAACTCAGCAATCACCAGTATGGAAGCCACCGTTCGGAACTTGGCATACATCGGCACATAGTCGATAAAGAAATCCGTCAGTCCCATGAAGTTCTTTCCCCACGACAGTAAGATGGAAAGAATGGTAGCAGCCAGCAAAGCCCACTTCATCGGTCCTTTCACGATAAACAGACCCAAGACAAACAGCATCAGCACGAAGGCTCCCACATAGACAGGACCGCTTGTTCCCGGCTGTTCACCCCAATACTGTCCTAACTGCTGATAGATATCCACGAACTGGTTATCCGCATGATCCATGGCTGTCTTGTTCATGGCCAGCGGCACACTGGCACCACCCTTCGTATTCGGCACCAGTAAGGTCCATGTCTCCCCGATACCATAGCTCCACTGCGTGATATAATCCCGTTCCAGTCCACTACTGGTCTGATTAGCGCTGTTCTTCTTCACCAGCTCACTCTTCCCACGCATTGACTCCTGCGAGTATTGCCAGGTGTGATAGAGGTTCGAGAGGTTCAGGCAGATGCCGATAAGCGCACCCACGATGCACACGCCTGACGCTTTGAGGAAATGACGAATCTGATTCTTGCGCACAGCCTCCACGAGCCATGCAATCACCATGAACAAGATGATGAACAAGTAATAGTAAGTCATCTGCACATGGTTGGCATTGATCTCAAACGCCGTGAACACAGCCGTAACGATCAAGCCCCACAGGTATTTCCCCTTATAAGCCAGTACGATACCCGCTATCATCGGCGGCAGGTAGGCCAACGCCCACACCTTCCAGATATGTCCTGCGGCAATGATGATGAAGAAATAGCTCGAGAACGCCCATATCACAGCACCCAGGGCAGCCATCCACTGACGGAAGTCGAATGCCCGCAGCAAGAGATAGAATCCCAGCAGATAGACAAACACATACCACACATTCTCCGGCAGCCACAAGTGATAGGCGTTGATTACCTTTCCCAAGGCCGTAGTACTGTTGTACGACGGGGATGTCTGGTAGGTAGGCATACCACTGAACAAGCCGTTTGTCCATCGTGTGCGCTCTCCTGTACGCTCGTAATAGGCTTTTGCCTCCTGTCCGGCTCCTACACCAGCAGACGAATCATGTCGATACAAGATCTTTCCCTCGATGTCGGCAGGAAAGAAATAGGCAAACGAGATGACAGCAAAGAGGATCACAACCAGTGCGTCCGGCAGGTATTGTTTCAAAGTTCTCATAACAGATCGTTTTTATTTGACTGCAAAGATACGAAGAAGTATCCAAAGATACAAAGATGTAAGTATTTTATTTCAATTTTCAATTCTCAATTCTCAATTTTCAATTAAAAATCGTAACTTTGGCTTCGCCGAAAGTACTTGCACTCGACAAACAAAGAAAATTCTGTTTTTCTTTGATTTTGTGCTCGTTTATCCGTACCTTTGCAACCGAAATGAAAATAGGAATTATAGTAGCCATGGAAAAGGAGTTTGTCCAGTTGAAGACACTCCTTGACGAGCCCCGCGCCGAAAAGCACCACGGTCGTCACTACATTCTCGGTCATATCAACAATAACGAGATGATCATGATGCAGTGCGGCATTGGTAAGGTAAACGCTGCCGTGGGGACCACAGAACTGATTAGCACTTATCATCCCGATCTCATCATCAGTACCGGTGTAGCCGGCGGCGCCGACATCTCCTTAGAGGTGATGAATGTCGTGGTGAGCACTGAGTGCACCTACCATGATGTCTATTGCGGCAGCGAGGTGGAATACGGTCAGCTAATCGGTACACCAGCACGTTTCAAGACAGCCAAGAACCTGGTGGAAAAAGCCTTGGAAGTGAACAAGAAGGAAAGCAATAATACCGTTGTCAGCGGACTGATTGTTACAGGCGACTGGTTTGTTGACTCGCAAGAGAAGATGCGTTCCATCCTTGAGAAGTTCCCTGATGCCAAGGCCGTGGATATGGAGAGTTGTGCCATTGCCCACACCTGTCATCTCTACCAGATACCGTTTATCTCGTTCCGCATCATCAGCGATATCCCCTTGAAGGACAACAAGGCCTCCCAGTATTTCGACTTCTGGTCGCGCATGGCCGAAGGTTCCTTCAATGTCACCAAGCGTTTCCTCGAACTGTTATAAACCCTATACGATGAAAGAAATGGACAAGATCCCTTCGTTTACGATCGACCACAACAAGTTGCTGCGCGGTATCTATGTAAGTCGGAAGGACCAGGTGGGCGGCGAGACCGTCACCACCTTCGACATCCGCATGAAAGAGCCCAACCGCGAGCCTGTACTCCACAATGGAGCCATCCATACCATTGAGCACCTGGCAGCCACCTATCTGCGCAATGATCCTGAGTGGAAAGACCGCATCATCTACTGGGGTCCTATGGGTTGTCTCACAGGTAACTACCTGCTGTTACGAGGCGACTATGCTTCGAAGGATATTGTGGAACTGATGAAACGCACGTTCCGCTTTGTGGCTGAGTTTGAGGGTGAGATTCCCGGTGCGGCGGCAAAGGACTGCGGTAACTACCTGTTGCACGACCTCCCCATGGCACGTCTTGAAGCTCGTAAGTATCTCGAAGAGGTACTGGAACAGATTACCGAAGCGAATCTTATTTATCCTTGAGAGAACGGTGGAAGAACACCGTCTGCAGCGAACCCCGAATCAACAGATAAACCAGGAACGACAACCATAAGCCGTGGTTGCCCCAAGAGTGATACGTCGAGGCGAACAACAGGAAAAACACAACAGCCGCCACCAGCGAGGTGATCAGCATCTCGCGCGAGGCAGTGATTCCCACGAACACCCCATCCCAGATAAAGGCACCGATGCTGCAAAGCGGTATCAGGTATATCCACCAGATATACTTATGAGCAGCTTCCACCACCGTTGGCTCATCAGTGAGCAGGGCCACAAACGCATCTCCCCCCACCCAATAGACAACAGTGAACAGGAATGCGCAGATAAAGCCCCACAGGAAACAGTGCCTTACCGTGTAGCTGAATGCTCTGAAGTTCCTTGCGCCCCAGTATTTCCCGCTCATAGCCTCGGCTGCATTGGCAAAGCCGTCAACCACATAACTCACCAGCAGGAAAAGCTGCATCAGCAGGGTGTTGGCTGCCAGCGTCACCTCTCCTTGCCACGATCCCGCAGTGGTAAAGAACAACATCACGCTGACCAGACAAACCGTGCGGAAGAAAATGTCTCGGTTCACAATGAAAAACTTTTTCAAAGCTGACTTTGAAAAAAGCTTTTCAAATTGAAAATTGAAAATTGAGAATTGAAAATTTGCCGCCGCGCCTGTCTCCACTCTACCCTCTCCACTCTTTAAGTGTCTTCCGTAGAACCTGAACAGCAAGCCACAGGCAAAAAGGAAACCCACCCATTGGGCAATCAGCGTACCCGAAGCCACACCTTCCACCTTCATATGGAGGCCGAAGACGAAGAAGAGAGAAATAAGGATGTTGATGATATTCTGTGTGATGGCAACCACCATCGGAATCCGTGAGTTCTGCATACCGATGAACCAGCCGTTCAAGGTATAAAGACCTAATGTTGCGGGAGCGCCCCATATACAGATATGGAAATAGGTGATTACCATCTGTCGCACCTCCTCCTCGGGCTGCATCAGTCGCAAGGCCATTTCCCGTATCGGCCACTGCGCAAAAATCAGCAGCAGGCCGATACCCAGTGCAATCACCAATCCCCTTATCAGCCACGCCGCCACCTCCTGGAAGTCACGTCTTCCCAGCGACTGTGAGGTGAGTCCGCTGCTGCCCATTCTCAGAAAGCCGAACAGCCAGTAGGTGGTATTGAACACCATACTACCGATGCTGATGGCCGCGATATAGGCAGCAGCCCCCAGATGCCCTGTAATTGCCACGTCCACCAGTCCTAATAAGGGTACCGTGATATTACTCACGATACTGGGTATGGCAATATGCAGTATCTGACGGTCGCGCGGGTTCATTCGCTATTCCTTATTGGCGCGTTTGCGCTCCAGGTGGTCGAGAATAATCTTGCGCATACGCATCGACTTCGGTGTTACCTCCACGTATTCATCCTCCTTGATATACTCAAGACACTCCTCAAGACTCATCACGGTCTTGGGGATGATACGCGCCTTCTCGTCAGTACCCGAAGCACGAACGTTGGTCAGCTGCTTAGCCTTGCACACATTGATCACCAGGTCGTTATCGTGAACATGCTCACCAACCACCTGACCGCCATACACCTCTTCACCCGGATCGATGAAGAACTTACCGCGGTCCTGCAGCTTATCGATGGCGTAGGCAAACGATGAACCTGTCTCCTGTGAGATCATCGAACCGTTCACACGACGAGTGATCTCCCCTTTATACGGCTGATAAGCCTTGAAACGATGCGCCATGATAGCCTCGCCCTGCGATGCTGTCAGCACATTGGTACGCAGTCCGATGATACCTCTCGACGGGATGTCGAACTCGATGTTCACGCGGTCGCCCTGCGTTTCCATACTGGTCATATCACCTTTACGGCGCGTCACCATATCAATCATCTTACTCGAGAACTCCTCGGGCACATTGATGGTCAGCTCCTCCACAGGCTCGCAGCGCACCCCGTCAATCTCCTTGTAGATCACCTGCGGCTGACCTACCTGCAGCTCATAGCCTTCGCGGCGCATGGTCTCGATAAGCACGGAGAGGTGAAGCACACCACGTCCGCTTACCAGCCACTTGTCGGTACTGTCCTCAAACGGCTCTACCCGCAAGGCAAGGTTCTTCTCCAGCTCGCGGTTCAGACGGTCCTGGATATGACGACTTGTGCAGAACTTTCCCTCCTTACCGAAGAAAGGCGAGTCGTTAATGGTGAAGAGCATCGACATCGTAGGCTCATCAATGGCGATGGGCGGCAGTGGCTCAGGATTCTCGAAGTCGGTTATCGTATCACCAATCTCAAACTTCTCCAAGCCGATTACTGCGCAGATATCACCAGAGTCCACATGATCGGTCTTCACATGCGTCATTCCCTCAAAGGTATGCAGTTCCTTGATCTTAGTCTTCTCAATCGTTCCGTCGCGATGGGCAATCGAGATATTCATGCCCCCGCGCAGTGTTCCGCGATGCACGCGTCCCACAGCGATACGACCTGTATAGCTACTGTAGTCGAGTGAGGTAATCAGCATCTGCGGATCGCCCTCGATCTGCTTCGGAGCAGGAATCACCTCGATGATCTTGTCCATCAGATACGTAATATCGTTGGTTGGTGTTTTATAATCCTCACCCATCCATCCGTTCTTGGCAGAGCCATATACCACGGGGAAGTCCAGCTGGTCCTCAGTAGCATTCAGAGCGAACATCAGGTCGAATACCATCTCGTACACCTCTTCCGGACGACAGTTAGGCTTATCCACCTTGTTCACCACCACGATGGGCTTCAGTCCGATCTGCAAAGCCTTCTGCAGCACGAAGCGAGTCTGTGGCATCGGTCCTTCGAATGCGTCCACCAACAGCAGACAGCCGTCGGCCATGTTCAGCACACGTTCCACCTCACCGCCGAAGTCGCTATGTCCCGGAGTGTCGATAATATTGATCTTGGTTCCCTTCCAGTTGATGGAAACGTTCTTGGAAAGGATGGTTATGCCTCGCTCACGTTCCAGGTCGTTACTATCCAGCACCTGACTGCTCAGGTTCTGTCCTTCGCGGAACAGGTTTCCCGCCAGCATCATCTTATCCACCAAGGTGGTCTTACCATGGTCAACGTGGGCAATAATTGCTATGTTTCTGATATCCTGCATACTTATTTATTTGAAAAACGCGTGCAAAGGTAATCATTTTATGCGAGAAATGAGGTATGATGACCCGAGAAATGATGATTAGGCATCCTCTAACGTGTTAAATATCATTAAAAGTAATCGTAATCCCCGTCAATATACCATAATTTTCAATTTTCAATGTTCAATTTTCAATTATTCATCGTACCTTTGCACCCGCATTTCGGAAAATCCGGAGCATTTGACGACGTAGTCTGCATGTGATTAGGCAGGAATCGCGTTGGAAAGATGTTATTGCAAACCATTAATCACAAGTTATTATTATGTATTTAGACAAAGCTAAAAAAGCAGAGATTTTCGAGAAGTATGGCAAGGGTGGTGTTAAGGACACCGGTTCAGTAGAGAGCCAGGTTGCATTGTTCACCTATCGTATCTCTCACCTCACCGAGCACCTGAAGCAGAACCACAAGGATCACGCAACTGCTCGTTCACTGACTAAGTTGGTTGGTAAGCGTCGTGCATTGCTCGATTACATGAAGGAGCGCGACATTGAGCGCTACCGTGCTATCGTTAAGGCACTCGGTCTGCGCCGCTAATCTCAGTAAAAAGGATTAGATTAAACAACAGTGGAGAGGTCAAACCTCTCCATTTTTTGTTTATTATACTCCCATAATCAAATCCCTTTCTTCCTTCACCCACCCCTCAGGGAAAGACTTCCGTTCGCTCTCTCAACTCCCCAATCTTACGGAAGTACTCCCGCTCGCTCTCTCGGCTCCCCACCCCTTAAGGGGCGGGGTTCCTGGCAAGGGGGGCGGGGTTGAATCAGAATATGACTTTCCGTCCGTTCTGTATGTAGATCTGTCCTTTTACGGGATAACTTACCCGCTGGCCTTGCAGGTTGTACAGCGGTAATGAACTATCAATTGTCAATTCCCCATTGTCAATTGCCTCAAGGCCCGTGGAGATTCCTCCGTTGGGATTCGTCATTTTGATCCAGTCATTGCTATAGGGGAAGTATCTGCTACGCTCATAATAACAGATTGACCTGTTCTTATGATATAGCTTAACATTGGGGTTATTCTCACAAATAAACTCCATGCCCTCACCAAGGAAAGGAATGTCTTTCACGCATTGTTGAGTACCATAGGCACGCAACTCTGCATCCGGACTGCTTACTGACAACGTGGTGACGTAAGACTCTGTCAATTCCTCACCTCCGACATTCACTGTATGGATACCACCGGTTACTCCATACCCACCATAAGCATCCACCTTCACTCCACCCGTAATGTTCAGTTTGTAGCCATAGCTACCCATCGCAAGGCCAGTACCACCGTTATTTGCCTCGATGAACAGTTTACCGGTTCCAGTTATGGTCAGATTTCTCATACTAAACAGCCCTACCCAATGTGTTGAGTTGATATAGTTATTGCCCACCACATTGATCGTCAAACCGTCGATGTTACTGTAGATGCCGAAACCAGAAACTGTGCCTTCAATATTATAATCAGTGTTTGTGATCTGAGCACTATTCAGTGTCAGCGTCTTCGTGACTGGATCATAGCTGCATGTTCCCGAAGTGGTCGGTAAGGCATTCCTGTTACTCTCCTTCACCGGCTGGTCACTAACCCACAGATCGTAGAAGGGATCAGGAATCTGGGGGAAGGTGTAGTACAAAACGATATAGTTATCTGAAGAATTATATATTTCGGCAGGTTTGCCATTGATTGTAGCTACGCAATCTTCACGGCTTGCAATCCGTTCTCCATCATTCGCAAGTATGCGTATAATTACCTCATAAGTAGATCCCATCTGAAATACACTGCCCTCATTCTCTGTTGTAAAATATCCTCCTTCTAAAAGCTTATTCCACTTGACTTCCTCAACTTCACAACCAGTGCCGTTAAATTGACAGGAGTTTGAAACCGTGCCACCTGCCACAGGTTCATTGACAGTAAGGTTGAAATCCCAGAGTGAGCGTTTGATGGTAGAATCATGAGTCCAAGTTCCATCATCATTCACAATGCCTCCTCGTGAACTGTAATCGAATTTACCACCCTCCACATAGCATCTCCGCAACTTGACTGTTGTATTTTGGTTTATCCATGCATAACCATCACCTGTTTGCATCGATATCTCACTATTGTCGATGGTGATTTCCTTAAAACCAGAACGAGAGTCAATGGCAAATCCAGACCAAACTCTTATATCTATAGTGACATCTTTGATGGTAAGATAGGTATTTCCTTCAGAATTGATGCCTGCAGCTCCAGTCTTATCAGGGTTTATGCGCAATATACCACTCCCATAGATCTCATGATGCCCCTCGCCAATGAAATTAATAGCTTGGTTCACAATACCTTTTAGTGTACAATCGCCTTGAACACAAATCTTCAAGGATGGGTTTTTATCACTATTAATCTCGATGACTTTGCCATTATTGAAACCGTATATTGTTCCATCTGTCAGATATAGCACGTTCTCAGCAGGTACATAGTACCAAGCTTGTCCCTGACTCACCGACTCGTAATTATCGGAATTGATGGCTGCACCACCTATCTTAAAGCCATAATCAGTGGCAGCCTTCGCCCCCATGGCTATCGCCACGAGCGCTATCAACATGGTTAAGTATCTTTTCATCATCTTGTTCTAGTTTTTAGGGGTTAGTAATACAAAACTTGTTCTGGTGGCAAAGGTACAAATAATATCGTTAAAAGTTGTCACCCCCCCTTAAAAGAAGTTAACGGATAGAAAAAGGGTGTTTTTCATCTATATTCGGCACAAAGTTACGAAATATTTTTCACATCACCAAATTTGAGGGGCTGCACAGTGTGAAAATCCTTTAATAACAAGGATTTAACTGTTAAAAAACACTGAACGCCGTAAACGCTCCCAGCGTTTGACGTTCCCGCTATCAGAGAATGGCGTTCCCGCTATCAGCGTTTGAGGCACTTTCTACAAGAAACTGCCATAGTTTTTGGCGTAAAGTGCCATAGTTTGGAGAGCGTGGGCTGCTTTGTTTGTTTACCCCGCCCCCCTTGCCAGGGACCCCGCCCCTTAAGGGGTGGGGAGCCGAGAGAGGAACGAAAGGCAGCACTTAGGGCGTTGGGAGCCGAGAGAGGAATGAAAGGCAGCACTTAGGCGTGGGGAGCTGAGAGAGGAACGAAAGGCAGCACTTAGGGCGTGGGGAGCTGAGAGAGGAACGAAAGGCAACACTTATGAGGGTGTTGGAGTTGGGGGCGAGGGCTCATTGGAGCAAACAAACAAACAAACGAACGAACAGTTCGAACGCCTAGAAAAAACTGTCAACCTGATCAGGAAAGATGCATTTTAGAGAAAGTTGTACTTTGTGACTTGTGATTTTGTGACATTAAGGAGGTTCGATATGGAGGAAGGAACATCAGAAAGAATAATTAGATTATAGATAATAAGTAATAATATTTTATATTAATATATAAT
>JAGCDO010000012.1 GCA_017651265.1 Prevotella sp. | reverse complement strand
TGCTTTTGTAGCCATACGGCGAATGGCTGCAAACATACCAAGACCAGATGTGACATCTGATATCATACAACTGCGCAAAGATTTTGAAGAGTTGAAACTCGAAATGAACGACATTCTACATGATCAGAATGATATCAACGAAAGCACTCGCGCCCAGCTGGATGCCATCAGTACGGCTCTGGCTGAACTACAGGCAAAGCCTGCCGACGTAAAACCTCGGCGCCGCATAGGCTTCATTCAGGAAGAGGAAGGATAGAAAACGAAACCACCCATTTGCCTGCCATGGCATGATGGATGGTTTCACAATCAGAGGAATATTTGCCTTCTCTCACTTAATCACGACCTTGAACTTCGTTCGAGCTCGTTCACGTTGACTATGTCTTCGTTTGTCACGACTCGGCCAAATTGATACTAGCATCTTCGGCCCTCGCTGCTCCAAACTTTCGGCAGAGTATGAGTTAGCTCGACTCTGCTCTCACTTAATCACGACCTTCTTTCCCCCTTGTATATACACTCCCTTCTTTGGCGTGCCCTGTACTTTTCGACCGCTGAGGTCGTAGATAGTATTGGCGGTTGGTGCATTTACACTGGTTACGGGTTTTATTCCGTTGGTTACCTCTTTCTCCGGCCATACATCATACAACACCTCTCCGTTGCGCTCGAAATGAACGAGCATGGAACGATAGTGACGTCCATGATATTCCCCATCTAAAGCACCATACGGGTCTGGCGGTCCGAACAGGCATTCCCCGTCATTCCATTCCGTTATGCCGATTCCTTGAATAATGCGACCACCTTTAGTATTACCATTCTTTATATTACTATGTGGGTCATTGGCAGGGGCTATCCCGTCCAAATCTACATATTTCAACGGTCTTACACCTCCGAAGTTTCCTTCCTTTATTTCGTCTATGATGCCATAGTAGGCATGACCACGTATGGAGCTTGTCGTATTTGACATACTTATATCAGTATAATAAAGCCCTTTTCCAACGCTCCAGTCAAACTGGTATGCTTCTGCTGGCCATAACGGACCAGATCCGTAATAGTCGTGAAGAAACACTGATACCATGATGCATTTTGGTTTAACGTATTCTGCATCCCCTTCTTCTTGCAGCATTAACGCAAGAGAGTCAGTCCATTCAGGACCGTTGGAATATACACATCGGAATTTATCATTATACTCATCAATATATTCTCCCTTCACATAGTACTCAATGGTTTCAAAATTCGGCACCCATTCATCGTCCACCTTTGAATACCAGCTGTCATACTTCAGGGTATCAAGCCTGATCTCCGTCCACTTGGTTCCCTCGGGGAAATACTCTTGTGCTTGCATCGCCATTGATGCAAGAATACATACGAGAAATAATAATGTACGTTTCATATCTGTCTTTTTATTACATCACTTCACAAACACCTTTCGACCATTGACGATATTCAATCCCTTTTGCAAGCGATTGAGTCGCTGACCGGCAAGATTGTAGATTGTATGGTCATCATTATTTGTCTTACTGGGAGTGATGATCTTTGTCGTTGTTTCACCCATATACTGACCGATGAAAAGGATGATACCTGTTGATCTCTCACTGATGACATAAAGGAAGGGATGGTTAGCATAGAACTCGACGGGTTTACTTCCATCCGAACCTGTAATCAAATCGATAGTGACGGCAGCAGCTATAGTTCCCTGTTCGTTGAGCTTGATTTTTGCTACCTGCTTCATATTACTAATGAATAAATTCTCTCCATTGTTATCCATACAGAGGTTGGAGAGGTCGGCATCTTCACAACTGAAGACAGAAGGCATACCCAGAGTCGACATAATGTCTCTCAGGTCGATTTCTGTACTGGTCTCAAATCGAGGCAGTTTCACACTCACCATGGTTGGTTGACCTTCCAATTGCCAGTTCGTGCCGTTCAAATATTCCACCACTTCATCGAGCGTTTTCCCTTTGCGGGGCAGGATGATTTCCATTTGGTAAGTCTTGTTTCCATAGGGTAGCCACACCATCTGATAGAGTTCATTCTCAGCATACTTGAGATCAAACCATGTATCCTGCATCATCAGCACGGTATTCCCTCCTTCAAAGATTTCCTCTTGAGTCATTTCTGCATCAAAAGGATTACTCCATAAACCTTTGAAGTAAAGGGCATTGAGCAGGTAGCTCACGGCCGATGGGTCGAAATCGCTTTCGTTGAGCACCTCCTGGATCATCCCGTCTGTGTGGTCACTGGCCCATTGGTTTATCGCGCCGAGCGTCCTGCCATCGTTGAAATCGCGGTTCTCTGGCAGTGCGAAATAGTAGTCCTTGGCCTTATTGATGAATCCGTCCTGCAACTGCCAACCCAGTCCTTGGTTAACAAAGATGGTGTTGGAAAGAAGTGCCTTGGTGCCGTCAACAAGACGAGACGTAAGGAATTCGTTCTGCATTTTCAAACAGAACTCGTTCAGCGCGGCAACATCCTTGAAGCCCAGCACCTGTAATATCTCCTGTTGCGTCTGTCCGGCAGCTCCATTGTTCAGCATTCCCAAGGAGTATGTGATGCTCAGTGGTGAGATAATCTGACTCGCCCCCGTACGTGTTTTGCGAAAGAGGTTAAAGGCAAAATCGTTGTTTTGTTCCACCAGCTGCTTCTCATCCTGTGTCAACTCGATAGAATGAGGTCCAAAGAAGTCACTATTAAAGAACTGGAAACCTTTCGCAACTACTTTCTCGAACACCTCATAGTCGCACACACAGGTAGGAAGGTCATCTTCAAGGTGGTATATCAGTCCCTTCCATTCAAAACCGACACCTTCAACACCGATGAACTCACCCCGCATATATCGATGGAACTTCTTTCCCTTAACATACAAGATATCTGAAACCGTCTTGGTCTCCTTATCTGGGTCAAAGATATAGTTTGGATAATCCTCACAGGTGATGTCGCAGATCATGAAGTCTTTCTGGTCACCCCAATAGTCATATTGCCACACCCTTCCCTCCTCATCTTCACGGAAGGCCCCATAGTAACTTTTACTATTTATCTTATTGATGCGACGGTACATCTTCATATACTGCCGTCCGTTTATTACTGTATCGCCCTCCAGCTGATAAAACACGGCAGTAGTCGTCTCTTTGTAGCGTTCACCATCATAGTCAAAGTGGTGAAGGATATAGGTCCATGCTTTCCCCTGCTCCAGCATGGGAATACGGGTGTTGTCTTCTGCAATAGCATTGATGCTTATTGCAGAGAAAAGGGCGATGGTACACAATATAGACATATACCTTTTCATGATCATCGATATTTAGTTTCTTTTCTTCATAAATGCAACGATTGCGAAACCTTGCTTCTGAAACAGTTAATAATTGCTAATTCAACGCTTATTCCTCTTCCCCCCTCCTCATGGAGGGGAAAAGGTGGCCTTATCTTACCACTACCTTCTTCCCATTTTGTATATACACTCCCTTCTTCGGTGTGCCTTGGATTCTTCGACCGCTGAGGTCGTAAAAAGGCTTATCTGAATTGATATTGGGATAGTCAGCAACGATGGAATTCATGCCTGTGGGGAAAGAAGCAAGGAAGTCTTCTATGTTGAAGATGCATTCATCGCCGTCATAACACGAAAGTAACAAACACTGAGGACCAATAGCAAAACTCCATGTGGAACCTACTGGGCCATCCATACAACCGATGCCCTCAATCCAATAGTCTGCCAAGCCTTCAGTAATCTCCACCCCTTCTTCATAATACCACATTTCCAGACATCTGCGACTCTTTCCACCAATCATAACATTCTTCACCTGCTTCACCTGCAATAGGAATAACTCATCTACAGGATCTTTGATAATATCACCAGATTGCAGGTTGAAATCAAAAAACAGAACCTCAGGCCCCGTGGGATCCCATGCCCAAGCACGTTTATATATACGTCCCTTTTCTTCACGAAGTCCACAACAAAAATCACCGTTGGTAGATAAAAGTTTCTTATAGACTATTCCATCCATAATGGTGTCACCCTGTATAGTATAAGTGCTGCCACCGAAAACATCTCTTCCCCAGCGCCCTTTGATGTCTTTATAATAGCCGGGAGTGGATTCTGACTCAGGAGATTCCGTTGGAATGAGACTCACAAGATTCCATGTCCTGCCTTCGACAACAAGAGGGAGGGTATTTGTTTGAGCAAGACAAATCATATTTACAAAAGAGGCAACCAATAAAAACAGATTCTTCTTCATCTTTATCTTTCTTAATAAGCTTATTTGTTTGCAAATATAGATAACACAAATGAAAGTTCCAAATAATACGCGGGGAAAAAGTTCACAAAAGTTCACATAGGTGTAAAATTCCTCACCATAGCCATTTTCAAGTAACTATGATTCTCACACAGACGAATAAAAGTCATGCAGATCTGACAAGTTAGTAGTGGCTCACCTATCTTATCCAATTCAATACGTCAGCCGCTGATGTTTCCTGCATCTGGATATAGGCAAAGAGTTTCTTCCCTGCATCCTTCAGACTGGCACCAAACAGATATACCACATCATCGATAATCAGGAACCTATCGTGGTTGTGCTGACAGGGGTGAATCGTTATGGGAGGGTATTGCTGGTTATGCCGTTGCACATCAAGTTGGAACTGCTGAGCAGTCTGTTTGGTGTAGATGGTTGCTGATATCGCTTAGAGTTTACTCTGTAACCAACAGAGATGATTACATCAAGATTATAATAGACAATGTTACGCTTTACCTTACGGTTCCCTTCTCGACGAACTTGTGCAATTTTTGCACAGGTTGGATCTTTCTCTAACTCATCTGTTTCGTATATATTAAGAATGTGTTTAGCTATTTCGTAGAGAAAGGAAGAAACAAAAAAAAACTCCACCACGAAAGTGATGGAGTTATGAATGGATGGAAGTTTATACTTCCAGTCTTTGTCTGAGATTACAATTTCGGACCTGCAGCGACAAGTGCCTTACCGGCCTCGTTGCCCTCGTACTTCTTGAAGTTCTTGATGAAGCGGCCAGCCAGATCCTCTGCCTTCTTGTTCCACTCAGCAGCATCTGCATAAGTGTCGCGAGGATCGAGGATGTTGGTGTCAACACCTTCCAACTCTGTGGGAACCTCGAAGTCGAAGTAAGGAATCTTCTTGGTAGGAGCCTTCAGGATAGCACCACCCAGGATAGCATCGATGATACCACGAGTATCCTTGATAGAGATACGCTTGCCTGTTCCGTTCCAACCAGTGTTTACGAGATATGCCTTAGCACCGCTCTTCTCCATCTTCTTTACGAGCTCCTCAGCATACTTTGTAGGATGCAGCTCGAGGAATGCCTGACCGAAGCAAGCGCTGAAGGTAGGAGTGGGCTCTGTGATACCACGCTCTGTACCAGCCAACTTAGCTGTGAAGCCAGAGAGGAAGTAGTACTTGGTCTGCTCAGGAGTCAGGATAGATACCGGAGGCAGTACACCGAATGCATCAGCACTCAGGAAGATCACATTCTTAGCGTCAGGACCTGCACTCTTACCATTTACCTTCTGGGCAATCTTCTCGATGTGGTCGATAGGATAAGATACACGGGTATTCTCGGTTACGCTCTTATCTGCGAAGTCGATCTTACCATCCTCAGCTACTGTAACGTTCTCGAGCAGAGCGTTGCGACGGATTGCGTTGTAGATATCGGGCTCGCTCTCCTTGTCAAGGTTGATTACCTTAGCATAGCAGCCACCCTCGAGGTTGAATACGCCCTCGTCGTCCCATCCGTGCTCGTCGTCACCGATCAGCAGACGCTTGGGATCAGTAGAAAGGGTTGTCTTACCTGTACCAGACAGACCGAAGAAGATAGCGGTGTTCTTACCCTCCATATCGGTGTTGGCAGAGCAGTGCATAGAAGCGATACCCTGCAGGGGCAGATAGTAGTTCTGCATTGAGAACATACCCTTCTTCATCTCACCACCATACCAAGTGTTGATGATGCACTGCTCACGAGTAGT